>QQNF01000032.1 GCA_003402705.1 Verrucomicrobiota bacterium | reverse complement strand
TCTGACACGTCAGCACGACCGGTGCATAGCGCTTCTCGAACATCGACGTTCCAGCCGCAATCTCCTCGAAATCAGGAGAGAAGTCTTCGTCCCTGTCCCAGATCGGCGACATCCCGCCAACACCGTTGACTCCCGCACCAGTGGCGTTCACATACCCAGGCTCGCCCGGCCTCGCGAATGGCTTCATCCCGCCCGCCAGTTCATCCGCATCGGCAAACCCGTTTCCGTTGCTGTCGACCACGTACATCGCCACCCGGAAATAGCGCGACGCCGCAAGCGGAGACGTGCCCCCAGTTCCCAGCGCCGGAGTCGCTCCCGGCGGCAGCGTCGCAGCCGCAATCAGTTGCGGCAACCCTGCGAGAATCGCATCAAACTCCTGCTGCTGCTCCAACGTCAGCGCGGCCTTGCCCGGCTCCGTCGCCCCGATCGGTGCCGTCACCACCCGAGTCGAAAGGGCCGTGCAGCGCACACCCGTCGCCGTCGGAAGATCCGCAAACCCCTCGAACGTCACCCGCGGAAATGCCACCTCCGCGACCGCCACCCACGGACTCGCGCCGCCCACCAGCAACCGCACGTGCGTCCCCAGTGACTCCGACACCTCGATTGTCAGCGGCAGCAGCACCGTGCCTCCCGCCGCCGGTGGCGAAGCCCCAGCCGACGCCCCCGCCGAATTCCCATCTTCTTTCGCCCCCACCACCGTGCCAGTCAACTCCAGCGGCCACCCAACTGTATCGCTCTGCGCGTAAACCGCAGACCCCGGAACACCCGCAAACGTAATCCCACCCGACCCATCCGGAACCTCAAGGCAGTAAATCTGCCCCGGCCGCGCCGGAACCTGAATCAGATACCGGTCACCTGCTTTGATCACCGTGGCAGCAAAAGGAATCTTAACCTTCACAGGGCCAGGAACCTCAGCAATCACCGGCACAGTCGCCATCAAAGCAGCCACCAGACCGGCACAAATGCCTCGGGAGTAGAGGGGGGGGGGCAAGAATTAGCATCGCTTTGTTAACAGTTATCACAACCACCCGCCGCCGGCAAGCCGCAAATTCAAAATCCTTACTTCATTAATTCCCAACCCCCTCACCCCCTCCTGTACCGCCGCCACTCCGCAACCCCCGCCTGCACCTCGTTCACCTCCATCACCGGAAACGCCTCCTCAAACACCGGCATGAACGCATCGCCCTCCGCAGGCCCCGCCAGCACCGTCAGATACACCGATTCACACCGCTCCAGCAGCAACCCGTAAACCTCCGCTCCCCCGATCACGAACACATCGCCCTCAAGCCCCATCCCATCCAGCGCTTCCACCGACCCGACCACCTCCGCACCCACCACGTCCCCCAGCACGCGACTCAGCACAATGTTCCGCCGGCCCGGCAGCGGTCTCCCTAGCGACTCCCACGTCTTCCGCCCCATCACCACCGGACATCCCAGCGTCGTCCGCTTGAAGAACTTCAGGTCGTCCGGCAAATGCCACGGCATCACCCCGTCCCGCCCGATCACCCGGTTCGCCGCCATCGCCGCTATCGCATGCCACCGCGCCTTCATACCGACACCACCCCCTTGATCGCCGGCCACGGATCATAACCCTCCAGCACAAAATCCTCATAGCGGAACTCCTCCAGTTCCCGCCGCTCCGGATTCAGCTTCATCACCGGCAGCGCCCGCGGCTCGCGGCTGAGCTGTTCCTCCACCTGCTCCAGATGATTCATGTAAATGTGCAGATCACCAAAGGTATGCACAAACTCTCCCGGCTTCAGACCCGTCACCTGCGCCACCATCATCGTCAGCAGCGCATAACTAGCAATGTTGAACGGCACCCCCAGAAACAAATCCGCACTCCTCTGGTAAAGCTGGCAGCTCAGCGTCCCCTCCTCCGTATCCACATAAAACTGAAACAGCGAATGACACGGCGGCAGCGCCATCCGCGGCACATCCACAGGATTCCACGCACTCACGATCAGCCTCCTGCTGTCCGGCCGCGTCCGGATGTCCCGCACCACCCCGCCCAACTGGTCAATCACACTCCCATCCACCCCTTCCCACCGCCGCCACTGCTTCCCGTACACCGGCCCCAGCTCCCCGTCCCCATCCGCCCACTCATCCCAGATCCTAACCCCATTCTCCTTCAGATACCGCACGTTCGTATCCCCGGCAATGAACCACAGCAGTTCATGAATCACCGACTTCACATGCACCTTCTTCGTCGTCACTAGCGGAAACCCAGCCCTCAAGTCGAACCGCGCCTGCGCCCCGAACGCCGAAATCGTCCCCGTCCCCGTCCGGTCACTGCGCCGCTTGCCGTGCCCCAGCACGTGCCTCAGAAGATCATGATACTGCTGCATGGTTCGCTCCGTTCAAATTGTCAGGACCCACTCCCCGCTCCCGGCACGGCCGCCTTCTCCACCACTTTCTCCACAACCTTCTCCTTCTCCGCACTCTTCTTCTTCCCGCCCTTCACCGGCTCCTCAAAACGCGACCGCGCCCCGTCGCTCGTCTGATCATCCCCCGTGCTGAACTTCCCGTCCGCCCCCGCACTCGTCACCCGGTACCGCCCCTCCACCAGCTCATGCCGCAACGGCTGCCCCCACGCATCGACAAACCGATTCCCCCGCGCCACCGCCGACCGACCCGCCAGAAACCCATCCGGCACCACCTCCCCATCCACCCCCTTCCGCCGCGTCATCTGCAGCACAAACCGATCCTGATCCCCCACCGCAGGCTCAACCTCCATCACCCCTCCAGGATCCCCCTCCGCCGCCACTTCCTTCCCCCCGCGCACCGCCGCCGCCCGCTCCTCCACCGCCCCGCGCAAATCCGCCAGCAATTCCTCATTCGCACTCGCCAGCATCGCCGGCACCACCTCCCGCTCCCACACATGCCAAATGGCCGCAGCCACCCCGGCCACGACCACCACCGCAGGAACCCACGTCTTCAAAATCATCACCCCATTCCCTGAACACCGTCCCCGCTTTTCGCAATCGAGTTAAAATCACCCCTCGCCCCTCGCTACCAGCCATTCACCACTTTACTATTCACTATTTCCAATTTCCAATTTCTCATGTCAGACGCCGGCCAGACCCCCATGATGAAGCAGTACCACGCCATCCGGCGGTCCCTGCCTCCCGACGTCATCCTCTTCTACCGGCTCGGCGACTTCTACGAAATGTTCTTCGAAGACGCCAAATCCGCCTCCGCCATCCTCAACCTCGCCCTCACCAAACGCAACGACATCCCCATGTGCGGGGTCCCCTTCCACGCCGCCGAAGGCTATATCGCCAGACTCGTCAAAAGCGGCCGCCGCGTCGCCATCGCCGAACAAACCGCAGAAGCCGTCCCCGGTAAACTCGTCGAACGCGAAATCTCCCAGATCATCTCCGCAGGCTCCGTCATCGACCTCAACATGCTCGAAAGCCGGCGCAACAACTACCTCGCCGCCGTCTTCCGCTCCAGCCCCAAATCCCTCGGCCTCGCCTTCGCCGACCACACCACCGGCGAATTCCGCGCCGCCGAATTCTCCTCCCTCGACGAACTCCTCGACGAACTCAGCCGCCTCCAGCCCGCCGAACTCCTCCACAGCGACGACCAAACCGGCGAATTCGCCGCCCTCCACGGAGCCACCGCCCTCGAACCGTGGCCTTTCCTCCTCGACCAGGCTCGCCACCTCCTCCTCGACCACTTTAAGGTCCAATCCCTCGACGGCTTCGGCCTCGCCGACCTAACCGCCGCCACCTGCGCCGCTGGTGCCATCCTCCACTACCTCCGCGACGTCCTCCGCCGCAACATCTCCCACCTCCGCCGTCTCCAGCGCGCCACCAGCGACCACACCGTCATCATCGACGCCGCCAGCCGCGCCAACCTCGACCTCGTCTCCCACCGCAACGGCCACGAACACTCGCTCCTCGCCGCCCTCGACCGCACCTGCACCCCCATGGGCGCTCGCAAGCTCCGCGACTGGATCCTCCACCCGCTCCGCGACCCCGAACCGCTCATCGCCAGACAGGACGTCATCGCCGCCTTCATCAGCCACCCGTTCCTCCTCTCCAAAACCCGCGAATCCCTCCGCGCCATCCGCGACATCGAACGCACCCTAACACGTCTCAACCAGTCCGGCAACGCCCGCGACATGCAGGTCCTCGGCCAATCCCTCGCCCAGATCCCCGACGTCCGCGCCCACCTCGACACCCTCGGCCCCGACCTCACCCTGACAAATTCCCTCAGGCCAGCCCTCGCCGACTTCACCGAGGTCACCTCTCTCATCTCCAGCGCCATCGTCGACGAACCACCAGCCACCACCAAAGACGGCGGCATGCTCCGCGATACATGGCACCCCGAACTCGACATCCTCCGCCGCGCCAGCTCCGAAGGCAAACAATGGATCGCCGACCTCCAGACCCGCGAAATCGAACGCACCGGCATCACCAGTCTCAAAGTCAAATTCAACGCCGTCTTCGGCTACTTCATCGAAATCACCAAATCCAACCTCGCCAAAGTCCCCGACGACTACACCCGCAAACAAACCACCGCCAACGGCGAACGCTACATCACCCCGGAACTCAAACAGATGGAGGACCGCATCCTCGGCGCCGACGAACGCGCCAAACGTCTCGAATACGAGGAATTCCAATCCCTCCGCTCCCGCGTCCTCGCCTCCATGGCCGCCATCCAGGACGCCGCCGACGCCCTCGCCTCCATCGATGTCCTCGGCGGTCTCGCCGAAACCGCTCGTCTCTTCAACTACTGCCGCCCCGTCCTCAACAACTCGCTCTCCCTCTCCATCAAAGACGGCCGCCACCCAGTCCTCGACCAGAACCTCACCGAAGAAAAATTCGTCCCCAACGACGTCCTCCTCGAACCCGTCGAAAACCGCCTCGTCATCCTCACCGGACCTAACATGGCCGGAAAATCCACCTACATCCGCCAGGTCGCCCTCCTCACCCTCATGGCCCAGACCGGCAGCTTCATCCCCGCCGCCCACGCAGAAATCGGCCTCGTCGACCGCATCTTCACCCGCGTCGGCGCCAGCGACGACCTCTCCCGCGGCCAATCCACCTTCATGGTCGAAATGAACGAAACCGCCGCCATCCTCAACAACGCCTCCGCTCGCAGTCTCGTCATCCTCGACGAAATCGGCCGCGGCACCGCCACCTTCGACGGCCTCGCCATCGCATGGAGCGTCGCTGAACACCTCTGCGACTCCATCCAGTGCCGCACCATCTTCGCCACCCATTACCACGAACTCACCGCCCTCAGCGACCGCCGCCCCTCCGTCCGCAACGCCAACGTCGCCGTCCGCGAATGGAACGACCGCATCATCTTCCTCCGCAAAATCCTCCCCGGCGCAGCCGACAAAAGCTACGGCATCCAGGTCGCTCGCCTCGCCGGCCTCCCCCAGCCCATCATCGACCGCGCCCGCGAAATCCTCACAAAACTCGAAGCCACCGCCCCCAAAGGCGACGCCACCTCAGACGCCGCCGACTCCCCGCGCAAATCCCGCCCCCGCAAATCCGCCGACGCCAGCGACATCGACGGCCCAGTCTCCAATCAGGTCGAACTCGATCTCTTCTAACCAGAATTCCCAACCCGGATTCCTAACAGGCCCTCACTTCCCCGGCTCTTCCTTGTCCGCCCGCTCCAGCGCCGCCTTCGCCTCCTTCCGCGCATTGATCCACGCAATCACCGGCGGCAGCAGGCTCACCCCGATCACCCCGAGGATGATCAACTCAAAGTGCTTCTTCACGATCGGAAAATCCCCGAAAATATACCCCGCCCCCGCACACACCACCACCCAGAAAAACGCCCCCACAATCCCGAACACCAGAAACGTCGGATAATTCATCCGCCCCACCCCCGCCACAAACGGTGCAAACGTCCTAACCAACGGAATGAATCGCGCCAGAATCACCGTCTTCTTCCCGTGCCGGTCATAAAACGCCTGCGTCCGGTGCAGCACGTCCGCATTGAATAACAATGACTTCGGCCGCGAAAACACCCGCGGCCCAAGATACCTCCCCACCCAGTAATTCAGGCTGTCCCCGATCACCGCCGCCAGCGGCAGCAGCACACAGATCAGCCCAAGCTTCAGATGCCCGCCCCCAGCCGGCGCACACAGCGCCCCCGCAATGAACAGCAGCGAATCCCCCGGCAGAAACGGCATCAGCACAAGGCCCGTCTCGCAGAAAATAATCAGAAACAGAATGCCGTACACCAGATTGCCATACTGCTGCGTCAAGGCCGCAATGGATTCCTGAAGATGGGTGATGAAATGCAGGGCTTGATGCAGAAGTTCCATGAGCAGGTTCAGAAGAAAAATGATTCAGCAGCCGCACCGAAGCACCGCCCGCCGCCGCAGCCGTATCAGGGGCCGCTCCCGGAATCCACAGGGAATCACACCCATCGTCACCCCTCAATCCAATCCCTCCCGAACCCGCCTCGCCTCCAGCCAGTCCCTCAAAATCACCACCGCCGCCGCCTGATCAATCACCGGCCGCTGCCGCCGCGCCTTCCGCCCCGAAGCCCGCAGATCCGCCGCCGCCTCCAGCGTGCTCCCGTACTCATCCTGGTACTCAATCCGCACCCCCGCCCCAAGGTGCCGCACCAGCTCCTCAGCAAACCGCCGCACCTTCTCCGCCGCCGTCCCCTCCGTCCCATCCATCCGCACCGGTAACCCCATCACCACCACCTCCGCCCCTCGCTCCCCCACCACCGCCGCAATCCGCCGCGCCGCCTCCGGCCACGGACGCCCAGCCACCGTCTCCACAGGATGCGCCAGCATCCCCAGAGCATCGGTCCCCGCCAGCCCCATCCGGGCCTCCCCGTAATCAACCGCCACCGCCTTCACTTCGCCACCCCAAGTCGCTTCACCCGAATATTCCGGTACCGCACAAACTGCTTCGTGAAATCCCCGCCCCCATGCACCTGCAGCGCAATCGCCCCCTTGTCAGGATGCCTCACTTCCTTCTCCTGCCACTCCATGATCTTCACCCCGTTGATCCATGTCGTGATGTGCGGCGGATTCCCCTCAATCCTCGCCCGCAATTCATTCCACTGCCCCGCACGCCAGAAATGCGGCCAGGCAGCCGGCAGAACCGGCAATGCCACCGGCGGCTCACCCGTCTTCTTCGCCTCAATCTCCGTCACCTTATCCGTGAAATTGTAGTTCCTCACATGCGGATTCCCACCCAGCCCCTCACCGTAAATCCCCATCAGATTCCCGCCCGCATGATAGTCAATCATCGCCTGCCACGCCTTCCCATCCTCCGTACTCCTCAGAAACAACCCGCTGTCAGGCCCGAAATCATTGTTCATCTCCAGCGCCACCTCGAAATCCCCATACTCCCCGTCACTCACAATCAACCCGCCATTCCCAGGCACATCCTGACTCCCCGTAATCGCCCCGTCCTCCACCACCCACCGACCGCCACTCTGATTCTTGCTCGTCCCCGAATGCCCGGACTTCGCACTCACATGCCATCCCTTCAGGCTCTTCCCGTCAAATAACGCCTCAAACCCCTCCTCAACCGGTGCCTCCGCAGTCAGGGCCACAGTCAGACTCAGGCAGGCAACAACAGTGTTGTGTATCAGATGCATCTCCCCACTCCTACGTCCCTCCACCCCACCCCATTTCGCCCATTTCGCCCACCAACTGCCACCCACCCTCAAGACTCCTTCTTCAACTCCACCGGATGACGCCGCCTCGCTTCCTCCCGTTTGAAAATCGGCCCGACCTCCACCACGCACCGCTCGCCGTCCGCCGTCACATTCGCACAATCAGGCGACCCCGGCGCGCCCTTCGCCGGATCAGGATAGTAAGCATTGACCTGCTTCAGCGGAACTAGCTCCCCGTTGATCTTCGGCCGCCCGAACGAAACCTTCACCGCAGGAATCCCCGACCTCGGAATCTTCGCCGTGCTGTAAACCTCCACAAACGCACTGTGCCGCTCCCAGAACGTGAAATCACGTCCCTCAAACCGCAGGCTGCCCACCTCATGCACCTCGCCCGCCTCGTTCTTCACCCGACAGTGAAACCACGTGCTCTCCTTCCCATCCACCGTCTCCGTATCGCCCTTCTCGATCAGATAACGATACGTCCCCTTACTCCACGCATACGGCCGCCGCACACTCGCAAACTCCCCCTCGTAACCCGCACTCTCCACCAGACAATCCCCCGCACTCGTGCGCACATTATCAAGCCCGATCGGCGTCTTCTTGTCCGCCGACCACCTCGAGAAAATCGCCCCTTTACCCGAAAACACCCGCTCCCGGCTCTCCTTGCTCGCCCACCCGTTGATATTCGTCTGAATCCCCCCGTAAAACTGCAGCCCGTTGATCTTCGCAATCCCGCACGGCGAAATGTAAAGATTGCACGTCGCCGGCACATCCCGGTCAATCGTCACCTCCATCTCCAATGAGGTGAAGTGCTCCACCGGCTTCTCAAAGTCCCACCACAGATTCACCACATGCCACGGCAAGCCCGGCAGCTTCACCCCCGCCGCCTTCGCCATCTCCTCCGGCGCTGGCTGCACCGTCTTCTCGTCAGCAGCACCACTCACCCCTAGCAAGGCAAGCAGTCCAGCAATCACCCATCGAACGGACCAGCGGAAACAATCAGTAAGCATCCTCTCTCCTGCACGCATTTGCCGCCACACGAAAGCCGGAATTCCTCACGCCCCTTCACCCGCACCCGCTCCCCCGCAATCGCCTTGTCCTCCCCATCAAGCCGTCAGCGTCGCCACTTTCAGATAGGGAATCCCCGGAAAATCCGGCGGCAGCGACCCCGCCTCCCACGTCAGCACCGGTCGCCCCGCCACCGCACTCCCACGCGTCACAAGGCTCCGGAACTGCCCCGGCGTCAGCGCATGGTGATTCGTCGACACCATCAGCCACCCACCCGGCTCCAGCACCCGCAGACACGCCGCCACCATCCCCGGCAAATCCCGCTCCACCCGCCACACCCCGCCATCCGCATTCCGCGAAAACGTCGGCGGATCCAGCACGATCCCATGCCAGCTCCGCCCCTTCGCCGCAAACCGCGGCAGCCATTCCCCCGCATCCCCGCGACAGAAAAAATGCGCCCCCGCATCCATCCCGTTCAACCCGAAATTCCGCTTCCCCCACTCCAGAAACGGCCGCGACAAATCCACACTCGTCGTCACCACCCCGCGACTCGCCGCCAGCACGCTGAACGCACACGTGTACGCAAACAGATTCAGAAACCGCTGCCCCGGCTCCATCCGCTCCAGCAACCGCGCCTTCTGCACGCGCTGATCAATGAATAACCCCTGGCTGTACCCAGCCCCGAAATCAATCTCATACTCCAATCCCAGCTCCCTAACCCGAAATACCCCGTCCGGCACGTCCCCCGCCATCGGCACCGGGCTCTGCTTGTCATGCTGATCCAGCCGCTTCCACGACAACGACCGCCATCCCGCCTCCGCCCGCGTCCCCTCCAGCCACTTCGGCCACGGCTGATCCCGCGTCTGCACCAGCCAGTGCCCGTCAAACGAATCCACCGCCACCCCCGCCAACCCATCCGCCTCCCCATGCACCACCCTCAACGCATTCGTCTCCCCATCCGGCAGTCCATGGGCGGCCCGCCGGGCAACAGCACCCAGTAACAGCGCAACTGATGATTTCTCCAGCATCGGATCGACAGGCTTCCGGGGTTGCCTCGCGCACAATCATCCCCAGATTCCCACCCATTCCGTGATCCCGCTCCATCATGCAACTTGAAGAACTTAAATCCGCTGTCGCCACCGCTCGCTCCTCAGGTCTCCTCCTCGATTCCAGCGCCGCCAACCTCCTCGAACTCTCCGCCGGCAGCTCCGATCCAGTCGTCCACAGCTCCATCGCAGAACTCGTCTCCACCGCCCAGTGGACCGAACTCAACGACCGCTTCTTCAAAAAACTCGCCTTCGGCACCAGCGGCCTCCGCGGCCGCACCATCGGCAAAATCATCACCTCCGCCGAACGCGGCAACGCCGCCCCGGACAACCGCCCCCAATTCCCCTGCGTCGGCACCAACGCCCTCAACTTCTTCAACCTCACCCGCGCCAACCGCGGCTTCGCCAAGTTCCTCACCGATTACTGGAAACGCGAAGAGCTCCCCGGCCGTCCCTCCATCGTCTTCAGCCACGACACCCGCCACTTCGCCCGCGAATTCGCTGAATTCTCCGCCAAAATCATGACCGAAAGCGGCGTCGATGTCTGGCTCTTCTCCTCACACCGTCCCACCCCGGAACTCTCCTTCGCCGTCCGCCACGTCAACGCCACCGGCGGCGTCATGCTCACCGCCAGCCACAACCCTGCCCACGACAACGGCTACAAAGCCTACTTCAAAGACGGCGACCCCATCCTCGAACCAGTCGCCACAGGCATCCTCGACGAGGTCAATGCCGTCGAATCCGACCAGTACACCCCACTCCCACCAGAACAGCGCGGCCAACTCCGCACGTTCGGCTCCGAAATCGACGACGCCTACCTCGCCCGCCTCAAGGGCGTCATGCTCCAGCCCAGCCTCCTCGAAAAAGCCAAGGGCCTCAAAATCATCTACACCGCCATCCACGGCACCGGCGGGGTCTTCGTCCCCACCGTCCTCAGCTCCCTCGGCTTCAACTTCCTCACCGTCCCAGCTCAGGACATCCCAGACGGCCGCTTCCCCACCGTCGTCTCCCCCAACCCGGAAAACGCCTCGGCCCTCCAGATGGCCCTCGACCTCGCTGAACAGGAACACGCCGACATCGTCATCGGCACCGACCCAGACTGCGACCGCATGGGCGTCGCCGTCCGCGACCGCTCCGGCCGCATGCAGCTCATCACAGGCAATCAGATCGGTTCCCTCATGGCATGGTACCGCCTCAAAACCTTCTTCGACCTCGGCATCCTCACCGAATCTAACAAGGACCACGCCGTCGTCGTCAAAACCTTCGTCACCACCCAGCTCCAGGACACCATCGCCCACTCCTTCGGCGTCCTCTGCGTCAATACCCTCACAGGCTTCAAATTCATCGGCGGCAAACTCGGCAAATACGAAAATGCCCTCCCCACAGACATCCGCGCCCGCTACCGCTCGCTAACCGACTCCGAAAGCCGCGACGCCCGTCTCGCCCACAGCCGCTTCTTCGTCTTCGGCGGCGAAGAAAGCTACGGCTACCTCGGCGCAGACTGGATCCGCGACAAGGACGGCAACGGCGCAGTCGTCATGTTCGCAGAACTCGCCGCCTACGCCGCCTCCCGCAACCTCACCATCCCTGACCTCCTCGAAGAAGTCTTCTCCAACTTCGGCGTCTTCGTCGAACACACCGAAAGCCCCGAATTCCCAGGCGCTGACGGCGCTCAGAAAATCCGCCGCCTCGTCGAAAGCTACGCCGCTTCCCCTCCCACCTTCCTCGACGGCACCGCCGTCACACGCATGACCCACTTCGGTCAGCAGGATGTCTTCGACGAAGAAGGCGACCTCATCCCGCGCGAAAACATGCTCATCACCGAACTCGCCGACGGCCGCCGCTTCGCCGTCCGCCCCTCCGGCACCGAACCCAAGGTCAAATTCTACTTCTTCGCCAGCCGCAAACCCGCCCCAGGCGAATCCCTCCCCATCAGCGACATCCCCGCCATCCGCACCGATGTCCGCGCCTCCATCGACAGGCTCTGGACCGAAGTAAAAGCCGACATCGCCCGCCGCCTCGAAGCCTAACCCCACCGTGCGGCCTGAGACAGCCCGCCTTACCGTTAGTGTCTTATGAACAAGGAATCTTCTCCGAGTCCAAGGCGCGAGGAGGGCGCGACCTCGCACCCCCGAAACGCGGCTACCAGGCTCCTCCCCGCCCTCGGCGGGCTCCTCGCCGCAGTCCCGTTCCTGCTGCCCTCCCTCACATTCTCGCCCGCCGCCCTCGCCTCCTTCATCGGACTCATCCCCCTCCTCCTCGCCCTCCAGTCAGCCCGCGCCCTCCCGTCCCGCCGCCGCTCATGGTGGTCAGGCTTCCGCATGGGCTGGTCCTTCGGCGCAGTCTTCTTCCTCGCCTCCCTCTGGTGGCTCGGCCACGTCACCGTCCCAGGCATGCTCGCCCTCTGCGCCTATCTAGCCCTCTACCCAGCCGTATGGGCCGGTTGCGCCGCACTCATCCGCCCCCAATCCACACGCGCCTCCATCACCTCCGCCCTCGCCGTCGCCGGCCTCTGGTGCGGCCTCGAATGGCTCCGCAGCTCGCTCCTCAGCGGCTTCCCCTGGAACGGCATCGCCGTCCCCCTCGGCTCCATCCCTGGCCTCCGCGACTGGGCCCCGCTCATCGGCGTCACCGGCACCGCCTTCTTCCCCGTCGCCTTCCAATCCCTCCTCGTCCCTCTCTCCCGTCCCCGCCCTCAACTCCTCGCCGCCCTCACCCTGACCGCCACCGCCTTCCTCCCGCTCGCCTTCCCTCACCATCCTGACAATTCCCTCCCTCCCCTCCGCGTCGCCCTCCTCCAGCCCAATGTCAGCATGCAGGACAAAATGTTCGGCGACGACTCCTTCCAGCAGCAGCGCTACGACGACCTCATCGCCTCCAGCTTCGCCGCCATCAACGCCTCCTCCCCGGACCTCATCGTCTGGCCCGAATCCGCACTCCCCGGCCGGTTCCACGACGCCGTCAACATTAAGGCGTTCGACTCCCTCCTCGCCTCCGGCTCCACACTCATCACCGGCTGCGACGCCGACTCCATCGAGGGCGCCGCCCCCGGCGACTGGAACCCTCGCAACTGCGTCGCCCTCCTCCAAGGCGATTCCTCACAATTTCTCCTCCACGCCAAGGTCCAGCTCGTCCCCTTCGGCGAATTCATCCCTTTCCGCCGCCAGCTGCCGTTCCTCGAGAACATGATAGGCAACCTCATCCCGCGCGACTTCGTAAGGGGCACCGTTATCGCCCCGTTCCCCGCCAGCGGCCCCATCCCCGCCATCATCCCGCTCGTCTGCTTCGAAGACTCCGTCGGTTCCCACGTCCGCCGCTTCGTCCGCCCCGAACCGCAACTCATCGTCAACGTCACCAACGACAACTGGTTCCACCAAAGCCCCGCCGCCCCGATCCACGCCATCAACGCCCGCTGGCGCTGTCTCGAACTCCGCCGCCCCATGATCCGCAGCGCCAACACCGGCATCACCTGCACCATCGACACCAACGGCCGCATCTCCGCTCTCCCCCCA
Source organism: Verrucomicrobiota bacterium (assembly GCA_003402705.1). GTDB lineage: Bacteria > Verrucomicrobiota > Verrucomicrobiia > Verrucomicrobiales > V1-33 > V1-33. The sequence continues at coordinate 27,900 of QQNF01000032.1, read as the reverse complement.
TTCACCAACGGCGTCCTCGACACCTCCATCGCCCCAACCTCCGGCCCACCCACCCCCTTCGCCCGCTTCGGCAATCTCTTCTCCGCAGCAGCCGGTGCCCTCGGCCTCGCCGCCATCATCGTCCTCTCACGACGCCGCCTAGCACCCGCCGCCTCTCCATGACCCCCGCCCCCTCTCTCGAAACCTCAGAGGAAGTCATGTTCTTCGACACCGACGCCGGTGCCGTCGTCCACAACATCGCCTACCTCCGCTTCATCGAAACCTGCCGCACAAGGCTCGCCGCCTCCCTCGGCATGGACCTCCGCTCCATGATGGCCTCCCAACACTTCGCCGTCGTCGTCCGCACCGAAATCGACTACCGCCGCCCAGCCCTCCTCGGCGATCTCCTCTCCATCCGCGGCTGGCTCGATTCCCTCGAACGCGCCCGCTTCTGGTGCCGCTTCGAAATCACCAGACCCGCCGACAACGCCCTCCTCGTCACCTGCCGTCAGGCCCTCGCACTCGTCGAAATGCCCAAAGCCAAACCGCTCCGCCTCCCCGCCGCATGGCGCACCCAATGGCCCGACCTCTTCCGCCCCACCGCGCCTCCCTGACACTTCATGCCGACCGAAGTCTCCACCTTCCTCCTGCTCACCGCAGCCCTCCCCGTCTTCCTCCTCATGGGAACCGGGGCCGCCCTCCGCCGCCTCGGCGTCCTCACTCCCGCAGGCGACACCTCCATGATCGGCCTCGCCGTCAACGTCACCTACCCCTGCTTCATCCTCCAGAACGTCGTCGGCAATACCGCCCTCCGCCGCCCCGAAAATGTCTGGATCCCCTTCGTCTGCGGCGTCCTCTTCATGCTCCTCGGCGGGCTCCTCGCCTACGCCGCAGCCCCCATCTTCCGTCTCCGCGAACCCGCCACCCGCCGCACCTTCGCCCTCGCCTGCTCCATCCAGAACTACGGCTACCTCCCCATCCCCGTCATGTCCGTCCTCTTCCCAGGCGGCAACTGGATGGGCGTCCTCTTCGTCTACAGTCTCGGCGTCGAACTCGTCCTCTGGACCGCTGGCGTCTGGCTCATGCAGCCCTCCGCCCACGGTGCCTTCCGCAAAATGCTCAACCCAGTCGTCGGCTCCATCATCGCAGGCCTCCTCCTCAATCTCATCGACTGGCTCCCTCTCCTCGCACCCGGCGCTCCCGCCGCATGGGCCATCCAAACCATCCAGCGCGCCTCCCGCCTCCTCGGCGACTGCGCCGTCCCCCTCGGCCTCCTCCTCGTCGGCGCCACCCTCGGCGACCTCGTCGGCCGCAAAGGCTGGCTCAGCGACTCCCGCGCCGCCATCGGCGGCATCGTCATGCGCCTCGCCATCCTCCCCCTCACCATGCTAGGCGGCATGCTTCTCCTCCCGTGGGCCTCCCAGGACTTCCGCCACGTCATCGCCGTCCAGTCCGCCATGCCCGCCGCCGTCTTCCCCATGATCCTCGCCCGACGCTACGGCGGCAACGAAGCCACCGCCATGCGCGTCATCGTCGTCACCACCCTCGTCAGTCTCCTCACCATCCCCTTCGCCGTCAAACTCGCCCTCCGCGTCCTCGCAAGCCCCTGAATTCCTCCAAAGGGCAACGCCTCAAGCCCTCTCAATCCCCTCTCAACTCCCTCACAACTCCCGGATCATCAGCCCCCGGAACCACACCTCATCCCCGTGGTCCTGCAGCATGATCCGCCCCTTCGCGTTCACCGCAAAATCAGGCACCCCCTTGAACTTGCTCTTCGCGTGCACCGCCTTCCACTCATCCGATCCCACCGTCATCGACACCACTTTCGCACCGTTCAGCCAGTGCTCGATCGATCCGCCGCGCACCACAATCCGCGACTCGTTCCACTCCCCCGGCGGCTTCAGCCGCTTCGCCGCCGCATCCGCCGCCACCAGATCATACAGCGCCGCCGATTGCCGCTGCGGCCCCACCTTCGCGTCAGGATGCTTCTCGTCATCCAGCACCTGATACTCCGGCCCCAGCAACCCTTTCCCCGCGTACTCCTTCATCCGGTACTTCACCCCGCTGTTCCCCCCAGCCGCAATCTTCCAGTTGAAACTCAGGTCGAAGTCCCCGTACTCCTTCGCCGTGAACAGATCACCGGCCTTCCCCGCCCGGTGAATGACGCCGCCTTCCTCCACTTTCCAGCCCTCTCCCGGTGCCTTCCCGGCCGCATCCGTCCAGCCACTCAGGTCCTTGCCGTTGCTCAATGGCACCGGCTCACCACCCGTCAGCACTCTCACACTAGCCAGAAACAGGAAAAAGGCAGGCGTCTTCATCGTTCAATTCATCGGAGTTCCCAACCTCAGTCCAGCGGCTTCACCGCAATGTCCTTGTAGTGAGCCTCGCAACCAGGATCATGCGCCTGAAACGCAAACGTCCCCGCACTCACCCAGCGCCCCTTCTTCTGATCACCGTCCCCTCGCGGATCCCCTTCCTTCTCCGTGTAATCCGCCGTCACCTTCCCGTTCACCGTCACCGTAATGTGCTTGCCCACCACCTTGATGTGATAGTCAAACCACTCGTCGTCCTTCACAAACACATCCTTGAAATCCTGCACCGCATACAGGCTCCCCGTCCGCCGCGGATCCTTGTCGAACGAGTTGTTCACCTGGCACTCATACCCCTTCGCAGGCCACCCGTCCTTCTGAAACTCCGTGTGAAAATAAATCCCGCTGTTCGCATTCTTCTTCGTCATCACCTTCGCCTTGAACTCGAAATTCCGGAACTTCGCGTCCTGCACCTTCCCCGCATAAAACAAATGCGCCCGCCCACCCTTCACTTTGATCGCCCCGTTCTCCACCGTGAACACCCCCGGCACCTCCTCATTCGACTTCCATCCCTCAAGGGTCTTCCCGTCAAACAGGGAATGCCAGCCAGTCGCATCATCCGCAACAAGGGTTCCCGCAGCAGCAGCCGCGCCTAACAGGGTCATGAAGGCAAGTCGTTTCATTTCAGTGGGGGGTTGATCGTCATTAACCATCCCATCCCAGCCGCCCACTCCCTGCAAAGCGCTCGCTCCTCCCGCATCCGCGGGCGCTCCCTCCCGCCTCCCACCCCGCCGGATTCCCCATTGCCCTCCCCTCCCGCCACTGGCACGTATCCACTCACCGCTCGCGCCCGCCCATGGAAACCTCCTCGGATCCCATCCGCATCGAACCCGCCACTCTGGAGGACCTCTCCGAACTGACGGACCTCGTGATGTCCCTGATGGCCATCGAAGCCGACTTCCACCCAGACGCCGACAAACAACGCCACGGCCTCCGCCTCATCCTCGAACAACCCAACCGCGGCCGCATCTTCGTCGCCCGCAATGACCACAAGGTCATCGGCATGGTCAATCTCCTCTTCACCATCAGCACCGCAGAAGGCGGCTTCGTCATCCTCATGGAAGACGTCATCGTCAGCCCCGAACACCGCGGCCACGGCTACGGCTCCAGACTCGTCAACTACGTCAAGGAATTCGCCGCCAAAAAAGACTTCCGCCGCATCACCCTCCTCACCGACCGCGTCAGCAAGGAATCCCAGCGCTTCTTCCAGAAAAACGGCTTCGTCCATTCCCAGATGGTCCCCATGCGCCTCCTCCTCGACAAGGACCGCTCCGCAGAAACCTGACCACCACCACCTCCGCATGGACGCCCTTCTCTCCAGCCTCCCAGGCCACGTCCAGGCCATCGCCGCTTTCCTAACCGACCGCCAGCCGCTCCCCTCCGCCCCCGGACGCGTCTGGCACGGCCCCCTCGAAGCCTCCGCCGCCACCACCAGCAACTGGCTCGCATGGACGCTCCTCCTCTCCCTCCTCCTCACCTTCTCCGTCATCGGTGCCTGCATCATCGCCCTCCGTCAGCGCCCACGCTCACCCACCCCGGAACAACTCCTCATCGAAGAAGTCCTCCGCGACCCCCATGCCGCCGAACACGGGCTCCCGCCATCTCCCCTCCAGCCATGGGAACGCCCACCCGATTGGTGGAAACAGAACCAGCCCTGATTAGACAACAGCCCCTAACCGTTAACACTCTCACTCCCCCGGCGCTTCCCTCAGCCCCTCAATCGCACGCTCCGCCGCCGCCGCCGTCACCCCCCCACTCACAAACGCATCCCCCGCCGCCCTCAACAGCACAAACTTCAGCCGCCCATGGTCGAACTTCTTGTCCCGACCCATCTTCTCCAGCACCACCGCCGTCCCGATCGTCTCAGGCAGCACTAACGGCAACCGCCACATCCCCAGCAGCCGCACCAGCCGCCGCGTCACCGCCGGATCCAATCCCGCAAACTCCTCCGACAAACGCAGCGCCGCACGAATCCCCAGACTGATCGCTTCCCCGTGCAGCATCTCCCCGTACCCCGCACTCGCCTCAATCCCGTGACCGATCGTGTGCCCGAAATTCAATAACGCCCGTAATCCCTTCGTCTCAAACTCATCCTCACTAACAATCGCCGCCTTGATCGCCACATTCCGCGCAATCAACGCCTCCAGCCCGTCCCGCCCGGTCTCCCCCGCCAGGACCTCCAGCTCGTCCAGCATCGCCGCATCCCGGATCGCCGCATGCTTGATCACTTCCGCAAATCCCTCACGGTACTCCCGGTCCGGCAGCGACCCTAGCGTCTCCGGATCAATCAGCACCAGCCGCGGCTGATGAAAGGTCCCGATCAGGTTCTTCCCCTCCGCCGTGTTGATCCCCGTCTTCCCTCCCACCGAACTGTCCACCACCGACACAATCGTCGTCGGAATCTGCACCACCGGTATCCCCCGGAAAAACACCGACGCCGCAAACCCCGCCAGATCTCCAATCACCCCGCCTCCCAGCGCCACCGCAAACGCCTTCCGGTCCAATCCCGCACGAATCATCGCCCGCGTCACCGTCTCCAAAATCCCAAACGACTTAGACGGCTCCCCCGCCGGCACCGTGATCACTTCCGCCTCAATCCCAGCACCCGCCAGCGACGCCACCACCCGCCCCGCATACAGCGGCCCCACATTCGCATCCGTAATCACCACGCACCGACCCGACCCCGGAAACATCGCCCGCGCCCGCTCCCCGCACTCCCCTAGCAGGCCTCGCCCCGTCACTACCTGATACGATTTCGCCCCAAGGGCCACCAGTGTTGTCAGCATCCCTCCGCCATGACGGCCCCCCAACCGCTTTGCAAGCGCGTGCCCGCTCCCCATCAACCCGCCCCCCCGAAAACACCGCGCCCGCCACCACCTCTCGGCAGTCGCGGGCGCAGCAAGCCTTTCCAGCAGCTCCCCTCTCAGCCCTCCACCGCCGCCGTCTCCCCCTCCGCAGGCGGTGCCTGCTCCTCAATGCTGAACTTCAGCGCCTTCTCACCCTCGCGCCGAGTCACCTTCACCGTGTCGCCTTCCTTCACATCCCCGCGCAGCAGATGCTCCGCAAACGGATCCTCCAAATGACGCTCCACCGCCCGGCGCATCGGACGCGCCCCGTACTGAGGATCATAACCCTCCGCAATCAGAAACTCCTTCGCCGTCTCATCCAGCTCCACATGAATGTGCTTGTCGCGCACCCGCTTCAGCACCTTCGCAATCTCCAGATCCACAATCCGGACCAGATCCACTTTCTCCAGCATGTGGAACACAATCAGATCATCCAGTCGGTTCAGGAACTCTGGCTTGAAATGCCGCTTCGCCTGCTCCGTGATCTTCTCCTTCATCGAATCATAGTCGTGCGCCCCAGTGCCAATCGCACCAAAGCCCATCACGTTCTGCTTCTTGATCAGCTCCGCTCCCACATTCGATGTCAGGATGATGATCGTGTTCCGGAAGTCCACCTTGCGACCAAAACTGTCCGTGATCGTCCCCTCCTCCAGAATCTGCAGCAGCAGATGCATCACGTCAGGGTGCGCCTTCTCCACTTCATCAAACAGCACCACACTGTACGGCCGACGACGCACCGCCTCACTCAACTGTCCGCCCTCTTCATAACCCACATACCCAGGAGGACTCCCGATCAGCCGGCTCGCCGTGAACTTCTCCATGTACTCGGACATGTCGATCTGAATCAGCGCATCGCCATCCCCGAACATGAACTCCGCTAGGTTCCGCGCAAGGAACGTCTTCCCGACACCCGTCGGCCCGAGGAACAGGAACGACCCGATCGGCCGCCGCGGATCCTTCAAATCCGCACGGCTCCGCCGCAGCGCCTTCGAAATCGCCACCACCGCGTGATCCTGACCAATCACCTTGCCCTTCAGCTCCTGATCCATCTTCAGCAGCTTCTGCGTCTCCTTCTGCTCCATCCGGTTCAGCGGCACCCCAGTCCACTTGCTCACCACAGACATGATCTCCTCAATCCCCACCGTCACCCGCTTCTCCTCATTCCCCGTCCTCCAGGTCTCCATCAGGGTCTCCAGATTCTTCCGCGCATTGCGCTCGCCGTCGCGCAGCGCCGCAGCCTTCTCGAAATCCTGATCCTTGATCGCGCCTTCCTTCTCATTCCGGATCCGCTCGATCTCCGCCTCGATCTGCTTGAACTCAGGCGGCCTCGTCATCGCCCCAATCCGCGCCCGGGCCCCGGCCTCGTCCATGATGTCGATCGCCTTGTCAGGCAGGAACCGTCCCGTCAGATAACGCGACGACAGCTTCACCGACTGCACAATCGCCTCATCCGTATACACCGCCTTGTGGTGGGTCTCATACTTCGGCTTGATCCCCATCAGAATCAGAATCGCGTCGTCCTCGCTCGGTTCCTCCACCTTCACCGTCTGAAACCGACGCTCCAGCGCCGCATCCTTCTCGATGTACTTGCGGTACTCGTTCAGCGTCGTCGCCCCAACACACTGCAACTCCCCACGGCTCAGCGCAGGCTTGATGATGTTGCTCGCATCCATCGCCCCTTCCGCCGACCCCGCACCCACAATCGTGTGCAGTTCGTCAATGAACAGAATCACGTTCTTGTTCCGCCGGATCTCATCCATCACCGCCTTGATCCGCTCCTCAAACTGACCGCGGTACTTCGTCCCCGCCACCATCAGCGCAAGGTCCAGCGTGATCACTTTCTTGTCCCGCAGGATCTCAGGCACGTTCCCAACCACAATCTCCTGCGCCAGTCCCTCCACAATCGCCGTCTTGCCCACCCCAGCCTCACCAATCAGCACAGGATTGTTCTTCGTCCTGCGGCACAGGATCTGAATCACCCGCTCAATCTCATCCGCACGCCCAATCACCGGATCCATCTCCCCCTTCGACGCAATCTCCGTCAAATCTCGCCCAAACGCCTTCAACGCAGGCGTCTTCCCTTCCTTCCCGCCACTCTTGCTCCGCGGCTCAGGCGCACCACCGGATTCCTGGAATCCTTCGTCTTCCGTCTCGCCTTCCTGAGGCGTGAAATTCGGATCCAGTTCCTTCAGAATCTCGTTCCGCGTCCGCTCAATGTCCACCTCAAGGCTCTTCAGCACCTGCGCCGCCACACCCTCACCCTCACGCAGCAATCCCAGCAGGATGTGCTCCGTCCCCACATAACTGTGATTCAGCGCACGCGCCTCCTTGCTCGCCAGCGCCAGCACTTTCTTCACCCGCGGCGTGTACGGAATGTTCCCCACCATCTTCTGCTCCTGCCCGCTCCCCACCTGCTTCTCCACTTCCATCCGTACCGTCTCAAGATCCAACCCCAGCTTCTGCAGCACGTTGACAGCAACACCCTGCCCCAGCTTGATGAGGCCGAGCAGAAGATGCTCAGTCCCCACATAGTTGTGATTGAAGCGGTCCGCCTCCTTGCGGGCAAGGGCTAGGACCTGCTGGGCTCTGGGAGTGAAGTTGTTCATCGTTGAAACAAATGTGATCTACTGAATCGCAGGACGCGGGCCACAGGCTGAAGATTCAGTCGCGGCACCGATAAAAGCGCCGCCGCTGCATTGCAACCCGGCCTTGAAGACTTACGTCCGCCATCGCCGCAGGGAAAAGTTTCCTGCACACTCTTTCCCCCAGCGCCGATCCGACCCGCATCCGCGCCACTCCGTCCCAGCCCGCCCGGCCCCTCCACGCTCATCGCCCGAAATGCTCCCGGATCGCCTCGATCAACCCCGGAATGTCATGCTGGCGCGCCTCAATGTGCGCCTTCATCCCATGCCGCCGCAGCGCCGCCGTCGTCACCGGCCCGATGCTCGCAAACTTCACCCCCTCGCCCACCGGCAACCCCAGCTTCACGAAATTATCCACCGCACTCCCGCTCGCAAAGGTAATCACGTCCGCTCCCTCCTCCCGGAACCTCGCCTGGCCACCCGTCGGATCACTCGTCTCCGGCACCGTCCGGTACGCCAGCGCTTCATCCACAATCGCCCCCTGCTTCGCCAGCGCCGCCGCCACCACATCCCTCACCTCCTCCGCACGCACCCACAACACCATCGTGTTCTCCAAACTCCCCGCATACTCCACAAATTCCTCCACCAGCGTCTCCGCCACCGCCTTCTCCGGCACAAAATCCGCCGCCAGATGGTACTCCGCCAGCTTCTTCGCCGTCCCCGGCCCAATCGCCACCAATCGAGCCCCCCCAATCTCCCGCGCATCCCGGTACAGCTTGTAGAACATCTCGAAAAATGCCTGCACCCCGTTCGGACTCGTGAAAATAATCCACTCGTATCGGTGCGCGTCCTGCACCAATCGCCCGAACGCCATCCGATCACTCGGCGGCTCAGTCCGGATCGTCGGAATCTCATACGCATCCGCCCCCAGCTCCCGCAACTCCCGCGTCAGCTCCCCAGCCTGCTGCCGGGTCCGCGTCACCACAATCCGATGCCCGAACAACGGCCGCTGCTCAAACCAGTTCAACCGGTCCCGCAGATTCACCACCCCGCCAATCACACACACCGCCGGCGGCTTGAAACCAGTCTCCTCAATCCGCGACGCAATCGTCCCCAGGGTCCCCACCAGCGTCTGCTGCCGCCCCGTCGACGCCCACCGGATCAACGCCACAGGAGTCTCCGCATCCGCCCCATGATCCACCAGCTTCCCCGCCAGAATCGCCATCCGCCCCACCCCCATCAGCATCACCTTCGTCCCGTCCGCCTCCGCCAGTTTCCGGAAATCCAGCGAACTCTCCTCCTTCGTCGGATCCTCATGACCCGTGAATATCGTCAGCTGCGAACAGAAATCCCGGTGCGTCACCGGGATCCCCGCACTCGCCGGCCCCGCAATCGTACTCGAAATCCCCGGAACCACCTCAAACGCACACCCGGCCTCCCGCAATTCCTCCGCCTCCTCACCCCCGCGCCCAAACACGTACGGATCCCCGCCCTTCAGCCGCGTCACCACTTTCCCCGCCTTCACTTTGCTCACCAGCAGCTCATTGATCTTATCCTGCGGCAGCGTGTGCTGGTCCGCCTGCTTCCCCACATACAGGATCTCCGCCTCCGGCCGCGCCCACTGCAGCACTTCCTTATTCACCAGATAATCATACGCAATCACATCCGCCCGGCTGATGCACTCCTTCGCACGCAGCGTCACCAGCCCAAGATCGCCCGGACCAGCGCCAACCAGATAGCAGATGCCCCGCGGGGCGTGGGTGAATTTCGACATGCACCTCCCCTCATGAACGGTTTCCCCTCCGTCAAAACCGAAATCTGCCCCCATCCCCAAGTTTCCTCCCCGCCTCCCACCCCATCGCCGCCTCCCCAAACCCGAAAAATTCCCGCTGACAAATCCGCCCGCCCATCACATGCTCCGCCCAAACCGCCCAACGCCATGACCGCTTCCCGCGTCCTCCTCGCCCTCCCCGTCTGCGCCCTCCTCGCCTCCTGCAAACCGGCCGCCCCCCCCTCCGCCGCCACGCCCGCCACCCCTCCAGCCGCCACCCAGTTCGCCGACACCATCTACCACCACGGCACCATCCTCACCATGGCCGGACCCACCCCGGCCACCGTCGAAGCCCTCGCCGTCACCAAAGGCCTCATCTCCTACACCGGCAATCTCGCCGGCACCGCCAACCTCAAGGGCCCTGAAACCACCATCGTCGACCTCGCCGGCCAAACCCTCCTCCCAGGCTTCATCGACGGCCACGGCCACTACATCAGCTCCCTCGCCGTCGCCAATCAGTGCCAGCTTTACCCCCCACCCTCCGGCCCAGCCAAAGACGTCCCCGCCATCATCGCCACCCTCAAACAGTTCGCCTCCGACCGCGCCATCCCCAAAGGCCAGCTCATCACCGGCTACGGCTACGACGACTCCGTCATGCCCGACGGCCGCCTCCTCAACCGCGGCGACCTCGACGCCGCCTTCCCAGACCACCCCGTCCGCATCGACCACGTCTCCATGCACGGCACCGTGCTCAATAGCCTCGCCCTCAACCTCTACGGCATCAGCGCCGCCACCAAAACCCCAGACGGCGGCATCATCGTCCGCAAAGATGGCTCCGACGAACCATGGGGCCTCATCATGGAAACCGCCTTCCTCCCCATCTTCGAGAAAAACGAGAAACTCTCCCCCGCCCAGGAAATCGAAGCCTCCCGCGCCGGTCAACTCCTCTACGCCAAAGCCGGCATCACCACCGCCCAGGAAGGAGCCACCCACCTCCCCCAGCTCCAGCTCATGCAGCGCGCCGCCGCCGCCGGCTCCAGCATCATCGACGTCGTCGCCTTCCCCTTCATCACCGACCTCGACAAGGTCCTCATCGAATTCCCCGTCTCCACATGGGGATCCTACCAAAACCAATTCAAAATCGGCGGCGTCAAAATCACCATCGACGGCTCCCCTCAAGGCCGCACCGCCTTCTTCTCCACCCCCTACCTCACCGGCGGCCCCGGCGGCCAGCAGAACTGGTCCGGCGAACCCGCCTTCCCCCAGCCGCTCGTCAACAACATGGTCAAAAAGGTCTACAACCTCAACGTCCCCCTCATCCTCCACTGCAACGGCGACGCCGCCATCGACTCTTTCCTCTCCGCCTACGAACTCGCACGCGCCGGAGACTTCTCCAAACCATGGAACGTCACCACCATCCACACCCAGTTCATCCGCCGCGACCAGATCCCTAAATTCGTCCAGTACCGCGTCCGCCCTTCCTTCTACACCCTCCACACCTTCTACTTCGCCGACGCCCACATCACCAACCGCGGCCCCGAACAAGCCGCCTACATCAGCCCCATGCGCGACGCCATCAACGCCGGCCTCCGCCCCACCAACCACACCGACTTCGTCGTCGCCCCGCTCGACCAGATGATGATGCTCCACTCCGCCGTCAACCGCACCTCCCGCTCCGGCCAACCCATCGGCCCAGATCAGCGCATCTCCCCATACGAAGGCCTCCTCTCCATGACCGCATGGGCCGCCGAACAATACGGCGAAGAATCCTCCAAAGGCTCCCTCGAACAAGGCAAACGCGCCGACCTCGTCATCCTCGACAAAAACCCCCTCTCCGTCGCCCCCACCACCATCAAAGACATCCACATCTCCCAAACCATCAAAGACGGCTCCACCATCTGGACCCAGAAACCCTGACACGTGCAAACCATAGACTCAATATCAGAAACAATCTGCGTCGAATGCTCATAATCTTATAAGGCGGTTTCAATCGTCACGACCTGCGGATCTCATTCCTTGCACAAGCGTTCCGGAGCACAGTGCGGCGACGGTCGATCCCATCGTAAAGCCTCTCCGCCGCAACGCGCGCTTCGACGGGAATGTTCTGCAGAAAACGTCGGTCGCCCGCATGGTGCGCAGCAATTGCCTCATACCATGGCATGAGTTTCACATCGGCCTGCTCTTCGCGGAGAAAGCTTAGCAGCTTCTCGCCGAAGTTCAACTCCAGCAGCACCGCCGCCGCGTTCACCCAGTCATCAAATGGATTATCCGAAATGCGGGTGGCAGCGACGCCCAACGCCCGGCGGAGACCACCAGCGCAAAGCCCCCAGTTGTCCTCGTGAGCCGCAAAGAGCGCCTCTTGAAGCGCCTGCGTCTCAGACCAAGTCTTAAGCTCCGGGTCTTCGAGGCTGTCGGCGAGTGCCTGACTGAGGAGGTTGCGGTCGGGGGAAATACTCTCCTCGTTCACCAGCGACCGCGCGATTCGGGTGCGATCGGAGGGCTCGTAGAAGGTTTCGAGAAAGCGGATGAGGAACTCAATCTCGCGTCGCTGGCGGCGCGAGGCGTTGCGGAAGAGAAACCAGACGTTGAAGAATCGTTCAGCAATCTGGTAGCCTTGCGTCGTAGTGCCGTAGTCGGCGCGGCGTTCGTCGGTGGGGAAGACTTCCACGCGCTCAACGACGCCGGTTTTCTCAAGGCGGTCGAGCTGGGCGCTGATGGTGGTGGCCGGGAGGGAGGTCAGTCTCGCTAGCTTTGCAGCCGTGACGGGATTCCAGTGGTCAGCAGCCGCACTGACGATGACCTGCTGCTGGTCGGTGAGTTCTTCAAGCCGGGCCTTGTAGAGGGGCGTGACCCGATCAAGGAGGCCCTCCAGATCACCGAAAACGCTTGGGGCAAAGTCCTCGGCATACAGGAAGAAGAGAGTGACTGTGGTGCGGGGATTGCCGCCGGTCAGTTGGCGGAGCACTTTGAAGCGCGCGGGATGCTGGACCACGCGCTGGCGCACGTCGTCGCGCCCGGCAGCGGCAGCGAGATGAAGGAGCAGCTCGCGCATTTCCTGCTCCTCCAGCGGGCGGAGGTAGTGGACTTTGAAGTGGTCATAGAAGGCGGCGCCGTAGTCGCTGGTGGTGGGCGGCGGTGAAGGGCTGGCACCGATGAGGATGGGACAGCCGGGACGCATGAGCACTTCGCGCAGGCTGTGCTGCTGCTCCTGGCTGAGGCGTTCGAAGACAATCTGGAGGTTGTCCACAAGCAGGACGGGCCGCCGGCCTGTGCGCGCGGCGGCCGCAATGAAGACGGATAGGGTTTCCTCAGCGAAGGGCTGGTCATTCTTCGCGTGGGCGACCGCACCGCGGGTAATGCGCTCGACCTCCTCATCAATGGCGGCAGCCGCGGCCCGATCTTTGGCGTTTTCGTGGAGGTCGGCGAGGGAGTCGAGGCAGTTGAGCCAGAACTTGGAGAGGCGGTCCACGGCATACTGTTCCTCCGCAAAAACCAGCGGAAGAAACCTGCCGGAGAAGGCGTCGTCTTTCGTTAAACTGGCAGCGATTCGGGCGAGTAGCATGGTCTTTCCCATGCCGCGCTGGCCGACGACGAGATGGTGTTGGGCACGGCTCTCGGGTGGCTCGGCCGTCAGATCCGACAAGATCCGGTCAAGCTGCGGGCGCCGTGCGGCGAATGCGGCGATGACCCGATCCGGACTCATCCGCCCGGTGTTGTAGAGCGAAAGCTGGTGCGGGGAAAGTATGGGGTCCATGAGTTGAGGGGTCATCGGACTTCGCGGCAGTTCCAGTACTCGCGGAGGAGAAAGGACCGGAAGGCGTAGGAACCGTTCTTCTCGAGGATATAACCATCCCTCTGAAGAATGAGCAGCATGCGGGCGAGCACATCCTCGACGGCAGCGGCATCTGCGTTTCGTCGCGTGGACATCAGAGCGTTCAGCATTTGTTCGCGGCTGCGCCCCTCTGGATGCTGGCACAGGTGCCGCAGAATGTCCTTGGCGGTCGTGGCGTCTGGAGCGCTGAATTGTTCGTCCAGCCTCTGCCGCCAGGTATCGAACCGGCTGAGATTGGCTGGCTTCATCAACTCCGTAAAGGCAGCCTCTACAGCCGAAGTGCCGGACTTCCGGGTGCCGATATCCACGAGGGCATGAAAAACCATCTGAAGGTGATAGGGCAGCGGCCAGCCGACCTTTGCAATGATCGCCGAGCGCTCCGCTTCGTCCAGCAGGAGATCGTTGCTCTCCCCAAGGGCGATGAGAAACGCATGCGCCTCCTCCTCAGTCAGCGCCTCGAGGCTCATGGGTGTAAGATCGTTGATGGTCTTCCCAAGATTCCGTTCCTCAACAAAACTGTCCAGACCGATGGAGCCGAGAAAAATCCAACGGATGTTCCTGCGATAGGTTTGGCGTAAGGACCTTAACCAGTGAAGAAGCCGGCTGACCCGATCCTGTCCGTGTTCCTGTCTCAACAGGGCTAACAGAAGTTCCGGCATTTCATCAATCGCCAATAACACTGCCGTGTCGCTGTTCTCGATCTTCCGGAATATGCTTTCCAGGGCTCGCCCCACAGTGCTGTGGTCCGGATCCTCCGCCTCCCCCATTTCCATATCCACGCCCGCCGCACCTACCTTCATTCCACTCAATGCCTGCCGGGCTCCGCGAAAGCAGAGTGCGACCCGATTCATCAGTTCCGGGTGAAAACCACACTCATTCAGGGCATCCACAAGCTTCTCGGCAAACGCAAGTTCATCGTGGCAGCCTTCCACATTGGCATAGACCCCATGACGACCCACCCCCTTTTCCAGAGAGCACAGCCTTAAAACGAGTGAAGTTTTGCCCACCCGCCTCGGGGCGGTAAGCAAGATGTTGGCGTTGCTTCGGAACTCCCGCTGCAGGCGCGCAAGGTCGGCCGGTCGATCAAAGAAGTCGCCGTTCTCGACAGGCGAGCCAGTGATGTTTCTCATGGCCGTTCATACGATGAGATACAACCCTTGTCAATATACACAATTGAATAAATACATTTTTGTATTAAATCGGAACTGAAGTGCTTCACGGAACACTCGGGCTCTGCGTGGACCCCAGAGCCCTGTCCACTTGTCCGCCCTCCTATCCGCCTGAACAACCGCACGCCTCCCCCGCGTACCGTCTCCCCATGGCGTCCCCCATCTCCCGCCGGCACTTCCTCCGCTCCCACGGCTTCAACCTCGGAGCCCTCGCCCTCCCGTGGCTCCTCCACCGCGACGCCGCACGCGCCGCACCCACCAAACCCTTCACCGACGGGCTCCGCTTCGACCTCTCCCCCAAACCCCCTCCCTCCTTCGGCAAAGCCAAGGCCATGATCTCCCTCTTCATGATCGGCGGCCCCAGCCAGATGGACCTCTTCGACCCAAAACCCCAGCTCACCAAGTACCACGGCCAGAAATTCCCCGGCGACATCCAGTACGACAACGCCGCCGAAGCCAGCAGCAAGGTCTTCGGATCCCCATGGCAATTCGCCCCGCGCGGCCAGTGCGGCATGGAACTCAGCGAACTCCTCCCCCACCTCGCAGAAATCGCCGACGACATCACCCTCATCCGCTCCATGCGCACCGCCGTCAACAACCACGGCCAAAGTATGTACGCCCTCCTCTCCGGCCGCGCCACCGCCGGCCGCCCCACCCTCGGCTCATGGCTCAATTACGGCCTCGGCAGCGTCACCGACAACCTCCCGGCCTACCTCTCCCTCACCAGCCCCCACGGCCAACCCCTCCTCAACAGCGACAACTGGTCCGCCGGATGGCTCCCCGCCATCTACCAGGGCACCATGGTCAAACCCACCACCCCCCATCTCCTCAATCTCAACCCGCCCGATTACCTCCCGCCCGGCGCCCAGGACGCCCAACTCGACCTCCTCAACCAGCTCAATACCGACCACCTCCGCGCCCACCCCGGCGACTCCGACCTCGACGCCCGCATCCAATCCTACGCCCTCGCCGCACGCATGCAGTCCGCCGCCACCGACGCCTTCGACCTCTCCTCCGAACCTCCCTCCATCCGCAAACTCTACGGCCTCGACCACGACCACACCCGCGACTACGCCACCCGCTGCCTCATCGCCCGCCGTCTCGTCGAACGCGGGGTCCGCTTCGTCCAGATCCTCAACAACGGCCAGTCATGGGACCACCACGGTGCCATCCGCTCCGCCCTCCCAGAACGCACCCGCGAAACCGACCAACCCACCGCCGCCCTCGTCAAGGACCTCAAACAACGCGGCCTCCTCGACTCCACCATCGTCCACTGGGGCGGCGAAATGGGCCGTCTCCCCGTCCTCCAGAACGACGGGGGTCCAGATAAATGGGGCCGCGACCACAATACCTACGGCTTCTCCTCATGGATGGCCGGCGGCGGCTTCAAATCAGGCCACGTCCACGGCGCCACCGACGAATGGGGCCACCACGCCGTCACCAACATCGTCAACCACTACGACTGGCACGCCACCCTCCTCCACCTCTTCGGCCTCTCCCACATCTCCCTCGTCTTCAAACGCAACGGCACCGACGCCACCCTCACCGACGGCCAGCCCGCACGCATCGTCTCCGACCTCCTCGCCTGACCCCCCCGCCACCCCGCCGCAGGCTCCCCTCACGCACGTCACAAAAAATTCGCAGGATTTCCCCTTTCCTGCATCCCGGATGCACGCATGTTCGCCGCCCTTCCGGCCGGGCCTTCCACGCCCACGGATTGGATGCGCGCCGCCCGTTGTCGTGTGTTTCGCGGGTCGGATTAAAGGCATCAGTCTCCGGCCCGAGCCTCACTCCGCACGCGCTCCACGCCTCTCTATCTCGTTTCCGACTCTCAGCACTATTCAATGAACGATCACATCCGCAATATCGCCATCATCGCCCACGTCGATCACGGCAAAACCACTCTCGTCGATAAACTCCTCCGCGCCGGCGGTGCCTTCCGCGACAACCAGGTCGTCGAAGAACGCGCCATGGACAGCATGGACCTCGAAAAGGAAAAGGGCATCACCATCCGCGCCAAAAATACCTCCGTCCGCTGGGGCGACCGCATCATCAATATCGTCGATACCCCCGGCCACGCCGACTTCGGCGCTGAAGTCGAACGCGTCATGAAAATGGTCGACGGGGTCGTCCTCGTCGTCGACGCCTACGAAGGCCCTCAGGCCCAGACCCGCTTCGTTCTCCGCAAGGCCCTCCAGGAAGGCCTCAAACCCATCATCGTCATCAATAAAATCGACCGCGATCACTCCGACCCCGCGGGCATGCATGACAAGGTTCTCGAACTCTTCCTCGAACTCGACGCCACCGAAGACCAGTTCGACGCACCCACCTTCTACGGCTCCGCCCGCGACGGCTACTTCAAAGCCAATCTCGCCGACGAGAAAACCGACATGATGCCCCTCCTCGAAGGCATCTGGACTCACATCCCGCCACCCAAAGCCGACCCCGGCGGCCCCTTCCGCATGCTCGCCAGCAATATCGGCTACGACGACTACGTCGGCCGGATCGCCATGGGCAAGGTCCTCAGCGGTAAAGCCGCCAAAGGCGACACGCTCTACCTCATGCGCAAGGACGGCTCCAAGGTCCGCGCCAAGGTCACCCGGATCTTCGAATACTCCGCCCTCCAGATGAACTCGAGCGAAATCGCCGAGGCCGGTAACATCGTCGGCATCGCCGGCTTCGAAGACGTCGACATCGGCGAAACCCTCACCGCTTCCGACGAGGATGTCGCCATCACCTTCGTCGACATCGACCCTCCCACCATCAGCATGGAGTTCTCCGTGAACGACAGCCCCGGCGCAGGCCGCGAAGGCAAATACGTCACCAGTCGCCAGATCCGCGACCGCCTCATGCGCGAGACCAAAACCAATATCTCCATCCACGTCACCGACACCGACCTCGCCGGCGTCTTCGCCGTCTCCGCCCGCGGAGCCATGCAGATCGCCGTCCTCGTCGAACAGATGCGCCGCGAAGGCTTCGAACTCCTCGTCTCCCGCCCTAACGTTATCATCCGCCGCAACGAGGCAGGCGAACGCCACGAACCATACGAAACCCTCTACATCGAGGTCCCCGAAGAATACGTCAGCGGCGTCCTCAAAAGCCTCAACGAACGCAAGGGCACGCTCGTTGACATGAAGCCCCACCGGACTTCCACCCTCATCGAGGCCACCATCACCACCCGCGGCCTCATCGGCTTCGAATTCGAACTCATGAACATGACCAGCGGTCATGGGGTCATGAGCCACCTCTTCAAAGAATACGGCCCATGGGCCGGCGCCATCGCTACCCGCACCAGCGGCACCCTCGTCAGCATGGAAACCGGCGTCGGCACAGGCTACAGCCTCGAAGCCTGCGGCATCCGCGGCAAGCTCTTCGTCGCCCCAGGCGACTACATCTACGCAGGCATGATCGTCGGAGAAAACCCTCGCGCCGATGACCTCCCAGTCAACCCCTGCAAGGAAAAACACCTCACCAACTTCCGCAGCGCAGGCTCCGAAAAAGGCGACGGTCTCCCACCTCCTCTCAAGTTCTCCCTCGAACGCGCCATCGAATACGTCGCCTCCGACGAACTCGTCGAAGCCACCCCGCAGAACATCCGTCTCCGCAAACGCATCCTCGACCCCAACGAGCGCCGCCGCGTCAAAAAACAGATGGACACCTCCGGTGGAGCCTGACTAGGTCCCGCACACACATCTCCCCAACCTCGCCAAAGGGTTTTCCGGTCCGCCGGAAAACCCTTTGCCGCGTCCACTCCCAACGCAAAACCCACCCAACCTATCCCTAACGCCCTCCCCGAATCCGCCAATCCATCTGCGCCCATCCGCGACATCTGCGGTTCCCCCACCCCCTCCCGTTCGAGCACCCATCCGCGAAATCCGTGGTTCCAAAACCCACCGTCAGCCTCCACCATTCCCACGCACCCCAACCAGGAAATCCCATGTCCGATTTCACTTCATCCGCTGCCGACTTCCAACCAGACCCGGAACTCCAGCAAATCGCTACCCGCGGCGCCGACATCTGCGTGCAGTTCATCCGACACAAATTCGGAAAAACAGCTGACTACTCCGAGGCCTTCCTTCCGGAGATCGAAAACGTTCTCCACCTTCTCCACCTCAGCATGCCATCCGCGAAACCCTCGGAATCCGACATCGAACAATTCTGCACTATTTTCGGAAGCTACCTCGGAGAAACCTACCGCAGACATCGCGGCGGCGAATGGGGCGTCTCTTTCGGCAACACCCCCACCCTGAGCTTCGGAGGCGGATACAAGAGCTTCCCATGGGCACGCGTTCACAAGCGCCTCATCAACGGCGAAGAGGATAACGTGCACCACTGGTATCTCGGAATGATTCAGTACGCCTCCAACACAACTCCCACACCTCCACCACTCCCACCTAACTCGGCACCACCACCGCCCTTGCCCCCAAAAAAAGGTTTCTTCTCAAGGCTCTTCGGCAGCTGATCCGCCCCAGCTTCCCACCGCCGCCCTCCGCAACTCCAGCACTACCGCCAAAGCCACCAATCGCCCCCACTTTCACATTCTCGCAACGCGGCACCCGTGATAGCATCACCCCGTCCCCCCACGGGCCGCCACTCGCCATGACCAGACTCATTGCCCTGTTTCTCACCGCCTGTGCACCACCGGCCTCCACGGATCAGCCACCGAAAAATCCTCCCAAGGAGACGGCTTCTGAATCCGTCCCGGAACCCGACAACGGCTATCAGCTGCATTCAGACCCATCTGGTCGCCCATACTTTGCAGAGGAACACGGCGCCTACCTCACCCAGTTTCTAGCCGCGATGAAGGAGCCTTCTCTGTTCGATCGTGGCGACAAGCGGCCGGAATTCGAGGTCCGCTTTCTGTGGCTCCGTACCTTTCACGATCCCATCAGCATCAGGATCTGGAGCACCCCGAAGGGATACATGGTCCGTACCGTGCGCATCAAGCAGAACGAGGACTACAGTCTCGCGGGCACTCTCGTCGACACGACCCGCCTCCTCGACGACGCAGAGACCAAAGCGTTCACCGCAGCCCTGACCAAAGCCCCCTTGGCAGCCCCCATGAACGAAACGGAAGAAACTGCCGGTGACGGCGGCATCGATGGTGCTTCATGGATCTTCGAATCCTCCATGGAAAAGAAGTATCAGAAACTCGACTTCTGGTGTCTGGAGCACTTCGGCCCGATTCGCTACGAGACTCTGGTCGAAGACACCTCGAAAATCAGAGACACCTCCAGCCTCCTGAAATTCGCACTGACTTTATTGGAGCTCTCGAAACTCAACATCCCGAAGGAAGACATCTACTGACCAGACACAAACCTTCCCCGACTTTCAGCCCACCCCTCCGCCCGCCAGCAATCCGCACCATGAAAACCCCATTCCTCCTGGCGCTCGCCCCGTTCCTCGCAACCACTCACCCAGCCGTCATCCAGCCTCACCGCCCTCTGCCTCCGTCGAAACCGCTCCCGCCGTCCATTCTAACACCTCTACAACCCATCTCCTCCAAGCCCGAAACACCCCAGTCCCTTCACCCCCTCTCCTAATCAGCCCTTCGCGCCTTCAAGTCTTCGCGTGAGCTCCTCTCCCAACCACCCCCCTCCGCACCCGCCCGCCTCCCAGCGCCAACGGCGCACCCTAACGTAGACCGGGGCAACGCCCCGGGTCCAACCGCCCCCAACCCAGAGCCCTGAATGGGCGCCCTATCTTTTCAAGGGGCATCGCCCCGGGTGTCGCCCCTCTCCGCACAAGCTAGCCGAAGGCTCTGGACTGCTGTCAGAATTACAGCTCTCGGGGCGCACGGAGTGCGCGCGGCACGTCCTCCGAACACGCCTTCTCCCAACCAGCCTCGCTCCCAACCCATCGCGCCTTCGCATGAGCCCCCCACCCCTCACCCCCTCCCACTACGCCAACTTCCCATACGCACGTTCTACCTTGGCGATCCGAACGGTATACTCCGAATACCACGCATCCCTCCCACCCTCCTGAGCAACCTGATGCTCAGCATGCTGTCGCCAGTGCGCGATATCGGCTTCACTCCGCCAGTACGAAACCGTAATCCCGAGCCCATCACTCCCTCGAACCGAGTCCACTCCGAGAAAACCAGGCATTCCCCTCGCCAATTCCACCATCCGGCGCGCCGTGTCGCCGTAACCGTTGTCTCCATCCGTCCGAACGGAGGTGAAGATCACAGCGTAATACGGAATCTCTCCAGTCTGCGAATCAGTGGTCATTGCCGTGTACTTGAATTTCCCCTGATCACCCCCCAAGCGCACCACAACCAGCCGCATCAGTCGACCCAGGAGAATCGTTCCGGCTGATCGATGCGGCCACCTCGCGCTCCCACTGCTCAGTGTCTCGCAGGATCTCATTGTAAGCATCCGCATCGTGGATCACAAGCTCCCCACCACTCAACCCCCGCATCCAAGTTAGATAGGGATAAAACCGATCCCTCCAATCCTCGCTGTCGTGAAGAGCAAAAAATCCGGGATCCGCAGTGTATTTTACAAGTTGAACCTTCTTTGGCGGAGGAATGAGGTAGTCTTCGCCGTCTCGCTCCGCCCGACTGGCAGAGGTCGGCCCAATGATCTCAGCGACGACCCTTCGGGCGCGTTCCGCATGCTCCGCCAGCAGCTCAAAGAATCGGTCAAACGCTTCCTCCTCTGATTGGCTGGTGGCTACGATCATCTTGCACCAACCAGACGTGGATTCCCGGAAGTGATTCCGGTAGGCAACCCATTCATGGAAGTCAGGCGGAATCCTGATCCCGAGACGATCATCCTCCATCTCGTGAAGACCTCTGGCCAACTGATATCCGCCAAGGAAGTCGGCGAATGCTGTCAGCGACTTGCTGCCTAAGTACATCCCCGGACGCAGTCGCATCGCCTCGATCAGTGATTCAGGCTCGCTCATCTCATTTCTCGCAGAACAACTTACCACCCTACCAGATCCGGTGAAACATCCATCTGCAACCGGGACATCCAAGCACGCCCTTTCGATTCTCACGACTTGACTTTCGAATCAACCGCCGGATAGCCGCCCTCAACCTCCGCGCCCTCAGCCCGGCGCATTCGCATCCCGCTGAAACCAAAGCACCACCCGCCCGAACAACACATGGTCGCCCGCCCCCGTCACCGGCGACACCACCCGGAATCGGATCGTGTTCGCCGACGAAGCACTGATGTTCTGCGTCGCCACAATGTGCTGCACAAACAACGTCCGCGCATTCCCGAAATACATCTCCCGTCCCACCTCCACCCCGTTCACATCCACCGCCAGACCGATCTGCAACCCCTGACCAGTCACCACCGCAGTGTGCATCTGATACTGAAGCAGCAGTTCATTCCCCTCCGTCAGCACCACCCCGGCAGGCAGCAGCGCAGAAAAGGATACTTCAGTGCGCTCCCCAGTTCCGGCAACAGGATCAAGCCGGAAGGAAACAGCGGAAAGGACTCGGTAATCAGCAATGATGGCCATGGCGCTTGAACCTACGCCCGCCAGTGCCCACAACGCCAGCAGAATCCGCTAATCCGTTACACCAGTCACAACCGCCGCACCATCACCGTCGCCCCCTCCACCCGTAGCACCTCCACCCTCGCCCCCGCCTCCACCGCCGTCTCATCCGGCACCACCGCCCGCCATTCTTCCGCCCCGATCCGCACCCGGCCCGATCCTCCCTTCCCCTCAATCTCATCCACCACCGTCGCCGTCACCCCAATCATCGCATCCGTCAGCACCGGCCGCCCGTCCGCATGCCGCCACAACCGCCGCGCCAAAGGCCGAATCATCCCCAGACAAGCCACCGACGCCACACAGAAAACCCCCAACTGCCCCTCAATCCCCAACCCGGCCTGCGCCGTCGCCAGCGCCGTCACCAGCGCCGCCACCCCGAAACTCGCCGCAAAAAACGAAACCGTCAGCATCTCCGCGATCAGCAGACAGATCCCCGCAATGGTCCAGAGGTGCCACGGTTGCATAGTCATCAGAAGCTGAATTCAAGCGCCGCCCCGAACCATCCGCAGGCGTCGCCTCCCAATTCCTACACCTCCACCAGCACTTTGCAATCGCACCCGACCCCCATCAATCCTCACTCGGCCCCCGCGCCTTGTCGTACGCCGCGATGATCGCCTGCACAATCCGGTGCCGCACCACGTCCGCCCCGCCAAACCGACAGAACGCAATCCCAGCAGTCCCCGGCAGAATCCGCATCGCCTCCCGCAACCCCGACGTCTCCGGATCCTTCAAATCAATCTGCGAAGGATCCCCCGTAATGATGCACTTCGAATACTCACCCAGCCGCGTCAGAAACATCAGCATCTGCGCCCGCGTCGTGTTCTGCGCCTCATCCAGAATAATGAAACTCCGGCTCAGCGTCCGTCCCCGCATGTAAGCCAGCGGCGCAATCTCAATCTGCCCCCGGTCAATCATCTTCTCAATCTCCTCAGGCTCCAGCATGTCGTACAGCGCATCGTACAACGGCCTCAGATACGGCAGCACCTTCTCATTCAAATCCCCGGGCAGAAACCCTAGCGCCTCACCGGCCTCCACCGCCGGCCGCGACAGCACAATCCGCTGACAATCCCCAGCCTTGTACGCCGCCACCGCACACGCCACCGCCAGAAACGTCTTCCCCGTCCCCGCAGGCCCGATCCCGAACGTCACATCGTGCGACCTCACCGCCTGCAGATACGCCAGTTGCCCACGCGTCCGCGCCACCACCGGCGGCTTCCGCGGCGACCCCGCCAGCTTGATCGACGCAAAATCCTCTATCTTCCCAGCCACCGCAGGCACCGCCGCCGTCACCACCCCCAAACCCTCCTGCTCCATCGCATAACGGAACATGTGCGTATTGATCTCCGTCCCCTTCCGCCGCGCCTTCTCCAATTCCCCGAACACCCGCCGCACCCCAGCCACCCGCTCCTCCTCACCCTGCAGCTTCACCCACCCGTCCCGCGTCGTGATCCGCACTCCCGACTCCTTCTCCAGCAGCTTCAGCAGCGCCAGATCATGCGCGAACAGGCTCTGCAGAAAGTGTGGCGTTTCGTATTCGAGTGTTTCTGTATGCATGCAAAAACAGTTCAGGCACAGGTCCGCTGACTCACTTCCACCCGTACACCAGCGCCCAGTCAATGTCATCCTTCGTCTTCCCCGTAATCTTGAAAACCACCAGATACGTCCCCGTCTTCTTCGGATCCACATGCACCGCCGCAAAATCCGACCCGGACCGCTTCTCCGCACTCACCTTGTTCCCCTTCGCATCATAAACCTCAATCTCCAGCTTCACCTCCGCCTCCGTCGACGTCCCCAGCCAGAACCACACCTGATTGCCTTTGAACAACTGATGCTTCACCAGCTTCTGCTCCCCGGCCTTCAGCGTCCCCTTCCAGTACTCCTGCCGCAGCTTGAACCCGTCCTTCACCTGCTCCATCGCACCCTCCAGCGCCGCAGAATGCGCATCGTCCACCACCGCAAACGCCGGCGGCACCGCCAGAAAGAAACACACGCACGCCACCGCAGCAGCTCGCAGACTCTTCATCGTCATAATCCCGCTGGCACTCATGTTCAGCCTTTCGTTGTTATGGATTTCACCAGCGCCGCCGTGATCCCGTGCATCTCCCGCACCGCCTTCTCACTCAGCGTGTCATCCCCGCTCTGCATGATCTCACGCAACCGCGCCACCCCGTCCGCGATCGCCTTCAGCTTCTCCGCATTCCGCGCCCGCGTCAGCATCTCCTCCAGCGCATCATTGAAGTAATCCGCCAAGTCAGGCTGCAGCAGCACCTCCGCCCGCTCCCCGGAATACGCCTTCATAATCACATTCGTCGCCACCTCCGTCCCCCGCAGCCACCCGCCCACCGACACACATTCCGCCAGCGCCCCGTCCCGCATCGATTCCATCTTCGCACGCACCGTCGCCTGCGTCGCATCCAGCTCGCTCCGCACCGCTTCCCACTTCGATCCCTTCGCCGCATCGTCAATCGCCTGACAATGCTTCAGCACATCCTCCCGCAACCCTAGCGCCGTCGCCAGCGCCAGCACCTCCCGCCCGATGTTCTCCACCGTCTTCCGGTCCTCCGCCTGCACCCCGATGAACCCATCCGCCACCGTCGCCCCTAGCAGCAACGCCACATCCGTCCGCTCCGTAAACCCAGGACGCCCCGCCACCGCCACCTGCGCCTTCCAGTCAGGATCCCCCAGCTTGTCCAGCACCGCAAAAATCTCGCTCGGCACCGGCACAATCACCTCATCCACCACCTGCCCCGGAAACTGCGTCAGATCAAGCTCCCCGCCCCCCTTGTTCGGCGGCACCACCGGCGGATCGTCCGCACGCAGCACCCCAGCACCAAACCCCACCGCCACCGCGGCCAGCAGAAATCTCACAGGAGTCATGACGAACACTGATGAACTCATCCTCCCTCCATAAACCAGCCTCCGCCAATTGCCAGCGGGAACCATGCCCATCCCGCCCGCACTTGCGTCCCGCACCCCGCACGCCCGATCCCTTCAACCCGCAGTCTCTCCCAGCGCCGCGATCACCGCTCCCGCATCCGCAAGGTCGTCAAACAACCACGTCGGCCCATGCGCCGCCAGTTCCTCGCCGCCTCGCGCGCCATCGCCACCGGCCCTAACGCATTCCCGTTCATGATGATCATCCCCGAACGCACCCGGCGTGAAGTACCCGTCAATCCCGAACCGCCGCAGCTTCATCCACGCCGCCGTCTGAATGTTCCCCGTCAGCAGACTCATCAAACAGCAGCAGTTGTTCCATCCCTCCCGTCTGCCCCGCAGTCCGCCCCTCGAAAAGCGCAATCTCCCATCTCCACCACTTTCCCCGTCACTCCCGCACCAGCAACTCCCTCCCCCCCAACACCACATAACGCCGCGGCGCCGCCCCCACCAACTCGATCTCCACCGCGTCACAAACCGCATCCTCTCCCCCAACCCCATCCGCCCATCCCCGCGACTCCCACTCCACCCGGTAACCATCCGTAAATTCCACCGGCACCAGCCGCACCGCCCGCACCTCCCGGCCCGCCGCCATCATCGCACACCGCAGGCCCTCCGGTTCCTCACCACCCTTCCCCCGCCGCAGCACCACCCGCATCCCATCAATGTCCCCACACCTCAGCGCTTCCTTCAGCCGCAGCGAAAACCGCCTCACCCCCGCCTCCACCCCCATCGCCTGACCCGCAATCTCCCAGTGCGCCCGCGCCCCTGACACTTTGCCCGCCCTCACCGCCGCCTCCACCCCCGGCACCCGCCGCAGATAATCCTCTTCATCAAATGCCGTCTCCGGAATCTCCAGCAGATGCAGTCGCTCCCCCTCCCGCCGCAGATGCTCTAACCCCTCAGGCGCCCCATCCACCCGCACCACCTTCCGCCCCTCCGCCCACGCCACGCCACCAATCCCTCCCCACGGCCATCCATCCCGCGGCATCTCCGGCAGCCTAACCACATCCAATCTCTCCCCATTCCGCTTCGCCAGTTCCACCACCCCGCCGCCCAGCACCCTCTCCACCTCAGACACCCTCACACCCCCCTCGAAAAACACACACACCTCCACCATCGCATCCTGCTCCAGCCGACCGTTCCGCTCCCTCCGCTCCGGTCCAAACACACACGTCGCCGCCGCACGCACCCGCCCCGGCAACTCCGGCAGCACCACCCGCGCATTCTCCAGCGAAAACCGCCCCCGACCCGACCGCACCAGCGGCAGCCGCAACAGCGTCCCCCCCGGCACTCCCGACCACACCGGTTCCCCCGCCGCCATCCCGCCGTCCACCGCCACCTCACCCCCACTCCCACCGCCAAACCCCACCGCCAGCACCCCCGGATCCTTCACCTCCCCTAACCACTCCCCAGCCACCGGCACCCTCACCCATCCCGGCTGGATCGGCACCCGCACCATCCCGCTTCCGCCCGTCAGCCCATGCCGCACCGCCGCCCTCCCTAACGCCGCCGGCCAGCGCAGCAGCGTGTCCTCCGCCAGAACCGTCCGACCCCGCCACGCCCCCACCTGACAATTCACCGACCCAGCCGCCACCACCGCCAGCACACTCCACACCACCGGAACCAATCCCGGCCGCAACACCGCCACCCGGCACCACATCGCCGCCAGACACGCCGCCGCCACCATGTTCTGCGGCAGAAAATAACGCGCCGGACTAACACTCGCATACGCCGCCGATCCAGACGTCGCCGGCCTCGCCGCCAGCGTCACCACCGCCATCCCGCACGCCATCGCTCCTAGCAGCCACAGCGATTGCGGCCTCAACCCGCACCGCCTCCCCGCCACCCACACCCACACCCCCACCGCCGCCACCAGCCCACCCACCGCCAGCACCACTCCATCCTCACAAAACTCATACACCGGAGCCAGCACCGGATACAGCAGCTGCCGCCCCAGCACCCGCTCCACCAGCCGCGCCTTCACCACCGACACCCCCTCACTCCCGCCACCCGCATCCCCATAAGGATCACCCGTCGCCGCCCGCACCACCACCACCCCAGCCATCACCGCCAGCACCAGCCACCCAGCCACCACACGCCGCCCGCCCCGCCTCATCCCCCGCCCCGCCATCAGCACCGCCCCCCCACACGCCAGCAGCGCCGCCATCGGCGACGTCAGCACATGCACCAGCACCCATCCTAACGATAACACTCGCCACCACCGCGAACCCTCACGCCCCACCCACCAGTCCCACACCAGAAACGCCGTCGCCGTCGCACTGAAAAATCCCACGTTGCTCGACTCCCCGAACGCCACCCACTCGCCGTCCACCTCCGGCACCACCAGCATCATCCCCATCGCCGCCGCCGCCGCCGCCCGCCCCAGATTCCGCCGCAGACACCACCACACCGGCATCATCACCGCCACAATCCAAACCACACTCACCCCATGCTGCCACAGCGGCCCCGCCGCCGCCAGCCGCGTCCCCCCGAATAACCTCGTCAACCCATCCGCCACCGCAATCACCACCTGATTCCCCACCGTCAGATAATCCGGCCGGATCGACCCCAGCGCATGCCCCACCCCGCCGCTCCATTGCTCCGCCAGCCACCGCCCGCCCTCATGCAGGTACGTCCCCCGCTCAAACGCCGCCTGCGACCGCATCCACACCACCCCCGCAATCACCGCCAGCGCTAGCACATCCGGCACCCACCGGCAGGCTCGGAATCGGTTCGCAGCATCTCTCATCATCACTCCCCACGAGCAACCGCGCCGCTCCCCCGAAGTCAAGCCCATTGCCCGCCACCCTCCCCGCCATCTCAGCCCCGAATCCCCCGCCGCCGCACCAGCCACCGCACTCCCCCAGCCAGCAACAATCCCGCACCACACCCCAGCATCGCCTCAC
>QQNF01000031.1 GCA_003402705.1 Verrucomicrobiota bacterium | reverse complement strand
TTTTTTGTGGTGAGAAGAAGTGGCTGTTGTGTGAGGTGGGTGTGTGTGTTGGTGGGGGGGGGGTTTTTTATTGGTGTTATAGATGGGGTGGGGGGGGGGGGGGGTTGGGTTGGGGGGGGGGGGGGGGGGGGGCGGGCGTGGGGGGCCGGTGGGGGGGGGGGGGGGGGGGGGGGGGGGGGGGGTAAGGGAGGTTGGTGGGGGAGTGGGCTGGGGAATTGGTCGCGGGGGTGGCAAAAATCCCAATTTTGATGTTGCCAAGGAAAGCGGGTTCCCGATAAGATCGATGCACCGATCTCTTTTTATGAAGAAATTCCTCCTGATTCTCCTGACCGCGGGCATTGCCGGGATTGGCACTGCCGATATCCAGTCGCCTCCGGCGTACAAGCATGGCATGTTGCGCAAGCTGAGCCGTGCGGTGGCCAACCTTGGTTTTGGCTACACAGAAATTCCGGTGCAGTGGGCGCGTTCGGAGATTGAAGGGGGAGCGAGCGAGCAAGTTTCCTACGGCACGATTTACGGCGTTGGAAAAACGGTGGCGCGCGTGGGTTATGGGCTGTTTGAGTTGGTGACCTTCCCGTTCCCTGCTTACAAGGGCACGTATCTTCCGCCCTATGCTCCGGGGATCCGTGAAGCGTACCACCCGAGCACTGGGCTGCTGGAATTCCCGCCTGAGGTTGGATTTATTTCCGGTGTGGTGCACAATCGTGAGCAGATCCAGTAAACTGGGTTGATGTGAGTTTTTACGGGGCCACCCGCGACGGATGACGTTGCGGGTGGCTTTTTTTGCGGGTGATGGGCTGGGAGAAGGGAGGATTTGGTGGGTGGTGAATGATGTGGGAGGGGGCGGTGATTCAGGTTGGGAGAGAACTGAGAGAAAAATGTGGAGGGGGGTGGCGCTATGGAGGGGGAGGTTGGATGGGGTTTGCCGCGACTGGTGAAATCCCGACAGCCGCGTTGCAACTGTGAATGACCCCGAATAAGCTTCTGCCATGAAAACTGTATTTTTCCGTCCGTTTGCGCTTTTGTTGAGTGCCGGTCTGCTGGTGAGTGTTCCGACGTTGCGAGCGCAGGATGAGAAGCCGGCGAAGCCTGAGGCTGAGGAATCGAGTGAGGAGGAACCGTCGGAGGAGGAGGGGGTGCCTGAGGAGTTTGATGCGGAGGAATTCAAGCAGCAGATGGAGGAGCAGGAGCAGGAGGAGAAGGAGGCGGTGGCGAAGATGATGAAGGTGTTCAAGTCGCTGGAAGCGGAGTGGACGGGGACGGAGAAGATCGAGCACGAGGACGAGCCGCTGAAGGCCTTGGACAAGTCGTGGAAGGACGAGTGGAAGGGCTTTTTCACGTTTGGGGGTCGGTATTTCGAGATGACTGGGCAGGCGAGTGGCGACAATGCGTCGAGCTACCGGTGGATTTGCACGTGGGATACTTCGGCGGAGGTGTACCGGGCGTGGTACTTTGGGGACAACGCGCACAATCAGTATGTGGGGCAGTTGAGTGACGACGGGAAGCATGTGGTGTGGAAGACGCGCGGGCAGAATGGGTCGACGAGCCAGTTTGAGATGGTGGCGGACGGGGATCGGGTGAAGTGCAACGGGACGGATCGTGCGCCGGGCGGGCGGCCGTTTTCGAAGCAGAGTTCGAGTTACACCCGGAAGAAGCTGGAACTCTGAATTGAGTGTGGGCATTGCGGTGCCCATGCGCCTTGCCCAAGCATGATGGCTGAAACGAACGACGGAGTATTTGACCCTGTGGAGGATATCATTGGTGATATCCGGGCGGGGAAACTGGTGATCATCACGGACGATGAGGACCGGGAGAATGAGGGGGATCTGATCGGGGCGGCGGAGCTGATGACGCCCGAGATGGTGAACTTCATGATCACGGAGGGGCGGGGGATGCTGTGTGCGCCGGTGTCGGAGGGGATTGCGGCGACGTTGCGATTGGGGCCGATGGTGGCGCAGAACCGGGACACGTTTCGGACGAATTACACCGTGACGGTGGATGCGGCGCGGGGGGTGACGACGGGGGTGAGTGCGTTTGACCGGGCGCATACGATTCGGACGCTGGCGGATCCTGCGAGTACGGCTGGTGATCTGGTGCAGCCTGGGCATGTGAATCCGCTGGTGGCGCGGCCGGGGGGGGTGTTGCGGCGTGCGGGGCACACGGAGGCGGCGGTGGATCTGGCGGTGATGGCTGGGTTGCGGCCGGCCGGGGCGCTGATTGAGATTCTGGCGTCGGATGGGCGGGCGATGCGGGTACCGGAGTTGCGGGTGTTTGCGGACCGGCACGGGTTGAAGATGTCGAGCATTGCGTCGCTGATCGAGTACCGACGGCGGAGTGAGTTGCTAGTGAAGCGGGAGCAGGTGATCAAGCTGCCGACGGATTACGGGGATTTTGAATTGTATCTGTACCGGAGCACGATTGATCAGCAGGAGCATCTGGCGCTGGTGCGCGGGGAGGTGGCGGATGGGGCGCCGGTGCTGGTGCGGGTGCACAGCGAGTGTCTGACGGGGGATGTGTTCGGGTCGCAGCGTTGTGACTGCGGGTGGCAGCTGGATGCGGCGATGGGGCGGATTGCCGAGGAGGGGCGTGGGGTGCTGCTGTACATGAGGCAGGAGGGACGGGGGATCGGGCTGGCGGCGAAGATTCATGCGTACAAGCTGCAGGAAGAGGGACTGGACACGGTGGAGGCGAACGAGCGGCTAGGGTTTCCGATGGATTTGCGGGATTACGGGATGGGGGCGCAGATGCTGCATGATCTGGGGGTGCGGAAGATCCGGCTGATGACGAACAATCCGCGGAAGATTGTGGGCTTGGAGGGGCACAGCCTTGAGATTGTGGAGCAGATTCCGGTGAAGCCGGTGCCGAATCAGCACAATCGGCGGTATCTGGAGACGAAGCGGCTGAAAATGGGGCATGTGCTGTGACGTTTGGAGATTTTCCCTATAATGATATGAAGACAATTCCGACGGT
This sequence comes from Verrucomicrobiota bacterium, assembly GCA_003402705.1. Lineage (GTDB taxonomy): Bacteria > Verrucomicrobiota > Verrucomicrobiia > Verrucomicrobiales > V1-33 > V1-33. The sequence continues at coordinate 38,352 of QQNF01000031.1, read as the reverse complement.
AATGATGGCGGTGGTAGCTGGCGTGGTGAGCGGGCAGGAGACGAAGCCTGCGGGGACGGTGAAGGACGGGGTGAAGCATGTGGATGCGGCGGGTGCGAAAGCGCTGCTGGATGCGGCGGCGAAGGACGGGAGCAAGGAAGGGAAGCAGAAGGTGGTGATCCTTGATGTGAGGACGGCGGATGAGTTCAAGGCTGGGCATTTGAAGGGGGCGGTGAATGTGGATTTCATGGGCAAGGAATTCGAGAAGGGCGTGGGTGGGATCGACAAGGATGCGGTGGTGGTGGTGCATTGTCAGGCGGGCGGGCGGAGTGCGCGGTCACTGCCGAAGCTGAAGGCGCTGGGGTTCAAGAATCTGGTGCATCTGGATGGCGGGTTTGGCGGATGGGAGGGGGCTGGGTTGCCGGTGGAGAAGTGATCGTGGGGGCGGTGTTGGCGGGGCGTGGGTGGAAAGGAATTGAGGGATTATGGCGCAGGAAGTGATCACGATACTGCTAGCGGACGACCATGCGGTGGTGCGCAATGGTTTCCGGCATCTGCTGGCGGCGCAGTGGGACATGGAGGTGGTGGGGGAGGCGGCGGACGGGTTGGAGGCGTTGCGGAAGGCTGAGGAACTGCAGCCGCAGGTGGCGGTGATGGACGTGACAATGCCGGGGTTGAACGGGATTGAGGCGACGCGGCGGCTGGCGTCGGTGTCGCCGCGGACGAGGGTGCTGGCGTTGTCGATGCACAAGGATTCGGTGTATGTGAGGGAGATTCTGAGGGCGGGGGCGAAGGGGTATCTGCTGAAGGACAGCAGCGAGGCGGATTTTCTGGAGGCGGTGAGGGCGGTGGCGCACGGGAAGGGGTATTTGAGCACGGAGGTGTCGGAGGCGGTGATTGATGATTACCGTCGGCATGTGACGAATCCGATTGATCTGCTGAGCACGCGGGAGCGGGAGGTGCTGCAGCACATTGCGGAGAGCCGGACGAACAAGGAGATCGCGGCGGCGCTGCATTTGAGTGTGTACACGGTGGAGGCGCACCGGGGTCGGATCATGGAGAAGCTGAACCTGCATTCGATTGGCGAGCTGGTGCGGTTTGCGGTGCGCAACGGGCTGATTGATTGAGGTGCGTATGAGCGGGGCGCCGGGAGATGATCGAAAGGGTGCGGTGCCGTCCTATCTGGTGCGGGGATTGGTGGCGGGGTTTACGGTGGTGTTTCTGCTGCTGGCGGCGGCTGGGTGGGCGGCGTTGCGGGACAGTCGGGAGATCCGGCGGGGGACGGGGTTGATGGTGGCGGAGCAGATGAGGATTTCGCGGCTGCTGTATGAGGTGCAGATGGAGGAGGATGCGATTGCGGAGCTGGTGCACCGGGTGGCGCATCCGCCGGAGCCGGATGATCGGGTTGGGTTGATCGGGCAACTGGCGGAGGCGGAGGTGACGGTGGCGCGACTGACGGAGGAATCGGAGACGACGCCGCAGGCGGGGTTATGGAAGGAACTGAAGGCGAGGACGGCGGAGTTTTTCGGGCTAGTGCGTGCGGCGCTGCTGCGGGAGTCGGTGCCAGGAGAGGATGAGATTCAGGGCGTGTTCCGGAGTCACGACCGGGTGGTGGCACTGATTCACGGGATCATTACGGAGAGTTCGAAGCATCTGGAGGAATCGGAGCGGGAGATTGAGCGGCAGTCGGTGCGGCTGGCGGATGATTCGGCGCTGCTGCTGATTTCGTGTCTGGTGCTGTCGGCGGTGTGTGCGGCGGCGACGGTGGGATTTGTGAGGCACGGGTTGAGGCGGATGGCGCAGCAGTCGGAGGAATTGAACCGGGTGTCGTGGCACATGCTGCAGACGCAGGAGGAAGTGGCGCGGCGGTTTTCGCATGAACTGCACGATGAGTTAGGGCAGTCGCTGGCGGCGGTGCGTGCGGGGCTGACGCGGCGGAGCACGGATGATCTGGAATCGCTGCGGGCGGATTGCCTGCATCTGGTGGATGAATCGATCGAGAATGTGCGGGAGTTGTCGCAACTGCTGCGGCCGGTGATACTGGATGATTTCGGGCTGGATGCGGGGTTGCGGTGGCTGACGGAGAAGTATGCGCAGCGGGCGCACATTGAGTTGCGGTATGAGTCGTCGGGGACGGGCCGTTACGCGGACGAGACGGAGACGCACCTTTACCGGATTGCGCAGGAGGCGCTGACGAACATTGCGCGGCATTCCGGGGCGACGGCGGTGCAGGTCAGGCTGGAGGAGAAGGCGGGATGGATAGAGCTGACGGTGGAGGACAACGGGCGGGGGTTGCCGGAGGGAGCGGGAAGTTCGTCGGCGAGCATCGGGATGATCGGGATGCGGGCGAGGGCGGAGCAGTCGGGCGGGGAGTTTGTGATCGGGCGTGCGGCGGCGGGCGGGGTTAGGTTGCGGGCGAGAGTGCCGGCGCGCCGGCATCCGGGGGTGGAGGGGGGGTGATGTGAGGGGAGTTGGCGGGGGAATGGATGGCAGGGGAATGGGTCTTATGGGGCTGATAGGATCAATGGGAGGTGTGTGAGTGATAGGAAGTAGCCTGGTCTTAGCGAGTGCGGTTGGTGGGGTGGGGCGTGAATGGAGGGGGGAGAGTCTGCCGCCCCTGCCGGGGCGGTGATCTGTTGTTGTGTTAGAACGGTGGCTGACGCCACCGGCTGATTTCCGTCAAGCCTTCGGCTTGAAGTAGTTATTTAAGGGGCCATTTGGAGAGGAGCCAGACGGCGACGGTGTGGTTGTTTTCGTGGATGATGCCGCCGCGGCGCTGGAGGGTTTGTTCCATGAAGCCGACTTCGAGGCGGGTGGAGTCGGAGAGTTTGCGGCCGATGCCGACGAAGGCGCGGTTCTGATCGAAATGGTTGCGGTAGACGTTGTCGCCGAAGTTGATGAAGATTTCGTTCCAGACGGGGATGTACCATTTTTTGTCAGGGGAGATGGGGATGGTGGTGCGGAGCATGTAGCGGATGCGGTTTTCGTAGCGCCAGCCGTTCTGGTGGTAGTTGCCGCTGGAGTCGGGGGCTAGGGTGCCGATGTTGCGCTGTTCGAGACGGATGCGGTGGGTCCAGTCGAGGCCGAAGGCGTTGTGATTGACGGTGACCTGTTCCCACCAGCGGTTTTCGGGGAAGTCGTCGGGCGATGGGAAATCGCCGTAGGGGTAGGTGGTGATGTGGGCGTAGCCTGCGGTGAGGGTGATGTGAGGGTTGAGCGTGTAGTTGATGCCTGGGCGGATGAGGAGCTGCTGCCAGTCTGAGCCCATGTCGGAGAGGCGGAACTGGCTTTCGAGGTGGACGCCCCATTTGGTGTCGCCGAGGGGGTGATCGCCGACATAGTTGAGCCAGAGGTGGCCGTTGGAGTCGTAGACGCTGGCGGCTGGGGCGGCGGCGGCGGAGAGGATGAGGGCGGCGGCGAGCCATGGGGGCGGGTGGAGATTCATGAGGCGGGGTGAAGACTGGAGCGGCGGATTCGGGCGGCGAGCGGGTGGGTGGAGACGGGGAAGTGGTTTTCGAGACCGTCGAGGATGAGTTCGCGGTTCTCGAGTTTCCAGTCCATGGCCATTTCCTCGAGTTTTTTGAGGACTGAGTGATCGATGAGGGTGGTTTTGGAGAGATTGAGGTTGAGTTTGGGGGTGTCCTTGAGGTTGAGGAGTTGTCTGCGGACGGGGAGCCAGTTGGAGAAGATGAGAGCGTCTTCGGCGTGGAGGGAAGTGTCGCCGGTGACTGGGTGCTGTTCGAGTTTGAGGCGTGGTTTGAAGAGATTGCCGAAGGAGACGCCCTGGGTCATGTGGAGGATCAGTTTGAGGACGATGCCTGCGGCGATCCCGATGAGGAGGTCGGTGGCGAGGGTGGCGATCAAGGTGATGAGGAAGACGGCGAGCTGGCCTTTACCGATTTCCCACATGTGGCGGAATTCTTTGGGGGAGGCGAGGTTGAAGCCTGTGAAGACGAGCATGCCGGCGAGTGCGGCGAGTGGGATCATGTTGAGGAGCCAAGGGACGGAGGCGACGAGGATGAGGAGGAACGTGCCGTGGAAGAAGTTGGCCCAGCGGGTGCGGGCGCCGTTGTTGCGGTTGGCGGAGGAGCGGACGATTTCCGAGATCATGGGGATCCCGCCGATGCAGGAGACGAGGGTGTTAGCGACGCCGACGGCGAGGAGGTCGCGGTTGAGGTTGGTGCGGCGCTGCCATGGGTCGAGGAGGTCGATGGCTTTAGCGCTGAGGAGGGATTCGAGAGTGCCGACGAGGGAGAACATGACGATCCACTTGAGGCCTGCGGCGGAGAGGACGTGTGAGAAGTCCGGGTGTTTGATGCCGCTGAGCATGTTGAGCGGGAGGGAGACGAGGTTTTTGGGGCCGACGGTGTATTCGTGGCCTTGGAACTGGTACATGTGCTGGTGGGCGATGTCGAAGTAGACGGCGAGGGGAGTGGCGACGAGGAGGACGAGCATCGGTCCGGGGATGGCCTGGACGAACTTGTGTTTGATGAAGAGACGGCCGAAAAGGAGGAGGAGGGCGACGCCGCCGATGAGGGCGATTTCCGGGTTGAGGTGGGCGATGCTGTGGGGGATTTCGGCGAGGAGTTCGAGGGGTTCCTTGGCGTGAGCGGCGACGCCGAGGGCGACGTGGATTTGTTTGGAGATGATGATGATGCCGATGGCTGCGAGCATGCCGTGGACTGCGGCGATGGGGAAGAATTCGCCGAGGGTCCCGAGTTTGAGGGCACCGAAGAGGATCTGGATGACGCCGGCGATGACGCCGACGGCGAGAGCGCCTTCGTAGCCGAGTTCCTGGACGGAGCCGAGGACGATGACGATCATGCCGGCGGCCGGGCCCTTGATGGTGAGTTCGGAGTTACTGAGGAACGGGGTGAGCATGCCGCCGATGACGGCGGTGAAGATGCCTGCGATGGGCGGGACGCCGGAGGCGACGGAGATGCCGAGGCAGAGCGGGAGGGCGATGAGGAAGACGAGGAAGCCTGAGAGGAGGTCGTTTTTCCAGAAGGCGGCGAGGCCTGAGAGATTCCCGACGGGGACGGGTCCGGCGGGCACGGATGGTGCAGGGGATGGGTTAGACATGGTGGATTCAGGGAACAAGGACAATGACGCATGGCGGGGAGCGGAATCCCATAGCCTCGGCGGGGTAAATCCGGACCCGTTTGCGGGGGTCCCCTCGGGAGGGTGCGCAATACCCCATGGGGAGGGGATGGCGCGGGGTGGCGGGAGTGGGCTTTATTGTGGCGCTTTGAAGACCGACCATACCAGCCATCCAGCTGCCAGTCCGCGTGAGGCCCTGCGCCATGCGGTCGATCATGCTGCGCATTACCTACCGGCGCAGGGTCCGATCGGGGTATTCATTCACCACAACACGCTGCATGCGTTTCAGCAATTGAAGTTTGATGAGGCGGTGGTGATGGCGGCTAGGGAGTTTGGAGCGGAGCCTTACATGAAGGAGGAGGCTTATCAGAAGGATCGGGCGCGGGGGCGGATAGCGGATGATGATGTTCGGGTGGTGGTGCGGGCGGAGCCTGATGGGGTGATCATTCCCGGGCGGCTGACGAGGCATGAATTGCGGACGGCGATGCTGGCGCCGGGGGTTAGGGAGGCGGAGGCGCGGACGTTGCGGTGGCATCTGGAGGAAGGTGGGTGGCTGACGTCGTTCCGGGGTGATTTGGGGGTGGCGGCGAAGGCTGGGTTGGCGGGGGACAATCCGCGGGCGTTGTGGGAGGCGTGTGTGCGGCGGATGCCTGCGGCGGTGGCTGGTGAGGCGGTGCGGGTGAAGCGGCCGGCTGAGGCGGTGATGATCACGGAGGGATTGAACATGGATGACTACGTGCATCCGCCGCTGATCCGGCTGACGGGTGCGTATGTGGACCAGGGGATTGCGTACTGGCCGATGCCGTTGCGGGAGCTGGGGCTGCTGCGGGCGGCGCGGCGGATCATGGGGCAGGGGATGTCGTTGTTTCCGGCGAATCTGGAGGGAGTGGGCAAGATGTTCCGGGCGCATGAGGCGGAGGGACTGGATGCGGAGGATGTGGTGCTTAGGATGTTAGGCGAGCTGGGGGTGCCGCAGGAGGAATGGGAGGATTATCTGGTGGCTGAGCTGCTGCCGCTGGCGGGGTGGGCGGGATTGATCCGGAAGCTGGAGGAGGATCCGTCGCTGGCTCCGCATGACCGGGTGCGGTGTTCGCTGCTGGAGTTTCTGGCGCTGAGATTATGCTATACGGTGACGGCCCTGCGTAATCTGGCTGGAGAGAGCCGGTCGTGGCGGGAGGTGAGGAAGAGCGGTATGCGGGAGGCGGAGGTGGGGGTGGCGGCGATGTTTGATGTGGCGCAGCTGATTGGGATGGGGAGTGAGGAGCTGCTGGGGCTGCCGTTGGTGAGTTTCGAGGCCTTGCGGCGGGAGGTGGCGGCGTTCGGGAGTCTGGAGCGGCGGCGATTGCTGCATCTGGCGTATGAGCGGCGGCATGAGCGGCAGATTCTGGTGCCACTGGCGCGGCACCGGCGGATGCCGAGGTTAGTGCCTGAGAGCAGACGGCTGGCGGCGCAGGTGATGTTCTGCATTGATGAGCGGGAGGAATCGATCCGGCGGGCGCTGGAGGAGGTGGATCCGGAGATTGAGACGTTAGGTGCGGCGGGGTTTTTCGGGTGTGCGATTGACTATGCGGGGATTGACGATGCCGGCGGGGTGGCGTTGTGTCCGGTGGTGGTGAAGCCGGGGCACGAAGTGAGAGAAGTGCCGGTGGGAGAGCATGCGGGGATGCAGGAGAAGCGTCAGGCGCTGAGGCGGGTGTGGGCGAAGGTGGCGCAGAACAGTTATGTGTCGTCGCGTTCGCTGGTGCGGGGGTGGGTGAGTACGGCGTGTCTGGGGTTTCTGTCGATTTTTCCGTTGACGCTGCGGGTGCTGCGGCCGTCGGTGTATGCGCGGTTCATGGAGCGGATGAACCGGTTGTTTCTGCCGGAGCCGCGGACCGAGCTGGCGTTCATGAGTGATGACGAGGCCTCGCGGGAGGCGACGTCGGGGTTGCTGAGTGGGTTCTGCACGCCTGAGAAGGTGGAGCGGGTGGCTGGGGTGCTGGGGCCGGCGGGGCTGCATGCGGGGATGGCGCGGGTGGTGGCGGTGCTGGGGCATGGGTCGACGACATTGAACAACCCGCATGAGTCGGCGTACAATTGCGGGGCGTGCGGTGGTCGGAGCGGGGCACCTAACGCGAGGTTGTTTGCGGCGATGGCGAACCGGCCGGCGGTGCGTGAGGGGTTGAGGGCGAAGGGGATCACGGTGCCTGAGGACACGTGGTTTGTGGGTGGGTACCATGACACGTGCAGCGATGCGATTCAGTGGTTTGATCTGGATCTGGTGCCTGAGGGTCACCGCGGGGATCTGGCTAGGCTGCAGGCGTCGCTGGACAAGGCGCGGGCGATGAGTGCGCATGAGCGGACGCGGCGGTTTGAGGCGGCGTCGCCGGATTTCGGGCCCGAGGAAGCGTTAGTGCATGTGCGGGAGCGGTCGGAGCATTTAGGGGAGCCGCGGCCGGAGTACGGGCACGGGACGAATGCGGTGTGTATTGTGGGGAGGCGTGAGCAGACGCGGGGGTTGTTCTTTGACCGGCGGGCGTTTCTGGTGAGTTATGATGCGACGCTGGATCCGAAGGACGAGGCGCTGGCGCGGGTGCTGGGGGCGGTGATTCCGGTGTGTGGGGGGATCAGTCTGGAGTATTACTTTTCGTTTGTGGACAACGAAGTTTACGGGTGCGGGACGAAGCTGCCGCACAATGTGACTGGGCTGGTGGGGGTGATGAACGGGTATCAGGGGGATTTGAGGACGGGGCTGCCGCTGCAGACGGTGGAGATTCATGAACCTGTGAGGATATTGTTTGTGGTGGAGACGACGCCAGAGCGGCTGATGAAGGTGGTGAGGGCGAATCCTGAGCTGACGCAGTTTGTGGAGAACCAGTGGATTCGGGTGGCGACGATGGATCCGGGGGATGGGGCGATTCAGGTGCTGCGGGCGGACGGGACGTTCGAGCCGCTGACGGGAGATGATGAACCGCTGCCGCAGGCGGCGACGTCGCGTGATTATTACCGGGGGCGGATGGAGCATCTGCCGGTGGCGCGGATCGGGGCGGCATGAACCAAACAACGATATCCTGACATGTATTCCGAGAAACTATTGAGTGTGCTGGTGGCGGTGCCTGGCGTGGTGGTGCTGATGCTCAGTCTGAGCTGGCTGTTCGGGTTGACGCTGGCGGAGCGGACGATTTCGAGGGTGACGAAGGCGGTGTATGCGCTGCTGATTGTGACGGCGGTGCTGCTGGTGCTGAGCCTGTGGCGCGGGCATGTGGATTCTGTGACGATGTTGGCGGGCCATTGGTTCACGGTGGGGGATTACGGGTTTGATGTGGTGCTGCTGGCGGACCGTTTGTCGGTGCCGTTTGCGCTGCTGACGGTGGTGCTGGTGGGGATTGTGGGGGCGTTTTCGGTGAGGTATCTGCATCGGGACCCTGGTTTCTTCCGGTTTTTCCTGCTGCTGCATCTGTTCACGCTGGGGTCGCTTCTGGTGTTCCTTGCGGGATCGCTGGATCTGCTGGTGGCGGGGTGGGAGCTGGTGGGGATCACGTCGGTGCTGCTGGTGGGGTTTTTCCAGTACCGGCGGGATCCTGTGAGGAATGCGCTGCGGGTGTTCACGACGTACCGGGTGGCGGACCTGTGCATTCTGATAGCAATTTTTGTGGCGCATCATTCGTTCGGGGCGGCGTCGTGGGCGGCGATGTTTCGAGGGACGTGGCCTGAGGCGGAGAATCTGATGCACGGGCCGGGGGCGACGGTGCTGGCGGTGCTGCTGGTGCTGGCGGCGTCCGGGAAGTCGTCGCAGGGACCGTTTTACGGGTGGTTGCCGCGGGCGATGGAGGGTCCGACGCCGTCGAGTGCGGTGTTTTACGGGGCGATTTCGGTGCATGCGGGGGCGTATCTGCTGCTGAGGGCGGAGCCGTTGATCCGGTCGTCGATGGTGGCGACGGTGGTGCTGGTGGTGATCGGGCTGGGGACGGCGTTTCTGGGGACCCTGGTGCACCGGACGTGTGCGGATGCGAAGACATCGGTGGCGTATGCGTCGCAGACGCAGCTGGGGCTGATTTTTGCGGAGATCGGGTTCGGGTGGACGACGATGGCGCTGGTGCACATTGGCGGGCATGCGGTGCTGCGGACCCTGCAGTTTCTGCGGACCCCGTCGATGCTGCGGGATTATCATCGGCTGCATGCGGCGTCGGGTGGGAATCTGGATGCGACGGGGAGTCACTATGAGACGATGCTGCCGGTGAGTGTGCAGCACTGGCTGTACCGGTTTGCGCTAGGGCGGGGGTTTTATGATTCGGTGGTGGACCGTTTCGTGGCGGCTCCGGTGCTGATGGTGGCGAAGCTGCTGGGGGTATTCGAGCCTGAGGGGGATCCGGTGCCTGAGGAGAGAGTTGAGGTGGAGAAGCCGGTAACTGTCGAGGTACTATGAATGAGCTTTTTCTGCCATATCTGACTGCCGGGGTGGCGACGCCGCTGGTGGTTGCGATGATGTTGCCAAGCCGGTGCGAGGGCCGGGGGCGGGTGACGGCGCTGATGGCGGCGGGGTTTTCGGCGCTGTGTTTTGCGGTGGGTGGGGGCACGTCTGGTGGGGTGGAGGTGGTGGATCCGCTGATTCCGTGGCTGAACAGCGGGCCGTTGACCGCGCTGCCGCTGGTGTTTTATGCGCTGATGACGGTGGCGGTGCTGCTGATGGCTCCGAAGCGTGATGCGGACGGGTCGTTTCTGGCAGGGGTGCTGATATTGCTAGGCGGGACGTCGCTGGCGAATGCGGCGGCGAATCTTGGGGTGATGACGGTGGGCTGGTGGCTGACGCTGGTGCCGTTTCTGGCGGGGATGTTCGGGTCGCGGGCGGGAATGGGACGTGCGGTAGGGTTTCAGGTGGTGGCTGGGGTGCTGCTAACGGTTGGGGTGGTGCTGCTGAAGGTGAGTGGTGTGGATGGAGGGTTGCGGGAAGGCGGGGGAGTGGCGCTTGGGTTGCTGGCGATGGCGACGGTGCTGAGGAAGGGAGTGTTTCCGCTGCATGCTGGGACGATGCAGTTGTTCGAGCGCGGGCCGCTGCTGCCGGCTGGGTTGCTGTTCAACGGGCATCTGGGGGCACTGATGGTGGCGCGGCTGGAGCTTGAGGGCTTGACGGAGGCTGGGAGGATGGTGATGGATGTGGCGGGATTGGTGGCGCTGGCGGGGGCGCTGCTGGCGGCGGTGCGTGCGTTTGCGGAGCGGAAGCCGAGGCGATTGCTGGCGCTGATTGCGGTGTCGCAGGCTTCGTTCATTCTGGCTGGGCTGGCGACGCGGAACATGGCAGGGGTGACTGGGGCGCTGGTGCACTGGATGGTGGTATCGGCGGCGTCGATGGGGATGGCGTGTGTGCTGCGTGCGGTGGAGGTGAGGGTGGCGGATGCGCTGGCTCCGAGCGGGCCGCTGGGGCTGGCGGTGCGGGCACCGCGGCTGGCGGTGTTTTTCCTTGTGTGCGGGCTGGCGCTGATCGGGCTGCCGGGGACGTTAGGGTACTGTGCGGAGGATCTGCTGTTTCACGGGGCGCTGGAGAGTCATCCGCTGCTGGGGGTGGCGCTGCCGCTGGCGACGGCATTGAATGCGGTGCACATCATGCGGATGTACGGGATGCTATTTCTGGGGGTGCTGCCGAAGGGTGTACCGAATGTGCCGGATGTGCTGGTGCGGGAGCGGTGGGCGCTGAGTGCGTTTGTGGTATTTCTGGTGGCGTGCGGGATTGTGCCGCGATTGCTGCTGGCGACGGCGGTGCCGGCCGCGGAGACGATGCATGCGGGGGAGGAAGTGAGAAGTGAGAAGTGAGAGGTGAGGGGGGGCGTGTTGGGAGATGGTTTGAGCGGGGGCTCATCGCTCCCAAGTGCTAGGAGGCGCTGGGTCGGAGAGGGCGAGAGAGGAGGAGGGGCTAGGAGGCGCACTCCGTGCGCGGGGAGAGCGCAGTCCAGCGCATGCGGCTGGCTTGTTGGGAGGGGCCAACCCCTACGGGGTTGATAGGATTTTCGGGTGATTACCCCGGGTATCGCTTCGCGCCACCCGGCGCTACTAACCGGTCGTCCCTACGGGACGGTACTTGTTGGTGGGAGGGTATGCGGGTGGTCAGCCGGCGGCTGAGTCTGGGGTGCCGGGGGCCTGTTTGCGTTCCTGCATGACTTTGAAGCGCCAGTAGGGGGTGGTGCAGATGAGGAGGCGGCCTTCGCCTTCGTAGACGCGGAGGATGCGTTCGCCGGTGGTGATTTTGGACCATGGCATCCAGCCGGGGAACTGGACGCGGTGGGTGACGGATGAGGTGCGTGCGAGGACCTGTTTGCCGTCGACGACGATGCGGCCTTTGTTGGGGCTGTCTTTGGAGAGGATGATTTCTTCGACGCCGCCTGGGGCGCAGAGCATGACCTTGCCGGGGCCTTCGACTTTGGTTTTGAAGTTGAGGAAGCCTTCGCCGGTACGGAGAGCGGTGATAAAGCGTTCGCGGGTGAAGGACTGGTGGACGCGGGATTCGGAGGCCCAGAAGGCGCCGCTATCGACGACCCATTTTTCGCCTTCGGTGAGTTCCATGAGGTGGAAGCCGCCGAGGGACGATTCGAGGAAGAGAGTGCCTGTGCCTGAGAAGGTGGGGCGGAAGGAATCTTCGCCGGAGAGGGCGGCGCGGATGAGGCGGATGGGGCCGGGGATGCGGCCTTTCATGCGGATGTCGCCGCGCATGTGTGAGAGGGCACCGCGTTCTGTGACGATGGTTTCGTCTTCGAGGGTGATTTTGGCCCAGCGGGTGCCTTCGGTGTGTTCGATTTCAAATGTAGCCATGGGAGAGTTGGGTTGGGGGCTGGATTACCGAGCCATGATGGAGGTGTAGATGAGTTGGAAGGCGTCTGGACCGACGCTGACGTCGCCGCGGAACGGGTGGTCCATGGCGGCGACGAGGAAGACGACGACGCCGACGAAGAAGGAGAGCATGCCACCGATGAAGAGGTGGATGTCGAAGCGGATGCGGAAGCAGAGGATGAGCAGGGTGTTGATGACAGCGCCGACGGCGACGACGTACCAGAGGACGCCGGGGATGCCGGTGCCGATGCTCTGGATGCGCTGACGCCGCATGACGATCATGTCGTTGAATTGGCGGAAGGCTTCTGCGTGGACGATTTCCTGGCCTTTGAGCCAGATTTTGATGAATGGGCTGAGGAGGAGGATTCCGGCCCATGTGACGCCGACGAAGACAGCGGCGAAGAGGGAGGCCAGCTGCCATGTGGGGATGTCGTAGATCCAGAAGAACATGTAGTGGTGGTGGGCGGTCTCGGAGGATGGTCAGGGTGGAGTGGTTCTGAAGATTCGTCAAACGCGTGAGGCCGGGAGGGCGGAGGTTATTCCGGGAGGGAGAGGGTGGTGATCTGGTCTGGTTCGGAGGAGACGGTGATGGTGGTGCTGGAGGATTTGGGGTCTTTGCCTGCGGTGATGAGGTACTGGTGGCCGGGGGTGAGTTGGAAAGGGAGGATGTTGTTGAGGTCTGCGGTGTCGCTGCTGCTGGTGCCGGAGAAGGAGCGGGAGGAGTCGGCGGCGTCGGTGATGGAGACGGGGACGGCGACGCGGGTGCCGTTTGGTTTGTCGAGGACGCGGATGAGGACGCGGACGGTGCCGGAGGCGGCGGGTGGGGCGGCGCCGGTGTAGCGAGCGGTGACATTGACGGCTGGGACCCAGTTGATGGAGCGGTCCCAGACGAGGGGGAAGGCGGTGCCGGTGCGGCGGAAGCTGCTGGCGTAGATGCGGTGGGCTGGTTTGGAGTCATCGGCGGCGGCGGCGTCGCCTTTGAACCAGCCGTGGTCGAGGCCGTTGCCGTCAGGTTCTGCGGCTCCGGCGAAGTGCCATGAGCCTGAGTCCCAGATTTCGACCCATGTGTGATTGCCGCGGAGGTTAGTCCAGAGAGGGGTGCCGGCGACGCGAGCGGGGACGCCGACGGAGCGGCAGGCTTCGACGAGGAGGATGGAGAGACCGGAGCAGGTGGCGATGCCGCTTTCGAGGGATTCGAGCGAGCTCTGGTCGGGTTTTTTGCGTTTGGTGGAGTACTTGACGTTGACCTTGGGGAAGAGCTTCTGGTTGAGGGCGTGGGCGGCTTGGGCGGGGGATTTGGTGCCTATGACGAGCGGGGCGGCGATGTCGCGGACCTTGCGGCGGCCGTGGTCGCGGCGTTCGTTGAGGGAGGCGTAGGGGAGGACGTCGTTGAGGAAGATGTCTTTGGGGATGTCTTTGGCCCATGGGGCGACGGCCATGGAGGCGTAGGCGTCGGCGACGTGGCCGAGGAGGAAGTCGGCCTTGAGGGAGGCGAGGTCCGGGGGCGGCATGTTGTCGATGAGGAACTGCATGGCGTCGCGCTGGGTTTCGGGGACCTCGCGGAGGGCGCGGGAGAGTTCCGAGGCGTTAGGGCCGGCTGCGGCGAGGGCGGCGGCGGTGGAGGCGGGCCACCAGTCGGCGGCGGGGGCGGCCGGGGAGGATAGAGATAGGGTGGCGAGGAGCGCGAGGGAGAGAAGGGATTTCATGGATTTGGAAGGGACTGGACGAGCGCGTCCTGACGGATGGACCAGAGACGGGAAGAGTTGTCAGGGAGAGTGAGGGGGACGGTGGCGATGAAGCCTTCCGGGGTGAGGTGGATGACCGGGGTGCCGAGGGGAGGAGTGGCATCGGGGGAGATGGAGAGGTCCTTGAGGGAAGCGGCCCAGCGGTTGTGGCGGGCGAAGTGGTCCTTCTGGGCGTAGTAGATTTCCTGGAGTCGGTTGCGGGCTGGGGCGGAGGGGTCGGGGGAGAACGTGACGGTGCCGGGGGGCTTGCGGGTGAACTGGACGTAGCCCCAGCGTTCGGGGCGGTGCATGTCGATGATGCCCTGAGGGGACCAGATCCAGTTATTTTCAGGGGTGTTGGGGAGTTTGACGTATTTGCCGTCTTTGATTTCGATCTGCCATTCGACGCGGGAGAAGCCGACGCGCCATTGGTCGCCTTCGGCTGGGGGAGCGGGGCGGCGGGCGCATTCGCCGAGGGCTTTCCATGGGAAGGCGATTTCGACGGACCAGCCTTCGTCGGTGTCGGCGGGGTTATTGAGGGAGCCGCGGATGTGGACGCTGGATTTGAGGCCGGGGATTTCCCATGAGTTCATGGCGGGGCCGCCGTCCTTGTAGGGTTTGGGGAGGAAGAGGTCCCATGTGGTGTTGAGGGCGTTCATTTCGAACTCGAAGTATTCGTGGGAATCGCCATTGGGGTCGATGAAGACCTCGAAGTCCGGGTCCTGGAAGATGACGGCGTCGTGATTGGTGAGGGTGGCCCAGATGTGGGGTTCGTCGAGGTCTGCGGCGATGTAGAAGAAGTTTTCGTCCCAGAGCATGCGGGCGCGGGTGCGGAAGCGAGGTTTCGGTTTGGTGTCGCCTTCGATGTCTTTGAATTCGTCGGTCCACTGGGCGTCGTTCCATGGGGCGTCGTCGAGTTTGCCATCGATGACTGGCGGGGAGGCGGCGAACTGGCAGACGTAGCCGCGCGGGATGAGCGGGAGCATTTTGGCGAGCCAGTCGGCGTGCTGGGCGGGCGGGGCGGGGGCCTGCTGAGCGGCGGCGGGGAGGGCGGCGAGCAGGAGAGAGGAGGCGGCGAGCGGGCGCATGCCCGGGAGTGTTGCGGGAATGCTGGGAGGGTGCAATCTGCAATCGAGCGGCGGGGCGAGGAAATCAGTGATGGCCGAGGGAGCGAGCTTTGGTGGCGAGGCGCTGCTGGAGATTGCGGCAGACCGTGTCGCAGAGGTCGCGGATGCCTGGGTCGGAGATGAAGCAGATGACGGAGAGGCCTTCGCGGCGGCGGCCGACCATACCGGCGTCGGCGAGGGACTGGACGTGGCGGGAGACGTTGGCCTGGGTGAGGCCGGTGGCGGCGACGAGTTGGGAGATGTTCTGTTCGCCGGATTCGAGGGCGCGGAGGATTTTGAGACGGCTGGGTTCGGCGAGGGTGCGGAACCATGAGGCGATGAGGGCGAGGGCCTCGTCGGAGACTGGAGGAGCCGGGGATTTTTTGGAGGGCGGCATGGTGGGTGAGGGCGCGGGTTTCATGCGTCTGCGCTCATGGACGGATTGGGGTAGAGGAAGGCTGGAGGGAGGGGACGTCAAACCCGAAGATTGGTCAGGAGATGAGAGGGGCGAGGCTGACGAAGGCGTTGGTGAGGGCGGACCATGAGTCTGGGTGGGTGGACCAGCCGGAGCTGACGCGGATGGCGAGACGGGCGCGGTCTGGGTGGATGTTCATGGCGGCGAGGACCTCTGAGGCGCCGCCGCCGCGGCTGCAGGCAGAGCCTGTGGAGACCTGGAAGCCGGCGCGGCTGAGACGGGCGACCCATTTGGTATTGGTGCCTGAGGGCATGAGGAGGAGGGACGTATTCCAGAGACGGGGGGCGGAGCGGCCGGGGATTTCGAGGTTAGGGAGGGCGCTGAGGAGGGAGGATTCGAAGGAGTCGCGCGGGGCGGCGAGGAGATCTGGGCTATTGCTGGCGAGGAAGGAGATGGCGGCGTCCCATGCGGCGAGCATGGCAGCGGCGGCTGGGGTGTTTTCGGTGCCGGCGCGTCGGGAGGATTCCTGGGGGCCGCCGCGGAGAGAGCGGAAGCGGTGGAGGGAGGCGGGGATTTTGAGGATGCCGATGCCTTTGGGGCCGCCGAATTTGTGAGCGCTGATGGTGACGAAGTCGGCGAGGCCTGGGTTGGGGAGGAGGATTTTGCCGATCCACTGTGAGGCGTCGGTGTGGAGGAGAGCGCCGTGGTGGCGGCAGAGGGCGAGGGCTTCGGGCCATGGTTGGAGGACGCCGGTTTCGTTGGAGGCGGCGATGAGGGAGACGAGGGCGGGGCGGTGGGTGACGAGGAGGTGTTCGAGGGCGTTGAGATTGGCGGTGCCGTCCGGGTTGGCGGGGAATGTGATCGCGCGAGGGCCGAGGAAGGCGGTGGCGGGGTCGGTGAGGGCCGGGTGTTCTAGGGAAGAGAGGAGGACTGGGGCAGAGGAGGAGTCGGCGAACCAGCGGGTGACGGCGTTATTGGCTTCGGTGGCTCCGGAGGTGAAGATGATTTCTTCGGTGGAGGTGTCGAGGAGGTCGGCGGCGCGTTCGCGGCAGTGTTCGAGGAGGTCGCGGGCGGCGGCGGCTTCTTTATATAGGCTGGAGGGATTGTGCCATGAGGCGTCGGAGGCGAGGAGCCACGCGGCGCGGGCGTCCGGGTGGAGTGGGGAGGTAGCGTTCCAGTCGAAGTAGCCGTTCACGGCGGAGGGTGGTGGAGAAAAATGAAATCGTCAAATTCGGCGCGAGGATTTGGCACGCTTCCGGCTCTGTTGATTTGTAGACATAGGCGGTTCCGCACTGCGGGCCGCTGTCAAAAATTCCTTCGGGGGGAGGATACCGCGCCAGTGTGTTATTCGTTGTCCGCCGGGTTAAAAACCTGGTGAGTGTTCGCGAACTGACACGCTGGCGCGGCCAATTTTGGACAGAGCGATTTGAGGGGGATGGAGGGGATGGAGGGAAAGTGGTGGCGGAGGGAGAGGTGGGCGATTAGAGGGAGCGGGTATGGTGGAGCAAGCAGTCCGAAAGTTTCTGGAAGGGAATGAGGTGGGTGGGCGGGTGCTGGTGGCTGTGTCTGGCGGGGTGGATTCGGTGGTGCTGCTGGAAGTGTTGAGAAGGGTGGGCGGATTGGGGTTGGTGGTGTGCCACCTTGACCATGGGTTGCGCGGGGAGGCGTCGCGCGGGGATGCGGCATTTGTGAGGGGGTTGGCGGAGCGGTGGGGGATGCGGTTTATGGGTGGGGTGGTGGATGTGGGGATGGAGGCGAAGTCGGGTGGGTTATCGCTGGAGGAGGCGGGTCGGGAGGCGCGGCATCGGTTTCTGGCGGGATGCGGGAGGCGAGCGGGGACGCGTACGGTGATGCTGGGGCATCATGCGGATGACCAGGTGGAGACGGTGCTGGCGAATCTGGTGAGGGGGTCGTCGGGGTTGCGGGGGATGAGGGGTGTTAGTGAGGTGGTGCCGAGGGGATGCCGGAAGGCGTTGCGGTTGTGTCGGCCGCTACTGGAGGTGCCGCGCGGGGAGATTGAGGCGTGGGCGAAGCGTGAGGGGATTGGGTATCGTGAGGATGGGACGAATGCGGAGCGGGAGTTTTTGCGGAATCGGATGAGGCATGATGTGATTCCGGCGATGGTGGCGGCGGCGGGAAGGGATTTTCGGGCGGCGTTGTGTCGTGCGGTGGCGATGGCGATGGAGGATGGGGAGCTGCTGGACGGGATGGCGGCGGAGATGGCGGCGAAGGAGGAGTTAGGGGTTAGGGAATTGCGGGAGATGGCTGGGGCGTTGCAGCGGCGGGTGGTTTACGGGTGGCTGCGGCGGCGGGGTGTGCCTGGGTGTGGGGCGGAGACGGTGATGCGGGTGCTGGCGATGGCGGAGCCGGGTGGGGCTGCGAGGGTGGAGTTGGCGGGCGGGTGGCGGGCGGGTCGGACGGCGCAGCGGTTGTGGGTGAGAAGTGAGAAGTGAGAATTCTGAGTGGTGAAGGTGGGAGGGTTGGGAGAGGAGCTGGGTCGGAGGGGGGAGTGCTTGTTGGGAGAGGCGCGAGTACGGAGCCTCGCGTGCCCGGGCTTGTTGGGCGAGGCCGAGGCATGTTGCCTGAGCCGGGGGTTGGGGTGCTGGCGGCGGTGGCGGCTGGATTGGTGGGGAGACGGCGGTGCTGGGGGGTGAGGAGAGGGTTGGGGTGGGTTGATGGTGGGAGACACGGGAGTGCCGGGGGGCGGTGTGCCGTGGTGGGGTGATCCTCGGATGCGGAGGGTGGGCGTGTGAGAACCTTGTTGCCTTGGGTCGGGATTCTGAACGATGGTTCAGAAAATGAAGACAGATTCAATTGAGCGTGTGGAGGCGCGGCGGGAGGTGGGGAAGCGGGTGAGGCGGGAGGCGATTCTGGCGGCGGCGGAGCGGGTGGTGATTGCGCGTGGGTATGCGGAGGCGTCGATGGATCAGGTGGCGCGGGAGGCTGGGATGGCGGCGGGGACGCTGTATTTGTATTTTCCGGGGAAGGAGGCGTTGCTGCAGGAGCTGCTGGGGAGCAAGGTGAGGCGGTTGGATGAGGCGGTGGGAGCGGAGATTGAGGAGGGTCGGGGGATGGGGGAGACGGTGCGGGCGGTGGTGCTGGCGATGTTCCGGCATTTTGAGGAACACCGGGGTTTTTTCGAATGTTTTGTGAGGGAGCAGATTGAGTTCACGCGGAATGCGACGCATTCGTCCGGGGTGTTGCGGGAGATGGCGCAGGTGACGGCGCGATTGACGGAGTGGATTGAGGGGGCGCAGGGGCGCGGGGAGGTTGGGGGCGGGGAGGCAGCGCTGCTGGCGGTGGCGTTGCGGGGGTTGGTGTTTCAGTTCACGAGGGACTGGCTGCGGGATGGGGCGAAGGGAGAGCTGACGAGGCATGCGGGGTTTGTGGCGGCATTTTTTCTGAAAGGAGCGGGGGCATGAGCGTCCGGGGGAAGCTGCTGATGGGGGTGTTAGGGTTGTGGGTGGGGAGTTGTGCGCCGATGGGGCCGAACTATGTGAAGCCGGAGGTGGTGGCGGATCCGCGGTACAAGGAGGAAGGGGTGTGGCGGTATGCGCGGCCGGCGGATGGGGTGCCGCGCGGGGAGTGGTGGCGGGTGTTCGGGGATGGTGAGCTGGATCGATTGGAAGAGATGGCGGCGGAGGGGAATCCTGGGTTGAGGGCGGCGATGCTGCGGGTGGAGCAGGCGAGGTTAGTAGTTAGGGGGGCGCAGGTGGAGTTGCTTCCGGATGCGAATGTGCGGCCGTCGGCGGACCGGCGCGGGGATTCGGGGAATCTGCGGCGGTCGCGGGGTGATATTGCGTTTTTCGGGGCGACCTGGAATCAGTTCCGGGTGCCGCTGGAGGCGTCGTGGGAGTTGGATTTCTGGGGACGGGTGAGGCGTGAGGTTGAGGCTGCGGGAGCGGATGCTGGTGCGGCGGCGGCGCTGGGTGAGGCGGCGCGGCTGGCGTTGCAGGCGGATGTGGCGCAGAGTTATTTTGCGTTGCGGACGGTGGAGGCGGAGATGGTGATCTTGCGGGAGACGGTGGCGTTGCGGGAGCGGGCGACGGGATTGGTGAGGGACCGGTTCCGGAGCGGGGCGATCAGCGAGTTGGATGTGGCGCGTGCGGAGACGGAGACGGCGGATGCGCAGGCGGAGCTGGCGGTGCTGGAGCAGCGGCGGGCGGGGTTGGTGAACATGATGGCGACGCTGGCGGGGAGGCGGGCGACCTCGTTTGAAATGAAGTTGGCTCCGCTGGCGGGGACACCGCCGCAGGTTCCGGCGGGGGTGCCGGCGGAGGTGCTGCAGAGGAGGCCGGATGTGGCGGAGGCGGAGCGGCGGCTGGCGGCGGCGAGTGCGAGGATCGGGGCGGCGAAGGCGGCGTTTTTTCCATCGGTTAGGCTGACGGGGCGGCTGGCGGTGGAGTCATCGATGACGGATGATTTGTTTACGAAGGGGAGCAAGGCGTGGGCGGCTGGGTCGTCGGTGAATTTCCCGATTTTCGAGCAGGCGTTGAATGCGGTGGTGTACGACGGGAGGAAGCTGCAGTTCGAGGAGCGATTGGCGGAGTATGAGCAGACGGCGCTGCGGGCGTTTCAGGAAGTGGAGAGCCAGCTGTCGGCACTGCGTTATCTGGCGGAGCAGGAAGCGGCGCAGTTGAGGGCGGTGGAGGCGTCGGGGCGTGCGGCGAAGCTGTCGGCGGAGCGGTTCCGGGCGGGAGCGGTGTCATTTCTGGAGGTGGTGGATGCGGATCGGTCGCGGCTGCAGTCGTTGAGGCAGTCGAGGCAGACGGCGGGGCAGCGGTATGTGGCGACGGTGCTGCTGATCCGGGCGCTGGGCGGGGGATGGTGAATCAAAGAAACTAACAAATGAAAGCATTGAAGATCCTGACAATTTCTGCGGTGGTGCTGGTGGTGGCGTGCGGGTGTTCCGAGCAGCCCGGGGCGGGTGCGGGTGTGGGGAAGGGAGGAGGGGGCATGCCGGTGCCGGTGACGGTGGCGTTGGTGGAGACGAAGGATGTGCCGCTGGAGGTGAGGACGTTCGGGAATGTGGAGCCGGTGGCGTCGATCGGGATCAAGGCGCAGGTGGGTGGGGAGCTGATTGGGGTGAGTTTTGAGGAAGGGCAGGAAGTGAAGCGAGGGGATCTGCTGTTTTCGATTCAGCCTCGGTTGTTTGACACCCAGCTGGCGGCGGCGCGGGCGAATCTGGAGAGGGACCGGGCGCTGGCGGCGGCTGCGGAATTGAATCTGAAGCGTCAGGAATCGCTGGATGCGCGCGGGTCGGGGGTGAAGGAAGAATTGGAGAAGGCTAGGGCGCAGGCTGGGTCGACGGCGGCGACGGCGAAGGCGGACGAGGCGCTGGTGCTGATAGCGGAGACGCAGGTGGGGTATACGACGATTGAGAGTCCGATTGAGGGGCGGACGGGGAGCATCCGGCTGAGGCCGGGGAATCTGATCAAGGCGGGGGATGATGAGCCGCTGACGACGGTGGTGCAGCTGGATCCGATTCACGTGGCGTTTGCGCTGCCGGAGCAGCATCTGGAGGCGATCCGGAAGGGGATGGCGGGTGGAGGTGAGGGACTGGCGGTGACGGCGCGGGACGCGCGGGATGGTCGGGTGTTAGGAGAGGGGCGGCTGGTTTTTGTGGCGAACACGGTGGATCGGGCGACGGGGACGATCGGGTTGAAGGGGGAATTTGGGAATAAGGAGCGGGCGTTGTGGCCGGGGGCGTTTCTGGAAGTGGCGCTGCGGTTAGGGACAGACAAGGGAGCGGTGGTGGTGCCTAGTGCGGCGGTGACGGCGAGCCAGCAGGGGCCGAGGTTGTATGTAGTGAAGGCGGACGGGACGGCGGAGGTGAGGCCGGTGCGGGTGCTGCGGAGTGCGGGGAGCGAGAGTTTGATAGGAGAAGGGGTGAAGGCTGGAGAGACGGTGGTGGTGGTGGGGCAGTCGAGGATTGTGCCGGGCGGGAAAGTGATTGCCGAGAAGGCTGGGAAAGGAGGGGCGCGGTGAATCTGAGCGAGGCGTTCATCCGGCGTCCGGTGATGACGACGCTGCTGATGCTGGCGGTGCTGGGGTTTGGGATTTTTGCGTTCACGCGGCTGCCGGTGTCGGATCTGCCTAACGTGGATTTTCCGACCCTGTCGGTGACGGCGAATCTACCGGGAGCGAGTCCTGAGACGATGGCGTCGAGTGTGGCGACGGTGCTGGAGCGTCAGTTCACGAGCATTGCGGGGATTGATTCGATGACATCGTCGTCGGCGCTGGGGCTGACGAACATCACGATTCAGTTCAATCTGGACCGGAATCTGGATGCGGCGGCTTTGGATGTGCAGTCGGCGATCACGGCGGCGCAGAAGCTGCTGCCGCGTGATCTGCCGAATCCGCCGACGTACAAGAAGGTGAATCCTGCGGATTCGCCGGTGATTTTTCTGGCGGTGACGAGCGAGAGCCTGCCGCTGAGTGAGGTGAACGAGTATGCGGACACGTTCATTGCGCAGCGGTTGTCGACGATCGCGGGAGTGGCGCAGGTGAACATTTTCGGGCCGCAGAAGTATGCGGTGCGGGCGCAACTGGATCCGCGGGCGCTGGCGAGTCAGGGGTTGGGGATTGATGAAGTGGTGGGGGCGATGGAGACGGGGAACGTGAATCTGCCGACAGGGACCCTGCACGGGCCTAACGAGGCGGCGAACGTGCAGGCGAACGGGCAACTGACGGATGCGGCGGGGTTCCGGCGGCTGGTGGTGGCGTATCGGAATGGCGCGCCGGTGCGGCTTGAGCAGTTGGGGAATGTGATCGACAGTGTGGAGAACACGCGGATTGCGAGCTGGTTCAATTCTGTGCGGGGGATTGTCCTGGCGATTCAGAAGCAACCGGGTTCGAACACCGTGGCGATTGTGGATGGGATCCGGGGATTGCTGCCGCAGATTGAGGGCCAGCTGCCGCCGGCGGTGAAGATCGATGTGCTGTCGGACAAGTCGGTGACGATTCGTGAGGCGGTGCACGAGGTGGAGTTCACGCTGGTGCTGAGCATTGTGCTGGTGGTGGCGGTGATCTTTGTGTTTCTGAGGAACGTGAGGGCGACCCTGATTCCGTCGGTGGCGATGCCGTTGTCGGTGGTGGGGACGTTCATGGTGATGCACGTGCTGGATTACAGTGTGGACACGTTTTCGCTGCTGGCGCTGACGCTGGCGGTGGGGTTTGTGGTGGACGATGCGATCGTGGTGCTGGAGAATATTGTGAGGCACATCGAGGAAGGGGAGACACCGATGGCGGCGTCGCTGAAGGGTGCGCGGGAGATTGGATTTACGATTCTGAGCATGACCTTGTCGCTGGTGGCGGTGTTTGTGCCGGTGCTGTTCATGGGTGGGATTCTGGGGCGGTTGCTGCGGGAATTTGCGGTGGTGATTGCGGTGGCGATTCTGGTGTCCGGTTTCATTTCGCTGACATTGACACCGATGTTGTGTGCGCGGTTTCTGAAGGCGCACGGGAAGGGAGAGCACGGGTGGTTTTACCGGGTGACCGAGCGGTTTTTCGAGGGGATGCGCGGTGTGTATGAGCGGACCCTGCGGGTGGCGATGGGGCAGCGGGTGGTGGTTCTGCTGGCGGCGCTGGCTAGTGTGGCGGCGACGGCGTGGTTGTTTCAGACGATGCCGAAGGGGTTTGTGCCGAATGACGACAACGGGCAGATTTTCATCATGACGGAGGCAGCGCAGGGGGTGTCGTTCGAGAAGATGTCGGAGTTGCAGCAGCGGGCGGCGGCGGTGCTGAAGGACAAGCCGTACATTGAGGGGTTTATGTCGAGTGTGGGGGTGGGCGGGCCGAATGCGACGGGGAACACGGGTCGGATGTTTCTGAACCTTGTGCCGCGGGACCGGAGGCCGCCGGTGGAAGCGATCATTGCGGAATTGAGGCCGGAGTTGAGCAAAGTGCCCGGGTTGCGGGTGTTTCCGCAGGTCGTGCCGCTGATCCGGCTGGGCGGGACCCTGACAAAGAGCCTGTATCAGTTCACGCTGTCGGGGCCGGACCTGACGGCGTTGTATGAGGCTGCGCCGCTGGCGGAGGCGAAGATGCGCGGGGTGCCCGGGTTGATGGATGTGACGAGTGACTTGCAGATCACGAGTCCGCAGGTGCAGGTGACGATTGACCGGGACAAGGCGGCGTCGCTGCAGGTGACGGCGGCACAGATTGAGATGGCGCTGGCGAATGCATACAGTTCGCGGCAGGTATCGACGATCTATACGCCGACGAATCAGTATCAGGTGGTGGTGGAGCTGATGCCGGAGCACCAGCGCGGGGCATTGGATCTGAATACGCTGTATGTGCGGTCGGGGAGCGGGAAGCTTGTGCCGCTGAGTGCGGTGACGACGACGGGGATGGGAGCGGGGCCGCTGACGGTGCAGCATCTGGGGCAGCTGCCGGCGGTGATTCTGTCGTTCAATCTGGAGCCGGGGATTGCGCTAGGCGAGGCGATTCCACGGATTGAGGCGGCGGTGAGGCCGGTGCTGCCGGATTCGGTGACGACGGCGTTTCAGGGGACGGCGCAGGCGTTTCAGTCGAGCTTGTCCGGTTTGGGATTGCTGCTGCTGATGGCGGTGCTGGTGATTTATCTGGTCCTGGGGATTCTGTATGAGAGCTTCATTCATCCGCTGACGATTCTGTCGGGCTTGCCGTCGGCGGGGTTCGGGGCGCTGCTGGCGCTGAAGCTGTGGGGTTATGAACTGAACGTGTATGGGTTTGTGGGGATTCTGCTGCTGATTGGGATTGTGAAGAAGAATGCGATCATGATGATTGATTTTGCGCTAGAGGCGCAGAGGGATCACGGGAAGACGGCGAGGGAGGCGATTTTCGAGGCGTGTCTGGTGAGATTCCGGCCGATCATGATGACGACGATGGCGGCGATCATGGGGACCCTGCCGATTGCGCTGGGGATCGGGGGGAGTGATGCGCGGCGGCCGCTGGGGATTGCGATTGTGGGCGGGTTGGTGGTTTCGCAGCTGCTGACGCTGTATATCACGCCGGTGATTTATCTGCTGCTGGAGCGGTTGCGGAGCGGGCGCGGGGAGAAGGTGGCAGAGGGGGTTGGGGTGGCGGTGGTTGGGTGAGGGCCTTGTGGATTGACGAGTCAGGAATGGGAGGTGAGGGGATGCTGGTGGTGATAGCGCAGGGACTTCACCTCGGGCGATGCCCCAGGCTGGTATAGGTTGTCCCTTTGGGACAAGTGAGTGATGGGCGGGAATGGATAGAGGGCTGCTGGGCTGCTGGTGGTGATAGTGCGGGGGCTTGACTTGCTTTGGTGTTGATGGAAGGGTGGAGGTGGTCAATGCCTCTGATGGGTGTGGCTGACTTCAATTTCATCATGAATCGTGACGTGATCCGGATGCTGTTTGTCTGCGGTGCCATTTGTGGTGGGGCGGCCTGCGTCTGGTATTGGTCCGGGAGGGATGGTGAATCGGTGGCGGAACGGCGTCCAGTGGCGGGTCGGGGTGGGCGTGGTGGAGGTGGCGAGGGTGAGTCGGGGGGCAATAATCAATCAGACAAGCACATGAATGAGAGTGGTGGTGAATCCCAAAAGGGTTGGATGTCATGAGGCGGATCATCGAAATTGCTCATAGCATACGGTGCCGTCTAGATGAAGTTCCCGGTATTGAAGGGTTGGTAGCTAGGAGATATGACGAAACCGAAATTGAAAAGGTACTGCATATTGTTTCGAGAGAAGAATGGGTTTTTATCTGCATATGTGATTTGATGAGAGTTGTGAGAAACGATCGCAGCTGTGGGTACAATGGGTTGCAAGGTTACAGCGTGCGGAATTATCTGCGCGAAGTCGGCATTGAGAAAATGGCGGAACTCTTTGAGCGATTGTAT
This sequence comes from Verrucomicrobiota bacterium, assembly GCA_003402705.1. Lineage (GTDB taxonomy): Bacteria > Verrucomicrobiota > Verrucomicrobiia > Verrucomicrobiales > V1-33 > V1-33. Next base: position 13,387 of record QQNF01000031.1, on the reverse strand, counting down.
CCGTTCGCGCGGCGAATCGACGATATCGAGGGAGACCGGCAAGAGGAGAAGATCACGGACGATGAGTATGATGTTCTAGTGGAGCGAATTAATTTCCAGATGGACGAGATGGAGGCGGCTGCCGATGTCGAGTCTTTTGATGAGATGTATTCGCTGCTGCTGAAGTATGCCGTGAAGCATGGGTTTGGCGAGGCTGCGGGGACTGGCGATGCGGAGGAGGGGGATGAACGACGGTAAGCGGCGTCCCTTCAGGACGCCGGGTGTTTTTTGCTATTCGCCTGGGGCGATGCCCCAGGCTATCACCTTTGGCCCCTTTGGGGCCGGGGGCTGGTCAGGAGAGTGAGGGGTGGGCGGGAGGGGGCTGGCAGGCGCACTCCGTGCGCGTGAGAGAGCTGTAATTCTGACAGCAGTCCAGAGCCTTCGGCTGCTTGTTCGGAGGTGGCGGGTTGGGAGATGGGAATTGGGTTAGCGGCGGCGGGCTTTGAGTCTGGCGAAGAGGGAAGGGGAGGAGCGGGGGGCGATGGCGGTGACGAGGGTGGAGCCGTCTGGCTGGGTGAGTTCGGAGGTGATTGTGAAGGTGGAGGATTCCCATGAGGAGAGGTTCTGGGAGGACTCGATGGAGAGGATGGCGTCGTCGGCGGCGGTGGCGCGGGAGAAGGAGAGTTCGATGGCGCCGTCTGGGGTGGTGGAGAAGGTGATGGGGGATGGGTTAGGGGAGGCGGGGTTGGAGCCGAGGGCGTACTCCATGAAGTCGGAGAGCCCGTCGTTGTCGGAGTCGGCGGTGGGGTTGCCGGTGAAGGGGATGGAGTCGGAAGCGCCTGGGGAGCCGCCCTGGGAGGCGCTGGCGCGCCAGTTGGAGGGGAGGTTGTGGTCGGGGCGGGAGAGTGGGTTGAGGAGGACGAGACTGTGGCCGAGACCGTCAGCGGCGGTGGGCCATGGAGGGGAGTCGTCGTAGGTGAAGGACTGGATGGTGGTTCCGTCGGCGGCGGTGAGGGTGAGGGATTCGCCACCGTTGCTGAGGCCGGAGGTGTTGAGGAAGGCACCGGTGGCGAGGGAGGTGGCGGCGGATGGGTAGCGGAAGAGGAAGGCGGCGCGGTCGCGGGCGGCGGTGATGCGCTGGTTAGGCGAGAGAACGATGGCTGAGGGGAAGTTGAAGTTGATTCCGGAGGTGAAGCGGACCCCGTCGAGACTGACGGGGTTGGGGCCGGCGTTCATGAGTTCGATGAATTCGAACTGGTCGGGGTCGGTGAAGCCGTTGATGGCGTCGGTCGGGGAGAGGGACGGCGGATTGTACATGATTTCCGAGACCACGAGATTGGCGGCGGTGGCGGGTTCGGTGAGGGAAGTGTTATTGATGGTGATGGTGGCGGAGCCGATGAGGTTGCCGTTGAAGTCGAGAGCCTGGAGCGTGAGCGGGCGGGAGCCGGGAGCCGCGGGGACGGTGACGCGCCATGTGGAGTTGGCGGTCCATGTGACGGGGAGGAATTCGGTGCTGCCGGTGATCCGGATATTGCGGATATTGACCCATCCGCTGCCGTTGAGGGTGGCGGAGCTGGAGTTGACGGTGAGCGGGGAGGGTGTGGTGATGGCGAAGGTGACCTGAGGGATGGAGGAGCGGATCTGGGTGAGGACGCTGTTGGAGCGGGAGGTGATATAGGTGAGTTCTGCGGCCCAGTCCTGGGAGGGGTCGAACGAGGCGAGGTGGGACGTCCACTGAGCCATGTAGGCGTTGGAGAAGGTGGTGGTGGCGAGGTCGTGGAGGTGGCCCAGGTAGAGGCGGCGGCGTGTGGGGACGGATGTGAGGGAGCCGACCTGACTATTGGAGAAGATGCTGCGGTTGGCATCGAAGGCGAAGTCCATGTCGTGGGGGAAGAAGATGATGCGGCCGTCTGGTCTGGCGTAGTAGATGCCGTTGTGGGCGTCGCCGGCGGCGGCGTTGTCGCCTGCGCCGGTGCAGACGGCGTAGGCCATGCCGCGGAACCACGGGTCGAGATCGATGCGTGAGGGGAGGGCGTTTTCGAAGGCGGTGCCTGAGGTGGAGAAGAGCTTGCAGTAGTTGATGATGGGGGTGAAGTCGTCCTGCTCGCGGTTGATTTTGTTCAGGAAGTGCCAGCGGTAGCGTTCCTTGTCGTCGCCCTGATTGGAGACGGTGACGCCGGTGACGTTGTCAGGTTCCGGGAGTTTGGGGCCGGTGGGGGTTCCGGTGGAGGTGGTGGTGGGGTAATAGACGAGTTCGTATTCGTAGAGTTTGCCGTCCGAGCCGTTGTCGAACTGGGAGTCGAGGAAGACATCCTCGTAGCGTGCCATCTGGAGGACGGCACCGCCGGTGAGGGCGGAGTTGGGGGCGAGGATTTTGATGAAGTCGTTGTAGCGGCTGATGGGGCCGCCGGAGTTGGAGATGGCGATATCGAAGAGGAGTTCGCGCTGGCCTGGTGACTGGCCTTCGGAGCGGTCGACGGCGACGCCGGCGTGAGCGCCGCGGAAGAGGGAGTCGGTAGGGAAGTCGATGTTGTAGCCGACGCGGCCGGTCTGGTTGCGGCCGCGCTGACTGCTTTTGAGGCGGGCACCGGCGTTGTAGTAGATGTCGCCTTCGCGGTCGATGACGGTGGACTCGATGCGGTCGTTGCTCATGACCTCTGTGGGGGTGTGCATGAGGGTGCGGTCGGCGTTGGTGGTGATGAGGCGGAAGTTGTGCCAGCCGTTGGTGGCGGCGGTGTTGTCATTGACCTCGCAGAGCGTTCGGGAGGCTGGGCCAGCGGCGGGCCAGAGGGCGACGGCGCCGAGGGAGTCGGTGCCGCGGAGGTAGTATTGGATGACGGCGCCGGCGGCCTGGCCGGGGATGACGCCTTCGAAGCGGCCGGAGGCGGCGGCGGACATGGAAGTGGACTGGAAGGCGGCGTCGTTGACCGAGTAGAAGAGGGATAGGGAGGCGATGTTATCGGGGTCGGAGGCGAAGGCGGAGACGGTGATTGGTTGGGAGACGGGAGGGACGGCTGGGGCGTGTCTGAGGCCGGAGAAGGTGGGGCCGGCGTTGGGGACGGCGGTGGAGTTAGGGGCCGAGGGAGTGCCGCCGTTGGCTGGGCGGTCGATCTGGGTGACGCGGGCGAGGCGGTTGAAGTAGAGACGAGTGTGGAGCTGACTGTTGCCGGAGACCCAGCGTGCGCGGAAGGAGATTTCGTATTCCCGGCCGTTGACGACGCCGTTTTTGAGGGTGGTTTCGACCTGATTGTGCATGTGTTCGGTGGGACCGGTGGCGACGAGACGGAGGATTCTGTTGGTGGGGTTGCCTGGTTCCGGGATGATGCCGCCGCGGCGGTGGTTGCCGCGGAGCCGCCATGCGGTGGTGGAGTCGAAAGAGGTGTCGTTGAGTTTCTGGAGGGCGGTGGTGGCGGGGAGTTCGATGACGCTGACGTTATCGATCCAGATTTCGCCGGCACCGAGCATGCCCATGTTGAATTCCAGCCATACGGCGTCGGGGCCATTGCTGGCGGCGGCGGTGGCGCGGTAGGAGTAGGTTTTCCATGCGGTGCGGGATGATTCGTTGCTGGCGGCCCATGCGCCTGGGGTAGCGTTGTCGGCGTCGAGGTCTGTTAGTTCGAGGGTGGTGCCGCCGCCGTCTGGTGATTCGGGCCAGAAGCCGCTGTCGAAGTAGCGGACCTCGTCGACTGGGTTGCGGCGGGCGTCGCGGAGTTCGAGGCGGTCGGAGGTGGCGGAGAGAGAGCCTGAGAAGACCCCGAGGATACGAGCGCCGGGGTAGGCGGTGGCGAAGGCTGTGGGGTTCTGGACGATGCAGGCGTGTTCGCCAGGGGCGAGGGACGTGCCTTGCGGGAAGGAGAAGTCGATGCCGCTGCCGAAGTCCCAGCCGGAGACGTCGACTGGGGCGGCGGAGCGGTTAGCGATTTCGACCCATTTGTTATCGGAGCTGCGGAGCGGCTGGCCGGGGATGGCTGGGGTGAGGAGCGTGCGGAGGGCGAGTTTGAGGCTGAAGACGACATCGTTGCTGTCGATGGCGTTCTGGTGGACCTCGACGGAGATTCGGTTGGTGCCTGGGACGAGGGAGGAGGTGGGGATGAGGACGGTGACGAGGGCGGCGTCGGCGACGCCGGGGACGGCGAGGGTTTCCGGGCCGATGGGGCCTGAGGGCATGGTGAAGCGGGCGCCGAGTTCGGTGCCGTTGAGGTAGAAGACGGCTCCGTCGTCGACGAGGTGGGTGAGTTCGATGGATTCTGCGGCGGCGATCTGTGCGGCGGTGACGGAGAATTCGCGTTCGAAGTAGTAGGTGATGGTGGCGGGGTTGTAGGGGGTGAGGGAAGTGGCTAGGGGGACGGGGAGGATGGCGGTTTCGACGCCGAGCGGGGAGGGGGCGGATTTCCAGTTGCCTTCGACTTGGTGGGGGACGGCGGCCCAGTCGGCTGGGAGACTTTCGTCGGCGGCGTTGCAGCGCCATGGAGCGCCGTGGTCGATGACGGTGGTGGACTGGTAGGTGGCGGGGCGGTCGGCGACGGCTGGGAGGACGGGAGGGTTGTACTGGATTTCGCTGATGACGACGGCGTCGGTGAAGGAGAATGTGTTAGGAGTGCCGGGGGTAGGGTCGGAGGGGTAGAGCCATGTGTTGGCGCGTTCTGCGGAGCGGCCGCGGAGACGGCCGGTTTGGGGGCGGGTGTCGAGGAGTTGGGTGCGGGCTGGGGAGAAGAGGAAGAGTTTTTCGGAATCGGCGGGGCGGAAGCCGAGGGAATCGCCGGGGATGAGGAGGATCGCGCCAGGGGCGAGGGAGGAGGCGGGGAGCAAGAACTGGCGGAGGGGGTCGTTGGAGGCGGTTAGGATGATGCCTGCGGTGTCGATGGCGGAGGTGCCGGCATTGATGAGTTCGATCCAGTAGTTGGGATCGGTGGCGGCGGGGATTTCGTTGAAGCGGAGGGCTGGGGGAGCGCCGGGGACTGGGGCGAAGTTTTCGATGTCGAGTTCCGCGCCGAAGACGATGTCGCTGTTGCCGGAGGCGAACTGGTGGACCTCGACGGAGAGACGGTTGGTGCCGGGGACGAGGGAGGAGGAGGGGACGGGGATGCTGGCGGAGAGGGCTGGGGCCTCGGCGTTGACGGTGGCGAAGGTGGCGGCGGTGATGGTGCCGGCCGGCATGTTGTGGCGGAAGATTTCGGTGCCGTTGAGGTAGAAGACGGCGCCGTCGTCGATGGCGTGGCGGAGTTTGAGGGAACTGATGGCGGAGGCGAGCGGGGAGGCGAGGTCGAACTCGGTCTCGAAGTAGTAGGTGACGATGAAGGGGTTATTGATGCCTGGGAAGGCGAGGTCGGTGCCGAAGGGGATGGTGTGGGCGCTGGTTTCGTAGGCGAGGGCGCCGGGGCCGGCGTTCCATGAGCCGCCGACTGGGTGAGGGATTTTGTGCCAATCTGGGCCGAGGTCGGCGCCGGATTCGTTGTAGCGCCAGACCTTGGCGACGGGGAGGAGATTGGTGGTGACGACGGGGGGAGGGGCGGAGGCGTTGGGGAAGTTGGCGGTGCCGGGGGTGCCGCCGGGTTGGGCGGAAGTGGTCCAGTTGGCGTGGGGGGTGCTGGCGGTGTAGGGGGCGATTTTGGCGAGCGAGTAGCCTGAGCCGTCTGGGGCATCGGGCCATGGGTCGGCGTCGGTGAAGTCGAGCTCGTCCATCATGCGGTCGCTCTGATTGATGAGCCTGAGGCTTTCGCCGTTGTTGGAGATCGAGCCTGTGAAGGGACCGAGCTGGCCGGGGCCTGGGGTTTTGGCGATGACGGCGTAGGCTCCTGGGTTGATGATGGTGTTTGGGGGGAACGTGTAGCCGATGCCGTCGATGCGCCAGCCGGAGATATCGGCGCGGATGCCGAGCTGGTTGAAGACCTCGATCCATTCAGCGGCTTCGCCTGTGCCGGTGGGGTTGTAGTGGACCTCGTTGAAGACGACCACGGAATCCGGCGAGGCGATGGCGAGCTGGGGGACGAGGAGCGCGCAGGTGAGGCCGAGGGCGAGCGGCAGGAAAGATGGGGATTTCATGAGGGTGGGCGGTGCGGGGACGGTGGGAAAGAAGAATCCGCCGGAACGCCGGGACCGGCCTTGTGAAGGCAGGTGCCGCATTCCGGCGGACTGGAGGTCAATCCGGGAGGGAGAGAATTTTGTTTCAGCGCGGGGTTACATCGCGGACGCGGTAGAAGGCATTGGTACGGTTGGAGGCGACGGAGTCTTCATAGATGGTGAGGTTACCGGCGGAGGGGACGGCGTCGGACAATTCGATCCACGAGGAGAGGTTGGTGGAGAAATCGACAGCGTAGATGCGGGAAGGACGGGACTTGATGGTGAGCGAGACCTTGGAACCGTCGGTGGCGCGGGAGATACTGGCGATTTCGAGGTCTTGGGCAGGACCGGCGGCGCGGTTGGTGAGACCGTACATGTGGAAGCTGCCGTTGGCTGTGGAAACGGGTGGGACGAGGACATCCATGATGAAGTCCGTGGCCTGAGCGGTGTAGGTGCAGCTGAGGAAGTAGGCGGCTTCGCTTTTGGTGACGTCGTTGAGGACGATGTTGGGGCGGTCTTCGAGGAGGAAGAAGTCGCGGGATTCGGTGCCGTTGGTGAAGGTGAGAGCGGCGGGGCGGACGGTGCTATTGGCCCACTTGCGGACGTAGAGTCTGAATTCGTAGGAGAGGCCTGGTTCGAGGCCTGAGAGAGTGAAGCGCTGGCGGTTGCCTGGGGTGGATCCTGCGCCGGAGAAGGTGAAGGTGCCGAAGAGCTGCTGGGCACCGGGTTCGGTGACTGAGGAGATCCATTCGCCGTTGTTGATGGCTGGCCCGATGATGTTTTTGCCGCCGGTGAAGCCATCCCATGAGAAGTTGGGTGGAGTGGAGACCGTGTCGAGGACATCGAGGTTGACCCCGTTGATGCTGGCGGCGCTGCCGCCGCTGATTTTGTGGGTGTAGGTGAAGTCGGGGCTGATGCCGGTGCTGGCGTCATCGGTGACGATGCCGAGGGCGAAGCCGGGCGGGAGGGCGGTGGGGAGGACGCTGGGGTTGAGCGGGTTGCCGCCGTTGCGGGCTTCGAAGCCGTCTGGGTACTGATCGCCGTCGGAGTCGTAGCGGAGCGGGTTGGAGCCGGCGTCGGAGGCGCTGACGAACGTTCCGGTATTGGTTTCGGCCTTGTCGTTGAGGCCGTCGCCGTCGGAGTCGGCGAGGGTGGGATTGGTTTCGAGGCGCGGGGCGGTGGGGGTGATTTCCGAGCCGTCTTCGAGGCCATCGCTGTCAGAGTCAGTGGCTTTGGGGTTGAGGTTAGGGAAGCGGGAAGTACCGAGGGCGTATTCCTGGGCGTCGGAGAGCGAGTCGGCGTCGAAGTTGCCTGAGCCTGGGCCTGGGCCTGGGCCGTTGGAGAGAGCGGTGAGGTCGGTGAGGTTGCCGGCTTTGGCGGATTCCCATGTGTCGCCGAGGTTGTCGCTGTCGGTGTCGCTGATTAGAGTGAGGGAGTAGGAACGTTCCGAGAAAGTGCCGGAAGTGCTGCTGGTGCCGCGGATTCTGATGGAGTAGGTGGAATTGTCCGGGACGTTGAGGAAGTCGAGGGCTCCGGAGGGTTCGAGGCGGGTGCCGTTGATTTTGAAGAGAGCGTTGTCGGTGTCGCCGGTGCCGGAGACGAGAGTGAAGGTGCCATTTTCGGGGGTGCCGTCGGTGGAGCCGGAGAGGGTGGCGACGAGGCCGGAGGTGCCGACGGAGGAGAAGAAGCGGGTGGAGCTGATGGCTGGGCTGAAGCGTGGGCGGAGGCCTTTGATGGTGAAGTTGTCGATGAGGGTATTGAGGCTGTTGGTGGTGGGGACGTTGGTGCCGAACTCGATGAAGAGCTGGTTGTTATTGTTGTCCCATGTGAAGTTGCGGTTGGTGATGACGGCGGCACCGTCGATGAAGGCGTTGGCGGTGACGGTGGTGGCGTTGGCGAAGGAGTTGAAGGCGTAGGAGATAGAGACGCGGCGTTTGGCGGCGGTGACTGGAACGGTGCCGCCGATGACGGCGGAGCCGTTGTCGAAGATCTGGGAGCCGCCGCTGTTGCGGAGGAGGATGCCGAGGTCGGTCTGGGCGTGATTGACGCGGGTGGCGGGTTCTGCGACGGACTGATTGCCGATGCCGACGGAGACCTCGATCCAGTTGGCGTCGGTGGCGTTGATGGGGGTCCAGTCGAATTCGAGTTTGAAGCCGCCTTCTGCGAGGATGGTTTCGCCGGCTTCGCCGGAGGCGAAGTCCCACCAGTTGGCGAGGTTGGCGGCGTCGTGGAAGCGGATGCGGCCTTCGGAGGCGGCGCGGAGGAGTCGGAGTTGGTTGCCGGAGATGGCGTGTTGGATGAGGGAGGAGCGGAGTTGGACGGAGGGGCCGAGGAGGCCGGAGCGGCGGAGGGATTGGTCGGAGCCGTCGAAGTTGGTGGTATCCGGGGCGTTGAAGTTGTCCGAGAGGATTTCGGTGGCGTGGAGGGCGAGAGGCGAGAGCGCGAAGAGCAGGGCGGGGATGAGCCGTTTCATGGTCAGACAGGGGAGGGGAGGATTGTGCGGAACCGACTGGATTGCATCAAATTCGGCACAATTCGTCAATTCAAGTTCCATTAATCTGATGCTTTCCTGTGCTTTCCGGTGATAAGGCGGGGCTGGGGGAGGCATGGAGGCAGGGGGGACGGAGGGGCGAGGGAGTGGCTGGCCTGACGAATGGGTGCTTGCGGGATGGCGAGAGGTGCCTCAATCTGGAGGGAACTATTCGACAGAAACCGACTGCCATGTTTTACTGGGTTTACGACATACCGACGCTGACGCTTGCCATTTTGCTTGCCTTCCTGTTCGTGGGGGTGACTTGGACGGGGATCCTGTTCATCAGTCCGATTCTGCGGGTATGGTTGAAGAGCCAGGAGGGAATCAATGATCTGGCGGGGTATGCGCTGGGGGCGTTCGGGGTATTTTACGGGTTGCTGCTGGGGTTGCTGGCGGTGTCGACGTATCAGAACGCGTCGGATCTGGAGGGGATTGTGGCGAGTGAGTCTGCGGGGCTGGCGGCGTTGTGGCGGGATTGCGACAATTATCCTGAGCCGGCGCGGACGGCGCTGCATGACAAGTTGCGGGTGTACACGGCGAACATTGTGGATGGGGAGTGGCCGGCGCAGCGGAAGGGTTTGATGGATCCGACTGGGGTGAAGCTGGCGACGGATTTCCAGAAGACGCTGAGCCGGTTCAAGCCTGCGGATGCGAGTGAGGAGATCCTGCATGCGGAGACGATGGCGGCGTACGGGCGGATGGTGGAGCACCGGAGCAAGCGGGTCCAGAACACGAATGCCGGGATTCCTGTGGTGATGTGGTGGGTGGTGGGAATTGGCGCGTTGGTGAACTCGATCCTGATTTTGTTTTTCCGGATGCGGTTTGACGTGCATCTGGTGATTGGGGGATTGCTGTCGTTTGGGGTGGGGATGCTGATTTTTCTGATTGTGGCGATGGATTATCCGTTCCGCGGGGAAGTGAGCATTGGGCCGGATCGGGTGAAGCTGATTTATGATGCGCTGATGAAGCCAGCGGCGGCGGTGGTGCCGTGAGGCGGGGCGGCGTGAGTCGGGTCAGCGTGGGGCGGCGGGGAGTGCGTCGGAGAGTTTGGGGACGACGCGGACGCCTTTGGCTTTGAGGTCTGCGAGGGCCTGGGTGGTGGAGGCAGGGGCGACGCCGCGGGAGAGGTCGGTGATCATGGTGACGTGGAAGCCTGCGGCGACCCCGACGACGATGACGGCGGTTTTGGGTGCGGGGGCGTGGGGTTGGGGGAGTTGGGGGAGATTAGGGAGGCGCGGCGGAAGTGGAGATCGGGAGGAGGGCGAGGAGAGAGAGGAGGGAGCGGCGAGAGGTCATGGTGGGGAGAGTATAACAAATGGGAGGGAGGTGCAATGTCCGTTGGTGCGTGGGGGAAAGTGGTGGCGAGGGTGGTGGGCTGGTGGAGAGGGAGGGGATGAAGCGATGGATTTTTCTGATGCTGATGGTGGGGATGGTGCGGGTGGCGGGGATGCCACCGAACGTGTTGTTTCTTGTGGCGGATGATTTGAATGACTGGGTGGGGGTGCTGGGTGGGCATCGGCAGGTGAAGACACCTCATCTGGATGGATTGGGCGCGCGCGGGGTGGTGTTTACGAATGCGCATTGTCAGGCTCCGTTGTGCAATCCGTCGCGGACGAGTGTGCTGCTGGGGTTGAGGCCGTCGCGGACGGGGATTCATGGGTTGGCACCGGGGGTGAGGAAAGTGGCGGAGTGGAGGGATCGGGTGAGTTTGCCGCAGGCGTTTCGGAGGGCTGGGTATGCGACGTACAGTTGCGGGAAAGTGTGGCATGACGGGGCGCTGGGTGCGGAGGAGATGGCGGCGGAGTTTGAGCGGACGGGGCCTGCGCCGGGGATGCCGAGGCCTGGGCGGCGGTTATCGGGGTATCCGTCGAAATTGGCGGCGATGGATTGGGGAGTGTATCCGGCGAGTGACGATGAGAATGCGGATGGGAAGATCGCGGCGGCGGCGTGCGAGGCGTTGCGGACGGCGGATGCTGGGCGGCCGTTTTTTGTGGCGTGCGGGTTTCGGTTGCCGCATGTGCCGTGTTATGCGCCGCAGCGGTGGTTTGATCTTTATCCTGACCAAGGGTTGGTGATACCGGAGGTTAGGGAGGATGACCGGATGGACACGCCGGCGTTTTCTTGGCTGCTGCATTGGAAGCTGCCGGAGCCGCGACTGGTGTCATTGCGGCGGCATGGGGAGTGGCGGCCGCTGGTGCGGGCGTATCTGGCGTCGGTTAGTGCGATGGATGCGATGGTTGGGAGGGTGCTGGCGGCGCTGGAGGCGACGGGTCGGGCGGGGAACACGGTGGTGGTGTTCTGGAGCGACCATGGGTGGCATCTTGGGGAGAAGGGGATTACGGGGAAGAATTCGCTATGGGAGCGATCGACGCGGGTGCCGCTGCTGGTGGCTGGGCCGGGGGTGGTGAGCGGGGGGCGGTGTCGGGAGGCGGTGGAGCTGCTGGATCTGTTTCCGACCCTGACGGATTTGTGCGGGATCGGGGCGGTGGAGGGATTGGACGGGATGAGCCTGCGGGCGCAGCTGGAGAATCCGGGTGTGGCCAGGGAAAGGCCGGCGTTGACGACGCACAATCAGGGGAATCACAGCGTGCGAGACCGGCGGTGGCGGTACATCCGTTATGCGGACGGGAGCGAAGAGCTGTACGACCTCGAGAAAGATCCTAACGAGTGGGAGAATCTGGCGGGACGGGCGGAGTATGCGGGGCGGAAGCGTGCGTTGGCGGAGTGGTTGCCGAAGGTGGATGTGCCGTGTGTGCCGGGGAGTGCGCACCGGATTCTGCGTCGGCCGGGCGGCGTGGGGTTGTGGGAGTGGGAGGGGAAGCCGGTGGATCCGGCGCAGGCGGTGCCGGGGATGGATGACTAGTCTGAATTAGAAAGAGCAGGGGGCCGGTAGCAGGAGGGTGCCAGCCGTGGGAAGGGACTATGGAAGCACGGTGGATGGTGCTTCGCTGAGGCAGCGACAAGGCCGGGACGGCCTTGCTACGGCGGCATGCGCTGATTGCTGGGATTTCGCAAACACTGCCCAGTCAGCGCTGGGCGGTGGCGGCGCGGATATTTGTCAGGTTGGCGCGTGCGGAGGAGAAGATCTGATAGGCGATGAAGCCCATGATGATGCTGCCACCGCCGTGGGTGAAGCGCCAGACGGCCCATGCCATCATGCCGGCCGCGGCGATCTGGGCGACGGTGAGGGTGATGGTGAGGGCCTTGAGAGGATTGAGTTTGAGGCGGAGGAGGCCGAAGAGGAGACGGCCGCCGTCCATGGGGAAGGCTGGGATGAGATTGAACCAGAGGAGACCGAGGTTGATGTCGCGGAGGAAGTCGAGGGCGAGGGCGGGGAAGACGAGGGATTCGGAGAGGCCGTCGCTGGAGAGGGCGGCGTGGTGGAGGAAGCCGAGGGCGGTATCGGCGGCGAACCAGATGAGGACATTGACGAGCGGGCCGGCGATGGTGATGAGGATGTCGCCTTTGACGGAGGGGGCGGGGCCTTCGAGGAGGGCGACGCCGCCGAGCATGCCGAGGGAGATTCTGCGAGTGCCGACGCCGAAGCGGCGGGCCATGAGGGCGTGGCCGAATTCGTGGAGGAGGACACTGCCGAAGAGCATGATGAAGACGGCTAGTCCGATCCCGAGGCCGAGGCTGCCGGGGATCTGCTGCATGATGGGGAAGATGATGATGGCGACCGGGAGGAGGATGGCGGCCTCGAGGTAGACATCGATGCCGAACCAGCGTCCGATGGAGAGGGCGGAGCGTGGGGGCTCCGGGGCAGTGGATGACGGCAGCATGGGGTATTGGGGGGAGGGGGCCTAACGGGAGAGTTCGAGCATGCGGAGGAGCGGGATCTCGGCGCGGGCGCGGAGGTGTTCCGGCATTTCGACGCGCGGGGAGAGGTCGCGGAGGCAGCGCATGAGTTTCTCCATGGAATTCATTTTCATATAGCGGCAGTCGGCGCAGGCGCAGTGGTGGGTGGGGCCGGCGATGAATTCCTTTTCCGGGCATTCGCGGCGGAGGCGGTGGAGCATGCCGCTTTCGGTGGCGATGATGAAGCGCGGGGAGGGATGGGCGCGGCAGAAGTGGACCATTTTTTCCGTGCTGCAGACCTCGTCGGCGAGGAGCCGGACGGCGAAGGAGCATTCCGGGTGAGCGACGACTGGGGTGTCCGGGTATTCGTCTTTGATGCGGAGGATGCTGTCGCGGGTGAACTCGACGTGGACGTAGCAGGCGCCCTGCCAGAGGTCCATGGGGCGGCCGGTTTGTTCGATGACCCATGAGCCGAGGTTGGCGTCGGGGACGAAGAGGATGTTGCGGTCGGGGGGGACGGACTGGACGATTTTGACGGCATTGCCGGAGGTGCAGATGCAGTCGCAGAGGGCTTTGACTGCGCCGCTGCAGTTGATGTAGGCGATGACGTAGTAGTTTTTGTCGGCGTGGCGGCGGAGGTATTCTTCGAGGGCTGGGGCGGGGCAGCTTTGTTCGAGGGAGCAGCCGGCGTCTTTGTCGGGGAGGACGACGATGCGTTCCGGGTTTACGATTTTGGCGGTTTCGGCCATGAAGTGGACCCCGCAGAAGGCGATGACGTCGGCGTTGGTTTCTTTGGCGTGGTAGGAGAGGCCAAGGGAATCGCCGACGAAGTCAGCGACTTCCTGGATTTCGCGGGACTGGTAGTTGTGGGCGAGGATGACGGCGTTCCGTTCCTTTTTGAGGCGGAGGATTTCGGTGCGGAGGTCGATGGAGGGGGTGGCGGCCATGGGAGGGGGATGGGAGAGGAAGTATGGGGTTCAGGCGGGAGAGTCGGGGGGAGGATAAGGGGAGGGTGAG
>QQNF01000030.1 GCA_003402705.1 Verrucomicrobiota bacterium | reverse complement strand
GTTTCCTTCCCCACCCAACCCGACGACTCCCCCCACCCCGTTGGCGGTTCGAACCCCCGCGGGGGGGAAGGGGGGTGGGGCCCCGTGGGGGGGGGGGGGTCGGGGGGGGGGGGGGGCGGGGGGGCGCGCGCTGGGGGGGTGGTGCGGGGGTTGGGGAAGGGGGGGGGTGAGGTGGTGTGCGGGTGGCGAGTGGAGACGCTGGGGGAGTTGCCGGCGGCGTCGGCGTATTTGTTTGATACGGGGCCTGGGCAGATGGCGTCGATCTGCGGGGGGCGGTTGCCGAGTGGGTACGTGGAGCGTTTGAAGCGGTTTCGTTATGGGCCGGGAGTGTTCAAGCTGGACATGGCGTTGAGCGGGCCGATTCCGTGGGCGAATGCCGAGTGTCGGCGGGCGGGGACGGTGCACGTGGGTGGGGATTTTGAGGAAATTGCGGTGAGCGAGCGTCGGTGTTGGGGGGAGGGAGTGAACGGGAAGCCGTTTGTGCTGGTGGCGCAGCAGAGTGTGTGTGACGGGAGCCGGGCACCTGCGGGGAAGCATACGGCGTGGGCGTATTGTCATGTACCGAGCGGGAGTGCGGAGGACCATGCGGAGGCGGTGCTGGGGCAGATGGAGCGGTTTGCGCCTGGGTTTCGGGACACGGTGCTGGCGACGCATGCGATGGGGCCTGGGGATTACGAGCGTTACAATGCGAACAATGCGGGAGGGGACATTGTGGGCGGGGTGATGGATGCGTGGCAATTGTACACGCGGCCGGTGGCGCGGTGGAATCCGTGGACGACGCCTGCGGGGGATGTTTTTTTGTGTTCGAGTTCGACGCCGCCTGGGCCGGGGGTGCATGGGATGTGCGGGTGGCATGCGGGGAAGACGGTGCTGCGGCGGGTCTTCGGGCGGGCACCGGGGGCGTGGTGAAGGGGGGCTGAAGGGGAAAGCGGTTGACGCTCCGGGGAGGGTGCGGGATGAGGGTGAGCGGCGTGTGTCTTAAGAGACAAGGCAGCAGACCGTCATCAATTATGAAGCTCACGATTATTGGATCCGGGTATGTAGGACTGACGAGCGGCGCATGTTTTGCGGAAGTCGGGCATGAGGTGCTTTGTGTGGACAACAACCAGCAGAAGATCGATCGGTTGCTGAGGGGGGAGATTCCGATTTATGAGCCTGGGCTGGATGAGTTGGTGAAGCGGAACACGGAGGCCGGGCGGTTGCGGTTCACGACGAGCACAGCGGAGGGCGTGGATTTCGGGGAGGTGGTGTTTATCGCGGTGCCGACGCCGCCGCAGCCTGACGGGAGTGTGGATCTGCGGTTTATTGAGAAAGTGGCGCGGGAGATTGCGCAGGTGGTGACGTCGTACAAAGTGATTGTGGACAAGAGCACGGTGCCGGTGAAGACCGGGGAGAAGGTGGCGGACACGATTCGGAGGTATGCGCCTGAGGTGCCGTTTGATGTGGTGAGCAATCCTGAGTTTCTGCGGGAGGGATGTGCGGTGGATGATCTGATGAAGCCGGACCGGATTGTGATCGGAGCGAACAGTGAGAAGGCGATTGCGCTGATGCGCGGGGTGTATGCGCCGTTTGATGCGCCGGTGCTGGTGACGGACATCAACAGTGCGGAGCTGATCAAGCATGCGGCGAACAGTTTTCTGGCGCTGAAGATTTCGTATATCAATGCGGTGAGTCAGATCTGCGAGATCAGCGGGGCGGATGTGGAGATGGTGGCGGCGGGGATCGGGATGGACCGGCGGATCGGGCGTAATTTTCTGAATGCGGGGATTGGTTATGGAGGTTCCTGTTTTCCGAAGGACATAGCGGCGTTCATAGCGATCAGCGAGCAGCTGGGGGTGCCGTTTCATCTGCTGAAGGAAGTGCAGGCGGTGAACCGGCAGATGCTGCAGCGGTTTCTGAAGCACATCCGGGATGCGCTGTGGGTGCTGGAGGACAAGCGGATTGCGGTGTGGGGGCTGGCGTTCAAGAACAACACGGATGACATCCGGTCGTCGGTGGCGATCGAGCTGGTGGAGGCGCTGGTGAAGGAGGGGGCGCATGTGACGGTGTATGATCCGAAGGCGATGGAGAATGCGCGGCATCTGGAGGTGGCGGAGCGGCTGATTTTTGCGAACAGCCCGCTGGAGGCGGTGGACGAGGCGGAGGCGGTGGTGATTGCGACGGAGTGGCCGGAGTTTGCGGCGGTGGATTTCGCGGCGGTGAAGGCGCGGATGAGGTCGCCGCTGGTGTTTGACGGGAGGAATCTGCTGGATCCGGTGCGGATGGCGGAGCTTGGGTTCACGTACCGCGGGATCGGGCGCGGGGTGAGTTAGGAATGACGGGGTGACTTCAAGGCCTGTGAGTGACGAGAATCCGGTGCATGATCCGCTAGAGGTGCTGGAGCGGGTGTTCGGGCACCGGCGGTTTCTGGACGGGCAGAGCCGGATTGTGTCGGCATTGCTGGGAGGTCGGGATGCGCTGGCGGTGATGCCGACGGGTGGAGGGAAGTCGTTGTGTTATCAACTGCCGGCGCTGCTGATGGATGGGGTGACGGTGGTGGTGAGTCCATTGATTGCGCTGATGAAGGATCAGGTGGATGCGCTGGTGCGGCGGGGGGTGGCGGCGACGGTGATCAACAGCACGATTGGTCAGGACGAGCAGCGGGCACGGATAGCGGCGATGCGGCGGGGGGAGTGGAAGCTGGTGTATATTGCGCCGGAGCGGTTCCGGCAGCGGGCGTTTGTGGAGGCGCTGAAGAGTGCGGACATTGCGTTGTTTGCGGTGGATGAGGCGCACTGCATTTCGCAGTGGGGGCATGATTTCCGGCCGGACTATCAGCGGTTAGGGGAGGCTTTGGAGATGCTGGGGCGGCCGCAGGTGGTGGCATTGACGGCGACGGCGACGCCGGAGGTGAGGGCGGACATTGTGAGGCAGCTGGGGTTTACGGATCACGAGGAGTGCATCAGCGGGTTTGCGCGGCCGAATCTGAGTCTGAATGTGACGGCTTGTGCGCGGGTGAGGGACAAGTACGAGCGGTTGCGGAGTGTGGTGGAGCAGTACGGGACTGGGGTGGTGTATTGTGCGACGCGGGGGAAGGTGGAGGAGGTGGCGGAAGCGATGGAGGAGTGGGGGGTGCGGGTGATTGCGTATCACGGGGGGTTGCGTGAGGACGAGCGGGCGCGGCTGCAGGATGAGTTCATCTCGCGGAAGGCGGCGGTGGCGGTGGCGACGAATGCGTTCGGGATGGGGATTGACCGATCGGACGTGCGGTTTGTGGTGCACTTTGAAATCCCGGGGAGTCTGGAGGCTTACTATCAGGAGGCTGGGCGGGCGGGTCGGGATGGCGAGCCGGGGTGGTGTGAGCTGCTGTATAATTATGCGGACACGAGGACGCAGGAGTTTTTCATTGATGGGAACAATCCCGGGGCGGAGATGATCCGGGGGCTGTATCAGGTGTTATTGAACCGTGCGGATGGGCGGCACGAGGTGATAGCGAGCATCGAGCAGCTGTCGGAGTGGTTAGGGAACGGGAACGGGATGGCGGTGGGGAGTGCGATTTCGGTGCTGGTGAGGCACGGGATGATTGAGCGGTTTGACGTGCCTGGGCAGCGGATCCGGGGGACGCGGCTGAAACGGCCGGGGGTGAAGGCTGGGGAACTGGAGTTGGACCGTGCGGCGCTGGAGGAGAAGGACCGGCGGGACCGGGACAAGCTGAGGCGGATGATTTCGTGGGCGGATGCGCGGGTGTGCCGGCAGCTGATGATTCTTGAGTATTTCGGGGAGAGCGGGGCGGCGGACTGCGGGAACTGCGATGTGTGCCGAGCGGGGAGTGATCGGTTAGGGGCGCGGGAGGCGACGGCGGAGGAACTGACGGTGGTGAGGAAGCTGTTGAGCGGGGTGGCGCGGTGCAGTGTGCGCGGAGCGGGCGGTTGGGAGGGGCGGTTCGGGCGGGCGCGGATTGCGGGGATGCTGACTGGGAGCAGGTCGCGGGAGGTGCTGAGCGCGAGATTGGACGAGTTGTCGACGTATGGAGCGTTGCGGGAGTGGGGGCAGGCGTTTGTGCTGACGTTATTCCGGGAGCTGGAGTCGGCTGGTTATCTGCAGACGTCGGGAGGGGAGTATCCGATGGTGACGCTGACGGAGGCTGGGGTGCAGATGATGAAGAGCGGGGGATCGCTGCGGTTGAACTGGCCGTCGAGCGTGGTGTCGCCGGTGCGGGAGAGTGGTGGTGGTGGTGGGGAGGTGCGGCTGGCGGAGGTGGGATTTGACGAAGGGTTGTACCGGAAGCTGCGGGAGTGCCGGACGGCGATGGCGGCGCGCGAGGGGGTGCCGGCGTATGTGATTTTCAACAATCAGACGCTGGAGTTTCTGACGCGGTTGAGGCCGCAGACGATGGCGGAGGGATTGCGGGTGAGGGGGATTGGTGAGGGCAAGGCGAAGCGTTATCTCGAGCCGTTTCTCGAGATTCTGAGACAGCACCGGTGAAGTGTGCGGTGGGTGATCAGAGCCCGACGGTGACGGTTTTGCGGCCGGTGTAGTAGCTGGAGGAGCCTGGGTGTTCGAGGCGGTCGATGACTTCGTGATCGTGTTCGACCTCGTGTTGGAGTCTGGTGAGTTTTTCGTGGTCTTCGCGGAGGAGGCCTTCGAGCGACTCGATGCGCCGACGGAGTTGCTCGAGTTGACTGTTGAGTGAGAGGATCACGGGATGGTCATTGAGAGTGGAGTCCATGGCATTGTTGACGTGCGGGGGTTGGTCCTCGGAATTGGGGGGAGTGGGCCGCAGGCAGATGGAGGCTGACGGAAACGGATGGAGGCGGCAAGAAAGATCGCGCAGGGTGAAGGATTAATTAGGACTGAGGGATTGCCTGAGAGGGGAGGTGGGGGCATCCGCGAATCAATTCCGGCATCCTGTTGCATTTCTCCGATAAATCGGAATTGATTCGGCACGCATGAAAGCAATCGTGAAGAAGGAAGCGGCCCCTGGGCTCTGGCTGTGTGATGTACCGGAGCCGGAGATGGGGATCAACGACGTGCTGGTGAAGATCCGGAAGACCTCGTTGTGCGGGACGGACCTGCATATATACAAGTGGGATGCGTGGGCGCGGAGGACGATCCCTGTGCCGATGACGGTGGGGCATGAGTTCTGCGGGGAGATTGTGGCGATGGGGAGCAACGTGCATGATTTCCGGGTGGGCGATCTGGTTAGTGGGGAGGGGCATCTGGTGTGCGGGCGGTGCCGGAACTGCATGGCGGGGCGGCGGCATCTGTGTGCGCACACGCGAGGGATCGGGGTGAACACGACGGGGGCGTTTGCGGAGTATCTGGCGTTGCCGACGACGAACGTGTGGCTGGCGGACCGGAGGATCCCTGAGGAAGTGATTTCGTGTTTTGATCCGCTGGGGAACGCGACGCACACGGCGCTGACGTTTGATGTGTTAGGAGAGGACGTGCTGATTACGGGGGCTGGGCCGATCGGGTGCATGGCGGCGGCGATTGTGCGGCATGCGGGGGCGCGGCATGTGGTGGTGACGGATGTGAATCCGCGGAGGCTGGAGCTGGCGAAGCGGATGGGGGCGACGCGGACGGTGGATGTGGGAGTGGAGAACCTTGGGGAGGTGCAGCGGGAGATCGGGATGGTGGAGGGATTTGATGTGAGTCTGGAGATGTCAGGGGCACCGCGGGCGATGGAGACGATCATTGAGAATGCGTGTCATGGCGGGAAGGTGGCGATTCTCGGGATTTTTCCGGAGCGGTTTTCGATCGACTGGGACAAGGTGATTTTCAGCATGCTGACGATCAAGGGGATCTATGGGCGGGAGATGTATGAGACGTGGTACAAGATGACGACGATGATTCAGTCGGGGCTTGATATCACGCCGGTGATCACGCATCGGCTGGGGTATACGGAGTTTGCGGAGGGGTTTGCGGCGATGGCGTCCGGGGAGGCAGGGAAAGTGGTGCTGGACTGGACGTGAGGGGGTGGTTCAGCGTTGGGTGCTGGAGACTGGGATACTGACTGGGCGAGGGAGGAAGCGGCGGCGGAGCCTTTCGAAGAGGGAGCGGCTGCGTTCGCGCTGAGGGGGGGAGAGGATGGGGTCGAGGTCCTTGCCGACGGAGGTGATGACTGCGGAGATGGATTCGCGGCGGGAGTTTTCTGCGGATTCGAGGGAAGGTCTGGCGGCGTCGAGGAGGGAGTTGAGTTTATCCTGCTGGGGGCGGTCGAGATTGATTTCCCTGGTGATGGCCTTGGCGGTGGAGCGGGCGATGAGGTCGGCGGGTTGGGAGGCGAGGGCGTAGAGGCGGTCGCGTTCGATTTTCATGCCGATGAGGGCGCCGGCGAGGGTGCCCATGAGGAAGACGGAGGCGATGGCGAGGGCGGTGAGCCATTTCATGGCGTTGGCGGGGTGAAGATGGAGTCGTTCCAGATGGTGGCACCGGAGTCCCAGAAGATGGAGAGGGCTTCCTGGTGTTCGAGGGATTCGCGGCTGGAGGCGGAGAGGAGGGAGACGAGGCCGAGGAGGGCGGCGGAGGAGGCGGCGGCTGAGAGCCACCAGCGGAAGCGGAGGAGAGGTGAGTGGTCGGGGCGTGAGGATGCGGCGAGGGCGGTGATGCGGGTGGGGAAGGCGAATTCCGAGCGGGGGAAATGGAGGCGGGATTCGGCGCGGCGGGCGGCGGCGAAGAGATGGGAGAGAGGATCGTCTTTCATGGGGTGTGGGGCGGGATCAATCGCCATGGGGCATGGATTCGAGGATGGTGCGGAGGCGGGCGCGGGCGCGGAAGGCGCGGACTTTGACATTGGATTCGGACCAGCCGGTGAGGGAGGCGACTTCTTTGACGGGGCGGTCGTCGAGTTCGATGAGGGAGAGGATGAGTTGGTCTTTGGGGTGGAGCCTGGCGAGGGCGGAGCGGACGCGGAGGAGGGCGGCGTTGTCGGAGGCGGCGGCTGGGCTGGGGGTGGATTCTGGGGGGAGGGTGCCGTCGAGGAGGAGGGCGTCGCGGGAGACCTCGCACTGGCGGCGGAGGCGGTGGCGGCGGAGGAAGTCGAAGCAGGTGCGGATGGCGACTTTGGCGAGCCAGTGGGAGAAGGGGGCGGTGGCCTGGTATGAGGGGAGGCCGCGCCATGCGCGGAGGAAGATGTCCTGGGCGAGGTCTTCGAGTTCGTGGTGGTTGCGGGCGTAGCGGGCGGCCATGGTGAAGATGCGGCGCTGGTGGCGGGCGACGAGGTCAGCGAAGGCTGGGTGGTTGCCTGCGGCAGCGGCTCGGGCGAGGGCGGCGTCGTCATCTGGCAGGGTGGTGGGCTCCATGGGGCGAGGTGGCGCGGCGGGATGGCGTGGGAGCGCGATTGGGTCTGGGGCCATGCCGAGGGCGAGAGTCACATGATGAGCGGACGCGGGCGTGGGAGGGAACGTTACATTTTCGGGATGGAGGAGGGAAGAGACAATTTCCATTGCAAGGGGTTGGGGAGACTCCTAGGCTGCGGGCGGTGACTGGGTGGCAGGTTGACTGCGGCCGGGTGCCTGGCTGAAGGCGAAACGGACCGCTGGAGGCAATTTCGATGTTCGATTTTTTCAAACGACTCCGACTCAAGCGGCAGGGATACTCGTGCGGGCGCAAGCGCCGTGAGAAGACGAGCGGGTGGCGAGGAGTGGTGCGTGGGAGTCCGGTGGTGCGGTGGGTGATGATTGGGATGTTTGGGATGGCGGCTGGGGTGTTGTCCGTGCGGTTTCCGGAGCGGTTGGTGGTGGAGGGGTTGAGGGGGCCGAATGGGGGCGTGGCGCTGGCGGTGCTGTTTGCGGCGGCGCTGGTGCATCTGCGGTGCAATCTGCGGCGGACGTGGGATCGGAACAGCCGGTTGATGCTGGTGTTCGGGGCGATGCTGTTGCAGATGCTGGTGTTTCTGGTGCCGTGTCTGTATTTTCGCGGGGGGACGGAGTTTGACGGGGCGATGAGGGTGCTGCTGGTGCCTGCGGCGCTGGGGCCGATGCTACTGACGCAACTGCTGGGGAGACGGCATGGGATGTTTGCGGCGTTGTACGGGAGTTTGTGGGGTGGGTTGCTGGTTGGTTCTGCGGAGTGTGTGTTAGTGGGTGTGGTGACCGGGTTGACGGCGATGGTGACGGTGCGGCATCTGCGGAAGCGCGGGCAGTTGCTGAGGGCGGCGCTGGTGACAGGGGTGGCGTCGGTGGTGGCGGCGGGAGCGATGGGGGTGCTTGGGCGTGGGGTGGAGAGCGGGATGGTGAATCAGGGATGGCTTGGGGTGGGGACGGAGGCGTTGCTGGTGATGGCGACGACGCTGGTGACGGCGCTGGTGGTGGGCGGGTTGCTGCCTGTTTTTGAGGGAGTGTTTCGGATTACGACGCCGTTGTCGTGGCTGGAGCTGGCGGATTTGAATCATCCGCTGCTGAGGCGGATGACGATGGAAGCGCCGGGGACGTATCATCACAGCCTGATGGTGGCGAATCTGGCGGAGGCGGCGGCGGAGGCGGTGGGAGCGGATTCGACGCAGTGCCGGGTGTGTTCGTATTTTCACGACATCGGGAAGCTGGTGAAGCCAGAGTACTGCATTGAGAACATCGGGGATGAGAATCCGCATGATGATCTTGCGCCGAGCATGAGTGCGCTGGTGGTGATGGCGCATGTGAAGGACGGGGTGGATCTGGCGTGCCGGTACAAGTTGAATCAGGAGATTACGGATGTGATTCGGCAGCATCACGGGACGTCGCTGGTGTATTTTTTCTACCGGAAGGCGCTGGAGCAGCAGGAGGCGGTGAAGCAGGCGGTGGCGGAGGGACGGGCGTCGAGTGAGGATATTCCGGAGGTGAGTGAGACCTCGTTCCGTTATCCCGGGCCGCGGCCGATGACGCGGGAGAGTGCGATTGTTAGTCTTGCGGATGCGGTGGAGAGTGCCTCGAGGGCGCTGGTGAAGCCGACGCCGCAGAAGATCGAGGTGATGATTGAAGAGATTGTGAGGGCGCGGCTGAAGGATGGGCAGCTGGACGAGAGTGCGCTGACGATGCGGGATCTGCATGCGATCCGGGAGTCGTTTGCGAAGACGCTGAGGACGAGCCTGCACCGGAGGATACCGTATCCTGAGGCGAAGGCGGCGAAGGTGAGGGTGGAGAGTGTTGCGGAGGAGAAGGTGAGGGAGCCAGGTGAGCGGCATCGTCCTGGGAAGGCTGCGAAGCAGGTGACGGGAGGGGAGGCTGGGAGTGCGGGGCAGCTGGCTAACGTGATTCAGATGCCGCTGCCGGGCGGGGCGGCGGGGCAGGTGGCGGGGCAGGGGCCGTAGGCGGGGCGGGATTTGTCAGGGAGTTGTGCGTTAGGGTTGCGGGGTGCGGCTGGATGCATGAGGGGCGGGTGGGGTGGCTGGGCGGGAACTCTTGCGCTTTCGACACAGAGACGGGAACCGGGGCGGGCGGTAACGTTGCGGTGGGGGAGTGGCGGCGTGCGTGGGGGGCGGGCATGGTGGAGGGAACTGAAACACCCGTATCTGCCGATGCCATTGAAGAGACTGACTGGAATTCTGCCCCTGCTGCTGCTGGCTGGGATGGCGTGGTGGTTGTCGAGGCCGGAGGCCGGGGCGAAGGGAGCGGGCGGGCGCGGGGCGGAGGTGACCGAGATGAACGAGGTCCCGAAGATGATGGGGGCGGACGAGGCCGGGGAGTATGCGGCGTTTGAGTTTGGGAAGGTTTTCAAGCGGCCGGCTGGGCCGAAGGGGTTGGAGTATACGGAAGAGGCGCGGGGGTTGGACGGGAAGAAGGTGCGGTTGGGTGGGTACATGGTGAGGCACTGGCATGAGGACGCGGCGGTTTTTCTTTTTACGGAGCATCCGAGGGTGCTGAACATGGCGGAGTACGGGCTGGCGGATGATTTGCCGCCGGAGGCGGTGCATGTGATTCTTCCGGTGCTGCCAGGGCATGCGCCGGACTGTGTGCGGCAGCGGATTGAGGTTTACGGGAGGCTGGAGCTGGGGCCGAGGCAGGAGCGGGACAGCCGGGTTTCGCAGGTGAGGATTTATGCGGAGCGGATCACGGCTGGGGACGGGCGGACGGAGGTGGAGGTCCGGCGGCCGGTGGCGCTGCAGCCGGTGCGTGTGAATGCCGTGAAGGCAGCGCCATGAAGATTTCCCGTCGAATGACAGGACTAACCAAAAAAAACCCAGACGAAATGAAACCAGCAATCCTCCAACTGACAATGATCGGCATGCTTGCCGGCCTCAGCAATTCCGTGGCTGCGCCAGCGGTCACGCGGCTCAATCCGCCGAGTGCGTTATTCACGTTTGGCGACGCGACGCCGCCGTATATTTCCCGGTTCATGGTCGGGCAGCGTTTTGACCTTCAGGCGACGGTGAAGGCGGATGCTGGCAAAGTGATTACTGGTGCGGCGTTCACGGTGGACGGGAGTCCGGTGACTGGGACGACGACGGTGACGTCGATTGGTGGAGACCGTTACAACGTGGTGCTGCGTGCGTATTCCAGCGTGGCGGTGGGCGCGCGTACCCTGACGGTGCTGGCGCAGCAGGATGACGGTCTGACGGTGGCGGCGAGCGGGAACTTCGAGATTGTCGGGACGACCGTGCAGGGTCGGAAGGCGAAGAACGTGATTTATCTGATTGGAGACGGGATGAGTCTGGCGCACCGTACTGCGGCGCGGATTGTTTCGAAGGGGATTGCGCAGGGCAAGGCGATTGAGCCGCTGGCGATGGACACGCTGCCGGTGACGGCGATTCTGAACACGCCATCGCTGAATTCGATCATCACGGATTCTGCGCCAGGAGCGGCCTGTTATTCGAATGGCAACAAGTCGAACAACGGGCAGGAAGGTGTGTTTCCTGATGATACGACAGACAAGTGGGACAATCCACGGGTGGAGCATATGGGGAACTATCTGGCGCGGACGCAGGGCAAGGCGCTTGGGATTGTGACGACGGCGGATGTTGAGGATGCGACGCCGGGGTCGTTTTCGGCGCACACGCAGGACCGGGGAGCGGGTACCGGGATTTGCGACATGTATCTTGATGAAGCGGTTGCGAAGCACAATCTGCGGGTTCTGCTAGGCGGCGGGCGGAAGTGGTTCATTCCGAAAGGGCAGCCTGGCTCTGGACGGATTGACAGCCTGACGGCGAGCGGTGCGGACTATGTGGTGCCTGCGGAACTGGCGACTGGGTGGGGAGTGCCTACTGGTGCGCAGGATCCGGGTCGTGATCTGATTGCGGACTTTGTGACGGCCGGGTTTGTGTATGCGGCTGATGGGACTGCGATGGCGGCGATTCCTGCGGGGACGACGAAGCTGCTGGGCTTGTTCCATACAGGTAACATGGATGTGTCGCTGGACAAGATTGCGGAGCGTCGTGGTCAGCCGGCTGTGGGTACGGTAGCGACGTTCCCTGACCAGCCGCTGCTTGAGGAGATGACGGACAAGGCGCTGGAAGTGCTGAACCGGAATGCACAGGGTTTTGTGCTGATGGTGGAAGGTGCGTCGATCGACAAGCAGGCTCACAACATGGACACCGAGCGGTTTGTGCAGGACACGATTGAGTTTGACCGGTCGGTGGCGCGCTGCATCGCGTTTCAGAATGCGAATCCTGACACGCTGATCATTGTGACTGCGGACCATGAGTGCGCGGGCGTGGCGATCATCGGGTCGTCGAACGTGACGAATGCGCAGTTGGTGACCCGTGCGGCGCTTGGGGGTACCGATGGTGTGGCTGGAGCGATCAACGGAGCCGCCGGGGTGGCGACGGACGGGCAGACGCAGTTGCGCAGCGGCGTGGTGAACACGTATGATTCCGCGGCGTTTCCGGTCTATGACAACACGACTTCCGGTGACGGGTATCCTGTGACGATGGATGCGGACCGGAAGATGCTGATCGGGTACGGAGCGAATGGCGACCGTTATGAAGACTGGCTGCAGAACGTGCAGCCGAATGTGAATCCGGCGGTGCGGGACACGGCTGGTGACTTCTTCATTGCGGGGCAGGCGACCGGTGCCGGGGTACAGAGTGCGGTGCATACGGCGGCTGACATTCCGATGTCGGCTGGCGGGCGCGGTTCGAGCCTGTTTGGCGGGACGATGGACAACACGAGCGTGTTCTTCAAGGTGATGCAGGCGGTGATCGGGGGTGCGAAGTAACCTGAAGCGCGACTAGCAAAACAAAACAAACAAAGCGATGAAATCAACATTACTTGCTGCGGGGTTACTGCTGGCGACGCTGGGGACGAGTCAGGCGCTGGTGCTGTCGTTTGACAGTGGCGTGGTGACGGCCGGGACCGGCGAACCGCTGGGGACGACGTTCACGATTGAGTATGCGGTTCTTGAGACCGTGGATGTGAATGGCGATCCGGTGGTGCCGTACTGGATAGCGGATCCGACGGCGTCGCCGCTGGCGGCGGCCTCTGCGGCGTACATCAATGCGATGGGATACGGTCCGGCGACGACGTCGGCGCTGGATGCGGAGGCGCAGCCGATCCTGTTCACGTTTGCGTCGCCGGTGGATCTGGCGGTGTTTTCGGCGACGCTGGACAACAGCGGGTTCGGGAATCTGGCGGACGAGTTCATCACGTTCTACGATGCGAGCGACACATTGATTGCATCGATCCGGGTGAGTCAGGGGACGCCTGGATTTGTAGCGACGAACAGCGGCGTGCTGACGGGCGTGACGAAGGTCGTGCTGCCGACGACGGCGTTTTACGATGACATGGTGCTGCTGCCGGTGCCGGAGCCGGGGATGCCGATGTTAGGAGCGGCGGGAGCGCTGGGCCTTGCGATGATGCGCCGGCGGAAGCTGGCCTGAGGTTGTCAGGAAACGACAGGGCGGCGGTTTGGCGGAGGGGACACCGCTGGGCCGCCGTCCTTTTTGTTTTCCTCGGTCGGCCGGGGGGAGAGAAGTCTGGCAGGATCAGGAGAGACTGAGGAGACGAGCGGCGGCGAGACGGGCGGCGCTGTCTGCGGCGATGATGGCGTCGAGGGAATCGTCCGGGGAAGGCTGGTGGGAGTCCATGACGCGGGCGACGGACTGCCAGATCTTGGGGAAGGCGATGCGGCGGTCGAGGAAGGCGGCGACGGCGATTTCGTTGGCGGCGTTGAAGACGGCGGGGAGCGTGCCGCCTTCGGTGCCGGCGCGGACGGCGAGGTCGAGGGCTGGGAAGACGTCGCGGCGGGGGGCTTCGAAGTCGAGTTTAGCTAGGGAGGGGAAGTCGAGTGGGGCGAGGGAATTGGGGACGCGGTCCGGGTAGGTGACGGCGTACTGGATGGGGAAGCACATGTCGGAGCGGCTGAGTTGTGCGAGGACCGAGCTGTCGGAGAATTCGACCATGGAGTGGACGATGCTCTGGGGGTGGACGACGACATCGACGCGAGCCATTTCGACGTCGAAGAGCCAGCGGGCCTCGATCATTTCGAGGCCTTTATTGAAGAGCGTGGCGGAGTCGATGGTGATTTTGCGGCCCATGTTCCATGTGGGGTGTTTGAGGGCCTGTTCGAGGGAGGCGGCGGCGATCTGTTCCGGGGACCATGTGCGGAAGGGTCCGCCGCTGGCGGTTAGGATGAGACGGCGGACTTCGGTTGAGGAGCGGCCGTCGAGGCATTGGAAGATGGCGTTGTGTTCGCTGTCGACGGGGAGGACGCGGACCCCGCGGGAGCGTGCGGCTGCCATGACAAGGCGGCCGGCCATGACGAGGATTTCCTTGGAGGCGACGGCGAGGTCGCAGCCGCAGGCGATGGCGGTGAGGGCGGGTTTGAGGCCTGCGGTGCCGACGATGGCGACGAGGACGAGGTCGGCTTCGGTGGCGCGGACGAGGTCGGAGAGCCCGTCTTGGCCGGAGAAGACGGTGGTGGAGGAAGGGACCATGCCTTTGAGAGCGTGGGCGGCGGCGGGGTCGGTGAGGCAGAGGTGGCGGCAGGGGAATTCTGCGGCTTGCTGGGCGAGGAGGTCGGCGCTGGTGGCGGCGGCCATGCCGACGATTTCCATGCGGTCGGGGAGGTCGCGGGCGACCTTGAGGGCGCTGGTGCCGATGCTGCCTGTGGAGCCGAGGATGAGGACCCGTTTACGGGAGGCGGCAGACATAGAGGAGGTAGAAATAGAAGACTGGTCCGGTCCAGAGGAGCGAGTCGATGAGGTCGAGGGCACCGCCGATGCCTGGGAGGAGAGCGCCGGAATCCTTGATGTCGAGACAGCGCTTGAGGACGGATTCGGCGAGGTCGCCGACGACGCATACGGCGGCGAGGACGAGACTGAGGACGGCGACGTGGCCCGGGGTTAGGAGTGGAAGGGCGTGGCGGAAGCAGAAGTAGACGGTGAAGCCGCCGATGAGTGCGCCGAGGGAAGCGCCGAGGAGGCCTTCCCATGTTTTGCCTGGGCTGATGTGAGGGATCATCTTGTGTCTGCCGATGAGGGAGCCGACGACGTAGGCTCCGCTATCGGTCATTTTGGTGACGGCGATGACAAAGAGGACGTAGGGGACCCCGGAGAGACGACCGTCCGGGGAGTGGCCGAAGTGGAAGAGGAGGCGGGACATGAAGCTCCAGCTCCATGGGATGTAGAGGAAGCCGAGGATGGTCCATGCGATGGCCCAGAGCGTGTTGCGGCCGTCGAGGGGGTGGAAGAGCGAAGGGAGGAAGGCGGCGATGGTGATGGCGGCGATGAAGCCGAGGTCGACGATGGGAGACCATGGAAAGCCGGTTCGGGCGGTGATGGTGAACGTGACGGCGGTCCACACGAGACTGACGGCGAGGAAGATCCAGCGCCAAGGAGACGGGATGGACGGGTCCATGGCGGCATACTCGCGGCAGGAGGCGAGGCCGAGAGCGCCGAGGAGGATGTAGAAGAGCGGGTTGGTGCCGACGGCGATGGCGGCGACGACGAGGCCCCAGAGGGCGAGGGTGCTGGTGAGGCGGCGCAGGAAGACGGCTTTTTTGCCGGGAGGAGAAGGGGTTGTGGAGGGAGGAGGTCCTGCGGGAGACATGTCGGCGTCGGATTAGGTGGGAAGGCCGGGTGAGGAAAGGGAAATCTCGCTCCGGGGGAATGGCGGAGGGGATTCTGAGAGCCTTGGAGGTGAACGCGGAGGCGATCAGTTCTTCTGGGCGGTAGGGGTGTTCTCGAAGAATAGGTGGGCGTAGCGTTTGGGAGGTTTAGTGAAGCGGCGGACGGGGCCATTGGTGCGGACTGGTTCGTCGGGGGTGGGGCCTGGAAGGAGGAAGGTTTCGGTCATGAATCGCTTCGCGCCACCACGGGCTAATCACCGGTCGTCCCTACGGGACGCGTGGTTTGTTAAGGTCCGCCGCCCCTGCCGGGGCGGAGTTGCGTAATTGCGTTAGATCGGTGGCTGACGCCGCCGGCTAATGTCCGTCAAGCCTTCGGCTTGGTGGGTGCGGGGGGCTGGTCGTGGTCAGGCGAAGAGTGCGGAGACGGTCTGGGCTTTGACGAGTTCGCGGGGTTGGTTGAGGTGGTTGTAGACGATGGTGTCCGGGGCGATGCCGAAGGCGTGGTAGATGGAGGCGAGGAGTTCGCCTGGGTGGACGGGATTTTCGAGTGGGGCGCTGCCGGTTTTGTCGGAGCTGCCGTGGACGTAGCCGCGTTTGATGCCTGCGCCGGCGATGATGCTGGTGTAGCAGTAAGGCCAGTGGTCGCGGCCGTCTGGGCTGTTGTCGTTGCCGCTGGTGCTGACGCCTTTCTGCGGGCTGCGGCCGAATTCGCCGACGGCGACGACGAGGGTGGATTCGAGGAGACCGCGCTGGTCGAGGTCGTCGATGAGAGTGGAGAGACCGCCGTCGAGCATGGGGGCGGCTTGTTCCTTCATGCGTTTGAAGAGACCGGTGTGGCAGTCCCATGAATGGTTGTCGCTGTTAGCGACTTTGGGCCAGATGACCTCGACGACGCGGGTGCCGGCTTCGACGAGACGGCGTGCGAGGAGGAGGGACTGGCCGAATGTGTTGCGGCCGTAGGAGTCGCGGATTTTGTCAGGTTCCGAGCTGAGCTGGAAGGCGTCGCGGGCGCGGCCGGAGACGATGAGATTGAGGGCACGGTCGTAGTAATCGTCGAGCTGCCATGAGGCGACGGCCTTTTCCATTTCGACCATCTGGCGGCCGAGGGAGTCGCGGAGACGGGCGCGGCGCTGGAGGCGGACGGTGAAGACGTCTGGTCGGAGCTGGAGGTCTTCGATGCGGATGCGTTCCATTTTGGCCATGTCCATGTCATCGCCGTCCGGGTAGAGCGTGTAGGGGTCGAAGGCCTTGCCGAGGAAGCCAGCGGTACCGGATTTGCCGACGACGTTGCTTTCCTGGAGCGGGCGTGGGAGCATGACGAACGGGAGCATGGGGACATCGAGCGGCCGCATCTTGACGATGTTGGAGCCGAAGTTAGGGAAGTCCTTGGGGCTGGGAGGTTCGAGCTGACCGCTGGGGCTGACCTTGTCGGTGGTGTAGCCGGTCATCATCTGGTAGATGGCGGCGGTGTGATTGAAGAGCCCGTTGGGCGTGTAGCTCATCGAGCGGATCATGGTGAATTTGTCATTCACCTGAGCGAGTTTGGGCAGGAGTTCGGTGAAGTTGACGCCCGGGATTTTGGTGGGGATGGGATTGAACTCGGACTTGACGTTCGTGGGGACATTTTCCTTGGGGTCCCAGAGGTCGAGGTGGCTGGGGCCACCCTGGAGGTAGACGAGGATAACGCTTTTGGCTTTGCCCCAGCCTGGGCCGCCGGTGGTGCCGGAGGATTCTGCGGCGGCCTGGGCGCGGAAGAGTTGATTGAGGGTGAGGCCCATCATGGCGGAGCCGCCGACGCGGAGGACATCGCGTCTGGTGTGGCCGAGGCCGGGGTCGCAGACGTCTTTACCTTGCTGGCCGGGGATGCGGATCATGGGAGTGGAGAGGTTGGGGATGGGGTTGGCCGGGCGGAGGTGAGTCCGGAGCGGAAAGGTTTGGAGATGTTTATAGACTGGGAGAGAGGGGAGGGAAATACGGAACTGCGTGGTGAATGCGTTGGTGATGGGCGACAGGGAGCGGTGGGGGCGGGCGTTGCGGGGTGATGCGTTTACGAATTCTGCTGCCGATGATCCTGATGGTGAGTGTGGGACGTGGGGATTGGCCGCAGTGGCGCGGGGAGGACGGGCAGGGGCATGCGCCGGGGAAAGGGTTGGCGGTGGAGTGGGGCGAGAAGGACGGGGTGGAGTGGCGGACGGAGTTGCCGGGGCGGGGGTGGTCGTCGCCGGTGGTGGGCGGAGGGTTGGTGTGGATGACGACGGCGATGGAGACCGAGGCTGGGGACGAAGAGAAGGCGGCGCGGTTGAAGACGAACACGGGGGATCAGCCGCTAACGTTGTTGTCGCAGGTGGAGTTGCGGGCGTTGGGGGTGGAGGCGGCGAGCGGGAAAGTGGTGCACAACTTGCTGCTGATGACGAAGCGGTCGCCGCAGTGGGTGCATGAATTGAACAGTTATGCGTCGCCGAGCCCGGTGCTGGCGGGCGGGAGAATGTACTGTCATTTTGGGAGCCTTGGGACGGCGTGTGTGGATACGGCGAAGGGGGAGGTGGCGTGGGTGAATGAGGACAAGGAGCTTGAGGTGATGCATGAGAACGGGCCTGGGTCGACGCCGGTGCTGGTGGACGGGCTGCTGTATTTTGCGAACGACGGCGGGATGGTGACGTGTGTGGACGCGTCGAGCGGGGAGGAAGTGTTCCGCGAGCGGCTAGGCGAGCCGTTCAGTGCGAGTCCGCTGGCGCATGACGGGAGGATTTATTTTCCGGGGCGCGAGGGCACGACGTACGTGCTGAAGGCCGGGCGGGCGTTTGAGAAGCTGGCGGCGAATCGTTTGGAGGGCCGGCAGTTTGCGAGTTTTGCGGTGGATGGGGGTGCGCTGCTGGTGCGGACGGATAAGGCGCTTTATAAAATTAAAAATTGAAAATAGTGAATAGTAAATTGCCGGAACGGAGAAGCGGGAGTTGTCAGGGTGACTTGGCGGAGGGGTCCATGTTGGAGTAGACGCCGAAGTCGTTGAAGAAGTATTTTTTGGCGAGGCGGTACATCCAGTGTTGTTCGGGGATTTCGTCGCCGGGGCGGTACTGGCTGGTGCGTGGGACCATGGAGTCGAGTTCGGCGACGGCGGACTTGCGCTGGGTGGTGTCGGCGGCGTTGTGTTTGGCGGCGAGGGCTTTGACGAGATCCGGGCGTTCGAGGACGATGCAGCCGCGGGTGTGGCGGGCGGCGGTTTCGCGGAAGTCGCGGAGGAAGGCGGAAGTGGTGAGGACGTCGTAGATGCCGCGGGAGTCGCGGACATTTTCGCGTGCGAACTGGATGATGGGGCAGGGTTCGACGTGGCCGCCTGGGCTGATGTGGTGGCTGATGCCTGTGGCCATGGGGCAGAGGGCCTGGCCGTTGTGATCGTAGTAGGCGTCGATGATGGCGATGGGGACGGAGGCGCGTTTTTCGACGACGAAGCGGCGGACCCGGGTGATCTGTTCGGGTGTTAGGGCGAGTTCGGCGGAGATTTTGGGGCCGACGGGACGGTAGGTGTGGAACCACGTGTAGTGGACGCCCCATGAGATGAGTTTACGGAGCCATGTTTCAGAGAGGAGGTCGTCGATGTTGGTCTGGCAGAGACTGGTGGCGACTCCGGTGAGGAGACGGGCGTCGAGGCAGTTGCGGAGCCCGCGGAGGGTGCGGTCGAGGACGTCCTTGTTGCCGCGGCGGAGGTCGGAGACCTTGTCGGTGCCTTCGATGGAGACGAGGGGTGTGGCGTTGCCGAGCTGGCGGAGTTTAGCGGCGGCTTTGGAGGTGATGAGCTGGCCGTTGGTAAAGATCTGGAAGTAGCAATCCGGGTGCTGGGCGAGGAAGTCGAAGAGATCGGGGTGGAGGAATGGTTCGCCGCCGAGGATGCCGAAGAAGGAATTGCCGTGGGCGCGGGCGTCGTTGACGAGCCGGTTGAGTTCGTCGAGCGGGATCATCTCGCGCGGGGAGGCGACATCGACCCAGCAGCCCTGGCAGCGGAGATTGCAGCTGTTGAGGATGCTGAGGTAGAGGAATGGGGGGAAGACGATGCCTTGTTTTTGCCGCTGGCGGAAGAGCATGACTGAGCGGGCACCCTTGAAGCCGAAGTTCCACGCCATTTTGGTGAGGCAGTGGGTATCGACCGTGGAGAGGATCCGGGAGGACAGAGAGAGCAGCATGGTGGAGGAGTAAACGAGTGCGGGCGTGGCGGGAAACGGGAAATCGGAGATTGGGTGCGGGTGGAGATCAGGGTTGCATGAGGAAAGCGAGGAGGTCGGCGCAGGCGAAGAGACGCAGGCGCATGCTGGGAGCGTGGCGCGGCGGCGGGCGTGCGGCGACTGGTGATGGGACCGCGGGTGCGGAGATGCGGGGAATTGTCAGGGAGGGGGCGGGAGCCGCCATGGGGCGATGCGGGCGGCGTATTCGGCTTTGGGGAGGAGGACGTAGTGGGGGCGGGCGGCGGGGTTGAGACGGGCGAGGAGCCGGAGGAGGTCGGGGCGGGCCATGGTGGTGCAACCGGCGCTGGGTTTGTCAGGGCCGCGGCGGATGTGGAAGAAGATGGCGCTGCCGTGGCCGGGGACGGGCGGGTCCGAGTTGTGGCGGATTTCGAGGAGGAACTCGTAGGCGAAGTCGCCGAGCCGCATTTTCTGTTTCTCGTACCACGGGGGAGGGTTGGCGAGATCGACGGAGACGTGGCGGTTGTAGGAAGGGTTAGTGGGGTCGTCGATCCAGCAGTCGCGGGCGGTGACCTGGTGCCATGGCCAGCGGACGCCTTTGGGAGGATTGGGGGCGTCGCCGTAGAGCGTGCCGAGGCGGAAGAGACCGGCTGGGGCGCGGCGGTCTTTTTCGCGTTTGGAGGGGATGCTGTTCTGGTTGTGGGGGACGGGGAGACAGCCGTTGCCCCATGCGAGCCCGTTGCGGCCGAAGAGGACGGGGATGGGTTTAGGGAAGGCTGGTTGCCATGGGGCGGAAGCGGAGGCGCGTTCGAAGAGCTGGATGCGGCCGCGGTTGGAGTCCCATGAATCGGCGGTGCCGGCGATCAGCTGGAGGACGTTAGGGGGGAGCCCGGTGACGGGAGGGGCGGCGGGGGCCGGGGAGATGAGCGCGCTGGCGGCGAGCGAGACGAACGCGCGGCGGCTGAGGGCGGCGGCGTTCATGGTGTTGTGATGAGGGGCGGCAGGAGGTCGAGGGCACCGTCGAGGTCCATCATGGGGGCTTCGTCGGGGAGGTCGGGCGGCGGGGCGGCGGGGCGCCATGGGATGCCGGTGCCGGTGCGGGAGGTTGCCATCATGGGTTTCGGGGCGGGGGGAGGGGGCGGGTCGGAGAAGTCGGCGCGTTGGGCGTTGCGGAGGGATTGGGAGTCGATGTAGCCGGAGCGGCCGTTGGCTTCGATGAGGGACCAGCCGCGTTTTCGGCTGACCTCGGTGACGACGGTGCCGGGAGGGAGGAAGTCGTCGGGGCCGCCGGGTTGGGAGGGACCGAATTCGTAGAGAGCGGTTTTGGGGTCGGCGACGATGAAGCGGGATTGCCAGTCCTTGGGGCGCTCGATTTTTTCGGGAGGCGTGAGAGATTCTGCGGGATCGGAGCGGAGTTTGCGGATGGCGGCGAGGGGGACGCTGAGGAGCGAGGGTTTAGGGGCATCCGCGGATGGTTCCGAGGGAGCTGCAGGGATTGTTGCGGGACGTTTCCATGGGGTGAGCCGGGCGATCCATGAAGGGGAGGCGGGGGGAGCGGCGATGGGCTCGGGGGCGGGAGGCGCGATTGGTTTGGGGGAGGATTTGGAGAGTTTTTGGGGAGCTGGGGGTGCGGGGATGGATGGGGGCGCGACGGGAGCGGGAGTGGTTTTGTCGTGTTTCCATGGGGTGAGCCGGGCGATCCATGAAGGGGAGGCGTGGGGAGCGGCGATGGGCTCGGGAGGAGCGGGCGCGGCGGGAGAGGTTGAGGGTTTGGCGCTCTTGGAGGGTTTTGCGGCTTTCGCGGGTTTTGGTGCTGGAGCGGGAATGGGGGCGGCGGGAGGTGCGGGAGGAGGGGTGGCATTGGTGCGTTTCCACGGGGAGAGTTTCGCGATCCAGCTGGGGGTGGGGGCTGGAGCGGGGGCGGCAGCTGGTATGGGGGGCGGAGATTTCCGGGGTGCGGCCGTGAGGGTGGCGGCGAGAGAGCCGGAGAAGCCGAGGCAGAGAGCGATGAAGAGTGGGCGCGCGGGCAGCATGGATGGGAAGGGAATTCGAAGGGTGTTGGGCCGGTGCGGCCTTTGTCATGGATGGCATCTTCCGATTGGGTGGGAAAGTGTGAAGATTCGGCGGTGTTTCGGGTGGGGAGACCCAGGGTGGGTCTTTGTGGTGCAGGCAAAGCTCTTGAGTGATGTTTTGCGAGGGCATTGGGGGTCACAGGCAGGATGCCCGTGCCACTTTGCTTGGTGTGAGTGGATTTTTCCGGTTTCCGGGAGGTGGGAATGGTGGGATGGAGGGGGAGACAATATGGTATCACGCGACCGCATCAGAGCATTGCTAGTCCGGATGACATCGCTCGGGATTCACCGGGACGATCTGGAGGAGGAGTTTGTGCGCGGGGCTGGGGCTGGGGGTCAGAAGATCAACAAGACCTCGTCGACGGTGCGGTTGCGGCATGTGCCGAGCAACATCGAGGTGAGGTGTCAGGAGGAGCGGTCGCTGACGCAGAATCGTTATCTGGCGCGGGAGGCGTTGTGCGAGCGATTGGAGAAGAGGAGGGCGGAGGCGTTGCAGAGTTCGAAGGCGGCGGTGGCGCGGAAGCGGCGGCAGCAGGTGAAGCGGTCGAAGGGGGTGAAGGCTGGGATGGTGCGGGACAAGCGGCAGCGGGGGAATGTGAAGGCGCTGCGCAAGCGCCCGTCCGCGGAGGATTGAGGGTGGGGATTTTTCTTGCGTGGTGAGTGTGTGGCTGGTTCTGGTGGGGATATGAGCAAGATTATTCCCTCCCTGATATTGAGTTTCCTGACAATGAATGCTGTGGCTGGTGAACCGGTGCCGTTGTTCAACGGCAAGGATCTGACGGGTTGGGAGGGGAATCCGGCTTTGTGGTCGGTGAAGGATGGAGCGATCACGGGACAGTCGACGGCGGCGGCGCCGCTTTCGGGGAATACGTTTCTGGTGTGGAAGGGCGGGGAGGTGAGTGATTTCGAGTTGAAGCTGCAGTTCCGGATCACGACGGATGGTGGGAATGGTTCGGCGAACAGCGGGGTGCAGTATCGGAGCAAAGTGCTGGATAAGGAGAAGTTTGTGGTGGGGGGGTATCAGGCGGATTTCGAGGCTGGGAAGACGTATTCGGGGATTCTGTATGAGGAGCGCGGGCGTGGGATTCTGGCGCAGCGCGGGCAGAAGGTGACGGTGAAGGATTCGGGCGATCCGGGGAAGCCGAAGATTGAGGTGACTGGTGAGACTGGGAAGAGCGAGGAGATTCAGGCGGCGATCAAGCAGGGGGACTGGAACGAGTATGTGATCAAGGCGAAGGGCGGGCACTTGCAGCACATCATCAATGGGAAGCTGACGGTGGATGTGATGGATGAGACGAAGGAGGGGGCGAAGACGGGGGTGCTGGCGCTGCAGTTGCATGCGGGGCCGCCGATGACGGTGCAGTTCAAGGACATGGTGCTGACGCCGTTGAAGCCTTGAGGCTGATGCGGTTGGTGTCGAAAAGCTGACGAGAGACGAGACGGCGGCGGTGGTGACTCTGTGATTGCATGGAGGGCCCCGCCGCCGTTGAGTTTACGGACGATGAGATCCCTATCTGAGAAACTGACGGCGTTCCGGTTGCTGAAGCGGACGGGGGAGAAGGTGGGCATGCTGACGGCGGCTGACTATCCGACGGGACGGTTGCTGGATGAGGCGGGGGTGGATTTTGTGCTGGTGGGTGACAGTCTGGGGATGGTGGTGCTGGGGTATCCTGACACTGTGGAGGTGACGATGGCGGACATGGTGCATCATTTGCGGGCGGTGCGGCGTGGGGTGGAGCGGGCGCTGGTGGGGGCGGATCTGCCGTGGCATTCGTATGAGACCCCGGAGCAGGCGCTGGAGAATGCGCGGGTGCTGGTGGGTGCGGGGGCGGACGCGGTGAAGTTGGAGGGCGGGCGGGTGATGCTGCCGCAGATTGAGGCGATCATTGGGGCGGGGATTCCGCTAGTGGGGCATATCGGGATGCTGCCGCAGAGCGTCAGGGAGGAGGGCGGGTATAAGAAGAAAGGGCGGACGGAGGTGGAGGCGGCGGGGTTGGTGGAGGATGCGAAGGCGCTGGATCGGGCGGGGGCGCTGGCGATTGTGCTGGAGGGGATTGTGCCGGCGGTGGCGGCGGAGATTACGGCGGCGGTGGGGTGTGCGACGGTGGGGATCGGGTCGGGGTTGGATTGTGATGGGCAGGTCTTGGTGACGGCGGATCTGGTGGGAGGTTTTCCGTGGTTCCGGCCGCCGTTTGCGAAAGTGCGTGCGGATGTGGCGGGGTCGGTGAGCGGGGCGGTTAGGGAGTATCTGGCGGTGGTGAAAGGAGAGGCGTGATGAGAGCAGGGCGTGAGGTGGTGGGGATGCTTTGGTGGGTGGGGTTGCTGCTGGTGACGGTGGTGTGGGCGGCGTTGTATCTGCCGGGGATCGGGACGTTTGAGCTGAAGGGGGAGGAAGGGCGGAGGATTCTGCCGGCGCGGGCGATGGCGCAGAGCGGGGAGTGGGTGCTGCCGTATTCCGAGGGGCGGCCCTATCATCGGAAGCCGCCGTTGATCAACTGGATGGTGGCGGCTGGGTTTGCGATGGCTGGGGGCGAGAGCGAGACGGCGGCGCGGGTGCCGTCGGCGTTGTCGGTGCTGGGGCTGGGGTTGATGGCGTGGTGGGCAGGGCGGTCGTTCCGGGACGTGCATCGGGAGTTTCCGGTGTTTCTGGCGCTGAGTGTGCTAGGGACGGCTGGGGTGATTGAGAAGGGACGACTGGCGGAGATCGAGGCGGTGTATGTGAGTCTGGCGGGGGCGGGGATGCTGTTATGGGCGGCGGCGTGGAAGCGAGGTGCGGGGCCTTGGGGACTGTGGTTGCCGGCGTGTGGGTTGATGGGATTGGCGATGCTGGCGAAGGGTCCGGTGTTTCTGGCGTTTTTTGTGCCGGTGATGGTGGTGACGCTGTGGCAGGCTGGGGAGTTGAGGAGGTTGCGGCATCCTGCGGTGCTGGTGGGGATGGCGCTGGTGTTTCTGGTGCCGGTGCCGTGGGCGGTGGGGGTGAAGGCGCGTCTGGCGGGGTTACCTGGGGATTTTGAGACGAGGGGTCCGGGGGAAGTGTGGAGGGATCAGGTGCTGGGGCGATTGATGCCTGAGAAGTTTGATGTGATGAGCTGGGTGATGTCGCCTTTGGATACGGTGCTGGCGCTGAGTGTTCCAGCGGTCGTGGCGCTGGTGTGGTGGCGGGCGTTGAGGCGGGACGTGGTGGGTGGGTTGCCGGTGCGGGATCGGGCGTTGCTGAGGGGATTGGCGTGGGGGTCGCTGGCGTCGGGTTTGGCGATGTCATTGATCCCGGAGCCGCATGCGAGGTTTCAGCTGCCGCTGGCCGCGCCGGTGGCCTTGCTGGCGGTTTGGCTGCTGTGTGTCGATCGCGGGGTGGGTGTGGGGGAGGAGAGTGAGGCGAAGCGTTGGCGGGTGGCGCACGGGTTGCTGCTGGCGGTGATGGTGGGGATTACGGTGTGCGGGGCGCTGCTGCCGTTGAGCGGGGCGTTTGCGGCGGCGCGGATGAAGACGTGGTTTCTGCTGGGGGGATCGATGGTGCCGTGGGTGGTGCTGGTGTACACGAGGACGCGGCGGCAGG
Source organism: Verrucomicrobiota bacterium (assembly GCA_003402705.1). Lineage (GTDB taxonomy): Bacteria > Verrucomicrobiota > Verrucomicrobiia > Verrucomicrobiales > V1-33 > V1-33. The sequence continues at coordinate 17,278 of QQNF01000030.1, read as the reverse complement.
CGGAGCCTGAGCGGTTGTTTACGGCGTATGGGGCGGTGCTGCTGAAGGTGGCGCTGCTGCTGGCGTTTGTGGTGATGCCGCGGTGGGCGGAGAAGCGGGAGCATCGGAGACCTGCGGCTGAGGTGATGGCGGCGGCGGGCGAGGGGGCGAAGATTGCGGCGATGTATCCCGGGCCGCAGCCGTTTTTGTTTTATCTGGGGGCTGGGACGGTGGAGTGTGCGGGGTTGTCGGCGATACCGGAGGGGACGACGCATGTGCTGGTGCCGGTGCGGAAGTGGGGAGAGGAGCGGACGCGGCGGGGATTGGAGAAGCGGGGATTTGGGAAGGTACTGGTGGAGGTGGAGGGTCGGGTGACGGAGGGTCCGGCGGAGGCGAAGCAGTATGTGCTGGTGGGGCGGTGAGCGTGGGGATTCCGGTGCATTCCTGACTTGCCAAGGCGTGCGGTGCCCGCCAGTCTCCGCGCCACCATGAAAATCGGTTTCAATCTTTTGCTCTGGACCACGCATTTTGTCGACGCGCAGTTCCCCATTCTCCGTGACCTGAAGAAGACGGGCTTTGACGGCGTTGAGATTCCAATTTTTGACACGAGCGATGCGGAGCATTTCAAGAAGATCGGGAAGGCTCTGGCGGACAACGGGCTGGAGTCGACGGCGGTGACAGTGGCTCCGGATGAGGCGCACAGTCCGACGAGCACGGTGGCGAAGAACCGCAAAGGTGCGCTGGAGCATCTGAAGCGGGTGATTGACTGCGGGCACAATGCGGGGATCAAGCTGCTGTGCGGGCCGTACTATCAAGTGCTGGGGGTGTTCACAGGGAAAGGGCCGCAGCCTGACGAAATGGAGCGTGCGGCGGAAGTGCACCGGCCGCTGGCGGACTACGCGGCGAAGGCGGGGATTCATCTGGCGATCGAGCCACTGAACCGTTTCGAGAGCCATTTTCTGAACACGATGGAGCAGGCGAAGGCCTATGTGAAGCTGGTGAACCATCCGAATTTCAAGACGATGTTCGACACCTTCCACACGAACATCGAGGAGCGTGATCCGCTAGGGGCGCTGAAGAAGCATCTGGATGTGGTGAGTCACATTCACATTTCGGCGAATGACCGGGGAGTGCCTGGGAAGACGCACAATGGCGAGGGATTGATCAAGCCGGTGCTGCAACTGCTGCAGGCGAAGAAGTACAAAGGTTATGTGACGATCGAGGCGTTCGGGAGTGCGCTGCCGGATCTGGCGGCGGCGACGCGGGTGTGGCGTCCGTTCTTCAAGACGGAGAAGGAAGTGTACCGCGACGGGTTCAAGTACATCAAGGAGTGCCTTGGCTGAGGCGGGGGTGAAATAGTGACAAGGAGCCGGTCCTGCCGTGGTGGCGGGGCCGGCTTTTTTTGAATTTGAAATTTGAGATTTGAGATGGAGGGCGAGTAGAAGTGAGAAGTGAGAAGAGCGTTTTGGGGGAGGGGCTTGTGGGGAGAGGGCGGGTAGGCGTGCTCCGCACGCAGGTAGAGCTGTGATGCTCACAGCAGTCCAGAGCCTGCGGCCGGCTGGTACGGAGGGGCCATTCGGAGAGGTTAGAGGCCGCTGAGGGGGAGGTCGTCGAGGTCGAGTTCGCGGACTCTGCCGTCTTCGGAGGCCTGGATGAGGAGGCGGGCTTCGATGATGAGGGCGGTGAGCCAGCCGCCGGTCCATGCGCTGGTGTCGATGCAGGTGGTGTGGCCGAAGTGTTTGGGGAGGCCGGAGCGCTGTGCGGTGTGGCCGACGATGAGGGATTTGCCGGAGAAGTGGGGTTGGGCGTCTTCGGAGAGGAATTCCCAGCAGAGCCAGTCGGGCGTCTGGTTAGCGAAGGTGATGTCGGGGGCGGCGTTGGCGTGGGCGAAGCAGTGGGAGTCGGTTTCGAAGGAATCGAGGAGCCCGTGTTCGAGGAATTCCCAGTGGTCTAGGGTGACGTGGGAGAGGCGGGGGATCCATGAGTTCGGGGCGTAGCTTTCGAGCGTCTGGCGGCCGCCGTGGTGACGCCATGATTTTTCGAGTTCCGGGTTGAGACGGGCGTCGAGCATCATGAGTTCGTGATTGCCCTTGAGAGGTTTGAGGGAGCATTCGTGGCGGAGCTGCATGAGGCGGTCGACGACCCCGCGGGAGTCTGGGCCGCGGTCGACGTAGTCGCCGAGGGTGATGACGAGGTCATCGGAGGCTGGGCGGAGTTCTTCGAGGAGGATATCGAAGGCGTGGCGGCAGCCGTGGATGTCGCCGATGGCGATGGTTCTCACGGGGAGAGGGAATCGGCCGTTTTGAAGCGCGGGTTCTGGCTGAGGAAGCGGAGCGGGTTCTGGTAGAGGAGATTGTCGATGGCTGCCGCGGAGTAGCCGCGGCGGCGCATTTCGAGGGCGGTTTTGGGGACGGCGAGTGGGTCGCTGTGGCCCCAGTCGCAGGCGCTGTTGAGCCAGAGCCGTTCTGAGCCGTAGAGTTCCATCATGTCGATGGCGCGGTTTGGGGTGGCTTTGCTTTCGGGGTAGAGGGTGATGCCTGCCCAGAAGCCTGCGTCGAGGACGAGGGGAGCGGTGTGTTCTTCGACGTGGTCGATGATGACGCGGTCTGGAGTGATGCGGCTGTGGTTGCGGAGGGCGTCGAGGATGAGTCGGGTGCCTTTGAGTTTGTCTTCGAGGTGTGGGGTGTGGACGAGGACGAGCTGGTTGTGATCGGCGGCGAGCTGGATGTGTTTTTCGAGGATGAGGAGCTCGTTGCGGCTGTTTTTGTTGAGGCCGATTTCGCCGATGCCGAGGACATTGGGTTTGGCGAGGAGGTCCGGGATGAGAGAGATGACCTCGTCGGCGAGGACGGTGTCTTCGGATTCCTTGGGGTTGATGCAGAGCCAGCAGAAGTGGGGGAGGAGGTATTTGTTGGCGCGGCGGGGTTCGTATTCTGTGAGCTGGAGGAAGTAGTCGAAGAAGCCGTGTTTATTTTTGCGGTCGTAGCCGGCCCAGAAGGCGGGTTCGCAGACGGCGACGCAGCCTGCGGTGACCATGGCTTGGTAGTCGTCGGTGGTGCGACTGACCATGTGGCCGTGGGGCTCGATGTAGCGCATGGGGAGAGGGGGGCGGGAGAGTGCGGACGGGAGGTTAGGGGGAGGTCAGGGCATGCCGAGGGCTTTCCATGCGAAGGCGTACATGTCGGCGGTTTCCTCGAGTTGTTTGGCGGTGGGTTTACCAGCGCCGTGGCCGGCGCGGAGGTCGACGCGGAGGAGCATGGGGGCTGGGCCGCCCTGGGCCTGCTGGAGTTCGGCGGCGAATTTGAAGCTATGGGCAGGGAAGACCCGGTCGTCGTGATCGCCGGTGAGGACCATGGTGGCTGGGTAGCGCGTGCCTTTTTTGACGTTATGGAGCGGGCTGTAGGCGAGGAGGGTGGGGAAGTCGGCGGCGTTGTCGGGGCTGCCGTATTCTTCCTGCCATGCCCAGCCGATGGTGAATTTGTGGAAGCGGAGCATGTCCATGACGCCGACGGCTGGGAGGGCGCAGCCGAAGAGGTCGGGGCGCTGGAGGAGGCAGGCACCGACGAGGAGACCGCCGTTGGAGCCGCCGCTGATGGCGAGCCGTTCGGGTTTGGTCCAGCCTTCCTTGATGAGGAATTCGGCTGCGCCGATGAAGTCGTCGAAGACGTTCTGTTTGCGGTTCTTCATACCGGCCTCGTGCCATGCCTGACCGAATTCGCCGCCGCCGCGGAGATTGACCTGAGCGTAGACGCCACCGGCTTCGAGCCATGCGATTCTGCTGGCGCTGAAGGTTGGGGAGAGACTGATATTGAAGCCGCCGTAGCCGTAGAGGATGACGGGGAGGGCGGCGTTTTTGGCGGTGGATTTCTTGTGCGTCACGAACATGGGGACGCGGGTACCGTCTTTGGAGGTGAACCAGAGTTGTTCGACGACGATGTCGGAGGTATTGAAGGCGACCTTGGTTTCGTCGTGGAGGGAGGATTGGCCGGTGGCGGTGTTGTAGCGGTAGATGGCACCGGGGGTATCGAAGCCGGAGACGGCGAAGAAGGTTTCCGTGTCGTCGAATTTTCCGCCGAAGCCGCCGGCGCTGCCGAAGTTAGGGAGCTTGAGGGAATCGAGGGATTTGCCGGAGAGGTCGGCGACGGTTACATCGTCGTGGGCGTCGACGAGACGCTGGATGAAGAGACGGCGGCCGACGATGCTGGCGGATTCGATGACGCTTTTGCCTTCGGGGACGATTTCCTGCCAGTTGGCGCGTTCGGGTTTCGCGAGATCGATGGCGACGATGCGGCGGTTAGGGGCGTTGAGCGTGGTGAGGAAGAAGAATTTCGAGCCATCGCTGCCGAGGAAGTTCCATTCCGCTTCGAATCCTGGGAGGAGTTCGATGACTGGGGAGTCGGGGCCTTTGGAGAGATCGCGGTAGAAGAAGCACTCCTGAGGTTTGGTGCCTTCGTGGACGAAGAGGAGGAGGTAGCGGCCGTCTTCGGATTCGGCGGCATTGAGACCCCACTTGGGGAAGTCGGGTCGGGCGTAGACGAGCCGGTCCATGTCCTGGGGTTGGCCGAGGGAGTGGTAGTAGACCTTCTGGTTGTAGTTTTCGGCTTTGAGTTCCGAGCCTTTTTCGGGTTCGGCGTAGCGACTGTAGTAGAAGCCCTTGCCGTCCTTGCTCCATGAGGGGCCGCTGAATTTGACCCAGCGGATGACGTCGGGGAGGTCCTTGCCGGTGGCGACGTCGCGGACGCGGATGGTGACCCAGTCGCTGCCGGCGTCGCTGAGGGAGTAGGCGGCGAGGGAGGCGTCTTCGGTGAGGTCGTAGCCCCCGAGGGCGATGGTGCCGTCCTTGCTGAGAGTATTGGGGTCGAAGAGGACGTGGTCGGTGGCGTCCTTGCGGTCCTCGCGCCAGGAGACGACGGCCTGATTCTGGAGCCCTTGTTTTTTGCTATAGAAGAGACGGCCTGCGGCGAGCTGGGGGACGCCGAGTTTATCGTAGTCCTGGAGCTCGCGGAGACGTTTGAGGAACGAGGCGCGCTGGGGGATGGCGGTGAGGTAGGAGTTGGCTAGGTCGGCCTGGGCTTCGACCCATTTTCTGGTTTCGGGGCTGTCGATGTCTTCCATCCAGCGGTAGGGATCCGGGACGCTGTTGCCGTGCAGGGATTCGACGAGGGCGTCGCGACGGGCTGCGGGGTAGGTGAGCGGGTCGGCGGAGGCTGCGGCGGAGAGGGCCATGAGGGCGAGGGCGGCGGATTTCATGAGCGGGCGGAAGAGCGGAGAGGGAAAACGGCAGCGCCAGCCGCGAGGGGGCTGGCGCTGCCGGGGGAAGTCAGGGAAGGCGGCTCAGCGGTCGAGCACGGCGTTCCACTTGGTGAGGAGAGTGGCCTGATCGGCGAAGAGATCGTCGGTGGAGTCGAGGATGTCGATGCTGGTGATTTTGTCGCCGCCGCGGATGGCGTTGACGACATCCTGGCCAGTGGTGACCTCACCGAAGACCGAGTGTTTGCCATCGAGCCAGTCGGTGGGGACGTGGGTGATGAAGAACTGGGAGCCGTTGGTGCCTGGGCCGGCATTGGCCATGGAGAAGATGCCGGGTTTAGTGTGTTTGAGGGACGGGTGGAATTCGTCACCGAACTTGTAGCCTGGGCCGCCGGAGCCGGTGCCGGTGGGGTCGCCGCCCTGGACCATGAAGTTGGGGATGACGCGGTGGAATTTGATGCCGTTGTAGTAGCCGCGCTTGGCGAGGTTGAGGAAGTTGGCGCAGGTCATGGGCGTCTTCGAGGCGAAGAGCGTGCCTTCGATCTGGCCCTTGTCGGTGTGAACGATGATGCGGATGTCAGTCATGAAATGTGTGATTGGGGTGTGAGAGGCGCAGTGTTGGGTGCGCGGGTTACTTTACGAGAGTAGCGGACTTGATGTAGTCGAGTTTGGGGAATTCCTTTTTGAAGTAGGCATTGCCTTCGGATTGGGCGCGCATCTGGTCCGGGCCGTTGCCGCGTGGGGCGCCTTCGCCGTAGCCCTTGTAGATTTTGTCGACGACGTCCATGCCTTCGGTGATTTTGCCGAATGGGGAGAAGCCCATGGTGTCGAGCTGGGTATTGTCGCCGAAGTTGATGAAGAACTGGGTGCTGCGGGAGTTGGGGAGACCGGTTTTGGCGAAGGTGACCATGCCGCGGGTGTTGCTGGCTTTGACGGGATCGTCCTGGATGTTGGCAGCGCGCCATGCGGCGGCGATTTTGGGATCGCCGTGGATGCCGAACTGGCACATGAAGCCCTCGATGACGCGGAAGAAGGCGACGTCGGTGAAGAAGCCGTTTTTGGCGAGATTGTAGAAGCGGTCTGCGCCGTTGGGGGAGAGGGCGCGGGTGACTTCGATGGTGAAGGAACCGACGGAGGTATCGAATTTGACCTTGAAGGAATCGGGGGCTTTTTCGGTGAATTTGGAGGGATCGGCGAGGGAAGCGGATGGGGCGGCTGGCTTGGCTTCCGGTGCCGGGGTAGCGGCGGCGGATTGGGCGAAGGCGGAGGAGGAGAGGCCCGCGACGAGAGCCGCGGCGAGGGATGGGAGGAGGAATCGGCGATTCATGGAGCGCGGATTGTGGGTGGGGTGCGAGCGGTTTCAACCGGGGAACGGGGTGGCGAGAACGAGATACGAGAAAGATTGCCTGAGGGAGGAAAGCGAGTAACCTTGCTGCGCGCGGGCCGGTCTGGTCCGGGAGAAACTGAATCAATTTTGCCATGCGACTGATTGCTACACTGCTGATTGCCGGGACAGGGATTGCTGCGGAACCGCTGACTGAATCGCCGAGGCCGGTGGCGGCTGGGGAGGCTGGGGCGGGGCGGATGGTGGCGGCGGTTGAGGGGGAGGATGAGGATGGGCGGGTATGGAAGCTGGCGGAGTCGGCGCGGGCGGCGAAGGCGGTGGTGGTGGCGTTCAACAGTCCGACGTGTCCGTTGAGTGCGAAGATGCTGCCGAGCTTGAGGGCTTTGGAGGCGGAGTACGCGGGGAAAGGCGTGGCATTTGTGTATGTGAATCCGACGGCGACGGACACGGCTGAGGCGATTGCGGCGGTGAGGAAGGCGCATGGGCTGGCGGGGATGTATGTGCATGACAAGACGCTGGCGGTGGCGGCGGCGTTGGGGGCGCAGACGACGACGGAAGTGTTTGTGCTGGATGCGGCGCGGACCCTGACATATCGTGGGGCGGTCGATGATCAGTATGGGGTGGGGTATGCGAAGGATGCGCCTGAGCACCGGTGGTTGCGGGATGCGATTGAGGAGACGGTGGCGGGGAGGCGGCCGCGGGTGGCGGCGACGACGGCACCGGGGTGTGCGATTGATTTGCCGAAGGTGGAGGTGGCTGCGGGAGAGGTGACGTGGCACGGACGGGTGTCGCGGATTCTGCAGACGAATTGTCAGGATTGCCATCGGGATGGCGGGATCGGGCCGTTTCCGCTGATGACGATGGAGGATGCGGTGTCGCATGCGGGAGAGATCCGGAAGGCGGTGGGGAAGGGATTGATGCCGCCGTGGTTTGCGGCGCGGGAGGCTGGGGTGACGCACAGTCCTTTTGTGAATGACCGGAGCCTGCCGGAGCGGGACAGGGCGGATTTGCTAGAGTGGCTGGCGGGCGGGCGGGCGGCGGGGGATCCTGCGGATGCGCCTGTGGCGAGGGTGTGGGCGGATGCGGAGTGGGTGATTGGCAAGCCGGATGCGATTTACGAGATTCCGCGGGAGATTGAGGTGAAGGCGACGGGGAAGATGGGGTATGTGCATCTGATTGTGGATCCGGGGCTGACGGAGGACCGGTGGGTGAAGTCGCTGGAGGTGCTGCCGACGGCGCGGGCGCAGGTGCACCATGTGCTGGTGTTTGTGCTGTCCCAGGATGCGGATAGGCGGAAGATTGCGAACGGGGACAATTTCTTTGCGGCGTATGTGCCGGGGAGCAGCAGCATGCAGTATGCGGAAGGGTATGCGAAGAAGCTGCCGAAGGGATCGAAGCTGCTGTTCCAGCTGCATTACACGCCGACGGGGCTGGCGACGGTGGACCGGACGCGGCTGGGGGTGAAGTTTGCGGATGGTGCACCGAAGCATGAAGTGCTAGTGGCGGCGGCGAAGAACACAAGATTTGCGATTCCGCCGGGGGCGGCGGATCATGTGGAGCGTGGGAGGCTGGATGTGCCGCGGCCTGCGGACATTCTGGCGTTCATGCCGCACATGCATGTGCGCGGGAAGTCGTTCAAGTATGAGGTTGTGCGGCCTGGGGTGGAGAAGACGCTGGTGCTGGATGTGCCGCGGTATGATTTCAACTGGCAGCTGCTGTACCGGTTGGCAGAGCCGCTGCACCTGCCTGCGGGGAGCCGGCTGGAGGTGACGGCGGCGTTTGACAACAGCACGGGGAATCCGGCGAATCCTGATCCGGCGCGGACGGTGCGGTGGGGTGAGCAGACGGATGACGAGATGCTGATCGGGTATGTGGAGTATGTGTTTTCCGAGGACAAGCCAGCGGTGGCGGCGGCGGCGGCAAGTGGGTCGGCCGGGACGGCTGGGACGAGTCCGCAGATTCAGCTGACGGGGAAGAGCCTTGGGGCATTGGGCAAGCGGCTGGACAAGGACGGGGACGGGCGGGTTTCGAAGGCGGAGGCGGGCAGTGAGTTTGGCGCGCTGCATGCGGTATTGGATGGCGACGGCGATGGGTTTGTGACGGGGGAGGAAGCGCGTCGGGTGGCCCGCCAGAGGAAGGAATCGGGCGCGGGTGGGGCAACGCCTTGAGGGTCCAGGGGAGCGCCGGGGGTGGTCGGAGTGGACCACCGTGGGTGAAAGGGCCGCCTTTGGGCGGAGGAGAAAGTGGTGGGCCGGACAGGAGTTGAACCTGCGACCTATCGATTATGAGTCGACTGCTCTAACCGTTGAGCTACCGGCCCGCGAGGGGAACAGTGACGCGCGTTGAGGATTGGTCAATCGAGGTTCTTGGGTCGGATTCAGGGAGGGGTGAGGCAGTGGGCGGCGATGACGCGGGGGAGGAGGGCGCGTTCGGCGGCGTTGATTCTGGGGCGGAGGGAGGCGGCGGTTTCGTCAGGGGCGATGGGGACGGATTCCTGGGCGAGGATAGGGTTTGATGCGTCGGAGGTGACGAGGTGGGCGGTGCAGCCGGTGGTGTGGGCGTGTGCGGCGAGGGCGTCGGCGATGGCGTTAGGGCCCGGGAATTCCGGGAGGAGGGACGGGTGGATATTGAGGATCCGGTTGGGGAAGGCGGCGGTGACCGGGTCTTCGAGACGGCGGCCGAAGCCGGCGCAGAGGATCCAGTCGGTCTGGGCGGCGCGGAGACGGTCGGTGAGTTCCTTGAGGGCGGCTGGGGAGAACTGGCCGGGGAGCGGGCCGGGGTCGATGGCGAGGGCGGGGATGCTGCGGGCGGAGGCTTTGGCGAGAATGCCGGCGGTGGGGTTGTCTGAGGCGACGAGGACGATGTCGAGATTGAGGGAGCCGGAGGAAGCGGCGTCGGCGACGGTGTCGAAGAGCGAGCCGGCGCCGGAGCCGAGGATGGCGAATCGCGTGCGGCGCGGGGAGGTTGGGGAATTGAGTTTGGCGAGCGAGGCGGAGGTCGAGCGGCCGGTGAGTTCGGGGAGGATCTGGATTTCGGAGCCGGCGGCTTCGAGGGCGGTGCGTTCTTCGGGGTTGAGGGTGGCGATGGTGTAGTCGCCGCCTTTGGCGAAGAGGTGCGGGCGGATGGCGGAGATGAGGTTGGTGGTGCGGGGCGTGTTGAAGATGACGACGGCGTCGACGGAGGAGAGACCGAGGAGGACCGCGGCGCGATCGGCTTCCGAGTGGACGGGACGGTCTGGGCCTTTGAGGGCGCGGACGGATTCATCGCCGTTGAGGGCGACGATGAGGGCATCGCCGAGGGCGCGGGCCTGGGCGAGATAGCGGACGTGGCCGGCGTGGAGGATGTCGAAGCAGCCGCTGGTGAAGACGAGACGCTTACCGGAGGCGTGGAGATGGTCGCGCCATGCGGCGGCGGCGTCGAGGCTGAGGGCCTGGGAAGGTTCCGCGGGGAGCATGGGGAATGTGGGGGGGTCAGATGGCAGGGGCGACGGCGGCGGGAGCGGCGGCGATGGGAGCGGCTGCGGCGGGCGGAGCGGCGTCGGTGGAGGTGGTGGGGTCGGCTGGCGCGGTGGCGGGGAGTTGCCGGGTGATGAATTCGTCGGCGAGGGCGCGGTAGGCGAGCGTGACCTTGCTGGAGGGCTCGTATTCGAGGAGGGTTTTTTCGAAGCTTTGGCTTTCTGCGACGACGATGCTGCGAGGGATCATGGTCTGGAAGACGACGGATTCGAAGGCGCGGCGGACCTCGTCGACGACGGCGCGGGAGTGGCCGGTGCGGCCGTCGTACATGGTCATGAGGATGCCCTCGATGGTGACGTCGGTGTTGATGCCGCTGGCGACGATCTGGTCGTGGACATCGATGATGCGGGCGAGTCCTTCGAGGCCGAAGTACTCGCATTGGATGGGAATGAGGAGCCCGTCGGCGGCGGCGAGGGCGGACGTCATGAGGATGCCGAGGGAGGGAGGGCAGTCGATGATGACGAAGTCGAAGCGGCCGGATTCGCGGAGTGGGGCGAGGACGTCGCGGAGACGGGAGAGGTGATTGTCGGAGCGGACGAGATCGACTTCAGCGCCGGCGAGTTCGGTCTGGGCGGGGATGAGGGAGAGGCCAGGGAGCCTTGTGGGCTGGATTTTGGTGAGGATGCTGTCTTTGCCGATGAGGACGCGGTAGAGACTCTGGCCTTCGACGGCGCGGTGGCCTAGGGCGCTGGAGGCGTTGCCCTGGGGGTCGAAGTCGATGAGGAGGACACGGACGCCGCGGTCTGCGAGGCAGGCGGAGAGATTTACGGAAGTCGTGGTTTTAGCGACTCCCCCTTTCTGGTTGACGACTGCGATGATTTTCATGCCCCGGGACAAAGTTGAGGGTATCCCACAGGCGGTGGGGCAATGCCAGCGGTATTTCCGGCGGGCGGGGTGATGGGGTCAGATTTTGAGGAAGATTTTGCGGCGGTACATCCATGCGAGGAAGAGCCAGAGGGAGAGGAGGACGCAGGCGCCGAGGAGGGGGATGGCCCATTGGGGGCCGAAGGCTTGGAAGGTGCCGGAGGGCGTGTGGCGGATGAGGGATTTGGCGATGAAGTCGGGCCAAAGGTGGGCGATGGTGTAGGCGGCGATGGAGTTGGTGCCGAGGACGATGAGCGGGAGGAAGGGTGTTTTGATTTCCATGACATCGCAGACGAGGTGGAACGCGGCGAGGGCGAGGAAGCCGATGCCGCCGCTGAGGAGCGTCCATGAGGGCGTCCAGATGCGTTTGACGATGGGACAAGCACCGGTGGCGTCGAGGACGATGGCGAGGGAGATGGCGATGATGCCGGCGGCGGCGAGTCGTGCGATTTTGAGTTTGGTGGGGATGGGGGAGAGGAGCGTGACGCCGCCGTGGAGCCCCATGATCATGGTGCCGAGGGTGGGGATGAAGCTGAGCGTGGTGTAGCCGCCGGGATTGAAGGCGAAGACGTCGGTGCGGGGGAAGCGGTTGAGGAACCACGAGTCGAAGCTGGCGGCGAAGTTGCTATTCATATTCCAGTGGCCCGGGAAGCCTTCGCGGATGAAGTCGGCTGGGGCGGCGGCCCATTGTGGTGGGACCCCGTGGGCGGCCCAGTTGAAGTCGGGGCCGGGGAGTGGGTGGAGGGCGAAGGCGGCCCAGTAGCCGATGAGGAGGATGGCTAGAGCGGCCCAGGAGACAACGGGACGGCGGGTGGAGGCGATGAGGAAGAGGAACGGGTAGCCGAGACCGATCTGGGTTAGGGTGTCTTCGAAGGTGAAGTTGGTGCGGGCGGAGTGGAGTGAGCGGAGCCAGATGCCGAGGCCGACGAGGAGGAGCGAGCGCCAGAGCGCGTGGGCGGTGGAGGCGAGTGGGGATTGTTCGGAGCGGCGGCGGTGGAGACTGAAGGCGATGGAGGTGCCGACGAGGAAGGAGAAGGACGGCTGGATGAGATCGTGGAGCGAGCAACCGGACCATGGGACGTGTTCCGAGTGGAAGGTGATGAGGGAGGCGAGCTTGGGCCAGCCGGCGTCCTTGAGATTGGCGGCGACGCGCCACCATTGGATGACTTCCGCCATCATGAGGAGCATGACGGCACCGCGCCATGTGTCGAGGGACGTGAGGCGAGGCGGAAGGACGTCGGGTTCGTGGTCAGGGTTCACGTGGAGCAGTTAAGCGGTTAGAGAGTCAGATGCGAGGGAAAGCGTCACCGTCATCGGGGGTCATGCGGGCGAGTTTCTGGCGGAGCGTGGAGCGGTGGATGCCGAGGGCCGAGGCGAGGCGCGTGGGTTTGTGATCGAATCTGGGGAGGAGCTGGGCGAGGAGCCGGGATTCGAGGGCGGCGACGAGCCCGTCCCATGAGAGGGCGGCGATGGCTGGGTCGGCGAGCCATTCGGTGAGGGCGTGGTCGAGCGTGGAGGAGCCTGGGGGTGCGGCGGCGATGTGAGGCGGGAGGTGGGAGCGGAGGATGGGGGAACCGGCGGCGGCGTGGGTGGCGTAGGCGAGGACGTGGCGGAGTTCGGTGACATTGCCGGGCCATGGCCATGACTGGAGGGCGGCGAGGGCACTGGAGGTGAATTCGAGCGGGCCGTCGGGGCCTGGAGGTGCTAGGGCGGCGCAGAGAGCGGGGATGTCCGAGCGGCGTTCGTGGAGGGGAGGGAGCGGGATTTCGCCCGGGCTGAATTGATAGAAGAGATCCTCGCGGAAGCGGTTGAGGCGGATGGCGTCGCGGAGGTCGGAGGAGGCGGTGGCGATGAGACGCGGGCCTTTGGGGCGATTGCGGAGGAGGGAGGCGAGGGCGTCCTGGGCTGGGGTCGGGAGGGACTCGAGCTGATCGAGGATGAGTGATCCGTCAGGGTTGGCGTCGAGTGAGGCGAGGAGGGCGGCGGCGTCCGTGAGCGAACTGGCGGGGACGGTCGTGCAGGGGTGGGCGGCGCGTGGGGAGCGTTCGTGGATGATGGCAGCGGTGAGGGATTTACCGGAGCCTGAGGGGCCGGTGATGATGGCGGGGTCGTGGGAGGCGCAGGCGCGGGCGATGGCTGCGAAGGCGCGCTGGAGGGCGGGAGCGCCGCCGACGAAGAGCGGGGAGGCTGGGCGCGGGGATGGGGAGTTGGCGGGGGAGAGCGGGCGGGAGGATTCGATGAGCGAGGCGACGGAGGCCTGGAACTGGCGGAGGTCGAGCGGTTTGACCATGTAGTCGGAGGCACCGGCTTTGCGGGCGGCGATGGCGTTGTCGAGGTGGCCGTGGGCGGTGATGACGAGGACTGGGAGGTTAGGGAGGTCGCGGCGGATGGCGGCGAGGATATCGAGACCGCTGAGGTCCGGGAGGCCGATATCGAGGACGACGGCGTCCCATGGTTGTGAGGCGAGACGGTCGAGGGCGGCGCGGCCGCTGGCGGCGGTGTCGAGGGCGTAGCCGGAGCGGCGGAGGGCGATTTCGAGGGCTGCGGCGAGGGAAGGTTCGTCTTCGACGAGGAGGATGCGAGGGGGCATTGGTCAGGAAGTCAGGAGGACGGGCGGATGGGGAGGGAGAGGGCGACGAGGGCTCCGCCGTCGGGCGGGTTGGAGACGGAGAGGTTGCCGCCGTGGGCTGAGGTGACCTCGCGGGCGACGGTTAGGCCGATGCCCATGCCGCCTTCTTTGGTGGAGAAGAAGGGATCGGCCCAGTGGGCGAGGGCGACGGGTGAGAAGCCGGGGCCGTGGTCGCGGATGGAGAACACGGCGGAGTCCTTGTTGGAAGTTAGGGTGACGTGGACCGTGGTGTTTTCCGGGGCGGCGTGGAGGGCGTTTCGGAGGATGTTAGAGAGCGCCTGAGAGAGACGGAGGTGATCGCCGCGGATGGTGACGGGGAGGTCCGGGGTGGAGATGGTGAGGTGGACGCGGGCGCGGAGGGCGGCGGGGCGGATGGCTTCTGCGGATTGGGCGAGGAGGACGTCGGCGCGGACGTCGGAGGTGGCGGGCGGGGCTGGGCGGGCGAGGAGCATCCATTGCTGGACGAGGTCTTCGATTTTAGCGGCTTCGCGGGCGATGCAGTCGAGGGAGGCTTTGTCTTCGGGTCGGGCGTTTTCGGCGAGGAGTTGGGCGTGGAGGTCGATGGCGGAGACAGGGTTGCGGACCTCGTGGGCCATGGAGGCGGCCATGCGGCCGAGGACGACGAAGCGTTCGGCTTGTTCGCGCTGGGCGCGTTCGGAGCGGAGGGCGGAGCCTGTGGCGGCGAGAGTGCGGGCGAGTTCGCCGATTTCGTCCGGGCGGGAGGATTCGGGGAAGTCTGTTAGTGATGCGACCCTGGGGAGGGCGGCGGCGAGGGAGCGGAGCGGGAGGATGAGACTGCGAGCGAGGTACCAGCCTGTGGCTAGGGCGAGGAGGACGAAGACGGCGACGGCGGCGAGCATGGCGGGGCCGGCGAAGGCGGAGGTCGGGATGCCCTGGGCTGGGGAGACGAGAGCCATGCGGAGGTTGGGGCCGAGCGGGGCGATGGCAGCCATGGAGCGATCCGGGAGGGAGATGGTGGCGTTAGGGTCCGGGTTGAGGGAGATGGGGAGCGGCGGGGCACCGGGGGCGGCGATCCATGGGTTCCGGGCGGATTGGAAATAGACCTGAGCGCCGAGGAGCGCGGAGAGTTGGGCGGCGAGTTGCGGGGATTTGGGGAGGTCGAGCCGCTCGATGAAAGCGGCGTTGTCGCGGGCTTTCTGGATGAAGGCGGCGGATTCGCGGCGTTGTTCGAGGTAGGAGAGGGCGGCGATGAGGGAGAGCGAGCCTGCGAGGACGAGGAGGGAGAGGACTCCGAGGAAGCGGGAGGTGAGGCCGCGGAAGACTGGCGTTTTATCCGCCATAGTTTCGGGGGATTGGACAGAATGTGTTCATTCGGGAAACTTGCGGGTGCCGTGTGTGCTGAGTAGGACGAGCGGCATGTCAAAGCAAGCAGTTGTTTTCCGGATACTTCCTGTGTTTTTTGTGTCGGCGGTGGTGATGCGTGCGGCGGAGCCTGTGGTGGAGCCTGCGGGAGCAGAGAAGCCGGCGGTGGAGCCATTGAAAGAGATGACGGTGACGGCGACGCGGAGTCCGCTGGTGGCGAGTGCGGCACCGTACACGGTGCGGGAGTTAGGGTCGGAGACGATTGCGGAGCGGTTGGTGCGGACGATGCCTGAGGCGTTGCGGGAGTTGCCAGGGGTGAGTGTGCAGAAGACGTCGAACGGGCAGGGATCGCCGTTCATCCGGGGGCTGACGGGTTTTCGGAATTTGGCGTTGATTGACGGGATCCGGTATAACAATTCGACCTTCCGGGATGGGCCGAATCAGTACTGGGCGCTGATTGATCCATTGGCGCTGGACCGGATTGAGCTGGTGCCTGGGCAGGGATCGGTGCTGTATGGATCGGATTCGATGGGCGGGACATTGAATGTGCTGACGAAGGGGAGCGGGTTCCGGGATGAGGAAGCTGGGAAGATGTTTGTGCACGGGAGCAGTTTCTACCGATGGGCGAGTGCGGAGCGGAGTCATACGGGGCGTGTGGAGATCAACACCGGGCGGGGAGGGGACTGGGGATTGCACATTGGGGCGACGGTGCGTGATTTCGGGGATGTGCAGGCGGCGGGGATCGGGCGGCAGCCGAAGACTGGATATGGGGAATGGGCGTACGACGTGCGGTTTGATGCGGCGCTGACGGACCAGTGGACGTTTACGGCGGCGCACCAGCAGGCGCGGCAGAACGACGCGTGGCGGACGCATTCGACGGTTTACGGGATTCCGTGGGCGGGTTCGACGATTGGATCTGATCTGCGGCGGTCATTTGATCAGGAGAGGACCCTGACCTATGCGCGGGTGAGTGGGGAGACGCCGGGGGGATTGGTGGACAGCACGGCGTTCACGGTGTCGTGGCAGACGAATGATGAGTTGCAGGACCGGGTGAGGTCGTCCGGGCAGCGGGATCTTGGGGAAGTGAATCTGGAGACGCTGGGTTTTGACCTGCAGATGGGGAAGAAGACCCCGTTCGGGACCCTGACGTGGGGAGCGGATTACTATCGGGACAGTGTGGACAGCAGCACGACGAACCGTCCGGTGGGCGGGCCGACGGTGCGGGCGATTCAGGGGCCAGTGGGTGATGATTCGACGTACGGGTTGTTCGGGATTTACCTGCAGGATCAGATTGATGTGGCGGACCGGCTGCATGTGTATGCGGGGACGCGGTATACGAGGGCGGATGCGGATGTGGGGCGTTATCAGGATCCTGTGACGAAGGAGGCGGCGTCATTTTCTGACGACTGGGATCAGTGGGTGGCGAGCGGGCGGTTTGTGTTTGACCTGGATGAGAAGGACCGGTTTGCGGTGATCGGGGGCGTGTCGCAGGGCTTCCGTGCGCCTAACATCAGTGATCTTTCGCGACTGGACATTGCGCGGAGTGGCGAACTGGAGCTGGCGGCGACGGATCTGAAGCCTGAGCGGTCGCTGAATTTCGAGATCGGGGCGCGGGCGACGACGGAGCGGGTGACGGCGAGCCTGACGTATTTCCACAACGTGCTGGATGATTTCATCGTGCGGCGGCCGACTGGTCAGGAAGTGGATGGATCGGTGGCGGTGAGCAAGGCGAATGGCGGGGATGGTTATGTACAGGGTGTGGAGTTTGCGGCGGATGTGAGGCTGACGGACAACTGGTCGGTGTTCGGGCAACTGACGTGGATGGAAGGTGAGCTGGATCAGTTTCCGACGAGTGCGTCGATGATGGTGACCGAGCCGCTGAGTCGGGTGGTGCCGTTGATGGGGCGGGCGGGGGTGAGGTGGCAGAGTGACAGTGGGAAGATCTGGTCTGAGTTGGTGTGTCTGGCGGCGTCTGCGGGGGACCGGTTGAATTCAGCGGACAGGGCGGACACGCAGCGGATTCCGGTGGGCGGGACGCCGGGGTGGACCCTGTTGCTGCTGCGAGGCGGGTGGCAGGTGACCGAGAATGTGAGCCTGACGGCGTCGCTGGAGAACCTGCTGGATGAGGAGTACCGGGCGCATGGGTCTGGGTCGAATGAGCCTGGATTTGGCGGGACGGCGGCGTTGACGGTGCGGTTTTGAGGGTGGGCGGGGCGGCGAGAAACTGCGGCAGCGACAAGGCCGGGACGGCCTCCTGAGTAACTGTTTTGCAAGTTACGCGGCATCAACGAGTTGGAAGCCCATGGCGGCGGCTTGTTTTTCAAGGTTGCGGCGGCGGGCAAGGTTCTGTGGGGTGATGTGGAGGGCTTCGGC
>QQNF01000029.1 GCA_003402705.1 Verrucomicrobiota bacterium | reverse complement strand
GGGGAGGCGGGGGGTTTGGGGGCGGCGCGGGGCGGGGGGGGCGGGGGGGGTGGCGGTGGGGGGGGCCTGGTGGGGGGGGGAACGGGTGGGGGCGGGAGCTGGAGCGGCGGCGAGTTGCCGTGGCGGGGCGATGGGTGGGGGCGCGGCTGGTTTGCGGATGGGGGTGAGGGAAGCGGGAGGTTTTTGGGGGGCGGCCCTTGTTGGCGGGGCTTTTGCGGGAGCGGCCTTGGAGGGAGCGGAGGCGGGTTTACGGGCTCCGGTGGGCGGTTTGCGCTGGGCGAGGGTGATTTTGCGGGAGGCGGCGCGTTGGGGCGGGGCTGGTGGGGGGGCGTTGATGCCGTCGAGGATTTCGCGGGTGACTTGGCGGATTTCGGCGACCGACTGGTAGCGGAGGTCGGGATTGATCTCCATGCAGCGGGCGATGATTTCGTCGATGCGCGGGTCGAGTTTGAGGGCGGTGGCGGGGAGTTCGAATTCGCCGGAGGGGGCGGCTCCGGTGAGCATTTCGTGGAGGACGACGCCGAGGGAGTAGATGTCAGCGCGGTGGTCTGGGGTGGCGTTGCGGTCGTAGAGTTCGGGGGCGGCGTATTCCGGGGTTCCCATGGGGGTCCATGAGGAACTGTCGCGGTCGCTTTGCTCCATGAGACGGGCGAGGCCGAAGTCGGCGAGTTTGGCCTGGTCGTCGGTGTTGACGATGATGTTGCTGGGTTTGATGTCGCCGTGGACGATGCTGCGGCTGTGGGCGAACTGGACGGCGTCGCAGACTTGCTGGAAGACCTCGATGGCGCGACGGGAGGGGAGGAGGTTTTCGCGGATGAGGTGGAAGACATTGCTGCCGTCGACGAGTTCCATGACGAGGACGCAGTATTCCTCGACGACAGCGAATTCGAAGACGGCGGGGATGTGCGGGTGGATGAGGCGGGCCATGGCCTTGGCCTCGGTGCGGAAGCGGTCGATGGATTCGCCGTCGCGGCCGGCGTCTGGCGGGAGGATTTTGATGGCGACGGGGCGGTCGAGGTCGCGCTGGAGGCCTGCGTAGACTGCGCCCATGCCACCGGAGGCGATGAGCCGCTGGATGGCGTACTGGGGCAGCATGCGTTCCAGTTCGGCCGGTTCAGGCGGCACGAACGGGACGTGGTTTTCTTCGGGAGCTGGGTCGGAATCCTCCGGCATGGTGGCGTAAAAGGGAAGCGGCGGCAGGTGATCTGGCGGAACCGCGCGGCATTATTCCGGGATTGACCGATTTGTCATGCGCAGATTCAGGGCAGACGCGGGAGAGTCGGGGAGGGGTGGAGACGTGTGGAGGAAAAGCTTTTGACGGGGCGGGAGGGGAGTTGGAGGGTGGTAGCGATGAATCTGCGGCAATGGTGGCTTTGGGGATTGGTGGCGGCGATCCTTGGGGTGGCGGTGGCGGTGATGAGTGGGATGTCGGGTGTGCTGGGGCCGCGGGGGCAGGTGGTGCCGGTGACGCGGGAGTCGTGGATGGAGCGGAATGGAGCGCCGAAGGTGGAGGGAGCGCATCCGGTTTCGGGGGAGCGGCCGGCAAGGTGAGGGGGGGAGGCGTGGGGCGGATCGGGTGGGGGATGGGGATTCGGCCCGATGGGCTTCTGGCGGCGAGGGTTGAGTTCAGGTACGGTGGAATTGCGTGGTCAGGAGGGTGATGAGAAGCCGGAACCGGGACCGGGACCGGATTCTGGATTTGTGGTCGGTGGATGAGCGGCTTCGAGGTGTCAGACAAAAGCGCAAAATATGTGTTTTATTTGGACCGTCTACGGATAAGAACAGGGAGCAAAATGGATGCTGTCGTGAAAAATTCATTCAGATTTCCCCTTTTTGCGGCTTTGGCCTTCTTGAATTCCGCCTGCGGGCCGAAGGCGAAGCCGACAGCGATTTCGCCGCCAAAAAATTCTGCTTTTGTGACGGATTTGCTATTCGAGAAAGAGATTACGATGCCCGTCAAGGATGCTCTTAAGGAGATAATGACAGCCAGGAATGCCGACGGGTTTTTCATATCATCGCCCAACGACAGAATGTTGGCGTCGCTGCTTCTCGATCGATTTAGTTATTTGCCTGCTTTGGCGATTTCGCATGCTGATTCTGCGGTTTTGGAGTTGAAGCAGGATTCAGTCGTCCTGAGTTTGGAGGTTGTAAACTCTGCCAAAAATCCGCCAAATCATGTTCACTTTGCATTTCGTTCGCTCGATGGTCAGCGCTTGAATGGAAAGTTTTTTCATGCCGAGGAGAAATTGGCCGAGTATATCAAACATAATACTGGCAATCAGGTAAAGGAGAAGTAATTCAAGCCGGCACCCCTGCCGGGGTGCGAGTTTGTTGGGTGTGGTTAGGGGAGCGGATGGAATGGACCGTATTGACCGTATTGACCGGATTGACCGGATTGACCGGATTGACCGGATGGACGGGAGCGCATGGACGGGAGCGCATGGACGGGATGGACGGGATGGACGGGATGGACGGTGTGGACGGGATGGACGGGATGGACGGTGTGGCTTGTTGGGAGGTGGCTGGTTGGGAGAGAGGGCTTGCAGGCGCACTCCGTGCGCAGGGAGAGCTGTGATGCTCCCAGCAGTCCAGAGCCTTCGGCTGCTGGTTCGGAGAGGGCGCGTTGGGAGGGGGCGTGCGGTTCGGTCGGTGCGGAAGTGCGTTTCCCGGCCGCTGAGCGTCTGGTGAACGTGAGGCGAGATTATCTGTTCCAGGCGTCCGGGAGCAAAGCGACTGGTCAGGTCGTGGCGAGCGCGATTGCATTTCAGGAATTGGTGATTGCGGAACAATCGGTGTTCGGCCTTGATTATGTGCCTCCGGAGGAGAATATAGTGGGATAGAACCCTGATTCCGACCACAAATAAAGGCTCATTCTATGTCTTTGGGTCGAGTTTACGCGAACGATCAAGTGCTGGATAAATCCATGCAGGTCCTGAGTCAAATCGGTGCCGAATCATTTTCCAGCCATGTGTTCTTTTCTCAAGGACTCAAGGAATTCTGCTTCCGCATGAGTTTTATGGGCGGGGCGCGCGTGAAGTATCCGGCAGAGAGGATTCTGGAATTTTGTGCTGAATTCCTGAGGGTCAGTGAGGAGAATGCAGATTCTATGAATTCTGATTTTACTGAATGGGCTGAGGCCAGCGAAGAGGATTTTGAGGAGTTCGGTGACCTGATTAAAGGGTGGAGAAGTTCCTTTCTGAGTTTGCGGGAAATCGCTCAAGCGTGCCAGATTATCGTCATGGAAGGTCGGTGATTTCGGGTGCTTGGGGGCATATCCCGGGCAGTCTCCTCTGTGGTGAGTATCCGGTAGTGGTGGAGCGAGGGGCGAGTGGGGAGATGGGGGGAAGGGTGACGGCGGGGATTGACAATGGGGAGGGGGAATGATAGGTTCCGGGTGTTCTGAAGTCTGGCATGATCGCGAAGCTCAATAACGATGGCGAATTCAACACCCGGAAAGCACGCATGGCGGTCATGAAGCTGATTTTTCATACGATGCTGCCCTGTGCCGCTTGGATTTTGTGGTTGATGTTGTCGCTGCAGAATTTTGCAATTCCCGCTGCGTTGGGGGTGGAGTTAAACTGGCATGAGGTTGTCTGGAGGGTGGTCTATGTCATTCCGCTGATTCTTTTTTTCATTTTTCCCTCGGGGGCAAGAGTCAGCGTTAGATGCATGGTGTTTTTTAGCGTTTTCTCGCTATCACAGATTCTGAGGCAATCTTTGAACGGATCGCGTGATGCTTACCTGGAGGGTTACGTCATTGCGATTCAGGCGGTAGTCGTTGTGATGATGGGATTCAGATGTGATGGCGGCGGCAGGGGGGTAAGAACGGATGCAGAGCATGAGTCCTGATCTTGCGGATTTGTTGCGACAGGCTGAGGAGGGGTATTGGATATAAATGCGAAAGGGGATTATCTGGAGACGCCGCTTTACAGTGCGTGCGCTTCGGGGAGGGTTGCGATAGCGGGGCTGCTTTTGAAGCTTGGCGCAGATCCAACCACGCCCAACCACCGTGGCGATCTGCCAAAAGACGCGCTCTTCAGGAGATTGGCGAAGCTTCTGACATCTTACCTTGAGTCATTGTTGGAGTGGTCTCATGGGAATCCGATCGTTGATGCGGAAGATGCATGACAGAGTGCGAGAGATCAGTTTCCGGTGGTGTCGTGGGGGCGTGGGGTCGATGGGGAGGCGGCAATCCGGTGGTGTCGCGTTGCTCGACCACCGGTTACAGGTCGGCACCCCTATGGGATGAGGAGGCGGGGGAGGGGGAGCGGACGGTATTGACCGGATTGACCGGATTGACCGAATGGACGAGAGTGCACGGACGGGATGGACGGGATGGATGGGATGGATGGGATGGCTTGTTGGGAGACGGCTGGTTGGGAGAGAGGGCTTGCAGGCGCACTCCGTGCGCAGGGAGAGCGGTGATGCTCCCAGCAGTCCAGAGCCTGCGGCGCGATGAGGGGATTTGAGATTTGAGATTTGAAATTTGAGATGGGGCTTGGTCGGAGGGGGCTTGAACGGAGGGAGGAAGATTGTGGTGGCGAGGGGAGGGGAAAGGTGGGAGGTGGTGGGGATGCCGGACATGGAAATTGAGAAGCGGGTGTGTGGGGGAGGGGTATTGGTGGTGGCTGGGGTGGATGAGGCTGGGCGGGGGCCATTGGCTGGGCCGGTGATGGCGGCGGCGGTGGTGTTGCCGGAGGGGTATGGGCATGGGAAGCTGACGGATTCGAAGCAATTGACGGCGCGGCAGCGGGAGCGGATTTACGAGGAGTTGCGTGGGGGTGAGGGGATCTTGATCGGGAGTGGGGAGGCGTCGGTGGAGGAGATTGACCGGCTGAATATTCTGAGGGCGACGCATCTGGCGATGGAGCGGGCGGTGCGGGCGTTGCCGGTGGAGGTTGGGTATTGTCTGATTGATGGGTTGCCGGTGCCGCGGTTTCCGTGGGCGCACGAGGGGGTGGTGAAGGGGGATGGGTTGAGTCTGAGTATTGCGGCGGCGAGTGTGGTGGCGAAGGTGGAGCGGGATCGGTGGATTGAGCGGGCGGCGGAGGAGTGGCCGCAATATGCGTTTGCGCAGCACAAGGGATATGGGACAGAACTGCATTTGCAGTTACTCCGCAAGTATGGGCCCTGTCCGTTACATCGCCGCACGTTTCAGCCCGTTGCTCAGATGTCCTTCGATTTCTGAGGGAGGGGTCGTGCCTGATCCGCAGTGGGTGGGGAGGCGTGGGGAGATGATTGCGGCGCGGTGGTTATGGACGCGTGGGTGCCGGATTCTTTACCGGAACTATCGTGGGCCGCAGGGCGGGGAAGTGGATGTGGTGCTGCGGCACGGGCGGGTGCTGGTGTTTGCGGAGGTGAAGACGCGGCGGAGCGATGCGTACGGGCGGCCGGGGAGGGCGGTGAATGCGGACAAGCAGGCGCTGATCCGGCGGGGGGCGGAGAGCTGGCTAAGGTTGCTAGGGTTTCCGGAGATTCAGTGGCGGTATGATGTGGTGGAGGTGCTGCTGCCCGCGGGAAAGCGGCCTGAAGTGACGTGGCTTCAGGCCGCTTTCAATACGGACGAATTGCGGCGCGTGCTGGCGGCGCGCCGCGGCCGGTGAGTGGGGCTGGGGTCAGCGGGCGGCGGTTTTCTTTTCCGGGGCTGGGGAGGCCTTGCTGCGTTCCTTGTCGGAGAGCGAGCGGAGGAAGGCGGCGATGTCGGCGGTTTCGGTTTCGGTCAGTTTTTTACCGAGCTGGATGCGAGCCATGGTGCTGACGGCGTCTTCAAGGGTTTTGGCACCGCCGTCGTGGAAGTATGGGCCGGTGATGCCGACGTTGCGGAGCGAAGGGACCTTGAAGAAGAACTTTTCGGCGTCGTTTTTGGTGAGGGCGGCGCGGCCGAGATCGGTGGTGTTGGCGTAGGGCTCGATGAGGCCCATTTTCTGATAGAGATTGCCGCCCATGGTGGGGCCGAGGTGGCAGGCGATGCAGCCTGTGTTGAGGAACGTGAGGAGCCCGCGGCGTTCGGTTTCGGTGAGGGCTTTGTCGTCGCCTTTGAGGAAGTCGTCGAAGCGGTCGTTGGTTTTGAGCGTGCGTTCGAAGGCGGCGATGGCTTCGGCGATGTTGTTGTAGGTGACTGGGTCCTTGGCGTCGGGGAAGGCTTCGGCGAAGGCCTTGGTGTAGGCTTCGACCTCCTTGATGCGGGCGACGGCGGTGGCTTCGTCTGGCATGGCCATTTCGCCTGGGTTGAGGATGGGGCCTTTGGCCTGATCTTCGAGAGTGGCGGCGCGGCCGTCCCAGAACTGGGCGATGTGGAAGCCTGCGTTGAGGGTGGTGGGGGAGTTGCGGCCGCCGCGTTCACCGAAGGCGCCTGGGCTGGTGGGTTCGTTATCGACGCCGCCGCGGTTTTCGTCGACGCGGTGGCAGGAGTTGCAGGACTGCGTGCTGTTTTTGGAGAGACGCTTTTCGAAGTAGAGGTCTTTGCCGAGTTTGACCATGGCCGGGGTGTCGGCGTCGGCACCGGGCATTTTGTCCGGGAGCGGTTGGAAGATGGCACCGGCGCGTTCGCGGAGGGCTTTTGGTTCGAGGGTAGCGTCTTCGGCGGAGACGAGGGACGAGATGATGAAGAGAGAAGGAAGAGCGAGGAGCAGAGATTTCATGATCGGGCTGTGAATGAGGCCGGTGTTACGCGCGGGAAAAGGCTGGATGCGTGACTTTTTTGCGGGGAATGGAGGGGGGAGGCGGGCAATGTGAAGATTGGGTGAATCGGGAGCAGATAAAGGTGCACGTTTAGTTTGCCGAGGAGGGGTGGACCTGGTATCAGGCAGGGAGAACGAACCCCTGAATTTACCGATGGCCCAGGCAATCATGGATCCCGAAGAGGTGCGACGCTTTGCGAAAGAGCTGAAGCGTTTCAACGATGATGTGCAGGTGAGGGCGTCGTCGTTGCAGGCGCGGTTTGCGGCGCTGGGGGCGACGTGGCAGGATCAGGAGGCGGAGAAGTTTGCGGAGGAGTTCATTTCGACGATGAAGGTGCTGAAGAAGTTTGTGGAGACGGCGGAGAAGCACACACCGTATCTGCTGCGGAAGGCGCAGCGGATTGAGGAGTACCTTGACCAGCGCTGAATGAGATGAGCAGCGAGGCGAAAGTACGATCTGTGGAATCGCTCGGGGAATTCCGGGCGAGGCTGATTGTGTTTCTGTCGAAGTCGTCGACGGCGATCGGGAAGGTGACGGAGGAAGTGAAGCGTGCGAGGATGTGGGTGGAGACGGATCAGAGGAATTACTGGGAAGGGCGATTGAAGCGGGGGATGCGGGCGCTGGAGCAGGCGCAGGCGGAGCTGATGACGGCGCGGATGTCGTCGTTCAAGGATTCGGTGACGATGCAGGAGATGGAGGTTAGGAAGGCGAAGCGGGTGGTGGAGGAGGCGACGCAGAAGTTGAGTCGGATCAAGTACTGGGTGCGTGAGTTCGACCAGTTGTTTTCGGGGCATTTGAGGCGGTTGGATTCGATGACGGATTACATTGTGCATGACCTGCCGAAGGGGGTGGCGTATCTGGAGCGGGCGCAGCGGTTGCTGGAGGAGTATGCGGAGAGTGGCGGGGGTGGGTTGAAGGCGGTGGCGGGAGCGCCTGAGGTGGCGGGTGGGGAGAGTAAAGGGGAGGTGGCGTCATGAGTGCGCGGGCGAGCGGGGCGATGCTGGAGCAGGCATTGAAAGACATTCTTGTGGAGTGGCAGCAGTGCCGGGCGTCGTGGAATGACGTGAAGGCCAGGGAATTCGAGCATGATTTTCTGGAGCCGCTTCCGACGATAGTGAACCAGGCGCGGCCGGTGATCGAGGACATCGACATTCTGCTGCGCAAACTGAAAGCCGACTGTGAGTAAACTGACTGAACCTGGAGCGGGGCGGGCGATTGGCCTGCTGAATGCGTGGCTTGCTGCGGCGAAGAACTGGACGGAGCGAGAGGCTGCGTTTGTGAAGGATCTGCGGGCGAAGCGAGGGGGAGTGGACCGGAACGGGAGGGATGCGGTGAAGGCTGCGGAGGCGAAGGTGGAGCATCGGCGGGAGCTGGCGAACCGGAGGTTTGAGGCGGCGGAGGCGAGGATTACGGGATTGTATGAGCGGCGGCGGTCGAGGCTGGCGCGTGCGGCGACGCAGATGCAGCGGAAGCTGCCGGCGCTGGCGCGGCATGCGCGGGAGAATCGGCTAGGGGGATTGCAGATGAGGAAGCGGCGGGCGCAGCGGGATCATGATGCGGCGGTGGAGAGGGCGGTGGGTGAGCGGATGCGTGCGGAGGAGAGCCTAGCGGAGCAGGCGAAGGCGCTAGGGGTGCTGGCGGCGGCGGTGCGTGGGTTTGTGAAGGTGCTGCCGGTGGTGGCGGTGCCTGAGGGGATGGGGCCGGAGGCGTTGTTCGAGGAGACGGCGAGGGCGGCTGGTGAGGCGGAGCGGGCGCTGGGAGCGGCGGCGGCGACGGGGGTGTCCGGGGTATTCAAGGCGGTGCCGCTGGCTGGGCGGATGTTCAAAGGGGATGCGTACAAGCAGTCGGAGGTGGCTGGGCAGGAAGCGGCGGTGGCGCTGGCGCGGGCGCAGGCTTGTCACCGGGCGTGTGGTGAGGCGGTGGTGGGGCGATGTGAGGTGGCGAAGCGTGAGGCGGCGGAGGAATTGCAGGGGGTGCTGACGGAAGTGCAGGAGAAGTGGGCGGTGATTGACACGGTGGAGACGACTGAGCGGGAGCGGTTGAGCCGGAAGATTGAGGAGCAGACGTCGCGGATATCGGCGCGGATTGAGGACATTTTCAATGCGCGGACGCAGGTGCTGCAGGGGCAGCGGGACGAGGAGAATGCGGCGATTGAGCGGGCGGCGGGGCCGGAGCTGGAGGTGGTTAGGTCGGCGGCGGCGGCGGCGCTGGCGGTGGAGGATGCGGCGGCGGCGGCGGCGTGGGCGGTGTTTCGCCGGGAATGGGATGGGGTGATGGGGCCGCTGAGTGGGGAGTTAGGGAATCTGGTGGGTGATCCGGCGCTGCATCCGGAGCCGTGGGTGCTGGTGGATCCTGGGTCGTGGAGTCCGCCGCGGAAGTTTCCGGCGGCGGCGGCGTTCGGGTCGGTGTCGCTGGATTTGAATGCGGTGCCTGGTGCGGTGCCGCAGGTGCTGGTGGTGCCTGGGCCGATGGCGGTAGAGGTGCCTTTGGCGCTGGCGTTTCCGGGGCGGGGGTCGCTGCTGATGGAGACGGCGGAGACGTGTGCGGGAGCGCCGATGGATGTTTTCAACAACGTGCTGCTGCGGTTGCTGTCGCTGACGCCGCCTGGGAAGCTGGCGCTGACGATTCTGGATCCGGTGGGACTGGGGCAGAGTTTTGCGGGATTGATGCATCTTGGGGATTACGAGCCGACCTTGATCAACCGGCGGATCTGGACGCAGCGGGAGCAGATCGAGGAGCGGTTATCGGAGTTGAATGATCACATTGAGAAAGTGATTCAGATGTATCTGCGGAACGAGTACGCGACGATTACGGAGTACAATGCGGAGGCAGGGACGACGGCGGAGAAGTATCATTTTCTGGTGGTGGCGGATTTTCCGGCGGGGTTCAGCGAGACGGCGGTGCAGCGGTTGCAGAGCATTGCGGTGAGCGGGCCGCGGTGCGGGGTGTTCACGCTGATTCATCATGACACGAGGCAGTCGGTGCCTGAGGGATTTGTGGCGGATGAGCTGAGGGCGGCGAGTGTCTGTCTGAGCCGGAATGCGCGCGGCGTGCTGACGGTGGATGCCGAGCTGGCGGCGGCTGGAGCGGTGGTGCGGCTGGATCCTCCGCCGCCGGCGGATCTGGCGGTGCAGTTAGTGCACCGGATCGGGAAGAGCAGTATTGATTCGAACCGGATTGAAGTGCCGTTCCGGGTGATTTCGCCTGCGCCAGAGGAGCGGTGGAAGGGGGAGACGGCGAGTGAGTTGCGGGTGGCGATCGGGCGGACTGGGGCGACGAAGCTGCAGTATCTGGCGATCGGGAAGGGGACGCGGCAGCATGCGTTGTTTGCGGGTAAGACGGGGTCCGGGAAGTCGACCCTGTTCCACGTGATCATCACGAATCTGGCGCTGACGTGCAGTCCTGACGAAGTGGAGTTTTATCTGATCGACTTCAAGAAGGGGGTGGAGTTCAAGTGTTATGCGGACGCGAGGCTGCCGCATGCGAAGGTGATTGCGATCGAGTCGGACCGTGAGTTCGGGTTGAGTGTGCTGCAGCGGGTGGATGAGGAATTGAGGCGGCGCGGGGATTTGTTCCGGCGGATGGGGGTGCAGGATGTGGCGGGGTACAAGCGGGTGGGAGGTGAGGAGCCGATGCCGCGGTCGCTGCTGATCATTGACGAGTTTCAGGAATTCTTTGTGGAGGATGACAGCATTGCGCAGGGGGCGTCGGTGCTGTTCGACCGGATTGTGAGACAGGGCCGGGCGTTCGGGATTCACGTGCTGCTGGGGTCGCAGACCCTGGGCGGGGCGTACACGCTGGCGCGGGCGACGTTAGGGCAGATGGCGATCCGGGTGGCGTTGCAGTGCAATGAGGCGGACGCCTATCTGATCATGGACGACAACAATCCTGCGCCGCGACTGCTGACGCGGCCTGGGGAAGGGATTTACAATGATGCGGCGGGAGCGGTGGAGGGGAACAGCCCGTTCCAGGTGGTGTGGCTGCCGGATCAGGAGCGGGAAGCGCTGCTGCATGAGGTTAGGCGGATGGCGGTGGAGAAGTACGGCGTGCCGTCGTCGCCGATTGTGTTTGAGGGGAATGCGCCAGCGGATGCGGCGGAGAATCCGTTGTTGAGCGGGTTGCTGAGTGCGCCGCGGCGGGAAGCGCCGGCTGCGCCGAGGTGCTGGTTTGGAGCGCCGAATGCGATCAAGGGTCCGACGGAGGCGGTGTTCCAGCGGCAGAGCGGGAATCATTTGCTGATGGTTGGGCAGCGTGAAGAGGCGGCATTGGTGATGATGGGAATGTCGATGGTGGCGCTGGCGGCGCAGTATCCTGCGGGCGGGGTGCGGATGGTGCTGCTGCATCAGGCTGGGGCGGGGACGGTGGAGGAGACGTATATTGAGCGGATTCTGGCGGCGGTGCCGGGGGTGACGGTGGGGCGCGGGCCGGAGTCGGGGGTGATCCTTGGGGAGTTAGTGGAGGAATTGAATGCGCGGAGCGGCGGGGAGACGGGTGCTGGGCCGGTGTTTGTGTTTGTGCATGGGTTGCAGCGGTTCAAGAAGCTGCGGAGCGAGGATGATTTCTCGTTTGGCGGGAGCGGGGACAGTGCGGGGGATCCTGCGGCGCAGTTCACGAACCTTGTGACGGAGGGGAGCAGTCTGGGGATGCACCTTGTGGTGTCGATCGACACGGCGAACAATGCGGGGCGTTATCTGAACCGGAAGGCGATGGCGGAGTTTGAGATGCGGATTATTTTCCAGATGAGTGCGAATGATTCGGCGCGGATGATTGATTCGCCGGCGGCGCAGG
Organism: Verrucomicrobiota bacterium; assembly: GCA_003402705.1. GTDB lineage: Bacteria > Verrucomicrobiota > Verrucomicrobiia > Verrucomicrobiales > V1-33 > V1-33. The sequence goes on along the minus strand of QQNF01000029.1, from coordinate 33,223 downwards.
ATCTGGGATTGTACCGGGCGCTGCTTTACAATGAGCAGGCGGGGACGCTGGAGACATTCCGGCCTTATGCGATGCCGCCGGAGGGATGGATCAGCGAGGCTGGTGCGGCGCTGGCGGGGCGGAATTTGTGAGATTCAACTGAAGCAAAGCGATGAAGACGAACAACCTGATCCGATTGATGACTGCGATGGTGGCGATGGTGGCGGTGTGGCCGCTGACGGCGGAGGAGGAGCCTGCGGAGGGGGTGAAGAAGCCAGAGAAGGAGGAGAAGAACGTGGAGTTGACGCAGGAGCAGTTGGAGGAGCGGTTTGTGGAGACCCTGAGTGGGGCGACGCTGACGGGGAAGTTTTCGGTGGTGGTGGAAGGGAAGGCTGGGGAGGAGAAGGAGGACAAGTACACGATATTGAGTGTGTCGAAGCTGACGGGAGGGGAGGCGTGGATCATCACGGCGCGGGTGCGGTATGGGGGGAAGGATTTCACGATGCCGTTTCCGGTGCTGGTGAAGTGGGCGGGGGACACGCCGGTGATCACGGTGGATGACGTGGGGGTGCCGGGGGGAGGGAAGTACACGGCGCGGGTGCTGATTCATGCCGGGGCGTATGCGGGGACGTGGTCCGGGGGGGATCACGGCGGGCTGATGAGCGGGACGGTGACGCGGACGGAGAAGAGCAAGTAGGCTGATTGGATCACGCGTTGCGTTTCCGTGGTTCTCTCCTAATCTCGCAGCCCATATGTCTTCCGAAACTGACGCTCTCAAGGACCGCATCGCCGAGAAATCCGCATGGGTGCCGCTCGTGCGCGATGAATTGCACCGCGTGCTGGTGGGTCAGGAGGAGCTTGTGGACCGGATGTTTGTGGCGCTGCTGACGAAGGGGCACATTCTGCTGGAGGGGGTGCCGGGGTTGGCGAAGACGCTGACGGTGAAGGCGCTGGCGGGGACGATGAGTGTGAGTTTCAAGCGGTTTCAGTTCACGCCGGACTTGCTGCCTGCGGATCTGCTGGGGACGCTGATTTACAGTCCGGGGGATGGGCAGTTTAAGCCGAAGCTGGGGCCGATTTTTGCGAATCTGATTCTGGCGGATGAAATCAACCGGTCGCCGGCGAAGGTGCAGAGTGCGCTGCTCGAGGCGATGCAGGAGCGGCAGGTGACGATCGGGGAGACGACGTACAAGCTGCCGGATCCGTTCATGGTGATGGCGACGCAGAATCCGATTGATCAGGAAGGGACCTATCAATTGCCTGAGGCGCAGCTGGACCGGTTTCTGCTGAAGGTGAGGGTGGATTATCCGACGAAGGACGAGGAGCGGCGGATTCTGGATCTGATGAGCACGAATGCGCCGAAGACGGACACGCAGCAGGTGATTGATGCGGAGCGGGTGACGGAGGCGCGGGCGTTAGTGAATGATATTCTGATCTCGGATGCGGTGCGGGATTACATTGTGGAGATCATCCACACGAGCCGTTATCCCGGGGAGTTGCTGCCGGACATGAAGAACCTGATCCGTTGCGGGGCGAGTCCGCGGGGGACGATCAATCTGGCGCTGGCGGCGCGGGCGCGGGCGTTTCTGGATGGCCGGGCGTATGTGACGCCGCAGGATGTGAAGGATCTGGCGATGGATGTGCTGCGTCACCGGATTCTGCTGACGTATGAAGCGGAAGCGGAAGGGGTGACGAGCGAGCAGATTATTGAGCGGCTGCTGGAGCGGATTGCGGTGCCGTGAGGGGAGGGATCACCATGCGGTGAAGGAGGCGACGGTGGGGGTGTCGAGGCGGCGGACGACTTCGGTGACGAGGCGGACGGCGCTGAGGTAGTCGTCGATGTGGATGAGGGAATTGTGGCTATGGATGTAGCGAGCGGGGGTGCCGAGGACGACGCAGGGGACGCCGGTGCCTGAGAACTGGAGGCTTTTGGCGTCGGTGCCGCCGCTTTTGCGGACGGCGACCTGGTGGGGGATGCCTGCGGCTGTGGCGGTGGCGGTGACGAAGTCGACGAGGCGGCGGTTCATGATGGCTGAGGGGTCCATGACGCGGATCTGGACGCCGGAGCCGAGACGGCCCTGGGATTCGGAGAGGTCCATGCCTGGGGTGTCGTCGGCTGGGGTGCCTTCCATGACGAGGGCGACGTCTGGGTTGGTGAGGGCTCCGAGAGTTTGGGCTCCGCGGCAGCCGACTTCTTCCTGGACGGAGCCTGCGGCGATGAGGGTGCAGGGGAGGGGTGTGGAGGCGAGGGCCTGCATGGATTGGATGGTGGCGGCCATGCCGGCGCGGTTGTCGAAGGCTTTGGCGAGGAAGAGGTCTGGGTGGGCCATGGGGGTGAAGGCGCTGTCGGGGGCGACGGGGTCGCCGAGTTGGACGCCCCATGAGTTGGCTTCTTCGCGGCTGGAGGCACCGATATCGACGAAGAGCTGGTCGAGGGACATGAGTTTGTCGCGCTGGGAGTCGGAGAGGAAGTGTGGCGGGGTGGAGCTGATGACGCCGAGGATTTCGCGCTGGGAGCGGGTGAGGATGCGGACACGCTGGGAGACGAGCGTGTGGGTCCACCAGCCGCCGAGGGCGGTGAGTTTGAGGAAGCCGCGTGGGGTGATCTGCTGGACGGCGAAGCCGACTTCGTCGCAATGGCCGGCGACGAGGACGCGAGGGGAGTCGGGCGGGCCGGGGCGTTCGCAGGCGATGCTGCCGAGGCGGTCGCACTGGATGGTGCCGTGGGATGCGAGTTCGCGGCGGAAGATGGCGCGGACGGCGTCTTCCGAGCCGGGGACGCTGTGGGCTTCGGTGAGGTCCTTGAGGAGGGAGAGAGCAACGTTTCGCATGGGGGTTCATGCAACGTGGGGCGGGGTTTGTCCACCTGTGGGGGAGGGAGGTGGCGATTTCCCTTTGCCGCGGTGGCAAAGTGCGGGAAGGGAAGGTTTTCCCTGCAAGCTATGGCAACTACACCCGAGGCACCTGAACGAGAAGCGACGGATTTCATCCGCGAGATAGCGCGTGCGGATGTGGAGAGCGGGAGGCATCCGCGGGTGGTGACGAGGTTTCCGCCGGAGCCTAACGGGTATCTGCACATCGGGCATGCGAAGAGCATCTGTCTGAACTTCGGGATTGGTCAGGAGATTCCGGGGAGCTGCACGAATCTGAGGTTTGACGACACGAATCCTGTGAAGGAGGACATGGAGTACGTGGAGAGCATCAAGGAGGACGTGCAGTGGCTGGGGTTTTCGTGGGCGGGTGAGCCGCGGCATGCGTCGGACTATTTTGATCAGATTCATGCGTGGGCGCTGGAGCTGATCGGGAAGGGGCTGGCGTATGTGTGCGATCTGACGGCTGAGGAGATGAGGGCGAGCCGGGGGACGCTGACGGCGGCTGGGGAGAATTCGCCGTACCGGGATCGGACGGTGGAGGAGAATCTGGATTTGTTTGAGAGGATGCGGCTCGGGGAGTTTCCTGACGGGACGCGGACCCTGCGTGCGAAGATCGACATGGCGTCGTCTAACATTAATTTGCGGGATCCGGTGCTGTACCGGATCAAGAAAGTGCCGCACGACCGGACGGGGGACAAGTGGTGCATTTATCCGACGTATGACATGGCGCACGGTTACAGCGATGCGATCGAGGGGATTACGCACAGCATCTGCACGCTGGAGTTCGAGGCGCACCGGCCGTTGTACGACTGGCTGATCAGCAATGTGAGTGCGCCGTGTCATCCGCGGCAGATCGAGTTTGCGCGGCTGAATCTGACGTACACGGTGATGAGCAAGCGGAAGCTGCTGGAACTGGTGGAGGGTGGATTGGTTGACGGGTGGGATGATCCGCGGATGCCGACGATTTCGGGGCTGCGGCGGCGTGGGTTTTCGCCGCAGGGGTTGCGGAGTTTCTGCGGGAAGATCGGGGTGACGAAGTACAACAGCCTGACGGATGTCGGGGTGCTGGAGCATGCGGTGCGTGAGGATCTGAACAAGACGTGTCCGCGGTTCATGGGTGTGCTGCGGCCATTGAAGGTGGTGCTGACGAACTGGCCTGAAGGGGAGCTTGAGGAGATCGAGGCGGCTAACAATCCTGAGGATCCTGCGGCGGGGAGCCGGACGCTGCGGTTCGGGCGGGAGTTGTGGATCGAGCAGGAGGATTTCATGGAGAATCCGCCGCCGAAGTATTTCCGGCTGGGGCCGGGGCGTGAGGTGCGGCTTCGTTATGCGTATAATGTGCGCTGTGATGAAGTGGTGAAGGACGATGAGGGCCGGGTGGTGGAATTGCGGTGCACGTGCGACATGGCGAGTCGGCATTCCGGGCCGAAGAAGGGATCGGCGGTGATTCACTGGCTGAACGCGGCGGATGCGGTGCCGGTGGAGGTGCGGTTGTACGATCGGTTGTTCACGCTGGAGGACACTGGGACGGTGCCGGACGGGCGGGATTACCGGGAGTTCATCAATCCGGATTCGCTGGAGATTCTGAAGGGGGCGCGAGCGGAGCCGGTGGTGCTAGGGCTGGCTCCGGGGGCGCGGTTTCAGTTCGAGCGGATGGGGTACTTCTGCATTGATACGAAGCATTCGGTGCCGGGCGCGCCGGTGATCAACCGGACGGTGACGCTGAAGGACACCTGGGCGAAAGTGCAGGCGAAGCAGTGAGTGCGGCGGAGTGATAGGGTCCGGGCTGAGAGTCAGTCTACGGCCTTGATCTGGGCGTTGCGGATTTCGACCTGGCCTCCGTCGCGGCTGAGGTTCTGGAAGCCGATGCGACCTTTGCGCGGGCGGTCTTTGACGGCGGGGGCGGGTTTGCCGTCGTGACGGAGGACGGATTCGGAGTGGGTGGCGAGGTCGGTGTCGTGGATGGTCTTGCCGTTGAGGACGACGGTGAGGTGTGAGCCTTTGAGGGTGAGGTGGACTTTGTTCCACTCGGTTGGTTTGTAGAGTTGCTCGGTGGGAGCAATGGCGCGGTAGATGCCGCCGGTGAGTTCGGAGGGGAGGGCTTTGGGGTTGTAGCGGAAGTCGGCCATCTGCATCTCCATTCCGTCGAAGGCTGGGTCGCCGGAGGCCGGGGCGCGGAGGGCGAGGCCGCTGTTGCCGCGCGGGCCGAGTTTGAATTCGTAGGTGAGTTCGAAGTTGGAGAATTCCTTTTCGGAGATGAACCAGCAGCCGCGGTCGCCGCTGCTGGTGAGGGTGCCGTCTTTGACGGACCATGAGGGAGCGCCTTCGGCGGGCTTGCTGACGTCGGCCCAGTGGCGCACGACCCAGCCTGTGGGGACGCCGTCTTTGGGGAAAAGGGGCACGAAGGCGGGTTCGGCTGCGGAGAGGGTGAGGGAGAGGGCGAGGAAGGGGATGAGGCGGGTGAGCATGGGAGGGGGGGATATGAGATATGAGATTTGAGATTTGAGATCTTAGAGGGGAAGAGGGCAAGATCCGAAGTCGCGGGGTGGGGGGGCTTTTGAGGGATAGGTTGGGGGAACCGCAGATTTTGGGGATGGGCGCAGATGATGCTGAGGGTGGGAGAGGGTGTTGGTGCCGGGGTTAGTGGGGCGGGCGCGGAGGGGGTGCTGGGAGGGAAGGTGATGGGACAGGGCTCTTTGGGCCACGCTGGGCGGGTTCTGGCTGCGGGGCTTTTTGGGGCGGGTTCGGAAGGCGCATAGAGAGACAGGCTTCTGAGGAGAAGCGCGCCGGTCCACAAAAAGACAGGCCTCTGGAGACGAGCGGGGCGGGTAATGGGACGGAACTCTTCGCGGTGGACCCTTCGGTGCTGCGCGGATGTGCACAAAGAGACAGGCCTCTTTGGTGCGTGGGGTTGTACTACGGGAAATCATCGAAACAGGGCGGCTGGTAGTGGTTGTCATGACGCGGCTTGTGCTGCTTCCTGGTTTAGTTCCTGGCCGTAGGACACGTTGTAGATATCGACCTGTTCCTCGGTCAGTCCAGCTCCATTCAGGAAGCGCTCGAAGGTCGGTCTGTCGTTCAGGTATCTGATCAGCCAAGCGACCTCCTCCACGCCCATTCCCATTGATGCAATAAAGATGGTCTTACCAACGGAGTTGAATGCTGGAGCAAGCGACCTCAGCTTGTTCGCGATCGGGCCGAGCAAGGAGCGATCGAAACCATCCGCCAATAAGTAATGCTCGATCTCGTCTACTGCCTTCGAGCCGACTTCGGTCGCTTCATCGTAATCCGGCAACCCAATGACAGAATCAGGAGAGTAGAATCGCACCGCCATGAATTCAGGATCACTGACCGCTCCTAGATTGCGCTCCGCACAATCGGCCGCAAGCGAATCAATAAGAGATGAATACATAGCTATTGCTCGATCAATCGGATGCGGCTCAGCATGGACTGCCGCTGCGATCGTAAGCTGACAGGGCGGTATCTTGACGCACTGTGCGCAAATCCCGCCGTTGGTCTGGGCGGTCATCGGTAGGATCATGCTATCGCAAATCCCGCACTTTACTCTTGAGGCTGCGGTCACGGTTTTTTCAGCAGAGCGGTTAAACGCTGCCACCGCTGGGGCGGGATGGTGCATAAACGAAGAGGTTGATATTGGAGCATAAAAAGACGATTTGGACCACCGAGCCCCAGCGGTTGGCAGCCGTGCTCTTGTTCTGCCCGTGATCGGTGGAGTTTATTTGGAATACTGTTGAATGACAGATTTTTTGGGGCGTGGGAAGACTTCGGTTTTCATCAATTTCATCGTGCCTCTGCTGTTGTAATTGTCGCCAAGTCGCAAACCCTCATCGATTAGAATCCAATCGGTGCCCTGTTGACGAAATGTCACAGGCTGCCACATAAAATCGCCGGGAGCCCTCCATCTTTTATATTCGACGCGCACAGTTGAGGGCGCAATCCAGTCCATGCCGGACAAAGAATATAAAAACACATCGGATCCATCAAGAGTGTCTCTCAGTGGGTCAGTGTTTGGTCGACCATCAGCTCTATCTGGGGGGTGGGACAATCGACTCGGAGGAACATACTTATTGCGCAAATCATTAGAAATGGCTAAAATCTTGTTCAAGAATCGGTCAGGAAGGGCTATTTGATGGTCCTTCCTATCCCAAAGTGCGAGTGAAAATTTGCCTCCGGGATGGTGGTTTCTTAAGGCGTATTCGAGAGTCTTCGCATAAAACATTCCGAAAACGTCGTCAACTGACTGTGGAGACTCTTTAACTTCCACCTGCTTCACTGTTGGGGTGGTCTCAGTCGGACCACATCCCGAAAAAAGGAGAGCCAAAATCGAAAGATGGAAAAGTGGCTGCATATGGATGGGAGTTGGCAGAACAGTTTATGATTTCACTATATCTGGTGGAATATTCATCTGCAAACGGGGCGTTCGGCCGGGTGTCTTTTTCTTCTAACTGCCTGAAATTCAATGGATATGACTGACTTTCGCTCACAATATCCGAATCAACGCGATTGGCAACAACTTCCCATGGGTGGACAGTGGGACAGACCTCTTCGGTGGCGCTGGCGGGAGAGGTCACAGGCAGGATGCCCGTGCCACTTTGGATAAGAAGACAGGGCTCTTCGGCGCTTTGGGCGTGGCTCGGAACCACGAATCGCACGAATGGACACGAATGAATTCTTGATCAGGAGGCGGGAGGGGAACCGGGAGAGAGGATTAGTGGACAGGGCTCTTGGGGCGTGCGTGAGGGAGGGTTGGGGGAACCGCAGATTTTTGGGATGGACGCAGATGCTGCAGAGTGGTGAGAGGGGGTGTTGGTGTCGGGGCAGTTGGGTTTGCGTCGGTGCGGAGAGGGGCTTGGTTGGAGGGAGGTGCACAAAGAGACAGGCCTCTTCGGCTCTTTGATGTATTTGCTTTCGGGCTGACTCATTCGGAGATGGGGCTACGCGAAGTTGGGCGAACGATCAAGCTCTGGCGACGGCGAGCAAGAGGCGCTGCTGACACGACGGACGATCTACGAGCCGTTGCCGGCAGCGCCCTTGAATGTTAGGCAGCATTGGATTGAGACGAACGAACATAGAGGACGAGAGAGTAGTTGCCTAGTTTGCTTCGGTATGGAGAACCCTCGAGGCGGAAGCCACATCGCTCGTTGGTGCGTCGCATCGGGAGGTTGGCTTCGCGGGTGGTTGCGTAGATGCGGGCTGTCTCGACATGTGCGATAAGATGCTCAACCAGCTCACGAGAGAGTCCGCGACCACGATGGGACTCCGCGACAAATATCCAGCCCAACTCAAGGTCGTAGTCGTCAGGAAGCAAAACAGAGCTGGCACTCGTAAAGGCTTCCTCACGGTATTCGGGATTGGGATGCTTAAGTGCGGACACGCCGATGAGTGAGCAATCGTCGTCGAAAAGAAACATCAAAAAAGCTGCATTGCGGATGCGCTGGGGGGGGCCCACGGGGTTGACCTCGCCACCTTCTGTGACCATAGCTTCAAATGCGGTAAGCTCCTGCGCTGTGCAGTCGCAAGGCTTCTTGATTGTTTGGTTCATTGGAAGGAGCGCTGTATGTGGCCCAACGACTTAGCTCTGCCACACCTAGGGGCGGGGGCGCGCTCGACCGAAGCCAAGCCACTTACGAACTAGATTAAGCGCTGAAACGAAACGGCCCCTAGGTGTTGTCAGCAGCGCCTTGTTCTGCTTCCGGGTATGGGCGTTGCGCTGCCAAATTAGAAATGCGCTGCCTCCGATATAAACCGTTGTGCTAGGCTCTGGAATGGCACCTGCAATGATGGGCACGCCGGGCTGCGTCTCCCATGCCCATGAATCAATAAACCCGCCTAAGAGTGGGAATGGAACGCCCTTCTCTGGATGGCTAAATCCAACGTATTGAATCCACCCGTAATGAATCACGCCTGCAAGCATAAACTCAACCCCGATATAAGCGTCAGCATATTGCATGGCGTTGGGGCCGAAATTGAGCCCAAACCCAGAACCGCCTCCATTATCCGTGTGGCGATGCCAATCGCCAGCTAGGAATGTTGTATCCGCACCAATGATGCTCCCAGATAGGACGGGGGTAACGTCCCCTCCTCTGTCCGGGGGCACAGAGACTGTGCTGATAAAGCGGTTCGCTCCATGCGATTGAAGTGCTACAACAAAGGGATCTCGTAAAAATCGGAAATCAGGAGTTCCGTCCCCGTTAATATCAAAATCTTCGGAATTAAGCGTTACCGGCGAGAAATCGAAAAGGTTCGGAGAGTCTCCGCGATACGTGACCAACACCGCTGCTTTTGCCCATGTGGGCAGAAGCAGCAATATCCAGAGCCAATGAAGCTTCGCTGTCATGGCGCGCGCTATTGGCCGCGGCGCATCCGCCAGAAGCGGCGGGGCTCGGCTGGGTTGCGGCTGGTGAGCACGGTTGTCGTGCTGTTCTCAGCTTTAACGCTCGAAACGTTTGTCCACGTTCCGGTAGTGAGGTCGGTGGATGTCTCCAGCGTGTAAAATGCGCCGGGATCAGAACTGAAAGTGATCCCGTATTCGTTCAGATTCGCTGGATTCATTGTGAACCCAGCACTGGAAACGACAGGTGCCTCTGGCACCACTCCACTGAGGATCAGGGATACTTTTTGCGTGCCACCTTGCAGGGTGCCGACGGGATTGACTGTGACTTTCAAACGGCGCGGCTGGGCGGCAGCATCAATGGTGATCTTCTCTGCGTTATTGCGGCTGTCCACGCCCCGTGTTGCGGTGGCTCCCCGCACAGCGGTTCTCTCGAAGGTCAAATCTGGGTCGAGAATCCACGGATGATGATTGGCCAGCGTGGCGGTATCTTGCGCGACCAAGTCAATGTTGTTAACGAGCATGGCGGTTGGACTGTCGAGGACACTGGCGAAAGCCGGGGGAGTTCCAGCCGGGTCACTCCACGTCAACGTGAGGTCGCCTGCAGTATTCGCTGGCAAGGTCACATAGAACGTCTTTGAAGATCCGGTTTGGACGGTGAACTCCTTGATGAGAGTGCCGCGTCCCAGCGTTGCATCGGCCTCCAGAGCGGACACCAATCTCTCCGCGTTGAAGATGCCGAAGCCGCCGAGGTAGTCTGGGCCGGGTGTGCCAAAATCCAAGGCGGTATGAATACAGGCCGCTCTTCATGTCGAGGCTAGGAGTGGGCCAGCAGCAGGAAAAAGTTGCCGCCGTCTCTGCTCTGCCAGCATCAAACCACCTGCTACGGATGGGGCCGCGAAGCTTGTTCCGGCTAGATTGACCGTGCCTTCACTGTCGGCGGTGATACCGTTGTAGTAAGTGGCTGTTCCGGTTTTGGTGGCTGCAAATAGCGAACTACCTAGCCCCAGAACAGAGTTGCGCTGACCAACTGACACTAACTCCGGCTTGATTCGGCCATCGTCTGTCGGACCTGTTCCAGTAAAGCCAGAGAAATTGAAGGCTCCAGTCGCGAAATTGATGTCGGTTATGGACCCTACAGTAAGCACGTTTTTAGCCGTGCCGGGCGAAAGCACGGTATCATAACCATCATCCCCATTGATCCAGTCCCGGACGACGGTCGAGACTGCTGTTCCAGCTCCGCTTGGAATCCGGTGGTTAATGGTTGTGGCCGGAGGGACCGGATCTCCGGGACCATAACCATTCGGATTGCCTGCGGCATAAACTGGCAGATGCGTCTCTGATGTGAGGACAAACGCATCCAGTTGGGCGGAAGAGTTACCATTAGCAAAACCGGAAGAATACGCCCCAAGCCTCGGGTCTTCGGTGAACATGGGTAAAACCCAATACCACCAAGTCGTGCCACTAACATTGATGGTGGTCCAACCTCCGTTCACACCATAAGAGTGATTCGAAAAATTCTGCCCATCCAAAACGGTATCAGTCGTTTCCAGCACAAAATCCGTTAGATTATACCCATCCACTTCACCTGCGTAAGCAATGCCGCGCAGAAGCCTTCCGTAATTTGTTGCTCCGCGGAAAACGTCGAAGATACCGCCACCCACCATGACGTTTGCCACGGCGGTTCCGTGGTTGCTGGCAGCACCGCCATCTGCTTGCACTGCTCTGGCACCGTTGAATTCACCATGCGTGGTGAGGATGCCAGCCGTGCCGTCAGATGCATTCGCCTCCCAGATGGAAGCCCGGATACCTGCTCCAGTTAGGTTTCGGGAAAGGGCGGTATTCTGCCAAGTATGCAGCCCCGCAGGCCAGAGGTCGTCGGCAAAAATTGAATTCGCGGCGATCGCATCTTGTGGAGACATAAAGATCGGCCCCTGCTCACTCTCGCCAACTAAAGTGCCCCGCTCGTCCGCGCGCTTCACGCCATACTTGGCAGCGATGGCGTCAAGTTCCGCCTCGGTCTTGGCACGGTCGGCGATGGCTTTGTTGCGGCGGTCGATCAATTTGGCTCGAACAGCTTTGCTGTCGTGCCGGATAAAATCCGGATCAGCCAGGTCCTTGCCCGCTTGGAAGGCAGGTTGCAAGGTTTCTGCCAGCTTGGCTTGACGTTCCGGCCAACGGAGCTTGGCATCTTCCATCAGCGCAATCTCACGCTCAATGGCTAGACGGCGCTCCTCGCGAATCTTAGCAATCCATTCCTCTCTGGTATAGACAGGCTCTTTGCGGGTCGCGTTGCGACCCACAAGCATCTCTTCGTAATCGGAGACGCCATCGCCATCCGTGTCCTTGGTTTTGTCGTTGGGATCGAACTTGTAATCCTTGTCATGTGCCTTCTGAATCATCACCCAAATGTCATCCCAGCCATCCTTGTCCCGCTGGAGCAAACGAAGCTCAGATTCTCGACGGTTCTTGATCAGTTCAGCGGTCTCTGCCTCGGTCGGCAAGACCACCGGGTCTTCTGGCCTTGGCAAATGATCTCCGGGCGCGGCGGCGGCGGAGCCGCCGCAGGCGGCAAATGCGAGCGTCAAGCTCGCAATGGTTTTGTATGGGCTGGTTTTCATGTAGCGTGTGCTTGGGTTGCGCTTTATAGCATGGATTAGACGGTCTAGGAAGCAGAACAGTTGTATTATTTCACTATATCTGGTGGAATATCTATCTGCAAACGGGGCGTTCGGCCGGGTGTCTTTTTCTTCTAACTGCCTGAAATTCAATGGATATGACTGACTTTCGCTGACAATATCCGAACCAACGCGATAGGCAACAACTTCCCATGGGCGGACAATGGGACAGACGTTTTCGGAGGTGCTGGCGGGAGAGGTCACAGGCAGGATGCCCGTGCCACTTTGGATAAGGGGACAGGGTTCTTGGGAAGGGACCCAGAGCGTTGCTCTGGGCTGGTATACGGCGTTCCTACAGAACGCGGATGTGTGGGTTTGGGACCACAAATGTCACGAATGGACGCGAATGAATTCTCGAACGGGAGGCTTGTGCGGAGAGGGGGGCGAATTTTAAGGGGTCAGGGCGGGGGGATGGGGTGGCCGTATTTATCGCATTCGGTGCCGCAGGGGCAGGACCAGCCGCCCCAGAGCATCTGGCGGCGGTTGGCGGGTTTACGGAAGCGTGGGGCTGGGGTGCCGCAGGTGGGGCAGGCGACGGGTTGGGGGTTGATGCCCCATTTGCCGGATTTGGGCCAGAAACGGCGGACGAGTCGGGCGGCGGCCCAGCCGGTGACGGCGGCGAAGAGGATCCCGATGATGGGTTCGAGCCTCATGAGGGAGGCGAGAGGTGGGGTGGGTCAGCTTTCGAGGGAGGCGAGGTAAGCGGCCTCGGGCATGAGGGCGTCGGTGTCGGCGGGGGAGTCGGGCTGGATGGTGAAGAGCCAGCCGTTGCCGTAGGGGTCGGAGTTGACGAGGCTGGAGTCGGAGGAGACGGCGTCGTTGATGGCGGTGATGGTGCCGGCGACTGGGGCGTAGATGTCGGAGGCGGCCTTGACGGATTCGATGACGGCAATGGCTTCTTTGGCGGCGACCTTGCGGCCGACCTTGGGGAGTTCGATATAGACGACGTCGCCGAGTTCTTTCTGGGCGTGGTCGGAGATGCCGACGGTGGCGTCAGCGGTGCCGGAGAGGATCCATTCGTGGGAAGCGGCGAAGCGGGCGTTGGCTGGGGCTGGCATGGGGATGGGCTGGAGAGCGGTTGGGATGAGGAAGATGGATTGAGGTGGATTCAATCGAAGGGCGGCTTGCGGTAAAAGGGTTTTTTGACGGATTCGGCGGGCCATTTTCTGCCGCGGATTTCGATTTCGAGCTGGGTGCCCGGGGTGGCGAGGGCTGGTGGGAGGTAGGCCATGGCGATGCCAGCGGAGAGGCTTGGGGAGATGCCGCCGCTGGAGAGTTCGCCGACGGGGGTGTCGTTGTGGAAGACTGGGTAGTGGGCGCGGGGTGGGGGGGCGCCGGGGGCCATGCGGATGGCGGTGAGGCGGGAGGGGAGGCCGGAGGCTTTCTGGGCGAGGAGGGTGTCGCGTCCGGTGAAGGGGCCCTTATCGAGAGCGACGAAGAAGCCGAGGCCGGCTTCGAGCGGCGAGCGATCGTAGGAGAGGTCGTTGCCGTTGAGCGGGTAGCCCATTTCGAGCCGGAGCGTGTCGCGTGCGCCGAGGCCGCATGGGGTGGCGCCGGCGGCGACGGCTTTCTGGAACCATGCGGGGCCGTCGGCGGCTGGGGTGAAGAATTCGAAGCCGTCTTCGCCGGTGTAGCCGGTGCGGCAGACGATGCAGGTGGAGCCGTTGAGGGAGAGCTTGGCGATGCCGTTGCGTGGCGGGAGGCAGGCGGTGCCGTCGGTGATGGCGTGGAAGACTTGAGGGGCGAGCGGGCCTTGGATGGCCATGGCGGCCCATGCGGGGCTGTCGTCGGTGAAGGAGACGCCGGGGGTGGCGTGCTGGGAGAACCATGCGCGGTCCTCGTCGAGGCGGCCGGCATTGACGACGAGGAACCATTGGTCGTGATCGAGCCGGTAGGCGATGAGGTCGTCGATGACGCCGCCTTTTTCGTTGAGGAGGAGCGTGTACTGGCCCTGACCGGGGTTGAGGGAGGCGGCGCGGTTGGTGAGGAGGGAGTCGAGCCATGCCGTGGCGTCGGGGCCGGAGACGAAGAATTCGCCCATGTGGGAGATATCGAAGATGCCGCAGGAGGAGCGGACGGCGAGGTGCTCGGAGGAGATGCCTGCGTATTGGACGGGCATATTCCAGCCTGCGAAGGGGACCATGCGGGCTCCGAGGGCGAGGTGAGCCGGGAGGAGCGGGGATTGGGAGAGAGCTGGAGCGTCCACGTCCGCTATCATGGAGATTTGTCCATTATTGTCAAAGGCGTGATTCTCTGGAACGCGTTTGCGCGGAGGGCGCGGGCGGTGTCGGGTTTCGGGGAACCTTGAAGAATATGCCACTGCTTGACCGACTGGAACGCCGATTTGGATGGATAGCCTTTCCTGGGCTGGTGAGGTACGTGGCGTTGTTTCAGATCCTGGTGTTTGCGATCCTGAGGACGAAGCCTGAGTTTGCGGGGTATCTGGATCTGGATGGCGGAAAAGTGCTGAATGGGGAGGTGTGGCGGTTGCTGACGTTTTTGTTTGTGCCGTCGACGGGGAGTGGGAGTGTGGTCTGGTTTTTCTTTGCGGCGATGTTTCTGTTTTTCATGGCGGATGCGCTGGATGAACTGATGGGGCCGTTTCGGGTGACGCTGTATGTGCTGTTCTTTCTGGTGACGCAGTGGGTGGCGGTGCTGGTGTGGCCGGAGGTGCTTGGAAAGGGGATGGGCGGGGTGGGGATGTTCATCAGCAATCTGTTTTTTGCGCTAGCGGTGCTGTCGCCGCGGACGGAGTTGAGGATTTACTTTGTGGTGCCGGTGCAGATCCGGTGGCTGGCGCTGCTGGATGCGGCGCTGCTGTTGTATTTTTCGCTGATGAAACCGGAGATGGCTCCGGGGATTCTGTGGGGCCTGCTGCCGTTTCTGGTGATGTTTGTGCCGGGGTTGGTGAAGCAGATGAGGAATCGGGCGCGGGTGGGAGTGAGGCGAGCGGAGTTCAAGGCGAAGTCGGTGCCTGAGAGCGAGGCGTTTCACCGGTGCAAGGTGTGCGGGCGGACGGATGGGGCGAATCCGGAGTTGGAGTTTCGGGTGGCGGCGGATGGGGAGGAGTATTGCGGGGAGCACCTGCCGCGGTGAGGGGTGGATATTTGATAGGGAGACGAGATGGGATTGTTTCCGACGCTGGCGGATGAGTTGAGGCCGGAGGTGGAAGTGGCGGCGGAGGCTGGGGTGTATGTCGGGACGTCGTCGTGGAAGTATCCCGGGTGGCTGGGGATGATTTACGAGGCGGACCGGTACATAGTTAGGGGGCGGTATGCGGAGACGAAGTTCGAGCGGGAGAGTCTGAGGGAGTATGCGTCGGTGTTCCGGACGGTGTGTGTGGATGCGGCGTACTATCGTTTTCCGACGAGGGAGGGATTGGAGGCGCTGGCGATGCAGGTGCCGGAGAGTTTCCGGTTCACGTTCAAAGTGACGAGTGAGATCACGGTGAAGCGGTTTCCGAGACTGCCGCGGTATGGGGAGCGAGGAGGGAAGGAGAACCGTGGGTTTCTGGATGCGGGGTTGTTCACGGAGGCGTTTCTGGGGCCGTGCGAGGCGATTCGGGATCGGGTGGGGATGCTGATGTTTGAGTTCTCGGCGTTTCATGCGGGGGATTTTGCGAGGGGGCGGGATTTTGTGAGGGAGTTGGACGGGTTTCTGGGGCGGTTGCCGCGGGGGTGGCGGTACGGGGTGGAGATTCGGAACCGGAGTTTTCTGCATCCGGAGTATTTTGCGGTGCTGCGGGCGCACGGGGTGACGCATGTCTGCAATCAGTGGACGGAGATGCCGACGGTGGAGGAGCAGATGGGGATGGAGGGATGGGAGACGAGTGATGAGGCGGTGGCGGCGCGGTTTCTGCTGACGCCGGGTCGGGGTTATGAGACGGCGGTGGCGGCGTTCAGTCCGTACCGGGAGACGCGGGTGGTGGATGATGGGGCGCGGCGTGCGGGGGCGGAGATGATCCGGCGGACGGTGCCATTGCGGCGGACGCGGACGGCGTGGATTTATGTGAACAACCGATTGGAGGGGAATGCGCTGCAGACGATTCGGGCGATGCTGGCGGCGGCGCGGGCGATGCGTTGAGGGTGGGGTTGAGGGAGCGAGATTTGCGATGGCGTGGGGAGACGGGGTGCGTTAGCGGGGGCGAGTGAGTACGAACGTTGCGAGACTCCGGGCGATGGTGGTCCTGCTGGTGATGCTGTGGGCCGGGGATGGGCGTGGGGTGCCGGTGTTCATCAATGAGGTGCATTACGACAACAGCGGGGTGGACGTGGAGGAAGGGGTGGAGATTGCGGGGCCGGCGGGGACGGCGCTGGGGGATTACATGGTGGTGGGGTACAATGGGACGGGAGGCGCGGAGTATGTGACGCTGGGGTTGAGCGGGGTGATTCCGGATGAGGGGATGGGATTCGGGGCGGTGTGGGTGCCGATGGCGGGATTGCAGAACGGTGCGCCGGATGGATTGGTGCTGTACCGGAAGAGCAGTGGGGAAGTGGTGCAGGGATTGGCGTGGGAGGGGAGCATGACGGCGGTCGGGGGCGTGGCGGCGGGGAGGATGCTGGCGGACATGGGTGTTAGTCAGAGCGGGGCGGAGCCGGCGACCCTGACATTGCAACTGACGGGGACGGGGACAGGGTTGGGGGCGATGAGCTGGGTGGGGCCGCGGACGGCGAGTCGGGGGAAGCTGAACGCGGGGCAGACCCTGACGGCGGTGACGGGGCCAACGACGGCGGCGGGGTTTGTGCCGTCGCAGGCGCGGGAGGGAGCGGAGGTGATGCTGACGTTGGTGCTGACGCCTGCGCCGGGGGTGGCGGTGGAGATGGATGTGGCGGTGACGCCGCGGGGAGCGTTAGGGTTGCCTGGTCGGGTGACGGTGCCTGCGTCGGGGGTGCTGACGATGCCGGTGCGGGTGCCGGTGGATGGGGTGGTGGAGGGATATGAGCTGGTGAGTGTGGTGGCGAGTGATCCGCTAGGAGTGAGGCCGCCGGCGGGGGCGGTGCTGGGGGTGATTGATGCGGACCGGCCGAGGGGAGCGCCTGAGGGATCGGTGCGGGTGATGTCGTTCAACGTGCTGCTGGGGACGGGCGGGCCGGGGAGTGCGGGGTTTGAGGCGGCGCGGGAGGTGACGGAGCGGATCAGTCCGGATGTGATTCTGTTTCAGGAAGTGGCTAGTGCGGGCGAGTTCGGGGATCTGGTGGCGTTTCTGAAGGCGGTGGGATTTCCGGGAACGCCGGAGACGATGGCGTTGAAGGGGGATGCGTTTGCGGGGGTGCCGCTCGTGCGCGGGGATTTGTCAGGGAGTCAGGATGCGGCGGTGGTGGTGGCGTCGCGGTGGCCGCTGAAGCGGCGGGTACAGATCGGGCGCGGGCTGGCGGGGCGGCGGGAGATCACGCGGTTTCCGATGCTGGCGGAGGTGGATGTGCCGTGGCTGGGTGCGGCGGACGATCCGGTGTTTGTGAGTGTGCATTTGAAGGCGGAGCGGAGCGATGCGGATTTTTTCAGAAGGGCGCTGGAGGTGATGCGATTGAGGGAAGGGTTGGCGGCGGCGGGGATTGATCCGGCGGTGCGGAATCTGGTGGTGGGCGGGGATTTCAATGAGACTGACTGGCTGGAGCAGCCTGAGTTTTACCGGACGGATGCGGCGGCGGTGCAGGTACCGGGGACGCTGTTTCCGGATGGGTCGGCGCTGCCGTCGACGTTTCTGGGCGGGAGTGATCTGGCGGCGGGGCTGACACTGCGTTACCGGGTGTTTCCGCACAGCGGGATGGAGATGGCGGGGATGAAGGCGCTAGGGTTGCGGCAGGCGGACGGGGTGAGTGAGGTGACGTGGCCGGGGTTGGGATCGAAGCTGGACTATCTGTTTGTGAGCGGGCCGGTGGTGTCGCGCGGGGGCGGGGAGGGGGAAGTGTTCAACAGTGAGGTGGAGGCGGTGGCGGACGGGTTGCCGAAGCGTGAGGGCTTGGCGGTGTCGGGATTGAGCGGGCAGGCGTCGGATCACCTTGCGGTTTTTGCGGATGTGCCGATGACGGGGTTGCCGGGGCTGGAGCTGCGGGCGGAGCGGGAGTGGGTGAATGAGGGAGAGGTGATAGGGTTCGAGGTGAGGCTGGGGCGGGTGTGGGCGGAACCGGTGGCGGTGACGGTGCGGTCGTGGCGGGACGGACGGGTGGTGGTGCCGGAACCGGTGGTGATTCCGGCGGGGCAGACGAGTGTGCGGGTGGTGACGGCGGTGCCGTGGCTGGGTGGGTTGGAGGCGCACCGGGCGGTGATGGTGGAGGCGAGTGCGGCGGGGTGGCGTCGGGGATTGGCGCGGGTGATGGTGAGGAACCGGGAGGCGTCGGGGCAGGTGCTGATCACGCAGTATGCGGAGCCTGCGGTGGGAAGTGCGGGTCGGGCGCTGGAGCTGATGAATTTGTCAGGGGCGGCGATTGATCTGGGGCGGCGGCCGGTGGAGGTGCGGCGTTATGCGGATGGGGGAGGTGGTGGTGTGGTGGAGGCGCGGGCGGGTGCGGGTCAGTGGCCGGCCGGGGGCGTGCTAGTGGTGGGGGATGAAGCGGCGGGGGCGTGGTTGGTGGGGATCGGGGTGCTGCCGCCGCAGGGGTTTGCGGGGGTGGCGGACGGGACGGTGATCAGCAATGCGGCGGGAGCTGCGGTGCTGTTGATGGACTGGATGGGATTTGACGGGAATGACGCGCTGGAGGTGCTCGTTGATGGGGTGAGGAGCGACGTGTTTGGGGAGATCGGGCATGATCCCGGGAGCGGGTGGAGCGGGCCGGGGGTGGAGCGGACGGTGGACCGGAGCCTAGCGTTGCGGGGTGCGGTGGCGACGGGGAGTGGTGGTTGGCGGGTGCCGGGGATGAGGTTTGCCGACAGTGGTGTCGGGCTGGCGGGGTTCGGGGTGGCTCCGGTCCTGACGGATCCATGGCTGGGGTGGGCGGCGGCGGCTGGGTTGAGCGGGATGCGGGCGGCGATGGCGGCGGATCCTGACGGAGACGGTGCGGTGAATCTGCTGGAGTATGCGTTAGGGGGTGCGCCGCAGGTGGCGGGTTCGGGGCCGGTGGTGGTGGTGACGGCGGACGGGCGCGGGATTGAGCGGGTGATGCGGGTGCGGGACGGGGCGCTGCGGTTTCAGGTGGAGGCGAGCGATGATCTGGTGACGTGGGTGGCGGTGGCGGGGAGCGAGACGGTGCTGGAGGTGAGGCCGGACGGGAGCGAGCGGCGGCGGTTCCGGGCGGGGGACGCGGGGAGTGGGCGGCGTTGGTTCCGGCAGCGGGTGGTAAGGGAGTGAGGGGGGGCGGGGGGCTGACGGAAAATCGGCTATAATCGGCCAAGGAATCAGCCGACGACAGCGATAGTGCTACCCAGTTTCACGCTGGTCCGATCGGGCCCTAGTGGAGCAAGGCATCCGCGGGGCGGTGGAATGGATGTTCCCGGATCTCGGCTGCGACCAGAAAGTCGGTGTCAATCCCGTGAGTCATCGATCATTTCCCCTAAAATGCAGTCTTCACCTGTGATCGCCTGGATCGGCCCGCCCACGCTGGCTGGGTGGCGATTGCGGAGCGACGTCCGCCGCTGCATGTGCTGTTCCCGATACAATTCGATGGCCTCCTTGATCAGTTCGGATGCCTTCCGGTCCACTTTGCGGGCATACTCCCGGAAGTCCTCATAGACTGGATCTGAAACACTGACCGTGATGGTCTTCATGATTTGAAGGAACCATATCCGGGGCTTTTGTCAAAGTGAGGCCATTCACTTGAAGGATTTGGCGAAGTCGTCCTGGGAGATGGTGCGTGGGGGTGGGGTTTTTTTGACGTGGGCGGAGGAGTTGATGCGGTGGAGGAGTTGCTGTTCGTACTCAGCGCTGTCCATGGGGAGGTCGATGGACTGGTTTTTCCATGAGGAGAGGAGGATGGCGTTGGCGAGTTCGATGGAGCGGATGCCTTCTGCGGCTGGGGCGATGAGTGGAGAGCCGGAGAGGATGGCGTTGGTGAAGTTCTGGAGGACCTCGTTGTGGCTGGCGCTGCCCTGGGGGATGGGGAGGTCGATGGACCATGATTCGGGTTTGGCGAAGCCTGCGGAGGAGGCGGCGCTGAATTCGGACATGGGGCTGCGGTTGCGGGAGAAGCGGAGGGAGCGGCCTTCGAGGGAGAGGATGCCGCGTTCGCCGGAGATCTGGAGGAGATTGCGGCCGGGGGCTTCGCCGGTGCTGGTGATGAAGGTGGCGTGGGTGCCGTTGGTGTAGCGGAAGTGGGCGGTGACATCGTCTTCGACTTCGATGTCGTGATAGCGGCCGAACTGGCAGAATCCGGTGACCTGGTCGGGCATGCCGAAGAGCCACTGATAGAGGTCGAGGTTATGGGGGCACTGGTTGAGGAGGACGCCGCCGCCTTCGCCTTTCCATGTGGCGCGCCAGCCGCCGGAGGCGTAGTAGGTTTCGGTGCGGAACCAGTCGGTGCAGTCCCAGAGGATGCGGCGGATGGTGCCGAGTTCGCCGTCGGTGATGAGACTCTTGATTTGCTGGTAGATGGGGTCGGTGCGGAGTTGGAACATGGCGCCGAAGACCTGTTGGGGGCCCTTGTGTGCGGCGATGAGGCGTTCGCAGTCGGCTTTGTGGACGGAGAGGGGTTTTTCGACCATGACATGGAGGCCGGCATTGAGCGCGGCGATGCCCATGGAGGTGTGGAAGTAGTGAGGGGTGGCGATGAGGACGGCGTCGATGGTGCCGGACTGGAGCATGGTGTCGAAGTCCGTGAACTGGGCTTCGCCGGGGACGGGATCGGGGAGGGATTCTGCGCGGTCGCAGATGGCGGTGAGGGTGAGGCCTTCGACTTTACCGGCGCGGATGCTGGCGCGGTGAGCGCGTCCCATGTTGCCGAGTCCGACGAGTCCGATGCGTACAGTTTGCATGGGGAACGAGGATGAAGCGGTGGTGAACGGTGTCAACCTGCGAGCGCGGCGAGGCTGCGAGGGTTGGCGAAGCGGAGACCGGAGAGTGGAGGGGTGAAGGGGGAGGGGTCGGGGGATTTGGTGAGGACGAGGACCTGGAAGGAGCGGCCGAGGCGAGCGGGGTGGGTGAGTGACTGGAACTGGCGGTGCCATGAGGAGGCTTCCGGGGAGCGGACGCCTTCGAGGGAAGCGAGGGCGGACGCGGCGGCTCCGGTTAGGAAGCGGGCCTGGTCGAGGAAGGCGGCGACGTGGCAACCGGCGGCGCGGGCGGCGCTGGCGGCGAGGGAGAAGTCGACGTGGGCGGTGATGTCGGTGTCGCCGATGGCGTCGAAGGGGTTTTCGTGGGCCTTGTGGTGGCGGTAGCAGCGGAGCGTGCCGGTGGAGCGTTCGGGGAGGTAGTAGTCGGAGGCGGTGAAGCCGTAGTCGATGAAGAAGAGCGCGCCGTGGGCGATGGTGGCGGCGGCGAGACGGACCTCGCTGGCGACGGCGGGGGCGACCTCGGTTTCATAGCCGTCAGGGAAGTCGTCGCCGAGGGAAGCGAGGCGGGATTTGGTGGAGCGGTCGAGGAGCGGGGAGTCGGACCAGCAGAAGGATCCGTCGGGTGTTAGAGAGACGGTGCGTTCGACCCATGAATTGCCGCGTCGGGCGACCCTGCGGAAGGGGACGGCGTCGAGGAGTTCGTTGGCGAAGAAGACCCCGGTGACGTTGGATGGGGAGTCGTGCTGCCATTTGCCAGGAAAGGGTGCGAGACGGGCGGCCTGGGCGGCGGCGGCGGAGGGGAGTGGTTCGTCGATGGAGTAGGAGATGGCGGCGTGGAAGTCGGGTCGGTGGGTGAGGGACCATGAGAGGACATCGGCGGCGAAGTCGGCGTTGTTGGCGCCGCGTTCGACGATGTGGAAAGGTGAGGGGCGGCCCATGGATTCCCAGAGTTCGGCGAACTGGGTGGCGAGGAGGATGGCGAAGAGCGGGCCGGTGCTGACGCTGGTGTAGAAGTCGCCGTGGCGGCCGGTGCGGTTGGGGTTGGTGTAATAGCCGTGCTGGCGGTCGTAGAGGGCGGCGGCCATGAAGGAGGGGAAGGGCATGGGGCCGGAGGCGGCGATGGTGGCGGCGAGTCGGGCGGCGAGGGGAGAGAGGTCGGACATGTGGATAGGGTGATGTCAGGGAGGCGGTGATTTCTCTGAGGCCGAGGCGAACTGCTGACGCCAGAAGTCGAGACGTTCGCGGATGCGGGATTCCTGGCCGTTGGCGGTGGGGTGGTAGTAGGTGCGGCCCTCGGGGAGATAGGCCTGGGGGACGAAGTTGCCGTCGTAGTCGTGGGCGTAGCGGTAGTTTTCGCCGTGGCCGAGTTGTGAGGCTCCCTTGTAGGCGGAGGAGCGGAGGTGCCTGGGGACAGCGAGGGTGCGGCCTTCGGAGACGTCTTTCATGGCGGCACCGAGGGCGGCGTAGGAGCTGTTGCTTTTGGGTGCGGTGGCGAGGTAGACGGTGGCGTGGGCGAGAGGGATGCGGCCTTCGGGGAGGCCGACGAATTCGGCGGCCTGCCATGCGTCGACGGCGACGCGGAGGGCATTGCTATCGGCGAGGCCGATGTCTTCGGAGGCGGCGATGACGAGACGTCTGGCGATGAAGCGGAAGTCCTCGCCGGCGTGGAGCATTTTGGCTAGCCAGTAGAGGGCGGCGTCGGGGTCGCTGCCGCGGATGCTTTTTATGAAGGCGCTGATGGTGTCGTAGTGGGCGTCGCCGTCGGCGTCGTAGACGACGGTTTTCTTCTGGATGCTGTCGGCGGCGACGTCGAGGGTGATGGAGATGAGGCCTGAGGGGCCGGGCGGGGTGGTTAGGGCGGCGGTTTCGAGAGCGGTGAGGGCCTTGCGGGCGTCGCCGTCGGCCATGGTGGCGAGGTGGAGGAGAGCGTCGTCCGGGGCGTTGATGTTGAGGAGGCCGAGACCGACGTCTGGGTCGGTGAGGGCGCGGCGGAGGATGGCGACGATGTCGGAGGAGTCGAGGGGTTCTAGCTGGAAGACCTGGCTGCGGGAGACGAGCGGGCTATTGACGTAGAAGAACGGGTTGTGGGTGGTTGCGCCGATGAAGCGGACGGTGCCGCGTTCGATCCATGGGAGGAGGACATCCTGCTTGGATTTGCTGAAGCGGTGGATTTCGTCGACGAAGAGGGTGGTGCCGCGTTGGTGGAGGCGGCGCATGGCTTCGGCGGTTTCGACGGCCTTGCGGATGTCGGCGACATTGGATTCGACGCCGCTGAGGTTGACGAAGCGGGATTGGGTGGAGCGAGCGATGAGCTGGGCGAGGCTGGTTTTGCCGGTGCCTGGTGGTCCGTAGAAGAGGAGGGAGGAGAAGCGGTCGGCTTCGATGGCGCGGCGGAGGAGTTTGCCGGGGGCGAGGATGTGCTGCTGGCCGGCGTATTCGTCGAGCGAGCGCGGGCGCATGCGAGCGGCGAGGGGGATGGCGCTGAGGTGGGCGGGGAGCTGGGATGGGATGGGGGTGCGACTGTCGGCGTCGTCGGCGTCGTCGCAGAAGAGTTCGTCCATGGGGAGGGAC
The DNA here is from genome assembly GCA_003402705.1 of Verrucomicrobiota bacterium. Taxonomy (GTDB): domain Bacteria; phylum Verrucomicrobiota; class Verrucomicrobiia; order Verrucomicrobiales; family V1-33; genus V1-33. Next base: position 9,848 of record QQNF01000029.1, on the reverse strand, counting down.
GATGGGGCGCGGGTTGTGGCGGGCAATGAGGAAAGCGCGGGGCGGGGGAGGAGCCGGTCAGGGGAGAGCGGAGGCGCGGAGGCGGACGAAGCGGTTGGGAGTGGCGGCGTGGGGGCTTGGGAGAGCGAAGCGGAGCGTGGTGGTGCCGTCCGGGTTGGTGGTGGGTGGGAGAGCGGTGAGGGGGATCCATGGGCTGGTGCCGTCGCTGGATTCCGCGGAGATGGTGAGGGCGAGGAGGGCCTGGGAGCTGACGCGGGTTTCGGTGGAGAGGAAGGGAGGGGAGAGGGAAGGTTGGGGGAGACGGGCGAGGGCGGCCGGGTCGGGGCGGTCGGGTCTGGTGGCGAAGGCGAATTCGAAGAGATTGGGGAGACCGTCGCCGTCTGGGTCGGCGGAGGGACTGGCGGTGAGGGGATCGGCGAGGGAGGCGGCGTTGAAGTGGCCTTTGAGCCATGAGGCGAAATCCGGGCGGATGAGGGTGCCGCCGGGGTTGCCGGCCCATGCTGGGGAGGCTGACCAGTTGGCGGGGAGGGCGTGGTCCGGGTTGGAGTCTGGGTTGGTTAGGGAGAGGGAAGGGCCGCGGCCGTCGGGGAGGTCGGGCCAGCCCAGGGTGGGGTCGTCGTCGTAGGAGAAGTCGCGGATGGTGTCTGGGTCGGTGCCGGCGTCTGTGCCGTCTGGGCCGGTGATCCAGAGACGTTCGCCGCTGTTGCTGAGACTGCCGAGGTACTGTCCGGCGATGCGTGGGGCGAGGGCTGGGCCGTAGCGTGTGAGGAAGGCGTCGCGGTTAGCGACGAGGAAAGTGGAATCGCCTGGGGCGAGGGCGCGGATGGGGGATTGGGCGGTGGAGTTGCCGAAGTCGAAGCTGATGCCGGCGATGCATTTGACGCTGTCGAGGGAGACTGGGGAGGAGCCGATGGCGCGGAGTTCGAGGAATTCGAAGTCGTCCTTGTCGGTGAAGCCGGCGGCGGCTTCGGCTGGGGAGACGTCCGGCGGGTTGTACATGATCTGGCTGACGGCGAGGCGGGAGGCGGTGGCGGGGACGGTGGCGGACAGGAATGTGGCTTCGGTGAGGGCGGACCATTCGCCGGAGGTGTTGTTGCGGACGCGGACTCTGACGGTGGTGGCGAGCCTGTTAGGGAGCGTGAGGGAGAAGGAGGACGGGGAGGAGGAAGTGGTTCTGGTGGAGGCGGCAGGGAGGATGGTGCCGCCCCAGAGACGCGGGTCTGAGCCGTCGGTGGTCCATGCGATGGAGCTGCCGGTGGGGACGGAGGCGTTGCTGGAGATGGTGAGGGAGAAGCCTGGGGTGATGGTGCCGCCGTGCTGACTGAAGGTGGCGGGTTCGGTGAGTGGCCAGAGCCCGTGGGTGCGGAAGCTGATGGAGGAGGCCGGGGTGGGGGATTCGTTGAAGAGGTGGGAGCGGCGGCGGCTCATGGGAACGGTCCATGAACCGGCGTTAGGGTTGGCGGTGGTGGCGGTGGTCCAGTTGTTCCAGAAGGCGTCGCTGTAGGTGGAGCCGTGGGTGTACTGGAGGAGGGGTGCGAAGGGGGTGCGGAGTTCGTCTTTGCGGCGCTGGATCAGGCAGTTGGTGGGGGAGCGGTCGTCGAGGACATTGCCGTTGAAGAACCATCGGTTGATGCGGTCGGCGAAGCGGAGGCGGATTTCGGGGCTGGCGTAGAGGCCGCGGAAGAGCTGGCTGAGGGCGTGGGCGCCGATGCCAGTGGGGCTGCGGAGATCGGTGCCGATGGTGTCGTAGTTAGGCGGTTTGACGTTGCCGTGGCCGAAGCTGCCTTCTGCGTCCCAGATGTGGAGCCGCCATTTGCCTGAGGGGATGCGTTCGCGGGAAGCGACCCAGTTGTTATTGGGCCAGTCCCACATGGCGGTGTAGATATTGAGAAGGAAGTAGTCGAGGCACTCGTCGAGGTCGAGCTGGCTGACGGCGTTGTCGTAGTTGGCCTTGATGGAGAGGTTGAGGGCGAGGGCGTCGAGGAGACGGGACCATTCGGCGTCATCGCCGACTTCGACGGTGTCGATGATGCGGATGTCCCATGGGTTGGAGGAGCCGAAGTGGGATTGGAAGTAGGATTCGCGGTAGCGTTCGACGGTGTTGAAGAAGCCCTTGTAGCTGCCGTTGACGTAGAGCGTGTTGATCTGGCCGCGGACGGATTTGTGGCCCATGTCGTTGAAGATGCGGCGGACGAGTTCGTCTTTGATGAACGGGTTGCTGATGTCGTTTTTGCCGGCGCGCGGGCGGAGCTGGTCGAAGGATTTGACAGGATAGTCCTGACCGAGGAACGGGTAGTCGAGTTCGGGTTGACCGTAGTCGTTGCGGAAGAAGAGGTTGAAGCTAGGTTTTTCGGTGGGGTTAGCGGACCATGGGGAAGCGGCGGTGTTCTGGAGCCTGAGGCGGGGGCGGGAGTAGGGGCTGCTGGCGAGGCGGACACCGGCGTCGAGGGCGAAGCCGGGGGTGCCGTCGGAGCGGAGCCATTCGAGGAAGAGCGGGCGTTCGAAGGCGCGGCCGTGCATGCGGCCGATGCTGTAGGCGGCTGGGTCTGAGGGTTCGACCCAGACGCCGGAGGCGTCGTAGGTGCCCCCGTTGATGGCCATGATGCCGTAATCTTTGAAGAACGAGCGGGAGGCGTCGCCGGAGAAGCAGAGGGCGGGGACCCCGCGGAGGGCTGGGTTCTGATTGATGAGGAAGGTGGCGGTGCGGGTGCCGGAGGGGACGGCACCTTGTTTGAAGGCGCGGGCGCGGATGATGCGGCCGGTGCGGTCGTTAGGGCCTGAGGGGATGAAGAGTTGACTTGAGAAGGGGAGACTGGCGGGGGTTGGTTCCGAGCCGTCGGTGGTGAAGCGGATGTCGGCTCCGGGGGTGGCGGAGGACATGGTGATGGTCTGGGAGGCGGAGAAGAATCCGCCGGTGACTGGGGTGATGCGGTCGGCGGCGAAGAAGTCCGGGGTGCGGCAGCGTTCGGCGGCGGCGATCTGGGAATTGGGTTCGCCTGGGGTGGCGGCGTCGAAGAAGCCGGTGGTGGCTGGGTCTGAGGGGGAGCGGCCGAACGAGTGCCATGGGTCGGTGCGAGGGAAGTCGAGACGGTCGACGATGGAGGAGCCGTTGGAGAGGACGAGGGATTCGCCGCCGGCGCTGAGTTCGAAGCTGGTGTGGATTCTTGCTAGGCCGCTGAGATTGGCGAGATCGTCGCAGAGGACGACGAGGAAGCCGTTGGGAGGAATGGAGGTGCCTTGAGGGAACGCCCATTTGTCCGGGTTGGAGGGATTGTCGCTGAGGTGCCAGCCGGAGAGACTGACGGTGGAGGCGGAGTTGTTGCGGAGTTCGACCCAATCGGAGAAGCCGGGGAGATCGGGGAATGGAGCGGGCTTACCGGCTTCGGATGGGTTATTAGGGACGGTGGGGAGATTGGGTTCGGAGATGCCGTTGGAGGGTTCGGAGAGGCCAGGGCGGTAGCTGAAGGCGGATCCCTGGGTGATGAGGGAGGAGAGGCCTGGGGGGCGAGTGATGGAGACGGCGAGATCGTCGATGCGGAAGTTGCGGCCCGGGGGTGGTGCGGTTGAGGCGTCAGTGAGGTCGAAGACGAGGCGGAAGGAAGTGGAGGAAGTGTTATTGAGGGCGGCGAGGAAGGCGGCGCGTGCGGCGGGTGGTGCGGTGCCGAGGCGGGCGGAGAAAGAGGAGAAGCCGTCGGCGTCGGTGGGGGCGACGCGGAGCATTTCGGCTGGTGTTAGGATGCGTGAGGAGTAGCGGCATTCGTCGATGCGGAGCGGCCATGGGGCGCTGGCGGGAAAGGGCATGGCGGCGGCGGTGAACTTGCCGAATTCGATGGGTGCGTTGGGTGGGGACCATGAGCCGTCGAGGGTGAAGGAAGCGCCCTGGGTGTAGTTGGTGAAGATGGTGACGCGGCGGGTGGTGGTGTCGAAGGTGATGGCGACGTGGTGCCAGACATCGGAGGCGGGGTCATTGAACTGATTTCCTAGCGAGTAGACGTCGGAGGCGGGCCCGTAGTTAGCGGGATTGCCGTCGCCGGAGGGATTGTCGACGAGGAGGTAGTTGCCTGCGGCGATGCGGTTGAAGTCGAGGAGTGCGGGGGCGGAGCCTGCGGTGTCCCAGCGGGTGCGGATTCTGCCGTAGCTGGCGGCGGTGGAGTCGTGACTGAATTCGAGTTGCCAGCCTGAGCGGTCGGAGGAAGCGGAGGAGTCGGCGATGGGGCCGTCGGCGATGCGGCGGGCGAAGGAGTCGTAGCCGGTGGGTTCGCCGGAGAGTTTGAGGAAGCACTCGAAGGTGAACTGCTGGGAGTTGAAGAGGGGGATGCTGGGAGCGGCGAAGCGGGCGTTGGCGGCGGTGGCGTCGCAGCTGAATGTGTTAAGGTAGGTGGCTCCGGTGATGGGGTCGAGGATACGCTGGCCGGGGGTATCGCTGGAGTAGCGGGGAGCGCCTGGGGTGGTGGCTGTGGCGGTGGTGAGGGAGGGATTGGCGAGGCTGGGGGCGTTGAGGATGGCGGTGCCGTTGGTGCCGGGGACGGGGGAGGTGTTGACGAGGTGGTTTTCGAAGCGCCACCATGCGGTGGTGTCGGCGGATGGTGGGGTGTTGGAATCGGTGAGGGTGCCGAGGGGGAGAGAGGGGAAGGAGGAAGTGCCGACGGGTTCGAGACGGATGGAGGCGTTAGTGCCCGGGGAGGATTTGAATTTGAAGGAAATGGAGGTGTTATCGAGATTGGCGTTGGAGAGGAGGCCTGGGGACCATGGGTTGGGGATGGTGATGGGAGGGCCGGGGATGGAGGCAGGTTGGGCTGGGGAGGAAGCGGCGAGGGTGACGAAGAGGGAGCCTGAGTTAGCGGTGCCGCCTGCGGGGTCTGCGGACTGGGTGATGGATAGGGCGGACCATGCGGGGTCGCTATTGGGATTGGGAGCGGAGGCGAGCCAGCCTGTGGGAGGTGGTCCGGAGGCGGAGTTGGTGATGGTGCCGGCGGCGTTGGTGTGGGTGCGGGTGGTGCCGTTGCTGCTGTTGAAGTTGTCGGAGAAGACTGGGGTGGTGACGGCGCTGCTGTCGATTTCGAGGGCGGCGTCGGTTTGGAGACGGCCTTTGCCGTCCCATGCGGCATTGGCGACGTGGATGGCGAGGGTATTTTCGCCGGGCTGGAGGAAGGAGGAAGCGGGGCCGAGGTTGAAGTTCTGGAAGCCTGGTGGGGAGTCCGGGCGCGGGGAGAAGGCGGGCTGGTCGGCGTAGACGAAGAGTTTGGGGGCTCCGAGTCTGGCGCGTGCGATTTCGCGGCCGTTGAGGTAGGCGACGAAGCCGTCGAAGTAGTCGATGCGGAGGCGGAGGTTATCGGAGGAGGCGGCGGTGGCTGGGTCGACGGAGAAGGATTTGCGGAGGTAGAGGGAAGCGGTGCGGCCGTCGAGGTCGGAGCGGAGGTTGGTGCCGAGGCCTGAGTTGGTGGGGTTGAAGCCGAGTGGGGCTGGGCCGACGGGCCATGAGGAGGCGTTGAAGGCTGGGTCGAACCATGCGGGGCCTGAGCCGAGGCGGGGCTGGCCTGAGGCGTCCCAGCGGAGGGCGCGCTCGCTGGCGGCGGCGTTGATTTCGTTGATGGTGACCTGGGCGTGCAGGCAGAGGGGTGCGAGCAGGAAGAGTAGCGGACGCGTCATGAGCGGGGGGACTCAGGGTGGATTGGGGGGGAGACAATCCTTGCGCAAACCGGGCGGTCCTGTCACGTAAAATCGGTGGGCGGGCGCGTGGTCGGAGGGGGGAATCAGGGCCAGTGCTGAGCGATTTTGTTTTTGAGGAAGGCGACGCTGCGGGCGAGCTGGTCCATGCCGTCGACGCCGTCTTCGATGCTGATCCAGCCGTTGAAGCCGACGCGTTTGAGTTCGGAGAAGATGGCGTCGTAGTCGTTGAGGCCCTTGCCGATTTCGCCGTGGCGGAGGCGTTTGGCGTAGCCGATGGCACCGCCTTCTTCGCGGCGGAGGTCTTCGAGGGTGCCTTCGGCGAGATAGCGGTCGCTGGCGTGCATGGTGACGAGGCGGTGGGAGACGCGGCGGAGGAGTTCGAGCGGGTCTTCGCCGGCGAGGTAGGTGTTGGAGGGGTCGAAGTTGACGCCGAAGTTAGGGTGCTGGATGGCGTCGACGAGGAGGGTGAAGACGTCCATCTGCTGGGCGAATTCGGGGAATTCCCAGAAGTCGTCCTTGTAGTGGTTTTCGAGGATGAGGGTGATGCCGCGGTCTGCGGCATAGGGGAGGCAGGCGGAGATGGCGTCGGCGGCGAGGGCGACGCCTTGGTGGATGCTGAGTTCCGGGCGACGCTGACCGCTGAGGACGCGGCAGAAAGAACCGCCGAGGGCGTGGGTCATGTCGATCCAGCGGAGTTGCTTTTTGATTTCGCGGGCGCGGAAGTCGGGGTCCGGGTGGGTGAAATCCGGGGAGCAGCACATCATGGGGATGACCATGCCGGTGGCGGCGACTTCGGCGCGGAAGCGAGGCCAGTTGGAGTCGTCGGCCATTTCGAGGAAGCCGGCGTACCATTCGAGGCCGTCGATGCCGAGTGGTGCGGCTAGGGCGATCCATTGGGAGACGGACATGGAGCCGTCTTTGCAGAGGGCCTGCATGAAGGCTTTGGGGAAGGCGGCGAGGCGGGGCATGAGGAAGTGAGAAGTGAGAAGTGAGAAGTGAGAAGTGAGAAGTGAGAAAAGGGGAGAAGCTAGTGGGAGGGGGTGAAGGAATTGATGACGTTGCGGACGGCGTGGGCGGCGGAGATGAAGAGTTGGGATTCCGAGGGGTTGAGGGGTGGGTGGAGGACGCGTTCGACGCCGGAGGCTCCGATGACGACTGGGAGGCTGAGGCAGACGTTGTGGACGCCGAGGTAGCCATCGATGCGGACGCTGAGGGGCATGGTGCGTTTTGAGTCGAGGAGGATGGATTCGACGATGGAGGTGGCGGCTAGGGCGATGGCGTGGCAGGTGTTGCCTTTTTTGCGGAAGATTTCGATGCCGCTTTGTTTGGCTAGTTCGGCGAGATGGCGGCGGTCTGGGGAGTCGTCGATGGGCTCGCCGCCTGCGGAGGCGATGGACATGGCGGGGAACTGGTGTTCGCCGTGTTCGCCGAGGATGTAGGCGCGGAGGTCGTCTGGGTGGATGCGGACGGCGTCGGAGAGCATTTTGCGGAAGCGGGCGGAGTCGACGAGGGTGCCTGTGCCGATGACGCGGGAGTGGTGGAGGCCGGTGATTTCGAGGGCTAGCCATGTCATGGCGTCGACCGGGTTGGAGACGATGAGGAAGACTGCGTTGGGGGCGGCGGCGGCGAGCGGGGGGAGGATGCTGCGGAGGAGGGCGGCGTTGTCAGCGGCGAGGGCATTGCGGTCGGTCATGCCTGCGGGGGTGGGTGCGGAGGCGCAGATGACGACGACGGCGGAGCCTGCGGCGTCGGATGGGGAACCGGCGCGTGTTAGGACGGGGATCTGGAGGAAGGCCTGGGCGTGCATGAGGTCCATGGCTTCGCCTTCGGCTTTGGCTTGGTTGCTGCCGACGAGGACGATTTCGCGGGCGACGCCGCTGGTCATGAGGTAGCTGGCGAGGGACATACCGACCTTGCCAGGGCCGACGATGGTGACTTTGGCGGGGTAGGGCGGGGTCATGGGGAGCGGCGGAGGGAATTGATGGTGGCGACGAGGGCGGCGGCGTCGGCTGGTGCGGAGCCTAGCGGTTGTGGGGGGAAGGTTTTTTCGCGCGTGTAGCCGATGTGGGGCATCCAGCGGTCCCAGCGGAGCTGGCGGAGTTGGTCGCAGGCTTTGAAGATCGGGTTGGCGCGGATGACGTCAGGCGAGATGTCCGGGGTGGTGATAGATAGGGCAGAGAGGATGGTTCTGGCCATGAAGAGGTGGCCTTGGTCGTCCGGGTGGACGTGGTCCGGGGAGAACGCGTCCTTGCGGGCGTCGCGGGCTTTGCGCATGGCGGAGTGGAGATTGATGACGCGGAGGTCGGGGCCCTTGAGCGAGACCTCCCATGAGGCGAAGGCGGAGAGGACTGCGTCGTAGTTGGGTTTGTCAGGCGGGGTGGGGGCGTCGTAGATGGGCGGGGTGATGAGGAAGAGAGAGGAGACCCCGGCGTTGCGGCAATCGGAGAGGAGACGGGTGATGCCGGATTGGAAGGCGGCGAGGCGCTGGGGGTCGGGTGGGAGGTAGATGCCGTCGTTCATGCCGTAGCAGGCGAAGACCGTGTCTGGTTTGACGGTGGCGAGCGTGCGGCCGAGACGTTCGAAGAGACAGGGGCGGGGGAAAGCGCCGCCGGCGTGACCGGGTTCGCTGAGGCCGGAGACGGTTTCGCTAGCGAGGCCGAGCGGGAAGATGTCGAAGGCGGCGGCGGGGAATTGTTTGTGGAGGAAGTAGGAGATGAAGCTGACGTAGGCACCGGCCTGGGTGATGCTGTCGCCGAGGAAGGCGATGCGTTTAGAGGCGAGGGCGGGCGGGGGAGAGGGAGAAGGCGAAGCGGGTGGGTCGGCAGCGAGGGAGAGGGTGGGCGAGAGGGTGGGCGAGAGGGCGAGCGAGCGGAGGATGAGGCGTCGGGAGAGCATGGGGAGGAGGGGTTTGGGAATTGATAGGAAAAGCCGGTGGTGGTTTCCGGGGAATGTCAGGGATTTCCGGGAGGGCCGATGTAGGCGGAAGCGACGACGACGTTGTCGAAGGAGACGATGTTGGTGGGGTGGGTGGTCCAGCGGTCTGTGAAGTAGGATTCGACGGTGAGGGCGTTGGCCATGAGGGAGGGGGAAGTGCGCCAGTTGATGCCTTCCCAGTGGCCGAGGAGTTTGCCGTCGATCCAGAAGGCTTGGGCGCCGTCGGGTTTGCCTGGGGAGTTGTGGCGGAGCATGAATTCTGCGCAGATCCAGCGGTCTTTGGGGACGGGAGGGGCTGGTGAAGGGGCGAAGGAATTGCCCCAGAATTTGCCGTCCGGAGACGGGGTCATTTCGTGCCAGTAGGAATAGAAGTTCCAGCGGCCGGGAGGGGGATTGCGGCCGTCGTTGCCCCATGGTTCGAGGGCGGTGGAGAAGCGTTCCGAGCCGATGGGGAGGAGACCGGCCTTGCCGAAGCCGCTCCATTTGTCGCCGCCTTTGAGGCCCTTGTTAGCGCGGAGCGTGACGAAGTGGTGGACGTAGTCGCACTGGGAGTCGAAGCGGGTGAAGAAGCGGACGAACAGCGAGTTGGTGGCGGGGAACCACTGGGTGGGGCCGCCGCCGGTGTTTTTGCCGAGCGTGGCGGTGACGCGGAGGCAGTGGGAACCGAGGGCTGGGTTGCCTGGGTTGGGGAAGGAGATGATGTCCGGGGAGGTGGGGCCGGTCTCGTCCCATTTTGAGGTGTTGGCGGATTCGAAGCCGTCGGCGAAGAGGACGCTGGGGTGGGAGGAGATGCCGACGTCGGCTTTGAAGGTGGCGGCGAGCCCGTTGCCGGAGGGGAGCGGGCTGGAGGCGGCGAGGTTTTTGGGGTCCGGTGCGGCGGAGGCGGCGAGGATGAGGGCGGACCAGAGGGCGAGCGGCGGCAGCGGGTGCATGGGGTGGATACTGGCACTGGTGCGGCTTGGCTTACAGATGGAATCTCGTGATTTTGCGGGAGGGGTGTGAAGACCCGGGTGCATTGGGGGGGGAGACAAGGCCTGGACGGATTTGTTGCGGGGGTGACTGCGGAAGCACTGTGGATTCGCGCCCTGCTCGGTCCGTGGGCGGGCAGGGTGGCGTCGACGACGTAGACGGGGAGGATGCGGTCGCTCATGGCCAGCGAGTGACCCGCGAGGTACACCTGTTGTAAGGAGAACGCATACATTGTTATAAAGGCTTTTATGATATGTATATATGATATAAAATAT
>QQNF01000028.1 GCA_003402705.1 Verrucomicrobiota bacterium | reverse complement strand
GGGGGGGGGGGGGGGGGGGGGGGGGGGGGGGGGGGGGGGGGGGGGGGGGGGGGGGGGGGGGGGGGGGGGGGGAGGAGTTGGCGGGGCGGTATGTGAGGGAGGGAACGGCGATGGGGGAGAGACTGCAGAGCCTGAGGGTGCTAGGATTTCTGAAGGCGGGGGAGCTGATGGGTGTGCTGCCGGGGGCGATGAGGGAGGGAGAGCCGAGACTGCGGCTGGCGGCGGTGCTGGCGGTGCGGGAGGCTGGGTTGGCGGCGGCGGTGCCGCTGCTGGTGGAGCATGCGGCGATGGAGAGGGATCGCCTGACGTATTTTGCGACGTGGCGGTGCCTGCGGGATCTCGGGGGTAAGGCGGTGCTGAAGGGGATGCTGGGGGATGTGCGGGGCGGCGTGCGATGTGGTGGGCTGCTGGGGTTGCTGGATCTTGGCGAGGCGGATGGGGAGCTGCTGGTGCGGCTGGCGGGTGATGCCGATGAGAATGTCAGGGTGGTGGCGCAATTGGGAATGGGGAAGCGGGCGGTGGTGACCGAGGTGGCGGGGGCATCGGTGATGGATGCGCATCCGCTGGCGCATGAGGTGAAGGTGGAGAGCGGGCGTGGGGTTGCGGCGGGGGTGCTGCGGAAGGGGGAGCTTTGCTACACAGACAGGCCGTATCGGTTTGGGGATGTGCCGGCGCTGGTGGACGGGAGTGTTGTGCTGCGGCTGGCGAATGAGGATGATGCGTCCCAAGGAGAGTCGTTCCTGACATTTGAGCTGCCGGTGGCGGCGACTGTGATGGTGGGGTATGACGAGCGGATCCGGGAGCGGGCGGGGTGGCTGAAGGAGTTTGCGGACACGGATTTGAGAGTGGGGAATGGCGACACGGAGTTTCGGCTGTGGTCGAGGGAGTTTCCGGCTGGGAAAGTGACGCTGGGGGGGAATCTGGTGGGACGTGCGAGGGGGCCGAAGGCGAATTATTTTGTGGTGATCCGGCCGGCGGCGCTGGCGATGCCGGAGGTGGCGACGACGGAGGAGATGGCGCTGGCGGCGTTGGGAGCTGCGGATGTGCGGCGCGGGGGCGCGCTGTTTTTTCATGGGGCGGGCTGTGCGATGTGTCACCGGGTGGCGGGGCGCGGGATCAATTTCGGGCCGGACCTGAGTGGATTGGGCGGTCGGATGGATGCGAAGGGGGTGGTGCGGTCGATGCTGGATCCTAACGCGGTGATTACGGAGGGGTATGCGGCGCACGTGGTGGAGGCGGGCGGGAGGACGCATTTCGGGATGCTGCTGTCGACTGGGAAAGTGCTGAGGCTTGGGGTGGCTGGGGGGAAGACGGTGGAGATTCTGGAGGGGGAGATCACGAAGCACGAGACCTTGAAGTGTTCGCCGATGCCGCCGCAGGGTGGGTTGCTAGGGGTGAAGGAGGTGGCGGACATTGCGGCGTGGCTGCTGACGCAGCGGGAGAGTGGCGGCGGGGAGGCGAGAGTGGGGGGATGATCCGGAGCAGTGGCGGGAGGGAGTCGGCGGCGGAGACGTGGGGTCAGGAGGCGGAATGGTGCGAGTACTCCGGGGTGGTGGATGGCGTGCGTGCGGGGGTGAGGGTGGTGCCGGATCCTGACAATTTCCGGGTGTCGTCGTGGCACAACCGGGATTATGGATTGATGGTGGCGAATCCGTTCGGGCGGGCGGCGATGAAGCGTGGTGAGCGAAGTGTGGTGGCGGTGAGAAAGGGCGAGACATTCCGGCTGGGATTCCGCATGGTGTTGTCTGCGGGGATGGATCCCTGACATGTTTATGAAATCACGCTTTTATCTGTTATTGGTGCTGCTGAGCGGAGTGGTTGGGGTTCGTGGCGAATCGCGCCCGCCGAATATACTACTGATTGTGGCGGATGATCTGGGTTGGGGGGATGTGGGATGGCATGGCGGGTTTGGGAAGACCCCGGTGATGGACGGGTTGGTGAAGGGTGGGGTGGAACTGGATCAGCATTATGTGCAGCCGGTGTGCACGCCGACACGGACGGCGCTGATGAGCGGGCGGTATCCAGGGAGGTTCGGGCCGCAGGCATTGGCTCCGAGTAATTTGCGGGCGATGCCGCTGGGGACCCTGACGATGGCGTCTTTTTTGAAGGCGCATGGGTATCGGACGCATCAGAGCGGGAAGTGGCATCTGGGGGCGCGGCCGGAGTGGGTGCCGAATGCGTATGGGTTTGATACGAGTTACGGGACCCTGACTGGGGCGGCGGATCCGTGGACGCACTTTTACCGTGAGGGGTCGGTGTACAAGGACACGTGGCATCGGGACGGGAAGCTATTCCGTGAGGAGGGGAATGCGACGGAACTGGTGGCGGCGGAGGCGGTGCGGGTGATCCGGGCGAAGGAGCCGCAGTGGTTTCTGTATGTGGCGTTTCACGCGGTGCATACGCCGGTGGATGCGCCGGCGGAGTACAAGGAGCGGTATGCCGGGGTGAAGTTTGATGATGACCCGGTGCGGCATGAGTCGAGGCTGCGGATGGCGGCGATGGTTTCGCAACTGGATGCGAAGATTGGGGAGATGATGGCGGCGCTGGAGGAGACGAAGCAGCGGGACAACACGCTAGTGATTTTCACGAGTGACAATGGCGGGATTGAGTCGCTGAAGAATGCGTATGCGGGGAAGGTGGGGGATTCGCCGTTGAACAGCGAGAATGATCCGCTGCGGGGGGAGAAGGGGACATTGTATGAGGGAGGGACGCGGGTGTGTGCGTTTGTGAACTGGCCGCTGGTGCTGCGGCCTGGGAAGTACCGGGTGCCGATGCATGCGGTGGACTGGTTGCCGACCGTGGCGGCGATGATTTACCGGAAGCCGGAGGGCGATCCGCGGTGGGATGGGGTGAATCAGTGGAGCGGAATAAAGTCGGGCGAGCCGGTGGCGGAGCGGAGCATTTACATTGCGAAAAAGGGCGAGCGGTCGTTGCGGCGCGGGGAGTGGAAGCTGATTGCGGGGAACAAAGGGAAGGTGCAGCTGTTCCGGATCGGGGAGGATCCGCTAGAGAAGCGCGAGGTGTCGCGGGAGCATCCGGAGAAAGTGGCGGAGCTGAGAGGATTGATGGAGGCCGAGGTGATGAAGGACAATCCGGTGCTGCCGGCGGATCTGGAGGGGATGCCGGAGTGATGGTGGGTTTGGGGGGAGGTGTCGGCTGATTGCTGGCGGGGGACGGGGGAAACGGGCGTTTTTTTGCTGACAGGGCGGGTAGGGGTGCGCAACATGGGGGGAAGTATGGGATTTTCAGCAGACAGATGGTTAGGGCGGGCGGCGACTGAGGCGCGGGCGGGATTCAACCGGTGGCTGGTGCCACCGGCGGCGATTGCGGTGCACATGTGCATCGGGCAGGTCTATGCGTTCAGCGTGTTCAACAAGCCGCTGGCGACGGAGCTGGGGGTGACGGTGCCGCAGGTGCAGGTGGCGTATTCGATTGCGCTGGTGATGCTGGGGCTGAGTGCGGCGGTGTTTGGGAAGTGGGTGGAGCGGAGCGGGCCGCGGAAGACGATGGTGGCGTCGTGGTTGTGTTTTTGCGGCGGGTTGCTGCTGGCGGCGCTGGCGGTGCGTTTCCAGTCATTGCCGCTGCTGCTGGGGGGATATGGGGTTCTGGGTGGGATTGGGCTGGGACTGGGGTATATTGCGCCGGTGAGCACGCTGGTGAAGTGGTTTCCGGACCGTCCGGGGATGGCGACGGGGATGGCGATTATGGGATTTGGGGGCGGGGCGCTGGTGGGGGCACCGCTGGCGCTGGAGTTGATGAAGCGGTTTGGGGAGGGGGCGGATACGGGGGCGCAGGTGGCGCTGACGCTGATGGCGGCGATTTACAGTGGGTTCATGCTGTTTGGGGCGGTGATGGTGCGGGTGCCTGCGGCGGGGTGGAAGCCTGCGGGGTGGGTGCCTAAGGAGTCGGAGTCGAAGCTGGTGACGACGGCGAGTGTTTCGGTGGACCGGGCGTGGCGGACGCCGCAGTTCTGGCTTTTGTGGGTGGTGTTGTGCATGAATGTGAGTGCGGGGATTGGGGTGCTGGGGTTGGCGAGCGACATGCTGCAGAACATGTTTGGGGTGTCGGCGGTAGTGGGGGGAGGGTTTGCGGGGCTGCTGAGTATTTTCAATATGGGTGGGCGGTTTGTGTGGTCGTCGGTGTCGGATCTGACGGGACGGAAGGCGGTGTACTGCATTTACTTTGTGCTTGGGGCGGCGCTGTATGCGACCCTGCCGTGGGCGCAGCAGACGGGGAACCGCACCTTGTTTCTGGTGTGTACAGCGTTGATTATCAGCATGTACGGAGCGGGATTTGCGACGATTCCGGCATATCTGAGGGATTTATTCGGGACGTATCAGGTGGGCGCGATTCACGGGCGGCTGATCACGGCGTGGAGCATGGCGGCGGTGATCGGGCCGTCATTGATCAATGGTTTGTATGCGAGCCGGGTGGCGGCTGGGGTGCCGAAGGCGGAGGCGTACAACGGGACGTTTTATCTGATGTGTGTGCTCCTGGGGATTGGACTGGTGGCGAATCTGCTGGTGCGGCCGGTGAGCGCGGAGTATCAGGAGAAAACAGTGAACTGAGATTGCGATATGCGTGTGACGATCCTGATTCTTTCGTGGCTGGCGGTGGCGTTACCGCTGGGTTGGGGAGTGCAGCAGTCGGTGCGGAAGGCGAGTCCGCTTTTCGAGAGTGTTCCGGTTGCGACGCAGCGATGAGGGGCGGGCGGAAAACTGATAAACGGCGCAAAGGAACGGGGATTCATAAACCGTCCGGGGCTTGATAAATCAAGGCTTGCAGCCGCTTGTGAAAAATTTCACAAATTAGCCTTGCGCGTGCGGCGTCGGTGGGATAGAACCGTCGAACTTCAACCGGAAGGACTGTTGGCGTTCCCCCAGAGGCCGAGAGAGACTTTCCCCAAAATGCAGTGCCATGCTGGCTGATTCCGTATTTCTGACATCCCTTGTTTCCGTACTGTCCGACGCTGCTGCGGCGCACGGCGGGGAGGCGCATGCGGGTGGGCATGGAGGTCATCACGGTGTGGATGCGGATGCGAAGGGGTTGTTTGCGGGAGACTCGATCCTTTCTTATTTTACGAATTCGGTTCTGGTTGGGTTGATTGTGGTGGGGTTGATCCTGTGGTTTGTGCGCGGGGCGATGAAGAAAGTGGAGATGGTGCCTGGGAGGAAGCAGAACTTTCTCGAGTTGGTGGTCGAGTTTCTCTACAAGCAGGTGGAGAACATTGTGGGGCCGAAGATTGCGCCGCAGGCGTTTCCTCTGCTGGCGACAATTTTCATCTTTGTTACGGTGGCCAACTGGTTTGGGTTGCTGCCTGGGGTGGGTTCGATTTTTGTGCTTAGGGTTGGTCCTGACGGGCACGGGCAGGCTCCGTTGTTGCGACCTGCGACAGCGGACATGAACATGACGATTGGGATTGCTCTGATTTCGCTGGTGGTGTGGTTTGTGATTACGATCAGGGAACTTGGGTTTGGAGGGTTCATTCACCACACGTTTGGACCGAAGGGAGGGTTGAAGGGGGCTTTGAAGTACGGATTGATGCCGATCTTCATCGTGGTTGGGGTGATCGAAGTGATTTCGATTATTTTCCGTCCGATGACGTTGTCGCTGCGGCTGTACGGGAACGTTTTTGCTGGCGAGAACCTGCTGCACACGATGGCGACGCTGGTGCAGACGGGGAATGCGGCGGTTGATTTCATCTGCAGCGTGCTGCTGAGGATTCCATTTTTCCTACTCGAGATTCTGGTTGGGGTGTTGCAGGGGATGGTGTTTGCGCTGCTGAACGCGGTGTTCATCAAACTTTCGACGACGCACGATGAGGAGCACGGTGAGGAAGCGCACCATTGATTTCCCGAAACTTTTGCTGCCGAGACCGTGGCTTGACTGCGGGCGGCAGCACGGCACACCAAAACAACACCAAGCACAGACAAACACATGACAATGGACCTCATCTCCATGCTGCAGGAAGCTGCGGCGAGCGCTACTGACGTGGCAAAGGCAAGCAACCTGAACGGATCGTTCACCCTCGGGGTGGCTGGTGCCGGCGCAGGTATTGGGATTGGACTCACAGGATTTGCTGCCGCGCAGGCGGTGGGCCGGAATCCGGGCGCTTTCGGCAACATTCTGGTGATTGCGATCATCGGGATGGCGCTGGCGGAGGCTATTGCGATTTACGCCTTCATTCTGGCGCTCCAAGGCCGTTGATTTGAATTTCCGGAGACCGGTGGTCGCGCGGGCGGCCGCCGGTTTTCCGGCCTGGTATCTGACCGTAACCGCCCGCATTCACTTTCCGCCATCGGCACCAATTTCCCATGCTTGAGATTCTCCATAAGCTCGGCATCAACACCCCGGACATCATCGCGCAGATGCTGGTCTTCGGGATTGTGTATCTGATCCTTTCCAAATACGCCTTCGGACCGGTGACAGCCCTGCTTGAAGAACGGCGGCGGCGGATTGCTGAGGGTGAAGACAACCTGAAGAAGATCCGCGACAATCTAGCTGCGGCAGAGGCGACGGCTGAAGAGGTCAAGGCCAAGGCGAATGCTGAGGCGGACCGGATGATCAAAGAGGCGCGTGATACGGCGGCAGCTGCTGGAGAGTCTGAGCGTCAGAAAGTGGCGGCGGAAG
This sequence comes from Verrucomicrobiota bacterium, assembly GCA_003402705.1. Classification (GTDB taxonomy): domain Bacteria; phylum Verrucomicrobiota; class Verrucomicrobiia; order Verrucomicrobiales; family V1-33; genus V1-33. The sequence goes on along the minus strand of QQNF01000028.1, from coordinate 38,875 downwards.
CGAATGCGATCATTACGAAGGCGCGTGAGGGCAGTGAGTTGGAGCGTGCGAGGATTCTTGGGGAGTTGAAGCGTGATTTTAGTCGTCTGGTGCTGGATGCGACGGCGCGGGCGACTGGCAAGGTGCTGACTCCTGAAGACCATGCGCGACTGAACACGGAAGCGCTTTCCCAGATTACGAACAACTGAGCGTCCGACGCTCTGTTTCCTGAACCGTGATGAAAGTCAGCAAAGAAGCGCTCCGCAACGCCCGGCAGTTTCTCCGGCTCACGCTGAAGGACGGTAAGGTGGATACTGACATGGCTCGCCGCATTGTGGATACGGTGGTGAAGGCGAAGCCGCGGCACTACATTGCGACGCTAGAGGCTTATCATCGGATGCTGCGCCTCGAGCTTGAGAAGCGGCATGCGATTGTGGAGAATGCGAGCACGCTTGAGAACGAGCAGTGTGATGCGATTCTTGCGGATCTGCGCGGCAAGCTTGGGGCGGATGTGACGGCTGAGTTCCGGCACACGCCTGAGTTGCTGGGCGGCATGCGTGTGAAGCTAGGCAGCACGGTATGGGACAGCAGCGTCAAAGCGCGTCTTGACGGCCTTGCGCAGGCCTTTCAATCCTGATTTTTCAATTAATCTTTCCACTTCATTTTTTCCGCCATGAGCAACATTCTCCAGGAACTCGAATCGCAGATTGCCGGTCTCAAGACTGCCGCGACCCGCTCGAACGTTGGTGTCGTCCGTGAAATCGGCGACGGTGCCGCGCGCATTGAAGGCCTTTCCGATGCGATGCTGAACGAGATGATTGAATTCCCCGGTGGGGTATATGGTCTCGCGTTGAACCTTGAAGAGACGGAAGTGGGCTGCGTGTTGCTGGGCGACTCGACGCACATTCGTGCGGGAGACGAGGTGAAGACGACGGGTCGGCTGCTTTCGGTGCCGGTGGGTAAGGCGTTGCTTGGCCGGGTGATCAACACGCTGGGTGAACCGATTGACGGCAAGGGGCCGATTCAGGCGTCAGCGCAGTATCCGGTGGAGAAGATTGCGCCGGGGATCATTACTCGTCAGTCGGTTTCGGTTCCTGTGCAGACGGGGATTCTGCCGATTGATGCGATGATTCCGATTGGGCGTGGTCAGCGGGAGTTGATCATTGGTGACCGTTCGACGGGCAAGACGACGATTGCGGTGGATACGATCATTGCGCAGGCCCATCAGAACCGCTTGGCGGAGCAGGGCAAGTTGAAGGATCACAAGCCTCTTTACTGCATTTACGTGGCGATCGGGCAGAAGCAGTCGAACGTGGCGCGGGTGATCAAGACTCTTGAGGATGCTGGGGCGATGGAGTACACGGTGGTGATTTCGGCGTCGGCGTCGGATTCTGCGGTGAGCCAGTATCTGGCTCCGTATTCCGGGTGTTCGGTGGGTGAGTGGTTCATGGATCAGGGGATGGACGCGCTGATTGTGTTTGATGACCTTTCGAAACAGGCGGTGGCGTATCGGCAGGTGTCGCTGATTCTGAAGCGCCCGTCGGGACGCGAGGCCTATCCGGGGGACGTGTTTTATCTGCACAGCCGTCTGCTGGAGCGTTCGGCGCGGGTGAATGAGAATTATGGTGGTGGGTCGCTGACGGCGCTGCCGATCATTGAGACGCAGGCGGGTGACGTTTCGGCGTATATTCCGACGAACGTGATTTCGATCACGGACGGGCAGATCTTTCTTGAGACAGATTTGTTTTATCAGGGGATTCGTCCGGCGATTTCGGTGGGTCTATCGGTGTCGCGGGTGGGATCGGCGGCGCAGACGAAGGCGATCAAGAAGGTGGCTGGGACGACGAAGCTTGATTTGGCGCAATTCCGGGAACTGGCGGCGTTTGCGCAGTTTGGATCGGATCTGGATGCGGCGACGAAGGCGAAGCTGGACCGGGGAGCGCGGATTGTGGAGTTGTTCAAGCAGCAGCAGTATCAGCCGAAGAGCCTGCCGATCATGGTAGCGAATCTGTATGCGATGCAGAAGGGGTACTTTGACAACGTGCCGGTGGACCGGGTGCGGGAGTGCCAGGCGAAGATGGAAGAGTTTCTGACGACGCGCAAAGAGGCGTTGCTGCAGACGATTTACGACAAGAAGTCGCTTGATGGGACGGAAGCGGATCTGAAGCAAGCGATTGAAGACTTCAAGAGTTCCTGGAAGTAATGATGGAAGGTCGCGGGACGCTTGGGATCTGGAGTGGAAAGCCGAGGGGCTGGAAGCGCTGGGTTCCGGGAACTGAAAACCGAAAACTGAACACTCCTTTGAACCATGCCCAGCACGCGTGACATTCGCCGCCGCATCAAGTCGGTCAAGAATACTGCCCAGATCACGAAGGCGATGCAGTTGGTGGCGGCTGCGAAGATGAAGAAGGCGCAGGATGCGGCTACGAATGGCCGTGCTTATGCTGACTTGATGAATCGAGTCCTTGTGAGTTTGAAGGAGCGTGCGGATGAGGGGGTGCACCCGTATTTTTCCGAGGGGAAGGGTGAGAAGGAGCTGGTGGTGGTGATCAGTGCGGACAAGGGATTGTGCGGTGCGCTGAACACGAATCTGGTCAAGAAAGTGATTACGGCGGTGACGTCTGCGGATGCGGATTTCATCACGGTGGGGAAGAAGGGGGCGCAGCAGCTGGCGCGGATGAAGCGGAATCTGCTGGCGGATTTCACGATCAAGGATCCGGCGCGTTTTGCGGAGTTGCGGTCGGTGGGAGTATTTGTGCAGGAGAAGTTTCTGAGTGGGGAGTATCGGTGTGTGCGGGTGGCGTTCACGAATTTTGTGAACACGGTGACGACTGTTCCTGCAGTGGAGCAGTTGCTGCCGGTGAATCCGGTGACGCTGGGAGGGAAGCGGAGCTATGAGGGGGGGACGGGGATGGGAGAGCCGAATGATGCGACCGCGCAGGCGGCGACGGACTATTCATTTGAGCCGTCGGTGCGGGAGGTTTTTGAGAAGGTGCTGCCGCAGTATGTGAACAACACGCTGTTTCAGATGCTGCTGGAGGCGCGGGCTTCCGAGCATTCGAGTCGGATGGTGGCGATGAAGAATGCGACGGACAATGCGAAGCAGATGATCAAGGATCTTACGCTGGAGTACAACAAGGTGCGTCAGGCGGCGATCACCAACGAGCTGCTTGAAATCACCACGGCCAAGATGGCCCTCGAATAATCACAGAACCCTATTTTTTCTTTTCAGCCATTCACCTTTTCGTTCCCATGAGCAACCTCGGCAAAATCGTTCAAATCATCGGTCCGGTTGTGGACGTCGACTTTTCGGCAACCGGCAAGCTTCCTGCCATTTACAACGCGCTGGAGATCAATTTTGAAGTCAACGGCAAGGCGACGCGGTTGATTTGCGAAGTGCAGCAGCACCTTGGGGATGGGTGGGTTCGTTCTGTGGCGATGAGCGGGACCGAAGGTTTGAAGCGTGGGATGCCGGCGAACGATACGGGCGGGCCGATTACGGTGCCTGTTGGTGAGAATGTGCTGGGACGGATTTTCAATGTGACTGGTGATCCGGTGGATGACCAACCGGCTCCGAAGGTGGAGAAGCGTTATGGGATTCACCGTGCGGCACCGAAGCTGGTGGATCAGAATCCGTCGGCGCAGATTCTTGAGACGGGTATCAAGGTGATTGACCTGATTTGTCCGTTTACGAAGGGTGGTAAGGTTGGAGCGTTTGGTGGTGCTGGTGTGGGCAAGACGGTGGTGATCATGGAGTTGATCAACAACATTGCGAAGGGGCACGGGGGTTACTCTGTGTTTGCCGGGGTTGGTGAGCGGACCCGGGAAGGAAATGACCTTTACTGGGAAATGATTGAGTCTGGCGTTATTGCGACGGAGCGTGACGAGCACGGGCACCCGAAGAAGGACAGTGGGGGACGGCCGATTCTGAAGGAGGGGTCGAAAGTCGCGCTGGTTTACGGGCAGATGAACGAGCCGCCGGGAGCGCGTCTGCGGGTGGCGCTGTCGGCGCTTTCGATGGCGGAGTATTTCCGTGACGAGAAGAACCAGGACGTGCTGATGTTTGTCGATAACGTGTTCCGGTTTTCGCAGGCTGGTTCGGAAGTGTCGGCGCTGCTGGGGCGGACGCCATCGGCGGTGGGGTATCAGCCGACGCTGGCGGCGGAGATGGGAGCGATGCAGGAGCGGATTACATCGACGAAGACTGGGTCGATCACATCGTTCCAGGCGGTGTATGTGCCTGCGGACGACCTTACTGACCCTGCGCCGGCGAATACGTTTGCGCACCTTGACTCGACAGTGGTGCTGGAGCGTTCGCTGGCTGAGCTGGGGATTTATCCTGCGGTGGATCCGTTGTCATCGGTGTCGAAGGCGCTGGCACCTGAGATTGTGGGTGAGGAGCACTATCGTGTGGCGCGTGGGGTGCAGCGGGTGCTGCAGCGTTACAAGGACTTGCAGGACATCATTGCGATTCTGGGGATGGATGAACTGAATGATGACGACAAGCAGACGGTGTTCCGTGCGCGGAAGATCCAGCGGTTCCTGAGCCAGCCGTTTGCAGTGGCGCAGGTGTTCACCGGGGTGGAGGGCGTGTATGTGCCGGTGAAGGACACTGTGAAGGGGTTTGCGGAGATTCTGGATGGCAAGCATGACGACGTGCCTGAGGCCAACTTCTACATGAAGGGCGGCATCGACACGGTGCAGAAGTCCTGAGGGTGAACGAAGCGGGGAGTTGCGGCGGGTGTTCCGGGATGAGAATCCGGGGTGCGGTGCCGAGGGCTTTCCGGAAACCACATACCGATCAATACCATGGCATTCCGTCTTGAAATCGTGACACCTGAAGGCAAGGCATTTGCGGACGACGTCTCCGGTGTCGTGCTCCCGGGTGCGTTAGGGGAGATGGGAGTGTTGGCGTCTCACGCGAATCTGGTATCGACGCTGGAGCCCGGGGAATTGCGTTATACGAGGGAAGGACACACGCACGAATTGGCGGTGGGGTCCGGGTTTGTGGAGATCACAGGCAACCATGTGAACGTGCTGACGGACATGGCGATTGGTGCTGAGAAGATTGACGAGGGCGTGGTGGAAGCGGCGTTGGCCCGGGCGCAGGAGCGATTGAAGGGGGCTGGAGATCTGACGTCCGAGGAAGTGGCGGCGACGGAGGCTTCGATTCTGAACAGCATTGTTCAGCTGAAGCTGAAGCGGAAGCGCCGGACGATCTGAGTTCGCGGGAGTGGGTGGTGAGCCTGGGGCGTTGCTCTGGGCTGGTGTGTGATGTTCCGTTGGGACACAGGTCGGGAGTGAGTGGAGCAACGCTGATGGGATTTGCGGGGGTGTCTGGGTTTGGCTAGGGGTGTGGATCAGGCGCCGGCCCAATCGGAGGGATCCTGGTAGAAGAAGTGTTCGAGGGCGGCGGTGATGCCTTTGGTGGCGGAGAGGGTGGCGACGTAGCCGCCGAGGCTGGCGACGTGGGAAGAGATTTCGGGGATGGCGTTGGCTGGGCAGGCGATGCCGTGGGCGACTTCGGTGTGGAGCATGGGGAAGTCGTTGTGATTGTCGCCGGCGACGAAGGTGAATTCGGGGCCGACGCCGGCGAGTCTGCGGACTTCGAGGAGAGCGGAGCCCTTGTTGTAGTTGCGGTGGGTGAAGCGGAGCCAGATGCTGTTGCGGTGGTAGGAGAGGTCTGGCCATGCGGTGCGGTGGGCTTCGATCCAGTGGACGACGCGTTCCATGAGAGGTTCGTCGTTGGTGACGATGCCTGCTGGTTCGGAGTGGTCTTCGATGAAGCGAGCGCCTTTGAGGTCCGAGGCGAGGTGGCGGCGGAGGAGTTTGAAGAACTTGGCGTGGGATTTGTAGAAGTGTCTGTGGACATCGAGGCAGCGGAGATTCCAGTCACCGAGGGGGCCCCAGCGGCGTTCTGCGGTGCGGTGGTAGATTTCGGATTCGCGGGCGATGATGAAGTCCGGGATGGACTGGAAGCCGTGTTCGCGAAGGCCCTCGAGCGTGTGGAGGAGGGAGCGGCCGGTATTGATGCCCCATGCTGCGCCGCGGCGGCGGAGGTGGGTGAGGCGGGATTCGAGTTGTGCGATGTCGTATGGGTCGGACGGCTTGTCGACGAGAGTGCCGTCGAAGTCGAAGCAGAGGAGAGCGGCCGTTGGGGAGTCGGTGAAGGGGCGGCTGAAGTCCATGGTGGTGTGGGGTTAGCCGAGGCGGGGGACTCCGTTGTCGTCGGGGTTGGTGGGGAGGAAGCCGAGTTCGACGAGGAAGGCGTCGATTTCCGAGAGGGTCAGTTCGTAGACGCGGACACTGACATTGAAGTTGAAGAAGCCGTGGCCTTTGCCTTCGAAGGGGCGGAGGCGGCAGAGGTTGCGGTGCCACCAGTTGCGGCGGCGGAATTTTCTGCTGTTGGCGAAGGGGACGACGCGGTCGGCGGTGCCATGGAAGATGAGCATGGGTGGGAGGCGGCTGCGGACGGCGGCGATGAGGTCGGCGTGGCGGGCGGCGGATTTGTCAGGGAAGCGGTCGAAGCCGGCGCCTGAGTTGCGGGAGGTGTCGGTGACTGGGCTGAAGAGGATGAGGGCGTTTGGGGCGCAGGGGACGGCGGTGTTTTCGCCATCGGCTTCGAGGAAGCGGCGGAGCATGGCGGCGGAGAGGATGGCGTGGGCACCGGCGCTGCCGCCGATGCCGACGATGCGGGAGGGGTCGAACTTGAGTTCGGCGGCGTGTTCGCGGGCCCAGCGGATGGCGGAGCGGGCGTCCTGCATGGCGTCGAGTGGGGAGGCGCCGGGATGGCGGGAGGCGACGCGGTAGTCGATGAGGACGCCGACCATGCCGCGGCTGGCGAGGTAGAGGGCGTGGGGAGCGAACTGGCTGAGGAGGCCGGTGTCCCATGTGCTGCTGAAGAAGAAGAGAGCGGAGGGCCAGCCGGAGGGGGGCGGGGAACCTTCCGGGCGGAAGACGTAAGCGCCGAGGTCGTTGCCGTCGGCGGATTTGTAGACGTACCCTTCGGCCGTGTCGAGGAGAGCCTTGTTGCGGTCGAGGACGTCGGGCGTGCGGCTTGGGAGGGTAGTGCGCGTTGAGAAGACCAGTTCGTGCATGAGAGAGCGGCAGGGGGGCCGCGGGGAGTTCAGGGCGCGCAGTATGGATGGAGTGGCGTGGATGCAACCATGGATCGTCCCGCAGAGTGGGTGTGTGGAGCTGGTGGGGTGGTTGACAAGGGGTTGGAGGTGCGGGAAAGGGTGGGGATGTTCTCTAGTTTCCGAATGATTGTGATGGTGGTGGTGGTGGGCGGGGTGGGGTGCAAGTCGGCGAAGCCGTGGCAGCCGCCTGAGATTGCGGCGCTGGCGGACGAGCGGTCGCTGGCGGTGCCGGGGGCGTTTTACAAGCTGAAGGGCGGGGTGAATGGGTTTTTTTATGATGTGCCGAAGTTTACGGATGTGCTGCCGGAGAAGTATCTGATGGGAGGGCACGTGGTGCAGTTGCTGTCGGCGAATGCGATGGACGGGTGGGCGCGGGTGAGGTCGGAGAAGCTGGGGATTGGGTATGTGCGGTTTGGGAAGATCAAGCTGGTGGAGCCATCGCGGCGGCCGAAGCCTGGGGTGACGGATCCTGACGAGGAGTTGGACCGGAGGTTGCGGCTGTCTGCGGAGCGGCATTGAGGGTTTTGTGAGAGGTTGGGGGTTGGGAAGGGGAGGGAGTCCCTGCGATGCGGGTGAAAAATGTCTTTCCGCGGGGCGCAAGACCCTGCACAACGGGAGCGTTCTCTTGAAGGTGCCCCCCGGCGTGCCTGAAGGGGCCGTATCAACACATCTTACAATCATGCAAAACCCGAAGACACCACAGACTGCGGAGAAGCCGGCAGCTTCCCGCCGTCAATTCATGGGCGGGGCCGCTGCTGCGGCGGCCGCTATCAATCTCCCGATCGAAGCCTGTGCGCAGGTGGCAGGGAGCGATGAACTGAAGCTTGCGCTGGTGGGCTGTGGCGGGCGTGGGGGTGGTGCTGCGGAGCAGGCGCTGACGAGCAGCGGGACGCGGCTGGTGGCGATGGCGGATGCGTTTGCGGAGCGGATGGAGCCGACCTTGTCGAGCCTGCAGGCGAAGTTCGGGAACCGTGTGGATGTTCCTGACAGCCGGAAGGCGCTGGGATTGGAGTCGTTCAAGGAAGTGCTGCAGCATGCGGATGTGGTGCTGCTGACGACGCCTCCGGGGTTCCGGCCGATGATGTTCAAGGCGGCGGTGGAGGCAGGGAAGCATGTCTTCATGGAGAAGCCTGTGGGTGTGGATTCGCCGGGGATCCGGATGGTGCTTGAGAATGCGAAGGTGGCGGAGCAGAAGAACCTGAAGGTGGTGGTGGGATTGCAGCGGCGGTATCAGGCGAATTACCGTGCGGCGAAGGAGAAGGTGAAGGAGGGGATGATTGGTGAGATCATTGCGGCGCAGTGTTACTGGAACAATGCGGGGATCTGGAAAGTGGACCGGAAGCCGGAGTGGAAGGAGATTCAGTATCAGGTGAAGAACTGGTATCACTTCATCTGGCTGTGCGGGGACCACATCAACGAGCAGCACATTCACAACATTGACGTGATCAACTGGTTCATGGACGGGCATCCTGTGAGTGCGCAGGGGCTTGGTGGGCGTGCGGTGCGGAACAATCCGAAGGAGACGCAGATCTTCGACCACCATTATGTGGAGTACACGTATCCGAACGGAGTGATCATGAACAGCCAGTGCCGACACCAGCCGAACTGCTGGAATGCGGTGAGCGAGATCATCATTGGATCGAAGGGCACGCTGTACATTGACGGCGGTGGTGGGGCGACGATCAAGGACCGGGCCGGGAAGACGATCTGGCGTTACCGCCAGCAGGACAGCGACGGGAATCCGTATCAGAACGAGCACAACGAGTTGTATGCGGCGATCCGTGACAACAAGCCGTTGAACAACGCCTATTATGGGGCGGAGAGCACGTTCACGTCGATTCTGGGTCGTTATGCGACGTACAGCGGGAAGATGATCAAGTGGGATGAAGCGCTGGCGTGGAACAACAGTGAGATGCCTGCGAACCTGGCGTTTGATGCGCCTGCGACGGTGAATCCGGACAAGGATGGGAACTATCCAGTGCCGGTGCCTGGGCAGTGTGATCCGTCGAAGGCTGGGTCGTACGCCTGAGCGGCGAGTTGTAAGTGTGACCGCCCTGCTGGCAGCGAGACTGCGGCGGGGCGGTCTTTTTGTTTTCGGGTGTTTTCGGTTGGGGATGGGTGGTGGCAGGAGAAGGGGAGACAGAACGGGAGTTGGGCGACGCATTTCCGACCGGGAAAAAGGCGGCAGACGTTTTGCATTTGGGAAAACCGCCCCTAAGGTGGCGGCCGCACTGAGTTTGAAAGAAGCATGATTCCATTTCCGGAGCTGGAAACGATTGTCGAGCCTGTCGCGCCTGGGGCGGCGGGGGGGACGAGTGCGGCGTTGTGGTGGTGGGTGCTGGCGGGCGTGCTGGCGGCGCTGGTGGTGGTTCTGGGTTGGATGTGGATTCGGGCGGTGGGGCGGCGTTTGGCGGTGCCGGGGTTGCCGCCGGAGGCGGCGCGGGAGGCGTTGCGGCGGCTGGAGGAACTGGGTGGCAGGGAGAACGCGGATGGATTGGTAGTGGCGGAGGAAGTGTCGGAGATTATCCGGCATTATCTGGACCGGAGCACTGGGGTGATGGCGCGGTATGCGACGACGCCGGAGCTGATGGGTCGGGTCCGGAGGCGGGTGCCGCCGCCGTTGCCTGCGGTAGCGGTATTTGAGGGAGTGCTGGCGGCGTGTGACCGGGTGAAGTACGGGGCGGGGGCGGAGGAGCGGGCGGCGTTGATTGCGGCGGCGGTGGCGGCGGTGGAGGCATCGCAGTCGGCACCATTGCCTGAGCCGGTGACGCCGGCGAGTTTGAACACCACACAGGCGGCGGTGCCGCCGATCCCACATGCGCCTGTTGCCTGACAATTTCCGATTTGCGGAGCCTGGGTGGTTCTGGCTGCTGCTGCTGCTGCCGTTGCTTTTGCTGCTGCGGGGGGCGGCGGGGCGTCAGTCGGCGCTGCAGTTTTCGTCGCTGCATCTGCTGCGCGGGGCGGGGAGGAAGACGCGGTCGGCGCTGATGGCGCTGGGGGTGTTTCTGACGGTTGGGGCGATGGCGCTGGGGATTGCGGGGATGGCGCGGCCGCAGAAGCTGCGGACGGAGGAGAAGATCGAGGAGAGCGGCGTGGAGATTTTCATGGCGCTGGATTTGTCGCTATCGATGTCGATTCAGGACATGCGGGTGGGGAACGAGAAGGTGGACCGATTGACGGTAGCGAAGAAAGTGACGCGGGATTTCATCCGGAAGCGGCCGAGTGACCGGGTGGGGTTTGTGGTGTTTTCCGGGCGGCCGTATCTGGCGTCGCCGCTGACGCTGGACAAGAACTGGCTGGAGGAGACGCTGGACAAGATCTGGTTCAACCAGACGGGGGACATGGGGACGGCGATCGGGAGTGCGCTGGCGACGGCGTCGAAGCGGCTGACGAATCGTGAGTCGCGGAGCAAGATCATCATTCTGGTGACGGACGGAGCGAACAATTCGGGGAAGATCGGGCCGCGGGAAGCGGCGAAGCTGGCGGCGACGCTGGGGATCAAGATTTATGCGATCGCGATCGGGACGGATGGTTATCATCAGGTGCCGGTGCCGACGCCTGACGGGATGCATGTGGGGGTGCGGCAGGAGTTTGACGAGGAGACGCTGAAGGAAGTGGCGCGGGTGACGAACGGGAAGTTCTATCAGGCGCGGGATGCGAATGCGATGGAGTCGATTTTCAAGGAGATTGACCGGTTGGAGAAGACGAAGCTGAATGTGCGCCGGAGCACGCTGATTGATGAATTGTTCATGTATCCGCTGTGGAGTGCGGTTGGTGTGGCCGGACTTGGCCTGCTGGCGCGCCAGACGATCTTGAGACGCTATCCCTGACGCCTGCTGTGAATTTTTCCTTTGCCCAGCCTGCGGCGCTCTGGTTGCTGCTTCTGCTTCCGCTATTCACGGTGCTGCGGTGGGTTGCGGATGGGAGGGCGACGCAGGCGGTGACGCGGATGGCGGCTCCGAGGCTGCTGGAGCGGTTGGTGTCGTGGCACGGGCGCGGGAGGTCGTGGTTTGTGTTTGGTTTTGAGCTGCTGGGGATCGGGTTGATGATTGCGGCGCTGGCGCGGCCGCAGTGGGGGTATACGGAGGAGGAGTCGGGCGGATCCGGGAGAAGCCTGATCATTGGGATTGATACGTCGAAGAGCATGCTGGCGAACGATCTGCAGCCGGACCGGCTGACGCGGGCGAAGCTGGCGGCGCAGGATCTGGTGAAGAAGCTGAGGGGTGACCGGATTGGGTTGATGCCGTTTGCGGGGAGTGCGTTCATGTATGCGCCGATCACGCCGGACACGGATGCGCTGGTGGAGAGCATTGACAGCATGGACACGGAGATCATTCCGCGGGGCGGGTCGAATCTGGCGCGAGCGATCGACAAGGCGGTGGAGACGTTCGGGAAGTCGGATTTGTCAGGGCAGCAGGTGCTGATTCTGTTTTCGGATGGGGAGGAACTGGAAGGGGAGGCGATAGCGGCGGCGAAGCGTGCGCGGGATGCGCGGGTGGCGCTGGTGTGTGTGGCGGTGGGGACGCAGGCGGGGGGAGTGGTTCCTGATCCGGAGGCGCAGGGAGGGTATTTCCGGGATCGGAATGGGAAGATTGTGTTCACGCGGTTGCAGCGTGATGTGCTGATGAAGCTGGCGACCCTGACGGGAGGGTTGTATCTGCCGCTGGACAGCAAAGGGGTGAATGATTCCCGGCTCGAATTGATTCTGCAGAAACTCCAGAGATCCGCCATGAAAGGAAAAACGACAAAGAAGGCAGTTGATCGGTATCAGTGGCCGCTGGCTGGGGGGTTAGGGTGTCTGGTGACGGCGTATCTGCTGGGGATAGTGGCGAGGCATCGGGCTCCGGCGGTGCTGGCGAGTCCGGCGGTGGCGGGTTTGCTGCTGCTGGTGGCGGGTGCGGGATTGGTGATGCCGGTGGGAGCGGCGGAGGGAGACAAGGGTGGGCGGGCGGCGGCGGAGCCGGTGGTGGGGGATCCGTGGAAGTTTTACCGCGAGGGGGATTTTGCGAATGCGCAGTATAACTTCGAGCGGTTGCTCGAGCAGAGTGGCGATGCGGCTCCTGCGGATGCGGGAGCGGCGGAGCGCGGGTTCGGGGTGATTGCGGACCGGTTTCTGGGGACGAACCGTGCGGCGGTGAACACGCCGGAGCAGTTGCAGTTTGCGCGGGGGACGGCGGCGTTCAAGGCAGGGGATTTTGATGCGGCGATGGATGCGTTCGGGTCGGTGCTGGCGGCGGACGATGTGAGGCTGCGGGAGAACGGGCATTACAACCTAGCGAATACGGTTTTTGAGCAGGCGAAGGTGCAGGACAAGCGGGTGAAGAAGCCGACGCTGAAGTACATGGATGGGTTGATCCGGCGGCTGGAGAATTCGCTGGAGCATTTTCAGGAAACGCTAGTGCTGAACAGCGACAATGCGGCGGCGCGGAAGAATCACGATGCGGTGGCGGAGCTGATCAAGAAGCTGAAGGAGAAGCGGGACCAGATGGCGCAGCAGCAGGGTCAGGGTCAGGGTCAGCAGGAGGGCAAGAACAAGGGGAAAGGTAAGGGGAAGGGGAAGAGTCAGGGCAAGGGGGAAGGGCAAGGCGAGGGGGAGGGTGAGGGCGAGGGGCAGAATCAGGGGAAGGGCAAGAATGGGGAGAAGAATGAAGGGGGTGACCAGAAGGATGGCGAGTCCGGGGAGAATGGTGAGGAAGAGGGGGAGGGAGCTGGTGGTGAAGAGGAAGGGGACGAGGGCAAAGGAGGCGGGAAGGAAGGTGAGGAGAAGGATGGAGAGGCGGAGAAGGCGCGGGAAGAGACGAATGCGGAGCGCGACGGCAACATTGGGACGCAGAGTGGCGGGCAGCAGCCGGGAGGGAAGGAAGGGGAGCCCGGCGAAGGCGAGGCGGATTCGGAGGACGATGCGGTGAACAGTGCGACCGGGTACAGCCGGAGCGAGGCGATGGATCAATTGAAGCAGTTGTCCGATGAGGACAAGAATGTGCGGCCGCGGATGGAAGCGGGTCGCGAGGTTCGTCCTGCGAAGGACTGGTAAGACTAACAAGATGACACAACAAACCAACGCATGACATCGACCGGATTCCGAATGGTACTGCCGCTGCTGATGGCGGTTCAGGTTCCGGTGGGGGCGCAGGCGCCTGGGAGTGATCCTGGCGCGGCGGTTCCGCCGGCGAGTGGGGCGGCGGTGCCTGCGCCTGGTGAGCCGCTAGCGGCGGTGCCTGCGCCGACGCCAGCGCCTGCGGTGGTGGATCCTGTGCCGGCGGTGCCTGTGCCGGGGGCTGGGGCTGCGGAGGTGTTGCCGGCGATCAAGCCGCAACTGACGGCGTCGACGGTGAGTCCGGGGCAGAACGTGGTGATGTCGTACCGGCTGGAGGGAGTGGGGGCATTGGAGTCGTATCCGCGGGAGATTGAGGTGGATGGGTTAGGGATCCGGTTTGCGGGGGTGTCGAGCCAGCAGATGTTCAGCAACGGGACGCTGAAGCGGTTTGTGGAGATGAGGTATGTGATTGAGGCGGAGAACGAGGGGACGTTCACGATACCGGCGCAGAGTTTCACGGTGGACGGGAAGCAGATGGTTTCCGAGCCGGCGACGATTACGGTGAAGGAGGGGGCGGAGCCGCTGGCGGACGGGATGAGTCCGCAGGTGCAGTTGAGTGTGGGGAAGACGGAGATCTGGAAGGGTGAGATTGCGCCGGTGACGGTGACGGTGCTGATGCATCCTGCGGTGCAGATAGCGAGTCAGTTGTTTCCGACGATTGCGTCGGAGGGGTTTGCGGTGGCGCGGTTTGACCGGGTGCCGAGTCTTGATCTGCAGGATGTGGGGAATGAGACGTGGCGGGTGTATCGTGCGCAGAGTGTGATGACGGCGATGAAGCCTGGGAAGCTGGTGCTGGGGCCTGCGGATGTGAAGGCGGATGTGCTGATGCCGATGGCTGGCGGGTTTCGGGATCCGTTTGGCGGGATGCCGTCGGCGCGGCGGAGTCTGAAGCTGAAGAGCAACAGCATTGAGATTACGGTGAAGGATCTGCCGCCGGGGAAGCCTGAGGGATTTGGGGGAGCGGTGGGGAGTTTCCGGGTGATGGGGAGGGCGGACGGGCCTGGGGCGGGGCCGTGGACGGTGCAGTTAGGGGATCCGGTGGCATTTGAGCTGGCGGTGACGGGGACGGGGAATTTTGACACGGTGGGTGCGCCGGTGCTGGAGAGTGCAGCCGGGTTCCGGACGTACCCGGCGAAGGTGGCGCAGGAGAATCGAGACTGGGGGTTGGAGCCTGGGCAGAAAGTGTTTTCGCAGCTGGTGTTTCCTGAGCAGGCGGGGACGATGAAGGCGGTGTATGCGCTGAGTTTTTTCAATCCAGCGACTGGCAAGTATGAGACGGTGAAGACGGAGCCGTTGGAGCTGGTGGTGACTGGTCAGGTGGAGGCGGCGGTGCCTGCGGCGGCGGGGGGGGATGGGGCGAAGGATTTTTCGACGGCTGGGGTGGCGATGCCGGACGAGGACTTGCAGGATATTCTGCCGCAACTGCTGCCGGCGGGAGGGTTTCTGCCGGTGGGCGGGACGATGTTGGCTGCGCCGGGTGGTTGGTGGCATGCGTTGCCTGCGGCGCTGGCGGCGCTGATTTTTGGTGGTGGGCTGGTGCGGCGGAACCGTGCGGAGCGGGAGGCGTCGAAGCCGCAGCCTGGAGCGCCGCGGGAGTTGTCGGTGATTCTTGGGGAACTGCGTGCGGAGAGCGGGAATGCGGGGGCGTTTTACCGGCTGGTTAGTGAGTATGTGAATGCGTGGACGCGGCGGAAGGGCCGGGAGGTGCCGGAGGATGCCGAGCTGGCGGCGGTGCTGGGGCGGCGTGATGTGAGGCTTTATGCTGGTGCGGCTGCGGATGAGCCGTTGCCTGCGGATGAACGAGCGACGGCGTTGAGGGTACTGGGTGCCCGGCTGGCTCCCTGAAACTTTTTTCTGTTATCGACTCATGTGTGTGACTGTGCGTGTTCTTCTGGTGTTACTGCTGATGTTTGTGCCGCCGCTGGCGGCTGGTGAGGCGGCTCCGCCCGGGGACGTGGCGAAGTTGTTTGCGGATGCGGGGGTGGCGTATGCGGCGGGTGACTGGGCGAAGGCGATTGAGAAGTACGAGGCGATTCCTGCGGCGTCGGGTGGGGTGGTGTCGGCGGCGTTGTGTCACAATCTGGCGAATGCGCATTTCCGTGCGGGGGACGAGGCGAAGGCGGCGTTGTGGAACCGGCGGGGGCTGGCGCTGGCGTTCTGGGTGCCGGAGACGCGGCAGAATCTGAGGTTTCTGGGAAACAAGCTAGGATTTCTGAGTTTCGAGCGGGGGTGGGCGGAGCGGGTGCCGAGGCGGTGGGTGGAGCTGGCGGTGGCGGGGGCTGGCTGGGTGGCGGGGCTGGCGGTGCTTTGGCTGGTGTGGTTCACGCCTGCGGCCGGGCGGCGGTGGCCGCTGGTGAAGTTGTTAGGACTGGCGGTGCCGGTGGTGGCGGCTGGTGTGACGGCGCTGGTGCTGAAGAATCGGGCGGTGGCACCGGTGGGTGAGTGCATGGTGGTGGTGGCGAAGGATGCGGCGGCGTTCACGGCTCCGGTGGAGGCGTCGCCGACGGTGATTTCGCTGCCGCCGGGGAGTGAGGTGCGGCCGTTGCGGACGGAGGGGTTGTGGACGTATGCGGCGATACCGTCGGCGTCGGAGGAACCATTGCGCGGGTGGGTGCGGACGGCGATGCTGGAGAAGCTGTGGCCTTGGGCTCCGGCGCTGGTGGAATGAACCGACGATTCTGACAATTCATGGCACTGACTATCAATGGCGAGACGATTCCTCCGGAGATTCTCCATGAGGAATTTCAGAGCATCAAGGCGCACTACGAGCGGATGGCGCGGGTGTCTTGCTGCGAGAGGGATCCTGAGTTCCGGCAGTATGCGCGGGACAACATTACGGCGCGGGTGCTGCTGAATCAGGAAGCGGAGCGGCGGTTTCCGGAGATTGCGGAGGAGGAGATTCTGGAGGGAGTGGAGCGGTTGGTGGCGGAGCATGGCGGGCGGGAGATGTTTTTTGCGAATACCGGGCTGACGCCGGAGACCGAGCATCTGGTGAAGGAGGATGTGAGGGCGGGGTTGAGGGTGGACCGGCTGATGCGGGAGGCGTGGGGAGAGGAGACGGATGCGCCGTCGGAGGAGCAGCAGCAGTGGTATGAAGAGCACCTAGCGGAGTTCATGACGGCGGAGGAGATCCGGGCGTCGCATCTGTTCAAGCACGTGGAGAAGTCGGAGGACCGGGAGCGGCTGTATGAGTTTCTGCGCGGGATCCGGGCGAGGGTGCGGGCGGGCGAGGATTTTGAGGCGCTGGCGCTGGAGCACACGGACAAGGAGGACAAGCTAGTGGACCTTGGTTGGTTCAAGCGTGGGGATTACATGGAGGAGTTTGATCTGATTGTGTTTTCGCTGACGGAGGGGGAGGTGAGTCCGGTGTTTGCGAGTCACTGGGGGTTTCACCTGGCGAAGATCACGGGGCACCGGGTGCCGCGGCCGCGGCCGTTTGCGGAGGTGCAGGCGGAGGTGGTCGAGCGGATGCGGCACGAGCAGCGGCAGCAGGCGACGCGTGGGCTGGTGGAGCGATTGAAGGCGGTGGCGCGGATTGAGAGCGGGGACGACTGAGGAGAATTCCGGTTTCCGGCTGGAGGTTGCTGGGTATGGTGGGCGCATTATGGAAGACAGAATCATTTGCGATCGGAAGCCACAGTTGATGACCCTAGCTGCCGGAGACTACTGGTGGTGTTCGTGCGGGCGTTCGAAGACCCAGCCGTTTTGCGATGGGTCGCACAAGGGGACGGGGCTTGCGCCGGTGAAGTTCACGCTGACGGAGGAGAAGACGGTGGCGATGTGTGCGTGCAAGCATTCCGGGAAGGAACCGTTCTGTGACGGGTCGCATGCGAAACTTCCGGAGTGAGATGGATCGTTAGATGAAAGTGGTGGTGCCCTGCGCTCATTGAATTTATGAAGTTTCCGCTGATCCTGAGTTTACTGAGTGCTGGGGTGCTGCCGCTGGTGGCGCAGGAGCCTGATCCGTTTGGTGTTGGAGGGTTGCTGGGAGGCGGGGCGAAGGCGGCGGAGGGGGCGGAGGTGAAGGCGTCGCTGGTGGCGGCGACGGACGGGGTGGTGCCTGGCGGGACGGTGACGGTGGCATTGAAGCTGGAGCATGCGGCGCACTGGCACACGTACTGGATCAATCCTGGGCTGGGGATGCCGACGAAGATCCGGTGGACCTTGCCGGAGGGATTCAGTGCGGGGCCGATTGTGTGGCCGTTGCCTGAGGCGCTGGAGACGGAGGTGGGGAATCAGCATGTGTACGGGGGCACGGTGTATCTGCTGACGGAGATCAAGGTGCCTGCGGGGTTGAAGGTGGGGGAGACGGTGACGCTGTCGGGTCGGGCGGACTGGCAGGTTTGTGAGGATGGGGGGTCGTGCATTCCGCAGGATGCGGAGTTGAAGTTGTCGCTGCCGGTGGCGGCGATGCCCGTGGTGGTGGCGGAGGTGGAGAAGGCGGCGGCGGCGGTGCGGGCGGTGCAGCCGCAGGAATCGGCGGCGTGGTCGGTGGCCGCGGAGGTGGCGACGAAGGAGGTGGTGGTTGACGGTGGGAAAGAGGAGAAGCGGGTGCTGACGCTGACATTGACGCCGGGAGATGGTGCGAATGCGGATCCGGGGAAGGTGTATTATTTTGACCGGACGGCGACAGTGACGAACGAGAAGCAGAAGGTGAGGCAGGAGGGAGGGAAGTGGATAGTCGAGGCGGTGCTGGATCCTGACAAGCCTGGGGCGGATGGGTTTCTGCATGCGTCGAAGGGATGGCTGGCGGGTGGTGGACTGCCGGCGCTGGCGTATAAGGTTCCGGAGGCGGCGGTGAAGGCGGTGCCGGCTGTGGAGAAGCCGGTGGTGGAGAAGCCGGAGGTTGGGCCGGGCGATGGCGGGGCGGTGGCGGATCGTGCGGACGAGTGGGAAGCTGGGGAAGGGCGGATTGATTTTGTGGATTACCGGAGTGACCTGACGGTGAATGATCTGAAGGCGGGGACGGTGCAGTCGTCGGCGCCTCCGGGATTTTTGTCGGTGATGGGGCTGATGTTTCTGGGTGGGATCATTCTGAATCTGATGCCGTGTGTGTTTCCGGTGCTGGGGTATAAGATCATGGGGTTTGCGCAGCTGGCGGGGCAGGACCGGCGGAAGCTGGTGATGCATGCGGCGGCGTTCACGGCGGGGCTGATCTCGTTTGTGTGGGTGCTGGGGCTGGTGATTTTTGTGGCGAAGCGGTCGTTCGGGACGGATGTGGCGTGGGGATTTGTGGCGCAGAGTGCGCCGGGGTCGGCGGTGGTGGTGGCGGTGTTGTTCCTGCTGGGGTTGAATCTGTGGGGCGTGTTTGAGATCGGGACCTCGCTGACGACGGTGGGTGGTGATTTGCAGGACAAGGGAGGGTATGCGGGGTCGTTTTTTTCCGGGATTCTGACGACGGTGATTTCGACCCCGTGCAGCGGGCCGTTTCTGGGGGTGGCGATGGCGTACACGTTAGGGCAGTCCGGGTTTGTGCAGTTTCTGCTGCTGACGGCGTTCGGGCTGGGGATTGCGCTGCCGTATGTTCTGCTGTCGACGTCGCCGAAGGTGGTGAAGCGGTTGCCGCGTCCGGGGCCGTGGATGGAGACCTTCAAGAAGGCGCTGGCGTTTCCGATGTTTGCGGCGGCGATTTATTTCATGAGCGGGTTCATGAATCTGACGGGGACGGATGGCGGGGTGAAGCTGTTGTTTGCGCTGCTGCTGGCGGCGGTGGGCGTGTGGATTTACGGGCACTGGGCGACACCGGTGCGGAAGGCGGGGACGCGGGCGGTGGCGTGGGTGCTGATGCTGGGATGTCTGGCGCTGGCGACTGGGTTGGCGTTGAGCGGGGCGGCGCACAAGGCGGTGGCGGCGGGGGTGAGTGATGACGGTTGGACGGTGTGGTCGCCGAAGCGGGTGGCGGAATTGCGGGCGAGTGGGCGGCCGGTGTTTGTGGATTACACGACGCACAACTGCCTGACGTGTGATTTGAACGAGAATCGGGTGTTCAAGGCTCCGGGTGCGGATGAGGTGATGGCGGATTTCAAACGGACGAACACGGCGATGCTGAAGGCGCGGTATGTGCAGGAGACGACGCCGCCGAATGTGGCGATTGTGCGGAGTCTGGAGCGGTTTGAGCGGAAGGCGAATTTTCCGGTGTATGTGGTGTATCCCGCGGATCCGGCGCTGCGGCCGTTTGTGCTGCCGGTGGTGATCGATCAGAAAATCGTGCGCCATGCGCTCGAGCTTGCCTCGGGCAAGCCACAGACGTAGAATGGTTGGTAGCTGTCGGTTCCGACCGACGGTGAACTGCCGAACCCCGACCCCCTCCTCCTGCCATGTCCTTCAGTGAAACCTCCACCAATTTCAAAGTCTTTGCCGGGCTTGTGCTGACCTCTGCGCTGCTTGGGTGCGGCATGGTGTGGTCGTTGAATGACGCGAAGAAGAAAGCGGAAGGAGAGACAGCCGTGCGGCCGGCGGCGAGCGTTACTGCTGCGGTGCCGGGAAGCGGCGCGGAGACAGCCAAGATTGAAAAGCCCATGGATCCGAAAGAACAATTCAAGGAACAGATCGCGAAGCTGACGCCTGAGCAGTTTCATGTGACGCAGAATGCCGGGACGGAACGGCCGTTTCAGAACGAGTATTTCGACCATCACGGGGATGGGGTTTACGTTGATATTGTGTCGGGCAAGCCGCTGTTCAGTTCGAAGGACAAGTTTGATTCCGGGTGTGGGTGGCCATCGTTTGCGAAGCCCCTGGAGGGGACGGAAGTGGCAGAGAAGCGGGATCTGACGCACGGGATGATCCGGACGGAAGTGCGGTCGAAGACGGCGAACTCGCATCTCGGGCATGTGTTTGATGATGGTCCTGTGGAGATGGGCGGCTTGAGGTACTGCATCAACTCGGCGTCGATCCGGTTTGTGGCGGTGGCGGACCTTGAGAAGGAAGGGCTTGGGGAGTACAAGAAGCTGTTCGAGGGGGCGAAAGAGGGAGAGGTGAAGGCGGATGAGCCTAAGCCGTGAGGCTGGGTGTGGGGCAGGGGAATGCGGGTGTGGTTAGTTAGAGGGTGAGGGGTGGGAGGTGAGCCATGCGGAGGTGCGGTCCGGGAAGTCGGTGAAGAGACCGTCGACTTTGGCGTCGATGAAGAGGAGGGAGTGGAGGTCGTCGAGGGAGCGGACGGTGGGGGGGAGACTGTCGGCGCGGATTGTGTAGGGGTGGACGGCGAGGCCTGCGGCGTGGGCGTCGTGGACGAGGGAGGTGATTTTGCGGTCATCTGGTGAGGAACCGGAGATGATGCTGGGGATGGCTGGGCCGATGGCATCGGCGAAGGAGGCGAGGGAGCGGAGACCGTCGGGGGAGAGGAGGGAGGCGGCTTCGGCGGGGGAGGTCCCGGTGAGTTGGACGAGACGGCCTTGGTAGGCGAGATCGGAGCGGAGGCGGCGGACTTCGTCGGGTTCGAAGCATTGGAGCCAGCAGGGATCCTGTTTGGATTGGTAGCCGTGTTTTGTGAGGATGGGGAGGACGGCGCGGCTGAGGTCGCGGCCTTGTTTGCGGTGCCATGCGGGTTGTTTGATTTCGACGTAGATGCCGGTGTGGCGGCCGGTGGAGTGGTTGAGGCCGGCGATGAAGGCGAGTTCCTCGTCGAGGGTGGGGATGCGGAATGCGCCGACGCCTGCGGGGAAGCGGTTAGGGAAGGCGGGGCGGTTGGTTTTGGGGTCGCGGCGTTCGGTGACGGAGAGTTGCTGGAGTTCTGAGATGGTGAAGTCGAGGGCGTACCAGCGGCCGTCGGGGCGATGGCGGTCGGGGAAGCGGGCGGCGGCGTTGGTGACGGCGTCGATCTGGATGTCGTGGAGGACGACGGGGACATTGTCTTTGGAGAGGACGACGTCCTGTTCGAGGAAGTCGGCGGCCATGCCGTGGGCGAGGGCTTTGGCTTCGAGCGTGTGTTCGGGGAGGTAGCCGCTAGCTCCGCGGTGGGCGATGACGAGGGGAGGGGCGGCAACCGCTGGGGCGAAGAGGAATGCTAGAGTCAGGGTGGTGAGGAGACGGGAGGTCATGAGGGGAGGGAGTTGGAGGTGCGGGAGGGGCGCATGGTGAGGGAGCAGAAGGCGATGGTGAGGAGACAGCAGAGGGCCATGGTGATGAAGACCCCGTGCCAGCCCCAGTGGTCGGCGATCCAGCCGACGCCGGAGCCTGCGATGGCGGAGCCGAAGACGTAGCCGAAGAAGCCTGTGAAGCCAGCGGCGGTGCCGGCGGCGTTTTTGGGGACGAGGTCGAGGGCGTGGAGGCCGATGAGCATGACTGGGCCGTAGATGAAGAAGCCGACGGCAATGAGGGAGGCGATATCGATCCAGAGCGGGCCGTTCTGGTTGAGGGCGTAGACGACGAGGGCGGCGAGGGTTAGGGCGGTGAAGAGGATGGTGGCTGGGGCGCGGCGGCCGTGGAAGAGACGGTCGGAGAGGAAGCCGCAGAGGATGGTGCCGGGGATGCCTGCGGATTCGAAGGCGAACCATGCCATGCTGGACTGGCTGAAGTTGAAGCCCTTGGCGGATTGGAGGTATGTGGGGATCCAGTCGACGACCCCGTAGCGGACGAAGTAGATGAAGGCGTTGGCGAAGGCGATGGCCAAGAGGGCGCGGTTAGGGAGGACGTGGTGGAGGAAGATTTCGCGGAACGAGAGGATGTGTTCCTGGGAATGGGAGTAGTCTGGAGGGAAGTCGTTGCGGAATTCCTCGATGGGCGGGAGTCCGCAGGATTGGGGGGAGTCGCGGAGGAGGAAGATGATGAGGATGGCGGTGACGGCGGCGATGGAGGCTGGGAAGTGGAATTTGGCGTCCCATGAGCCCCAGAGGGCGACGCCGAGGAGGGCGAGACGTGCGACGAGGGCGCCGCCGACGTTGTGGGCGACGTTCCATGTGGAGACGATGAGGCCTCGTTCGGTGGTGCTCCACCAGTGGACCATGGATTTGCCGCAGGGGGGCCAGCCCATGCCATTGCACCAGCCGTTGAGGGACTGGAGGACGATCATGGCGGTGAGGGAGGAATAGATGGCGGGGATGGTGCCGAAGGCGAAAGTGATGGCGGCGGAGAGGAGGAGACCGAGGGGCATGAACCAGCGCGGGTTGCTGCGGTCGGAGACTGAGCCCATGAGGAATTTCGAGATGCCGTAGGCCATGGAGAGACCGGTCATGGCGGCACCGAGCTGGGTTTTGGTGAATTCCGGGTGGTCTTTGAGGATGTCGGGGATGGCGAGGGCGAAGTTTTTGCGGACGAGGTAGTAGGCGGCGTAGCCGATGAAGATGCCTGAGAAGACCTGACGGCGGAGACGGCGGTAGGCCGGGGTGATGCGGTCGGCGGGGAGACGAGGGGCGGGAGGGGCTGGGTGGAGGAGGGAACGCACGGGCGGCTTTCATTCCAGAAGGGAGGAGGAAGTGAAAGACCGTTGATGCGTGGTTGGGGAATAAAGTTGTCACCACGCGGGGGTGAACAGCATCAAAGTGAAGGGAACCTGCTGCTTTTTATGATGATTCTGCGCCTGACTTCGATGATTGCCCTGATGTCGGTATTGGCGGGGGCGGTGGAGGGAGCGCCAGTGAAGGGGAAGAAGGGGAAGGCGAGGAAAGCGGCGGTGGAGAAGCGGGCGGCGGTGGAGGAGAAGAAGGTGGCGGAGAAGGTGGCGGAGAAGCCTGCGTCTGTGGTGGTTGATCCTGCGGGGATGCGCGGGTGGAAGATGAGTGGTGGTGCGGTGGTGGAGGGGAAGTTTCTGGCGTATGAATCGGGGGTGGTGACGATTGAGAAGGCGGGTGGGGTGGCGGTTCGGTTGCCGGTGGGGGTGCTGAGTGCGGCGGATCGACGGGTGGCGGAGGAGTGCCGGGCGCGGCAGGTGCGTGCGCCGTTGAGTGCGGAGGTGGTGGCGTCTGCGGCGGCGCGATTGGATGCGACGATTGAGGGGGCGTTGAAGGCGGCGGGTCGGGTGCCGGGGCGAGCGGTGGGGGATGAGGTGCTGGTGAGGCGGCTTTATGTGGACATCGCGGGCCGGGTGCCGATGCGTGGGGAGGTGGAGGCGTTTCTGGCGGACGGGCGGGTGGACAAGCGGGCGCGATTGATTGACGAACTGCTGCATTCGCCGGGAGCGGCGATGGATTTGTTCAACTGGATGGCGGACATGCTGCGGGTGAAGGATGATCCGGCGAAGGGAGCGAAGGCGTGGCTTTACGAGGACTGGCTGAAGGCGCAGATTGCGATGAACCGGCCGTGGGATGAATTGGTGAGGGAGATGCTGACGGCGGACGGGCGGTTGTGCGAGAATGGGGCGACGGGGTTTCTGCTGCGGGATGCGCAGATGCCGCTGGACGGTGTTTCCAATCTGCTGACGACTTTTCTGGGGGCCAACGTGGCGTGTGCGCAGTGTCATGACCATCCGTTTGCGGAATGGACGCAGAAGGATTTCTATCAGATGGCGGCGTTTTTCGGGGCGACGGACGGGTATCATGAGGATCTGGCGAAGAAGATCCGGCGGTTTGCGAAATCGGGTGCGGTGCCGAAGGGTGCGGCGGGTCAGATGCTAGGGCCGAATGCGTTCGAGCTGGTGGATGGCAAGGCGAACCGCCTGAAGTATCCGGAGGACTATCATTATGACAATGCGAAGGCTGGCGGGAAGGTGGAGCCGGCGCTGATCACGTGGGAGAAGGGCGATGCGGCGGGGGCGGCGTATCGTGTGGAGACGGGCGATCCGGGGAAGTTGCGGGAATCGTTTGCGGCGTGGCTGACGCACCGGGAGAATCCGCGGTTTGCGGCGGCGATGGCGAATCGGTTGTGGCAGAAAGTGTTCGGGCTGGCGGTGCAGGAACCGGTGGGTGATCTGGATGATCCGAAGGGGGCGGTGATTCCGGAATTGCTGACGCAGATTGCGTGGTATCTGAAGCAGGCGAAGTTTGATCTGCGGGAGTTTCAGAGGATTCTGTATAACACGGCGGCGTATCAGCGGGAGGCGGCGAGTGTGCCGCTGGGGGAGCGTGGTGAGTGGCGGTTTGCGGGGCCGTTAGTGCGGCGGATGAGTTCGGAGCAGGTGTGGGATTCGGTGATGGTGCTGACGGAGGGGACGCGGGTGGATGACTGCCTGCTGCGGCGCGGCGACGAACTGCGGATGTTTGCGCTGCCGGGGCGGGAGGTGACTGCGGAAGTGGTGAGGGGGATGATGGCGCGGATGGAGTCGGAAGGCGTGCGGCCGGGCGTGCTGGCGGCGGGAGGGGGGAAAGGGAAGAAGGGGCGGGCGAATGCGCGGGTGAATCCGCAGGTGCTGGAGGCGAGTTATGAGGGGCGGACGCCGGAGCAGCGTGGGGGGATGGTGCTGGCGAGGGCGTCGGAGTTGCCGCAGCCTGCGCCGGAGACGCATTTTCTGAGATTGTTCGGGCAGAGTGACCGGCTGGTGGCGGACAGCAACACGGTCGACGGGAGTGTGCCACAGGTGCTGGCGCTGATGAACGGGCCGGTGCAGGAGATGGTGACGGCGGGGAGTGCGGTGGTGATGAAGGATGCGGCGGCGGCGGAGGATGATGCGGGGAAGGTGGAGCGGTTGTACCGGTCGTTTCTGGGGCGGGCTCCGGAGGCTGGGGAGAAGGAGCGGGCGTTGGCGCTGCTAGGTAAAGGGCAGCCGCTGGGGGATGTGGCGTGGGCGTTGCTGAACAGCCGGGAGTTTCTCTTTATCCGCTGAACCCTGACAAACTAACATTCTGACAAGACGATGAAACTGCCAATGAGAGGAATGACTGAAATGAGCCGCCGTGCGTTTGCGGAGCGGCTGGCGAAGTGCGCGTTCGGGCTGACGGTGCTGCCGAGCGGGGTGGGTCGGAGTGCGGGAGGGGAGAAGCTGCCGGGGTTCGGGAGTGCGAAGTCGGTGATCATGCTGACCTTGTCAGGCGGGATGAGTCATCTGGACACCTTTGATCCGAAGGAAGGTCCGTCGCAGGGGCCGAAGAAGGGGATGGGGACGAGTGCGGGGTTTCAGGTATCGGAGTATCTGCCGGAGACGGCGAAGGTGGCGCGGCATTTGTGTGTGGTGCGGTCGATGACGGCGAAGGTGGGCGTGCATGAGCAGGCGAGGTATCTGATGCGGACTGGATTTGAGAAGCGTGGGACGGTGGTGCATCCGATGCTGGGGTCGTGGGCGCATCATTATCTGGGGGCGAGCCATGAGACCCTGCCGTCGACGGTTTGTGTGAACCGGAATTCGGGGAGCGGGAACGGATTTTTTCCGGCGACGATGGCGCCGTTGCCGGTGCTGGATCCTGCGGAGGGGTTGCGGAATGTGGTGCCGGGGGCGACGGGCGAGCGGCAGGAGGCGAGACTTGCGTTGTTAGGGGAGATGGACCGTGGGTTTGAGGGGAAAGTGAAGGATGGGAGTGTGAAGGCGTACACGGAGTTTTACGAGAGCACGATGCAGTTGATGAAAGGGAAGGATCTGGCGGCGTTTGATCTGGCGAAGGAGGGGGCGGCGGAGCGGGAGGCGTACGGGGCGGGGCGGTTTGCGCAGGGATGCCTGTTAGCGCGGCGATTGGTGGAACATGGGGTGAGGTTTGTGGAGGTGGAGAGCGGCGGTTGGGACATGCACCGGGATCTGGAAGGGGGGATGGAGGATGAGGGGGCGCAGTTTGACCGTGCGTTTGCGGCGTTGGTTAGTGATCTGGAACGTCGCGGGCTGCTGGCGACGACGCTGGTGGTGGTGGCGACGGAGTTCGGGCGGAAGCCGGAGTTCGAGGGTGGCGGGCGCGGGCATCATCCGGGGGTGTTTTCGTGGGTGCTGGCCGGGGCGGGGATGAAGCGCGGGTATGTGCATGGGGCGTCGGACAAGCGCGGGGCGTCCCCGGAGAGCGGGGCGGTGACGGTGGGGGATCTGCATGCGACGATCGGGCATGCGCTGGGATGTGCGGTGGACGAGCCGGTGACGGCGGCGGGCGGGCGGCCGTTTACGGTGGGGAACAAGGGGAAGCCGGTGCTCGGGA
The DNA here is from genome assembly GCA_003402705.1 of Verrucomicrobiota bacterium. Classification (GTDB taxonomy): domain Bacteria; phylum Verrucomicrobiota; class Verrucomicrobiia; order Verrucomicrobiales; family V1-33; genus V1-33. The sequence continues at coordinate 12,680 of QQNF01000028.1, read as the reverse complement.
TGTTTGCCTGAGATCCGCATCCGCGGAAAGGCCGAGGAGCTTGACCGTTTGGCGTTAAGGCATTAATATGAAACGCATCCGGTGCATTTTGTTCATCTCTGCAACAACTGGCGGGGTGGTGTGTCCGGGTTGACATACGAAACACGCAAATCACCACATGAAAAAAACCCTACTTATCAGCTGCGTTATGGCGATGGCATCTGCTGCCAACGCTGCGGTCATTCAATTTGATCTCTTCGGGAAGGCTGGAGCTGGATTGCTTTCTGGGAATGAGAATCAGGCGGTCAACGGGATTGCCGGGAGCGGCGGCGAAGTGCTTGGCGGCATTTCGTTTGATGACGTTAGCAGTGTGCTGACGTTGAACTTTGGATTCGGGAGTGCGAATGGGTTCGGCGATCTGACGGGGAATGCGACGGCGGCGCACATTCACGGGCCGACGGCGAGTGGCGGGAGTGCGTCGTACACGCAGAATGCCGGGGTGAAGTACGGGCTGAACACCCTGCCTGGCTGGAATCCTTCGGCGACTGGTGGCGGGATGACGGGTGTGACGGTGGCGATCATTCCTGGTGATGTGGCGGCGCTTCTGGACGGGCGTTTTTACATCAACGTGCACACGTCGGCGAATGGGGGTGGCGAGATCCGCGGGAATCTGGTGGCGGTTCCTGAGCCTGCGGGAGCGGTGCTGGGAATGGTTGCTGGGGGAGTTCTGCTGCTGCGCCGTCGGCGCGCGTGAGTTGACCTTGGAAATATTTGCGTGATTTGCGCTGTCACTGCCGATGAACCGGCGGGGGCAGCGCTTTTTTTGTGAGGGGAGAGAGATGTCAGGATGAACTGTTGGGGCAGGAGGGTGCGGCGGCGGTTTCGGACTGGCGGAAGCCGAAGCGTTCGAGGGTGGCCTGACGCCATGCGGCAAGTGGCGAGTTTGATGAAGACGCGTTGAACGACGTCGTCGGCCAAGGCGGCGTTGCTGTTGAGACGCTGGAGGGCTGCGCCGTGGACGAGGTGGCGGTAGCGGGAGACGAGGGCGGCGAACGAGGCGTCGCAGCCGGAATCCGCGAAGCGCTGGAGCAGGGAGGAGACGTCGTCGTCTGGCATTTCGAGGTAAAGCGCCGCTGCGGGCGGGGATCCGACAGGAAATTTGCGCGCGGCGGAGGAATTCCGGTGAAGCGTGTCAACGGATTGAGAGGGAAGTGGTCCAATGGAGGCGGCAGTTGTAGTGTCGGACGAGCTGTCGAGTTTCTCTCCCCCCATTCCCCCGCCGATGAAACGAAATCTGATTCTGCTGATGCTGGCGTTTGCCGGCACCCTGTCTGCCGGTCCGGTGGACGATGCGGTCGCGCTATTGCAGTCGCGCAAGTATCCGGAGGCGGCGGCGGCGCTGGCGGGAGTGCCGTTGGAGGCGAGGGCGGCTGGGGAGGTGGCGTATTTGAGGGCGTTGAGCCTGCATCTGGCGGGGAAGTCGGACGAGGCGGTGGCGGCGGCTGGGCAGGTGCCTGGGGATTCGGCGTGGGGGATGAAGGCGCGGTTTCTGACGGCGGCGGCGCACACGAAGGCGAAGCGGCACAAGGAGGCGGAGGCGATTTATGCGGCGGCGGCGGCGGAGGCGTTTGATCCGGGTCGGCGGGATGGGTTGGTGCAGAGCTTGCTGGAGTTTGCGGGGGAGGCGATCAATCCTGTGGCGGCGGGAGAGTTGACGCCGCCGCAGCCGGATTGGAAGAAGGCGGCGGTATTGTATGATAAGGTGCTGGATCTGCCGGTGACGGCGGAGTTGCGGTCGGAGGTGTTATTGAGGAAGGCGCGATTGCATGCGATGGCGGGGGATGAAGCGGCGGCGGAGAGGACGTTCAATGCGTGGCTGCTGTATAGTGATCCGGGGTGGGTGCTGCCGCTGGGGGCGGGGAAGCAGAATGTGGAGGCGAAAGTGACGGGCAAGGCGCGGGCGGAGGCAAGGTTGCGGCTGGCTGGGAGTCTGGTGGCGCAGCATCGGGCGTTGGAGGCGCGGGCGGTGGCGGATGATCTGCTGGCGTTGCTGGCGGGACTGCCGGAGGGGGATCCTGACAAGGCGATGGCTGGTGATGCGCGCTGGCTGAAGGTGCGGACGTATTCCGAGGAAATGATGGCGCAGGTGCGGCCGATGCAGCAACGGGGGCAGGCGGTGCAGGGGGATCAAGGTGAGGCGGGGCCGCTGGGGAGTCCGCATCAGCAGTTTGTGACGATGGTGCCGTTTCCGCGTCGTGCGGAGGTGGTGACGTATGTGCCGGATGAATATCTGGCGGCGTTGCGTGGGTTTCTGAAGGATTTTCCGGCGCATGGGTCGGCTCCGCTTGCGGCGGAGGCGGTGGCGAAGACGCTGGACCGATTGGATAGGGATGCGGAGGCGGTGGCTGCGTGGGGGGATTTCGTCGGGGCGAAAGTGTATCAGTTTGACGGGGCGGCGGCGGCGAGTCGGGTGCCGGACCGGGTGAGTGGGGTGACGCCGGCTGAGGATCTGGTGAGGCGGCAGCAGGCGGGAGCGTTCCGGGTGGGGCAGCGGCATTTCGAGAAGCGGCGGTATGCGGAGGCGATTGCGCAGTGGCAGGGGTATATTGCGTCGTATCCTAACGGGGCGGAGTGGCCGCGGGCGCAGAGCGGGATTGTGGATGCGGAGTTTCAGAGCGGGCTGGAGGCGGTGGCGTCTGGTGACGAGAAGCGGGCGCGGGAATTGTTTGATGCGTTTTTGGTGAGGTATCCACTGGAGGCGCGGGCGCGGCAGATTCTGTTCATCTACGGGCAGTTTCGTTATGCGGCGGCGCAGGCGATGAAGGAACAGAAGCATCCGGAAACGGCTGCGGAGTTTCAGAAGGCGATTGAGGAATGGACGCGGCTGACGGGCAAGTATCCTGAGACGGAGGAGGCGTCGCTCGCATTGTATAACACGGCGCTGATACTGAGTGACGAACTGGGGCGGCTGGAGGACGGACTGGCGGCGTTCAAGCGGCTGACGTGGGGCAAGTGGGCGGACCCAGCGAAGCGGCGGGTGGATCTGATGAGCAGCAAGTCGCTAGCGGTGGCTAGCGAGCGTGTGTTCCGGTTGAGTGAGACACCGGCGGTGAAGATCAGTGTGCGGAATATCGAGAAGGTGAAGGTGAGTCGTTATCCGCTGGATGTGGAGGCGTTTTTCCGGAGTCGGCACCGGATGGATGCGATTGACCTGCTGGACATTGATCTGATTGCGCCGGAGAAGACGTGGGAGGTGTCGGTGCAGAATTTTGCGCGGTACCGGGCGTTGCAGCAGGATATTCCGGTGGAATTTGCGGCCGGGCAGAGCGGGGCGTGCATTGTGAGGGTGGAGGCGGAGGATTGGCAAGCGACGACGCTGGTGGTGCGGAGTGACATTGATGTGGTGGTGGAGTCGGCGCGGCGGGAAGTGCTGGCATTTGTGACGAGCGGGGCTGACAAGAAGCCGGTGAGTGGCGCGGCGGTGCTGCTGAGTGACGGGGAGAAGATCATGGCGTCGGGTCAGACGGGAGCGGACGGGGTTTTCCGGGCGAAGCCGGAGGGGATTGAGACGGCGGAGACTGTGAGGGTGCTGGTGAGCAGTGCGCGGGGGATGGCGGGGAGTTATCTGTCGATGGCGGGGTTGGGGTTGAGTACGGCGACGGACAAGATGTCGCGCGTGGTGTTTGACCGTGGGTCGTACGGGGCCGGTGGGGTGGTGCAGTGGGTGGCGATGCGGCGGGAGATTCGCGAGGGGGCGTTTCCGGTGATGGCGGCTGGAGAGGGATGGAAGTGGCGGGCGCAGATGCCGGATGGGCGTTTACTTTATGAAGGAGCGGCGGTGTGGGATGAACTGGGGATGTGCCGCGGGAGTTTCACGCTGCCGCCGTCGGCGTTCGACGGGGAGTACAAAGTGAGGATTTTCAATGAGAAGGAGAGCGTGCAGGGAGGGTTTACGGTGGCGGAGGAGGCGGCGAGTGCGGCGTTAGGGATTCGAGCGGTGATGGAGCGGCCTCGGTATCTGGCTGGGGAGACGGCGAAGGGGTATTTTGTGCTGGAGTGGGCGAATGGGTTGCCGGCGGCGGGGGAAGCGGTTTCGCTGGTGCTGCCTGATGGACGTGAGGAGAAGCGGACGAGTGATGTGAATGGGGTGGTGGCGTTTGAGAGTCCGGCGGTGGTGCCCGGGCAGTTTACGGTGGTGCTGCGGCCGACGGGGCGGCAGGCGCTGCCGAATCAAGAGGGTGGGGCGATCGGGGGGATGGCGAGGTATGAGGTGAGGGCGGATGAATACGGGCTGGCGTTCGGGGTGCTGCCTGAGATGGTGCTGGCTGGCGAGCAGTTTGAGATGAAGGTGATGGCGCGGCGTTATGACGAGCGCGGGTGGGCGGGGACGGTGAAGCTGACGGTGGCGCGACGGGGTGCGGCGGTGCCGAGTCGGGTGCTGGAAGGAGTGCCGTGGATCAGTGCGCCGGTGCGGGAGGCGAAGGATGAAGTGATACTTGATGGCGAGGTGGTGATTGGGGAGAGCGGGGATGCGGCGATGGCGCTGACGTTGCCGCAGCCGGGGAATTACGTGCTGAAGTTGTCAGGGAAGGACAAGCAGGGGCATGAGATCAAGGCGGAGACGAGCCTGCGGTCGGTGGGTGGCGAAAAGGATGCGGTGCTGCGGGTGCTGGGGCCGGCGGAGCCGCTGGTGGCGGGGCAGGTGCTGAAGTTGAGGATTCAGTCGGGGTTTGCGCATCCGAATGCCTTGGTGACGGTGCACGCGCAGGAGTTTTTCAGTCATCAGCTAGTGGCGCTGAAGGCTGGGGTGAATGAGCTGGAGATTCCGGTGCTGGCGGTGCATGCGCCGAATTTCCGGGTGACGGTGGCGGCGGTGGATGGCCGGCAGGTGCATGTGGCGTCGCGGCCGTTTGAGGTGCGGAGCGGATTGCGGCTGGAGCTGAGGGAGGACGGGAACGGTTATGTGGTGCGGACGACGGATCTGGCGGGGCGGCCGGTGGCGGCGGCGGTGGTGGCGCAGGCGTGGGTGTCGGGTGGGGCGGGTGGATTGACGGCGATGCCGCGGGTGGTGGTGCCGACGCGGGCGACGGGGTTGAGTCTCGACAGCAGCGTGGCGTTTTTCCACACGGGCATCACGGTGCAGAAGACGGAAGAGAAGGTGGTGCTGACGGATAACAACATCAAGCAGCTGTATGCGATTCAGCAGACGGAGCTGTCATTCAATACTAGCAACACGGCGCTGTCGGACCTGAATGACGATTTTGCGGTGGGCAATGGATTCCTTGCGGTGGGCGATGCGGTGAAGCGCGGGGTGTTTGTGATCAATCCGGGGCTGAAGGATATAAAGACCGATGCGCTGGGGATTGAGGTGAAGATCCGGACGGAGGGTGTGCCTGACATTCGGTGGCGTGATGAGGCGGTGGTGGCGCGGTCTGGAGGTATGGGCGGGGCGGCGGGCGAGGCGGAGGCGGGAGCTGGGTGGATGAGGGTATTGAAGCCCGGTGGGGGTGGGGTGGGGCGGGGGGAGCTGGCGGCGGGTGGGGATGGGGCGGTGGTGGTGGCGTATGCGGTGGACGGGGCCTCGCTGATGGCTGGGGACGTGCTGGTGATTCCGTCGAAGGCGAAGCTGAGGGTTCGTGCGGTGGTGCCTGACGAAGTGACGCCGGGGCAGGAGTTTGCGATGCCGGTGGTGGTGACGAATTTGTCAGGGGAGACGACGGCGGCGACGGCGGCGACGGTGATGACGGGTGGAGTGGTGTCGCTGGCGACGATCCCGGCGATTGAGCCTGGGCGGACGGTGGTGGTGCGGGCGCAGGCGACGTGTCCGGTGCCATGGGCTGACTGGGCGGCGATACCGATTGGGGTTCCGGGATGGGGAGTGGTGGCTGGGGTGGGTCGGGGTCAGCGGCCGGTGACGGTGGCGGTGGGTGACGTGGAGTGGCGCGGGGTGTTGCGGACACGGACGCTGAAGGTGCCGGTGGTGGTGCCGGTGGGCGGGATTTTTGGTCAGGGTGAGCATGTGCTGACCCTGCCGGCGGGCGAGGGAGCGGTGGGGGTGAGGATTGTGAAGGCGGCGGATCTGGCGTCGTTTCCGGGGGCATCGCTTGATGCTGGCGGAGAGTTGCATGATGCCAGTGAACCGCAGCATCCGGCGAGTGCGTTGCTCCATGTGCTGGCGGCGCGGGCGGGGGCGACGGATGAGACGGTGAAGCGGGCGCTGGATGGGCGGATGGCGCTGCTGACGGCGGAGTTGGCGGTGACAGAGTCGGAGGGTGGCTGGAGCTGGGAGAACATCGGGATTTCGCCCGGGTTGCTGACGACGGCGTTCACCTGGCGAGCGCTGCTGGAAGCGAAGGCGGCGGGGACGGTAGTTAGTGACATGATGCTGAAGCGGACGGCGGCATTTGTGGCGGGGCGGTATCGGGGGATCGGGGCGACGGATTTCGAGCGGAAGGCGACGACGCTGCAGTCGCTGGCGGCGGCTGGGCAGGCGGATTTTTCGGTGCTGAATCCGTTGTATCGGGCGCGGGAGACCCTGACGCCGGTGGCGTTGTCGCGGTTGTGTGCGGCGTTCATTCATGCGGGCCGGGAGGAAGAGGCGAAGGAAGTGCTGGTGCAGCTGCTGAAGACGGGGACGGCGGGTAAGACGGCGGCGGGTGAGGAGACCTTGTTCTGGCCAGGGGCGAAGACCGTGGCTGGGTTGAATGCGCCGGAGGAAGCGACGGCGGCGGCGTTGTGGTGTGTGGCGCGGCTGAGTCCGGCGGCGCCGGAGGCGCGGCGGATTGCGATGTGGCTGATCAATGCGGCGGCGAGTGCGCCGGGGGGGATGACGAGGTGTCGGGGGCAGGTGATGCAGGCGCTGGCGGAGTATGCGAAGGCGCTGCCGCGGGCGGCGGCGGGGGATCGGGTGGAAGTGTTGTCAGGAGGGCAGGCTGTGGAAGTGATGCCGGGGCAACTGGTGCCGATGCCAGCGGATGGCCGGTTGGTGATCCGGGTGAGCGGGGCGGCTCCGGCGGTGGTGATTGCGGCGGTGGAGCGGGAGGTTGCGCCGGACGATCCGAAGACGTGGGAGTATCCGAAGATCGGGGGAAGGCTATATCTGCACGATAATTTTGTGACGGACGGGATCCGGCTAGGGGCGGCGGGGAGTTCGCCGGTGACGCAGGCGGCGTATGGGCAACTGGTGCATGTGGTGGTGAAGGTGAGCAATCATCCGGATCCGACGTGGCAGTCGCACGGGAATTTCCTGCAGATTGACGAAGAGATTCCTGCGGGTTGCCTGCTGGTGGAGGGGAGCCTGCGGCACAATGCGGACCGGGTGGAGCGGACGGGCAACCGGTTGCGGCTGCGGTATGGACCGGGGACGATTCAGGATATCAGTTATGATGTGATTGCGCTGACGCCGGGCGTGTGGCCGGTGCGTGCGGCGGAGATTGCGGATCCTTATGATCCTGCGAGGTGCCGTCGGGGTGTGGCAGGGGTGCTGACGGTGCTGGCTCCGGGGGTGGCGAGTCCGGATGCGTATCAGATGAACCGGGCGGAGCACCTTGAGCTGGCGCGATTGAGATTTGCGCAGAACAAGGGGGCGGAGTGCCTGGGGCATCTGGATGCGCTGGCGGGCGGTAAGTTGAGTCAGGATGAGGAACGGGACATGGCGCGGATGCGGCTGTGGATTCTGGCGGAAGCGGCTGACGGGGATGCGCGGGCGATGATTGGAGCGTTCGAGCTGCTGAGCGAGCGGCATCCGCGATTGGTGATTCCGTTTGATAAGCTGCTGAAGGTGGGGCCGGCGTATCGGAAGTTAGGGGAATTCGAGCGTGCGGCGACGGTTTTCCGGGCGGCGCTGGACGGGGCGTTTCTTGAAGATGCGGGGCTGGCGGTTGTGCTGGAGGATAACGGGGATTTTGCGGGGAGCGTGGCGTTTCAGGAAGTGCTGTGGTCGAGGTATCCTGACAGCCGGGATGTGATGGATTCGCTGAGCGGGCTGGCGCAGAGCCTGTCGACGCGGGCACCCGAGGCGGAGAAGCTGCCGGTGCGGCGCGGGCAGCCGAAGCTGGAGAAGGTTGGGTTGCTAGGAAAGAGCCTTGGGCTGCTGCAGCGTTATGCGACCCTGTATCCTGAGGACGAGCAGGCGGACGATGTGGCGTTCAGCATGGTGAATGTGCATTTTGCGCTGAAGGATTATCCGGGGATGGTGGCGGCGGCGACGGCGGGAGCGGAGCGGCACGCGGGGGGCGGGTTTGCGGACAGTTTCAAGTATATGGCGGCGCTGGGGTATTTCTGGCAGGGGGCGTTTGACAAGGCGCTGGCGGCGGCGGCTCCGGTGGCGAACGGGGAGAGCAAGGACCGGGATTATGCGCGGTATGTGACCGCGCAGGTGCATCATGCGCAGGGGCAGCCGGCGCTGGCGATTGAGTGGTACAGCAAGGTGAAGGGCGTGTACGAGGATGCTGCGGAGGCGATTGCGTTGTTTGAGGAGAAGCGGGTGACGCTGCCTGAGGTGATGGTGTTCAAGCCTGGCGAGCCGGTGAAGCTGACGCTGGATTACCGCAACATTCGTGAGGGAGCGGTGCAGTTGTACAAGGTGGATTTGATGAAGCTGTATCTGCGGGAGAAGAGCCTCAGCAGCATCACGCGGGTGAATCTGGCGGGGATCGCGCCGGAGGGTGGGGAAGCGTTTGTGCTGGGAGACGGGAAGGATTTTGCGGTGAAGCAGAAAGAGCTGACGCTGCCGGTGAAGGAGGAAGGGGCGTATCTGGCGATTGTGCGTGGGGACAATCTGTTCACGAGCGGGCTGGTGCTGGTGTCGGCGCTGAAGCTGGAAGTGAAGGAGAACAGCAGCGGGACGGTGCGGGTGACGGTGACCGATGCGGCGGGCGGGAAGGCGGTGTCGGATGCGGATGTGAAGGCGCTGGGGAGCCAGAGCAAGGTGGTGCAGAGCGGGAGCACGGATCCGAGGGGGGTGTTTGAGACCGGGGGGATTGCGGGGACGGCGACGGTGATTGTGAAGCAGGGGGAGAGCCGGTATGCGTTCCATCGGGGGAACACGGTGATTGGCGGGGAGTTTGATCCGCCGCAGATCCTGCAGAATTTCGGTGGCGATGCTCCGGCGCGGAACGATGCGGGTCTCGAGCAGCGGGCGTCGGGGAAACCGAAGGTGATGTCGAAGGGCGATTACCTGAAGAACATTGATGATTCGAACAAGGCGCTGCAGAAGCAGCAGATTGACAATTGGGAAGGGAAGCGGCGTTCGAATGCGAAGGGGGTTGAGGCGAGCGAGGCGCTGAAGAAGTGAGCTGCGGAGGCGGGGGAGCGGTCGTCCGGAAGGTCCGGGCGGCCGTAGCGGGAGGCGGGGAAATCCGATTGCGCGAGAGCGTGCGCGGCGGATGAAAAGGCAGTCGTTTTCACCAATTCGTCATGCAAACCACCCTTAGAGAATTCACCACGGCGTCCGGCAAGACCGGCAAGTATCATTCCCTTCCTGCGCTTCGGGAATCCGGCATTGCGCCGCAGTTGGACCGGTTGCCGACGTCGATCCGGATTGTGCTGGAATCGCTGGTGCGGAACTGTGACGGGAAGAAAGTGACCGAGCAGGACGTGAGGAATCTGGCGGCGTGGAATGCGAAGGTGCCGGGGGATTATGAGATCCCGTTCGTGGTGGCGCGGATTGTGTTGCAGGACTTCACGGGCGTGCCGCTGCTGGTGGATCTGGCGGCGATGCGGAGTGCGGTGCACGGGATGGGTGGGAATCCGAAGCTGATTGAGCCGCTGGTGCCGGTTGATCTGGTGGTGGACCACAGTGTGCAGGTGGATTTTGCGGGGACTGGGGATTCGCTGTCGCGGAATCTGGATCTTGAGTTTCATCGGAACCGGGAGCGGTATCAGTTTCTGAAGTGGGGCGAGCAGGCGTTTGACACCTTCAAGGTGGTGCCGCCGGGGATCGGGATTGTGCACCAGGTGAACCTGGAGTACTTGGCGAAAGGCGTGCTGGAGAAGGATGGGGTGTATTATCCAGATACGCTAGTGGGGACGGATTCGCACACGACGATGATCAACGGGCTGGGTGTGGTGGGCTGGGGTGTGGGTGGGATTGAGGCTGAGGCGGGGATGCTAGGGCAGCCGGTGACGTTCCTTGTGCCGGAAGTGGTGGGGGTTTATCTGACGGGCGAACTGCAGGCGGGCGTGACGGCGACGGACCTTGTGCTGCGGGTGACCGAGGTGTTGCGGAAGACGAAGGTGGTGGGTAAGTTTGTGGAGTTCTTCGGGCCAGGGGCGGTTGCACTGAGTGTGCCGGATCGGGCGACGATTGCGAACATGGCTCCGGAGTATGGAGCGACGATGGGCTTCTTCGGGATTGATGAGGCGACGGTTGGTTATCTGAAAGGGACGGGTCGGTCGGCGGAGCAGTGCGAGGTGGTGGAAGCGTACTGCAAGGCGCAGGGGTTGTGGGGCATTCCGCAGCAGGGCGAGGTGGATTACACGCAGGTGGTGGAACTGGATCTGGGGTCGGTGCATCCGGGTGTGGCGGGGCCGAAGCGTCCGCAGGATCGGATTGATGTGGCGGCGCTGAAGCAGACGTGGAACGGGCTGCTGACGAAGGCTGCGCCGGATGGATACGGCAAGACCCCGCTGAGTGGGCCGGTCGAGGAACTGGACGAAGTGCCTGACGTGGCGATTCTTGGTGCGTTGTCGGGTCAATCGGGGACGAGCACGGCGGACGCGCCGCCTGGGGCGGGATATCCTGCGTGGGAAGTGACAGTGGATTCGAAGGGCGGGATTAAGGACAACATCACACACGGGAGTGTGCTGATTGCGGCGATCACGAGCTGCACGAACACGAGCAATCCTAGCGTGATGCTGGCGGCTGGTCTGCTGGCGCAGAAGGCGAATGCGAAGGGACTGACGGTGAATCCGTCGGTGAAGACGAGCCTCGGGCCGGGATCGCGCGTGGTGACTGACTATCTGACGAAGACAGGATTGCAGACTGAGCTGGACAAGCTAGGGTTCCAGACGGTTGGGTACGGGTGCACGACGTGCATCGGGAATTCCGGGCCGCTGGACAAGGGGATTGAGGATGTGGTGCGGGCCGAGGACATTGTGGCGGCGTCGGTGCTTTCGGGGAACCGGAATTTCGAGGCTCGGGTGCACCAGAGCATCAAGGCGAACTTCCTGATGTCGCCGCCGCTGGTGGTGGCGTATGCGATTGCCGGGACGGTGGACATTGACCTGACGAAAGAGGCGCTCGGGACGGGGAGTGATGGCGAGCCGGTGTTTCTGAGTGACATCTGGCCGACGGGTCAGGAGATTGATGCGGCGATGCGTTCGGCGCTATCGCCCGAGGTCTTCCAGAAGCTGTACACGGGCTTTGCGGAGCAGAATCCGAAGTGGAACGGGATCACGGGATCCACGGGATTGGTGTACGACTGGGATCGGGATTCGACGTACATCCAGGAGCCGCCGTTCTTCTCGAAGTTCAGCATGACGCCGGGGGATATCACGGAGATTACCGGGGCGCGTCCGCTGGGGATTTTCGGGGATTCGGTGACGACGGACCACATCAGTCCTGCGGGGAACATCAAGAAGGACAGCCCGGCTGGGAAGTTCCTGAGCGACAGCGGGGTGACGGCGGCGGACTTCAACAGTTACGGCAGCCGCCGGGGCAATGACCGGGTGATGACGCGGGGGACGTTTGCCAACGTGCGGATCAAGAACCTGATGCTCGGGGGCAAGGAAGGTGGAAGCACGCTGCTTCAGCCGACGGGTGAAGAGGTCAGTATCTACGACGCGGCGCTGGCCTATCAGAAAGCGGGTACGCCGACGGTGATCATCGGTGGCGAAGACTACGGGATGGGTTCGAGCCGCGACTGGGCGGCCAAGGGCACCAACCTGCTTGGGGTCAAGGCGGTGATCACGAAGTCGTTCGAGCGGATTCACCGGAGCAATCTTGTCGGGATGGGCGTGTTGCCGTGCAACTTCAAGGACAAGGCGGACTACGACAAGGTGAAGGAGTTGAGCGGTGCGACCTATGACCTGCTGGGCGTGTCTAACGACATCAAGCCGCAGAGCGAGGCGGTGCTGCGGGTGCATCCGGCGGGTGGTGCGTCATTTGATGTGCCAGTCGTGGTGCGGCTGGATACGCCGGTGGAGATTGATTATTACCGTGCAGGCGGGATTCTGCCGTATGTGCTCGCGCAGATCCTGCGTGCTAGCAAGGACGCCTGAGGGTGAGTAAAGTGAAGAGCCCGTCCCTGCGGAGCGCGGGGATGGGCTTATTTTTTGGGTGGCAGGGGAATGGGTGGCTGGAACGGAGAGGAATGGCAGGGGAATGGGTGGCAGGGGAATGTGGCGGGCGTGCAGGCGCGATGGATGGTGGCGGCGTCCGGGGAGCCGAGGCGGAGTGTGAACCCGCGGGCAGCCCTGGCAACTGGCCGTCTTGCTTCGGTACGGCTAGCGATCGCCTCGCAAAGTCTGCCGGTCGCTGGCAATGAGGGGCCTGGACGGAGAGGATCCGATTGCCCGGTGTGCCATTGTGGATGGCGGGGGCTCAGAGCGATGCGGCGAAGGAGTCGAGCGAGTCTGAGACGATGGCGGCGCGGTGGAGGGCGCGGAGTTTTTCGGGATCGGCGATGGCTTCGATGGAGTCGCGGAGGCCGTCGGGGATGGGGCCGAAGCGGAGATCGAGGGCTTCGAGGACGGATTGG
>QQNF01000027.1 GCA_003402705.1 Verrucomicrobiota bacterium | reverse complement strand
GCCGAACCCATCGGTCTCCTCCTCGACAACGCCGTCTGGGACAACAACCTCCTCTCCCATGTCTCCCGCCGCCTTTTCGACCGCTTCATCCCCTACGTCTTCGATCGCACCGACCCATTTGACAGGCCCCTCGTCTTCCGCAGAATTGAAGGTGTCCGCAACCAAGCCCACCGCACCAGCGCCATGACTCTCGCCCAGCATCTCCGCCAAGAAGGCCGCCAGGAAGGCACCCTCGCCGCCAGCCGCCAATCCGTCCTCGAAGCCCTCGATCTCCGCTTCGGCCCCATCCCGGACGGCCTCCGCGATTCCCTCAACGCCATCGCCGATCCCGAAAAACTCCGCGCTCTCCTTCGCGCCGCCATTGTCTCCGATTCCCTCGAAGCCTTCGCCGCCTCACTCTGATTAGCCGCGGCAGACCGCCCCTCTCCCATCCCTCCGGCAACTGTCTGCCCCCCACCAATTCACTTCTTCGGACCGCTAGCGTGCGAAACCATGCCCGTCAATCTTGATGTCTGAATCTCCAGGGTAAAGCCCACACCCCCCGCTCCTCATCATCAACTTGATAGAGAGCAGCCATCGCCAGTGCGGCTGCCTCGGAATCGCCGCCTTCACCCGCCGCCAACCCGGCACCCGCGCCATCTTCATCTCCGACTAACATCTAACACCCTCACCGCGCCTTCCCCTCCCCCGCCCCATAACTCCGGATCACCGACGCCTGCCACTCCCTCAGCCCTGCCTTCATCCGCTCCACCACCTCCGGATGACCCGCCGCCACATCCCTCGTCTCCCCGCGGTCCTCTAACACATCATACAGCTCCCACCTCTCCCGCCCAGGCTTCACCAGCTTATAACGGTTGTCACTCCACGCCGACGGGCCTGAGTCCTCCGTCAATCGCCCCTGGTCGCCCGCAAACTGCCAGAATCCCAGCGGCCGCGGCCGACTCGTCATCGTCCCTTCCATCAATCCCCGCAGGCTCACACCGTCCAGCGCCACCTCCGGATCCAACGTCAGTCCCAGCACATCCGCCACGGTCGGCAGAATGTCCACCAGCCCAGCAGGCACCGCCGTCACCCCCGGCTTGATCCGCTTCGGCCACTCCACCAGCCCCGGCACCCTCAACCCACCATCCCACATGTCCCCTTTCCTCCCCCGCAGCCCCGCATTCGTCCCGTTCGCCTCCGGATGCTCCGGATCAATCCACCCACCATTGTCCCCCGAAAACCACACCATCGTACTCTCACCCACCCCCAACCCCCGCAACCCCCGCCGCAACTTCCCCATCGCCCGATCCACCGCTATCAACTCCCCGTAATACCCAGACCCTCCCGCCGCCTTCAAATCTTCCGGCAATGGCTGATGCGGCACATGCGGACTCCCAAACCACACCACCGCAAAAAACGGCTGCCGTCGCTCCACCGCCCCACCAATAAACCGCAACGCCTCCGCCACAATCACCTCCGATCCATCCCCACGCGCCTTCTCCGCCACCCCATTCCTCCCAAACGTCCAGTCCCTCTCAAAATAATTGCTCACCGAAAACGTCTCCCCAAACCCAAACCGCCGCGGCGACAACGGATCATCCTCCCCTATCACCTTCCCCGGCCCTGCCACGCCATTCAAGTGCCACTTCCCGAAATGCCCAGTCGCATACCCCGCCCGCTCCAGCACCTGCGCCACCGTCACCTCATTCCGCCGCAGCGGCATCCCCGGCCAGAATACCCCCATTCGATTCGGATGCCGACCCGTCATCACCGACGCCCGCGCTGGTGAACAACTCTGCTGCGCATAAAACCGGTCAAACCTCAAACCCGCCGCCGCCATCGCATCCAATTCAGGCGTCCCAATCTTCCTCAACCCGTTATACCCCACATCCCCCCACCCATGATCGTCCGTCATGCACAACACAATCCCCGGTCGATCCTCCCCTCCTCCTCTCACCACTCCACTCCATACCAAACACAATGCCATCCCACGCAGGAGTGCATACACGCTCCCAGCCCCGCCGATATCTCGCTCAGCAGGCATATCCAATGTCACCACTCGCCCTCAACGACGCAGACGCCCGCCCATCAGCAACACTAACCCAAACACACCGGAAAGCATCGCCACCCCCGGCTCAGGAACCGGCACCATCAGAATCTTAGCATTAGTCCCATCATAAGTACCCAGAAACACCTCCGACGCATCCGTGATCGCACTCGTCGCCATCGTCCGCGTCCCCGACGCAGGAATCGTCCATGACGCATCCGAAAAAATCGCCCACTCGGTCGCACTCGCCATCGTCTCCGGCGGCGCATTCAGCACAAACACATACAACCGACTCGCCGTCGCAAACCGCGGATCAGAATTCTGCACCGAGTTGATCGTCCCAGCATAATGCCCGCGCGCCGCACTCGGATTCGGCGTGTTCACGTCATTGATGGTCAACGGCCCATTCGTCCCGTCATTCGCATCCGTCGAACTCTCCCCAATCGGCACAAACGCCGAACTCACCACGCTGAAACTCGTCGCCGCAGGAATCCCCGTCGGAAATGTCCCAATCCTCACAATCGACCCAAACGCCAGCGGCAACCCAGCACTCGTCGTCACCAACCGCCCAGCACCGGAAAAACTGTTCGACGCAATATTCACCAAGGCCGCTTCAGCACCGCCAGCAAACGCCCCCGCCACAACGGCCCCAAATGTCATCTGTGCAAAACGTGTCATCATATGTTTCTTCATTAAATTGTTCGCCTTCAGTTGCCCGCCCCAGGATACGTCGGCGTCTGCTTCCACACCCGATCCGCACTCTCCGCAGAAATAATCACCGCCGCCCCATTCCTCAACAACGCGTCATCCGCAGGCGTGAAAAAGTCATCCGCATACACCGTCCCCAACCCCACATAATATGACCCCGATGGATTCAACTCCCCACCCTGCAGAAACAGCGTGATCGAATCCACAAATTCCTCCAACCCGGAATTCGTCAGCCCCAATGACCCCAATGTCAGATTCCCACCAGCCACCGTGCTCGTCGACGTCAACCCATACAGCGGATCCGCAGGACTCGTCGCCACCAGCGGCGTGATCGGCCCCACCACATTCGTCTGCCCGCGGTACACCGGCACCTGCGTCGGCCCGCTCTTCACATACGCCACCTCCCCACCACCAATCGTAATCACCGTGTCAGGCGTCGACGACAGAATAAATCCCTGCCCGGGATAAATCACCGTGTCATTCGCCGGCGTGAAAAAATCCTCCGCCACCCAGTTCCCACCGCCCGCAGGAAAATACGAACTCAGCGAATTGTCGGAATTATACAGGGTCAGCGAATCCTGAAAATCCACCATCCCCCCAAGCCCTTTGAAAATCGTCGCCAGCGTCGCGTGCTTCCGAATGCAGAATACCGGCGTCCCCGAAATCGCCCCACGCACCCGCACGGTCGTCGCCGTACTCCCAACAATGTCCAGCACCGCCCCCTGCGCCGCCCCCGCACTCAGAATCTCCACGTAATGCAGTGGAAACGGTGCCGACCAATTTGCCGCCGACTGCGTGATCACCGACGTCGGCGTCCCATCCGCCAGCGGCACTCCCGGAGCCACCGACGTCGCCTGCGCCTGAAACTCCGTCATCGTCACCAATCCACACACCCACGCCGATTGCCCGGCAGGAACATCCACCCGGTAATACCCGATCACAGGGCCAGCACTCTGCCCCCGACTCGTCATCGGGGTCAGTGCCTCAGCAGCAATCAGCGTCAGGAAACAGGTTTTTTTCATGGTCGTGAAGTCATCCGCAATGGATATCCCCTCGCGGTACTTAAGCACTTACCACGCCGATACCCATACCGAAAAGCAATTTTTCACGGGAATTCAGGCCGCCTCACGCCTTCCGCACCATGATCGAATCCATCGCCGCCTCCTCCGCAAGAATATCGCTGATGATCACCACCGTCCCCCCCTCCCGCAACAACCGCCGCGACTTCAGCAACGCCACCGCCGCCGCCGTCGACGCCTCCCGCTGCGCCGGATCAAACGGCATCACCACCGGATGCACCGCCCTCAGCAGATGCAGCGGCCGCGCCACCGCCGTCGTCTGACACATCGCAAACACCGGAGCCTTCTGCGGCCGGAACCACGCCGCATAACCCGCCAGCACCCCCCGCTGCGTGAATACAATGATCGCCGCCCCCTCAATCCGGTCCGCCAGATCCACCGCCGCCCTCACAATCCGCTGCTTCTCATTCGTGATCGCCGCATGATTCGCCAGACTCGGCGTGTGGTCCCACGCCTCCATCCGCCGCGCAATCCGGTCCATCACCTGAACACACTCCACAGGATACGCCCCCGTACTCGTCTCTCCACTCAGCATAATCGCATCCGCCTCCTCCATCACCGCATTCGCCACATCCGTCACCTCCGCCCGCGTCGGCACAGGATTCGTCACCATGCTCTCCAGCATGTGCGTCGCCACCACCACCGGCTTCCCTCGATGGATACACCGGCTCACAATCCGCTTCTGCACCACCGGCAATTCCTCCATGTGCACCTCAATCCCAAGATCCCCGCGCGCCACCATCACCGCATCCGCCGCATCAATGATCCCATCCAGATTCGCCACCGCCTGCTGATCCTCAATCTTCGCCATCACCTTCGCCTCCAGCCCAGCCACACCCAACTCCTTCCTCAGCAGCTGCAGATGGCTCCCGTCCCGCACAAAACTCATCGCCACCCAGTCCACCCCAATCTCCTTCCCCAGCGCAATATCACTCCGGTCCCGGTCCGTCAGCGGCGGCAGATTCACCCGGATCCCCGGTAAGTTGATGTGCCTCCGCGACCCCAGCTTCCCTTCCGTCAGCACCGCACAAATCAATCGCTCCGGCCCAGTCTCCAGTACCCTCATGTGCAGCATCCCGTTGTCCACCAGCACCGTGTCACCCTTCTTCACGTCCGCATGCAACCCAGGATAATTCACACTCGTCGAAACCGGCAGCGTCGCCGCCGCCCCAGACAGCGTGAACTCCACCTGATCCCCCTTCTTCAGCATCACCGACGCCGCCAGATCCCCCGTCCGAATCGTCGGGCCCTTCAAATCCATCAGCACCGCCGCATCAATCCCCGTGTGCGCACTCGCCTCCCGCACCGTCGCCGTCACCGCACGGCACCACGCAGGCTCCGCATGACTCATGTTCAGCCGGAAAATCCCCGCTCCAGCTCGCAGCAACGCCTCGATCTTCTCTAATGTCTGGGTGCCTGGCCCAAGGGTCGCGATGATTTTAGTTTTGCGGATCATGTCTTCTGCGGAAACGCTCCTTCCTTCTCGATACGCAATCGCAGATTCCCCGGGCGCACCCCGCACGCCGATTCCTCACGGCAATCCATCACCCCAGCGCCACCACCCGCTTCCCCTCCACCCCAAACGCCCCACCCTTCACCCGAATCCGCTCAATCACCATCCCCTCCCCATCCCACGTCACCCGCCACGGCCGACTGAACGTCACAAACCCTCCCGTGTTCACCAGCCACCGCCCGCCCCGCCGCCACAACGCCGCTCGATGCGTGTGCCCGAACACCACCGCCTTCGCTCCCGGTCGGTATCTCCCCGTAAACTCCGACGCCAGCCGCGGCAACCCCGCCCACACCTTCATCACCTCCCACGGCCGCGTCGGCGGCCACACCTCCCTCATCAGCAATCCTACCTTCGCCGCAACACCCTGACTCCCCTGCCGGGTCTCCGACGGCGGCATCCGCAGACAAACCGCCCGCGTCAGCGCATATCGTTCCCCTAATGACAACCGCTCCCACTCGCCCGCCGCCGCCAGCATCGCCTCAATCTCCCCGCGACACCCCCGCAGCTTGCTGCTCCACGGCGAAACCAGTCGCAGCAGCACGTGCCCGTGCGTCACATACATCCGCCCACCAGCGGCATCCACCGCATCCCGACCCCATCGCTCCGGATCATGGTTCCCATTCACCATCACCGGCCTCACCCCTTCCTCCCGGCACAACGCCATCAGCTCCTCCAGCATCGCCGCCGACTTCTCCCGATAACACGGAGCCCGTTCCTCAAACGTATCCCCGTTGAACACCACCGTCCCGCCTCCCCCTATCAACGGCCGCAGATCCTCCACCTTCCGGATCACACTCTGATCATGCCCCAGATGCAGATCCGATAACACCCGGAATCTCTCTCCCTCCCCAAACCGGCACGCCTCATCCTCACAACTCTCACCGGAAATCCCACTCACTGCATTCACCCTCGAATCTGCCCCAGCTCCAGACCGCATTCCCTTACAGCCTCCTCCGCGTCTGCGGCCCCAACTCCTCGTCACCTCCATCCACCAACTCACACCTCCACCACCAACTCTTCCCCCACACTCTCCGTCTCCGGTCCCGGCGGCAGCGCCGGCATCAGATACCCCAGAAACTGCCCCAGCGTGTCCCGCAACGCATGCCGGTCGACAATCCGGTCCACTAACCCGTGATCCAGCATGAACTCCGCCGTCTGAAAACCCGGCGGCAATTTCTGATGCGTCGTCTCCCGAATCACCACCGGCCCCGCAAACCCAATGATGCTCTTCGGCTCCGCCAGGATCAAATCCCCCAGCGTCGCAAAACTCGCCGTCGTCCCCCCGAACGTCGGATGCGTCAGGATCGAAATGAACGGCAACCCAGCCTCATGATGCAGCGCCAGCGCCCCACTCGTCTTCGCCATCTGCATCAGACTCAGAATCCCCTCGTGCATCCGCGCCCCGCCAGACGCCGATACAATCACACACGCCCTCCGCTCCGCAGTCGCCGTCTCAATCGCACGCGTCACCTTCTCACCCACCACACTGCCCATGCTCGCCCCCTGAAACCGGAAATCCATCACCCCAAGCGTCACCGGATGCCGCTTCAACATCCCCCGCCCAGTCACAATCGCCTCGTTGATCCCCGTCTTCTTCACATTCGCCTCCACCTTCTCCTTGTACGCCTTGAACCCTAAAGGATTCTCCGTCCGCAATCCCTCGTCCATCGCTTCCCACGTCCCCCCGTCAATCAGCGACGCCACCCGCGGCCCGCTGTCCAATGGATGATGATGCCCGCACTTCGGACACACCTGCAGGTTCCCAGATAACTCCAGCTCGTGCAGCATCGCCTTGCACCCGCCACACTGCCGCCACTGCCCCTCAGGCATGTCTTTCTTCTTCTCACCAAAATTGCCGAGAGAAAATTTACGGAAAAATGCCATGGCTGCTCAAAAAAGGGGAATACTCAGAGACGGTCCGTCACCTTCCCGCCTTTCAACGCGCCATATACGCCAGCGCCCCAGCCGTCGCTTCCACCCGCGGCATTCCCTCAATCAAATCCGCAATCGCATCCCAGTGCCCGCTCACCAGCGCCTCCCGCGCCGACTCCGGAATCGTCAGCGCAAACCCCTCGTCTCCATAGTCAATCCGCCGCCCCACCACATCAATCGTCACCTCCAACTCAGGATTCGCCTCCACCGCCGCACGCAACCGCGCCATCTCCCCAGCCCCAGCCACCGCACACGGAATCCCAAGGGTCGTGCAGTTCCCAAAGAAAATCTCCGCAAAACTCTCCGCCACCACCGCTCGAAACCCATACCGGTAAATCGCCTGCGGCGCGTGCTCCCGCGAACTCCCGCACCCGAAATTCACCCCCGCCAGCAGAATCGTCGCCCCCTTGAACCGCTCATCATTCAGCGGATGCTCCTTATCCGTCCCGTCCGCATGCTTCCTCACATCGTAAAACAGATACTCCCCTAGCCCGTCAAACGTCACACACTTCATGAACCGTGCCGGTATGATCCGGTCCGTATCAATATCACTTCCCGGGACATAAACGGCCTTGCCGCTGACCTTGACGATGTTTTCCAGTGCCATGCCTCACGGCCTTCCACCGCCTCCGCCCCTCATGCAAGAGAAACTCCCGTCTTCCCTCCCCAACCCCATTCTCCAACTCCCCCGCACTTTTTTGATGCGGTTTCACACATTTTCCTCCAATTTAACGCCAGCTTCAATCGTTCCCTGCCGTAACCACCCATCATGATCAGGATCTCCCTCCCCCTCCGCTCCTGCCTCGGCCTCCTCTCCGCCGCCCTCGTCGCCTCCGCCTCCGCCCAACTCGCTCGAAAGGAAGCTGACCTCGGCAACGACCCCGCATGGATCAAAAAAGCCGCCGGCGAAATCGATAAACGCATCGGCACTGGCTTCCAGAAAGCCAAAGTCACCGCAACCGCCCCAGCCGACGACTCCCGCTGGCTCCGCCGCGTCTACCTCGACGCCACCGGCCGCATCCCTTCCTACCCCGAAGCCAAAGCCTTCCTCGACGACTCCACCCCCGACAAACGCGAGAAGCTCGTCGAAAAACTCCTCAACTCCGAAGGCTACGTCAGCCAGATGTACAACTACTTCTGCGACCTCTTCCGCGCCACCTCCCGCCTCGGCGACGGCACCCGCTCCGGCGTCCCCTACCTCCGCTGGATCCGCGAAAGCGCCGCCTCCAACAAATCGTGGGACATAATGACCGCCGAACTCCTCACCTCCTCAGGCGGCGGCTGGGAAGAAGGTAAGGGTGCCGTCGGCTACTTCGAACGCGACCGCGGCATGCCCCTCGACAACATGGCCAATACCACGCGCATCTTCCTCGGTACTCACATCGAGTGCGCCCAGTGCCACGACCACCCCTACGATAAGTGGAAACAGACGGACTTCTACGAAATGGCCGCCTTCACCCACGGCATGAACACCGGCTCAGGCGACGAACGCAAAAAATTCGTCAACGAGCAGTACAACGGCAAAAACGAAAACCCCGACGCCAAAAAACGCGAAATCTACCGCTGGCTCATGGATAACATCTATGACTTCGGCGTCGCCGGCGGCGGCGACGGAGTCATCAAGCTCCCCATGGACTTCAAAGGAAAAGGCGGCAAACCAGACGAACTCGTCAAAGCCAAATCCCTCTTCCCAGGTGCCCGCAACGGCTCTCCAAAACCCATCGACGACGGCCGCGAGAAATTCGCCAAATGGGTCACCGACCCCGCCAACCCGCGCTTCTCCATGCTCATCGCCAACCGCATGTGGAAACGCGTCATGGGCATCGGTCTCTTCGAACCTGTCGACAAATTCATCGAAGGCACCCGCGAAACCCCCGGCACGGTCATCAGCAACCCAGCCGTCATGGAATACCTCCAGTCCATCCTCCGCGAATCCAACTTCGACCTCAAAACCTTCCAGAAGGTCCTCTTCAATACCCGCACCTACGCCCTCGGCACCAACACCAACCCGGTCGACCCACGCATGCCCTACGCATTCCAAGGCCGCGCCGTCCGCCGCATGAACGCCGAGCAAGTCTGGGACTCCATTGCCACGCTCGTCGTCCCAGACATCGACTACCGCAAAGGCAACGCCCTCAACCCCTCCGCCGTCGTCGGCGGCCGCAATCTCGGCCGCACGGTCTACGACGTCTACAAAGAGGTCATCAACTTCAAACCCGCCGAAATCTCCGCATGGGTCGATAAGGTCGTCACCTACACCCCAGCCACCAAAGGCGGAGACTCCATGATGATGATGGACAACATGATGTCCGCCAAAGACCCCGCAGCCGCCGCCACCTCCAAAGACGCCGCCCGCTGGGCCGGCTACAGCAACGATCTCATCCGCGCCTCGGAACTCTCCGCCCCCACCCCGCCAGAACACTTCCTCCGCAAATTCGGCCAGTCCAGCCGCGAAATCATCGAAGGCGGCTCCAGCGAATCCGACGTCACTCAGATCCTCTCCCTCATCAACGGCCACGTCGAAAAGAACATCGTCGCCGAATCCAAAGCCGTCGTCTACAAGGCCATCGACGCCGCCGCTGCCCCGGAAGACAAGGTCAAGGCCGCCTTCCTCGCGATCCTCACCCGCTACCCCACCCCAGCTGAACTCGACCTCCTCCTCCCCGAAGCCAAAAAAGGCCGCGAGGGCATCAAAAACATCCTCTACGCCCTCCTCAACTCCAACGAGTTCATCTTCATCCTCTGACCGCTGGCACCAACCACGCATCACAAACCCACACCTTCCGCTCCGATGATCCCTAACCAGCCAGACGAACTCTCCCGGCGCCAGCTCCTCACGAGTCTCGCCAAATCCGCCCTCGGCGTCTCCCTCCTCCCGCTCACCGGCCCCACCGTCGCCCACGGCGCAGACTTCGTCCCCAATCGCCCCCGCGCCGCCAAAAGCGTCATTTTCCTCATGATGTCCGGCGGCATGAGCCACCTCGACACCCTCGACGTCATGGGCAAGAAAAAGGATGTCCTCGGCAAAACCGAAGCCATCTCCACCAGCGCCACCGGCATGCAGCTCTCCGCCAATCTGCCGAAAACCGCTCAGCAGATGCACCACATCGCCCTGCTCAACGGCATGAACACCACCCAGGGCGCTCACGAACAAGGGCAGTACCTCATGACCCGCAGCTACATCATGCGCGGCACCATCGTCCACCCTGCCCTCGGCTCATGGGTCGTCCGCCTCGCCGGTAAACGCAATTCCAACCTCCCCGGCTACGTCGCCATCAGCACCGACCCCAACCAAGCCGCCGGCGGCTTCATGGGTGCCAAATACTCCGGCGTCCCCATCGGCGAACCAGGGCAAGGGCTCCAGGACAGCATGCGCCCCAACTCCGTCACCGAAGCCGATTTCGAAAAACGGCTCAAACTCGCCGACTCCATGAACAAGCAGTTCCACACGCTCGTCAGCAATCCCTCCATCCGCGAGCACAACAATCTCTACTCCGACGCCCTCCGCCTCATGCGCTGCGAAGACCTCAAAGGCTTCGACATCGCCAAGGAACCCACCGAAATGCAGGAACTCTACGGCAAATCCCGTTTCGGTCAGGGCTGTCTCCTCGCCCGCCGTCTCGTCGAACACGGGGTCCGCTTCGTCCAGGTCACCCTCGGCGGCTGGGACACTCACTACGATAACTTCACCGCCGTCCCCGCCCGCGCCAAGGACCTCGACGACGGGCTCGCCGCTCTCCTCAAGGACCTCCACCGCCGCGGGATGCTCAACGACACGCTCGTCGTCCTCGGCACCGAGTTCGGCCGCACGCCCGAAATCATCGGCGAACACCAGGACGGCCGCGACCACTTCCCTCAGGCCTTCTCCTGCCTCATGGCCGGCGGCGGTGTCCACGGCGGCACGTTCTACGGCAAAAAAGACGACAAGGGCGGCAAGGTCGTCGAAGGGCTCACCACCCCTCAGGACCTCAACGCCACCATCGGCTACGCCCTCGGGCTCCCCGTCGACCAGGTCGTCATCTCCCCATCCGGCCGTCCCTTCACCATCGCAGACAAGGGCAAGCCCATCACCGCGCTCTTCTCCTGACACCCGCGGTCTCCCGCCTCCACGCCTATCAATCTCCGTCCCCCTCACCCAGGGGGACCGGCGCTCCCACACGCTCCCTCGCCATGCTCCGTCTCTCCCTGCCCTCCCTCTTCCTCGCCGCAGCACTCCCCGCAGCCGCGGAAATCAACTTCCGTACCCAGGTCCTCCCCGTCCTCGGTAAGGCCTGCGCAGAATGCCATAAAGCGCCCCAGAAGGATTCCTCCGGCAAGGTCCAGAACCCCAAAGGCGGTCTCCGCATGGACGCCCCCTCACATCTCCTCAAAGGCGGTAGCGGCGGCGCAGGCATCGAACCCGGCGACCCCGACAAAAGTCTCGTCTACCAACGCGTCCTCCTCCCCCAGGAACACGAGGACGCCATGCCCCCAAAAGGTAAAGGCAAACCCCTCACCTTCGCAGAAACCGAACTCGTCAAAAACTGGATCCTCGAAGGCGCCAAATTCGGCGACTGGAAAGGCTCCGACGCCGCCACCACCGCAGCCACCGCCCCAGGCTCCCCAGCCAAACGCACCGCCGACCCGCTCGCCGCAGGCGTCACCGAGGCCCCCGCCGATGTCCTTAAGAAAATCGCCGACCTCGGTGCCATCGTCGGCCCGGTCTCCACCGACAGTAAACTCCTTCGCATCGAGTTCGTCGCCAATACCTCCACCATCACCGACAAAACCGTCGATCTCCTCAAACCACTCGCCGGCAATATCACCGACCTCGATCTCTCTAACACCAAAATCACCGACGCCGCCATGGCGACCATCGGCACTTTCACCCGCCTCACAAGGCTCTCCATCGGCGGCACCTCCGTCACCGACGCCGGCATCGCCAGTCTCAAAGGGCTCGTCAACCTCGACTCCCTCAACGCCCACAGCACTCAGGTCTCCGACGCCGCCCTCGCCACGCTCCAATCCCTCCGCAAACTCAAACAGGTCCACTTCTGGAAATCCCGCGTCTCCGCAGACGGAGCCAAATCCCTCCAGAAAGCCCTCCCCGGCTCCTCCGTCTCCATCGACTGAATCGCCGCTCCCCCGCCTCCCCACCTCTCCGTGCACCGGCGCAACTTCCTCCACGGCCTCCCGCCCGCCCTCGCCGCTGCCCTAGCCTCCTGCTCCTCCCCAGGCTCCCGCCTCGCCCTCCCCGGCTCCTCCAGCTTCGCCCTCGGCATCGATGTCCTCGCCGCCTCAGGCTTCGCCGCCCTCCGCAATCAACGGGTCGGCCTCATCACCAACCAGACGTCCGTCAACAGCCGCGGCATCCCCTCCCGCGTCGTCCTCCAGCGCGCCCTCGGACGCAACCTCACCACGCTCTTCACCCCGGAACACGGGCTCGACGGCCGCGAACCCGCCGGCCTCAAGGTCCCCAGCCGCCGCGACCCGCTCACCGGACTCACCGCATGGTCCCTCTACGGCGACTCCCGCAAGCCTTCCCCGCGCATGCTCGCCAATGTCGACGTCCTCCTCTTCGACCTCCAGGACATCGGCAGCCGCTCCTACACCTACATCAGCACCATGGCCCTCGCCATGGAGGCCTGCGCAGAAAACCGCCGCGGCTTCATGGTCCTCGACCGCCCTAACCCCATCGGCGGCAACCGGGTCCAGGGCCCCCCGCTCAACCCGCGCTGGAAATCCTTCGTCGGCCAGATCCCCGTCCCCTACCTCCACGGCATGACCGCCGCCGAACTCGCACGCATGGGCAACGCCCGCGGCTGGTGGAAAGCACGCCCAGCCCTCCGCGTCGTCCCCATGCACGGCTGGAATCGCTCCATGGTCTGGCGCGATACCGGTCTCCGCTGGACACCCACCTCTCCTAACATCCCTCACCCGGAATCCCCGCTCTACTACGCCGCCACCGGCATCCTCGGCGGGCTCGACGGCGTCGACATCGGCATCGGCACCCCCCGTCCTTTCGAATTCGCCGGCGGTATGGGCATCGACCCGCACCGCTTCGCCGCCGACCTCTCCGCCCTCCGGCTCCCCGGGGTCCGCTTCCACCCCTATCACAGTCAGAGGAAACCCGGCTTCGCAGGCGTCCGGCTCTCCATCGACCCTCGTGGCAGCACCGACCTCATCGCCCTCGCCGTCATCCTCACCTCGGAAGTCGTCCGCCGCAGCAACGGTCTCCCTCTCCGCCAGTCCACCGGCGATACCCGCACGCTCTTCCACAAGGTCTGGGGCTCCGACAATCTCTGGCTCGCCCTCAACTCCCGCACTCCAGCCAACCGCATCATCGCCGGCTTCCAATCCTACGCCCGCTCCTTCGCCGCAGCTCGCCAGCCGTTCCTCATCTATTCCTGACCGCACCTCCGGCCCCTCCCAGGACTTGCGCGCCCACCGTTCCTCAAGGACCATCCTCCCACACGCATGATCCTCTCACGCCGCCAACTCCTCTCCCGGCTCTCCTGCGGCTTCGGCCTCACCGCTCTCGCCGGCCTCTCCCACGCCTCTCCTCGCACGCCTCTCTTCAGACCGCGCGCCAAAAGCGTCATCTTCTGCTACATGTCAGGCGGCTTCTCCCACGTCGATTCCTTCGACCCTAAACCAGAACTCATCAAACGCGCCGGCCAACCCATGCCCGTCGCCGTCCAGCGCACGCAGTTCAACCAGAACGGCACCATCCAGCCCTCCCACTGGGCCTTCAAACCTCGCGGCCAGTCCGGCACCGAAATCAGCGACCTCTTCCCCAATATCGGCGCTCTCGCCGACGACCTCTGCGTCATCCGCAGCATGACCGCCAAGTTCAGCGAGCACGCCCAGGGCAACTTCTTCATGCACTCCGGCTTCCCCTTCCTCGGATACCCCAGCGCAGGCGCATGGACCAGCTACGGTCTCGGCAGCACCGCCGATAACCTCCCCAGCTTCGTCGTCCTCAAATCCGGCGACAGCACCGTCCCCCACGGCGGCGCTGGCCTCTTCGGCAATGGCTTCCTCCCAGCCCTCCACCAGGCTTCCTTCATCAACGCCGACAACGGCGAAGCCATCGCTAACATCAAACCCCGCGAACCCGCCTCCCTCCAGCGCTCCCGGCTCGACTTCGTCAGCTCCATGGACCGCCAGTTCGCCGCCACCAACGCCCCCGGCGACTCCCAGATCGACGCCGCCATCGCCAACGCAGAACTCGCATGGCGCATGCAGGCCGCCGTCCCCGATCTCTGCGACCTCCGCGGCGAATCCGAACCCACCAAGCAACTCTACGGCCTCGACGACCCAGACCCCAAAACCGCCGCCTACGGCCGCCAGTGTCTCCTCGCACGCCGTCTCGTCGAACGCGGAGTCCGCTTCGTCGAACTCTCCTGTCTCTCCTACAACATCGGCGGCGGCAACGCCCCCAACCCATGGGACCAGCACGGCGGCATCAAAGACGGCCACGGCCGCATGGGCCATCAGGTCGACCGCCCCATCGCAGGCCTCCTCCGCGACCTCAAAGCTCGCGGTCTCCTCGACGAAACCCTCGTCATCTTCGCCGGCGAATTCGGCCGCACTCCCTTCAGTCAGGGCAGCGACGGCCGCGACCACAATCCCTTCGGCTTCAGCATCTGGCTCGCCGGCGGCGGCATCCGCGGCGGCCTCGTCCACGGCGCCACCGACGACTTCGCCTACCACGCCGTCGCCAATCCCTGCTCAGTCTACGATCTCTGGGCCACCGTCCTCCACCAGCTCGGCATGGACCACGAAGCCCTCACCTATCGCTTCGGCGGCCGCGATGTCCGTCTCACCGATGTCCACGGCAAGGTCCTCTCCTCCATCATCGCCTGACAAAATCCGGCGCCATTCTACTAACCGTCAGTCAACCCGGACCTGCCAGCCTTACCGGTACTCCCGGCCCCACAACGCCCGCACCTGCGGCCCGCCCTTCATCACGCTCCCCCCTGCCATCCCCGCCATCCCGCCAAAAAAGCTCCGTCGCGTCTTCATCCCCACACCAGAACCCCCTCCGACTCCCTCCGCCACTCCGGATCAGCGGTTCTCCGCAACAGTGAAACCACCTTCGTTTTGCAGTAGACGAACGCCCGAACGCCGCCATCGTTGCATAAGCTCATCGGCAAGGTGCCTCCTCGCGTCGTGTCATGGGTCCGGCCTTCGCGCCGAAATCATCACACAACCCCCACAGCAATATCAATCCCATGAAACTCCCATCTCTCCTCGCTCTCGCTGCCGCCGCCTTCACCATCGTCGCCTGCGAAAAGCCAGCCGCCGCCAAAGTCGAAGACGCCGCCAAAAAGGCCACCGAATCCGGTAAAGAAGCCGTGAAGGCCGTCGAAGCCAAGGCCGTCGAAGCCGCTGACAAGACCAAGGAAGCCGCAGGCAAGGCCACCGAAGCCGTCAAGGAAGCCAGTGCCTCCGCCGTCGAAACCATCAAGGAAGCCACCAGCGAAGGCGCCGCCAAGGTCGAAGAAGCCGCCAAGGCCGTCAAGGAAGCCACCGCTCCAGCCGCCCCAGCCGCTCCTGCCGAAGCTCCTAAGTTCTAATCAGTCTCCCAACGTCTGATTTCCCGCCGGAGAGGGTTCGCCCTCTCCGGCTTTTTCATGCCCGCACAACCCCCAGCCTCCCCCATGCGCGCCACCCTCGCCCTCTCACTCACCCTCGCCGCCTCCACCCACGCCGCCGTCTCCCCATGGTTCGCCATCCACATCCTCGACGACGCCACCAACCGCGGCATCCCCCTCGCCGAACTCCGCACCGTCAGCGAGGCCTCCTTCATCTCCGACAACGCCGGCCGCATCGCCCTCGCCGACCCCGACCTCATGAACCGCCCAGTCTGGTTCCACGTCTCCTCCCCTGGCTACTCCCTCCCCAAAGACGGCTTCGGCTACTCCGGCGTCCGTCTCGTCCCCAAACCCGGCGCATCCACCGAAATCCGCCTCTCCCGCTCCCAACCCGCTGAACGCATCGCCCGCCTCACCGGCCTCGACCGCTGGCGCGATTCCCTCCTCCTCAACCTCCCCGCCCCCTCCCTCCCCACCGACCCCTTCGGCGTAACCGGCCAGGATTCCACCCAGGCCACCCCATGGCACGGCCGCATCTTCTGGCTCTGGGGCGACACCAGCATCACGTCTTATCCGTTAGGCAACTTCAAAACCACCTGCGCCACCTCCGATCCTGTCACCAACCCGGAAAACGGCTTCGCCTTCTCCTACCTCGCCGACCCTGACAAACCCGACCGGCTCCGCACCATGATGCCGCGCGAAGGCCCCGGCGTCGTCTGGATGCAGGGACTCCTCAATGTCCCCGACACCTCCGGCAACGAACAACTCGTCGCCCACTGGGGCCGCTCCCCAGGCCTCGCACCCGTCGTCGAACAAGGCATCGCCGTCTTCAACGAATCCCTCGGCACCTTCCAGAACCGCACCTCCATCCCCAAAGACGAATCATGGCGCTTCCCACGCGGCCACGTCCTCCACCACAAGGACCACTTCTACTTCGCCTCCCCTCTCCCCCACACCCGCGTCAAAGCCAACTTCGCCAGCGTCACCCAGCCCGACGCCTACGAAGCCCTCCGCTTCAACGAACCCTCCAACTCATGGATCTGGCAGCGTCTCAACCCTCCCACCACCCAGAAAGACGAAGCCGCCCTCATCGCCGCAGGAAAACTCCCCGCCGCCAGCGCCCGATTCCAAATCACCGACGCCGCCACCTCCTCCCCCGTCCTCATCCACGGAGCCAGCGTCCGCTGGAACCCCTTCCGCAACCGCTTCCTCCTCATCGGCGTCGCCACAGGCACCAAAAACGATCCCTCTTACCTCGGCGAGGTCTGGTTCGCCGAATCCACCGCCCCCGACGGCCCATTCTCCAAAGCCGTCAAAATCGCCACCCACCCAGCCTACTCCTTCTACAACCCAGTCCACCACCCCTTCATGGACCAGCAGAACGGCCGCCTCATCCACTTCGAAGGCACCTACACCGCAGAATTCTCCGGCAACCCCCGCAAAACCCCTCGCTACGACTACAACCAGATCCTCTACCGCCTCGACCTCTCCCACCCCACCCTCACCCCAGCCCTCACCCCCTGACTATCCCCACCACCTCCCGGTAACACCCCAAACCCTCACCCTCCCATCTGCATCCATCCCCACCATCTGCGGTTCCCCCTCTCCCCCACAACCCTCACCCTCCCATCTCCCCACAAACCCTTCACGCCATCGCGTGAGACACCGCTCTCCCTACCCGCCCCCTCCGAACAAGCCACATCTCAAATTTCAAATCTCAAATCTCAAATCTCAAATCCCCCCACCCTCCTCCCGCAATCCGTTAGCCTCGCCCAGTGAAACAGAAACTGCTGCGCCACCCCGCAGTGCCGCCCGAACCGTCGTCTCGCAAACGTCTTCAACCGCTCGTGCGTCAGCTTCCTCGCCCGCGGAAAATACAACTCCCTCATCACCCGCTCGATCCACACATCCACCGGAAACGCCGCCGTCCTCCCGAACCCGAACAGCAGCGCACACGACGCAATCTTGTCCCCAACCCCATGCAATGTCGTCAGCGCCTCCAGCGCCCTCTCGTCATCCATCGCCGCCACCGCCCCCAGATCCATTGCCCCGGAAGCCACCGCCTCCGCCGTCCGCACCAGAAACGCCGCCCGGTACCCTAACCCGCACTCCCGCAACGCCCCCTCCCCCGCCGCTGCCAGCACCCCCGGCTCAGGATACGCCCACTGATCCGGCAAACCCTCCACCCTGACCAACTCCCCGAATCGCTCCCGCAACCGCAGCGAAATCGCCCGGATGTGCGGCACCTGCTTCAACGACGACGTGATGAAGGTCGCCAGACATTCCCACGACGGCTGCCGCAGAATCCTCAACCCGGGACACCACGCCACCGCCCGCTGCAGCGCCGCATCATCCGCCGGAAACGTCGCCGCCATCGCCGCCATGTCTGCACCCAGCCCAAGATACTCCCTCACCGTCTCCGCCATCCCCGCCGTGCACTCCAGAAGCCCCGCATCCACCTGCCGCACCCACACCGCCTTCCTCCCGATCACTCCCGCAAACCCATCTCCCATCGCGTGCCAGTGAAACACCTGCCCGCTGTTCAAGGTCGCCGCCAGATCAAACGGCCAGCTTCCCGCCTCCACTCGCTCTAACCCGGCCATCACCGCCACCCCGTCGCCTCCTGCAACCCGCGCCGCATCACTTCCACCGGAGCCGTCCGCCCGAACCACCACTCGAACGACTGCACGCCCTGCCACAACAGCATCGGCAATCCATTGATCGCCCGCGCCCCAGCCGCCCGCGCCGCCGCCACTAACGGAGTCTCCAGCGGCTTGTACACCATATCATAAACCAGATGCCGCGACTCCAGCGACCCCTCCGGCAGCAATGCCGGATCCTCCGCCTTCATCCCCAGCGACGTCCCGTTCACAATCAGATCAATCTCCGGCAGCACCTCGCGCAGCGCCTCCGCTTCCCACGCCACTGTACTAACCACCCCAGCCCCCGGCAATCCCTCCAACCCCGCCGCCACCTGCTCCACCTTCGCACTCGTCCGATTCGTCAGCACCAGCGACCGGCATCCCTCCATCGCACACTGCACCGCCGCCGCCTGACCCGCACCCCCTCCCGCCCCCAGAATCAGAATCCGCAACTCCCGCACCGGCCGCCCGAACTCCTCCGCCACCGTCCGCAGAAACCCCGGCCCATCACTGTTCCTTCCCAGCGTCGTCCCGTCCTCGCGGAAAATCACCGTGTTCACCGCCCCCAGCCGCCGCGCCGCAGGATCCAGCTCCCCCACCGCCTCCAATGCCGCAAACTTGTGCGGAATCGTGCAGTTCACCCCCGCAAATCCTAACCTCTGTAACGCACCCAGCGCTTCCCGGAATTCCTCCGGCCTCACATGTAGCCTCACATACTGCCCGCCGATCCCGCACGCCGCCAGCGCCGGATTGTGCATCTGCGGCGACAGGCTGTGCGCCACCGGATCCCCCATCACCCCTAGCAACGCCGGTGGTTCCAGCCGCCGCCACCGCCGCAGATCCTCGATCGTGAAAACCTCCGCTTTCATCGCTTCCATCACGCCGTCAGCAATGGCCCCCGGTGCCGCAACCGCTGCACCGTTTCCTCTTTCCCTAGCAATACCAGCAGCGGCACCAGATCCACGCCGTGTCCCTGACCCGTCACCGCCACCCGCAGCGGAAACATCAGCGCCCCCACCTTCACCCCCAGTTCCTTCGCCGCCCCAGCCACCCCTTCCTGCACATGATCCGCATTCCAGTGCACCATCGCCTCGAAATGCCCTGCCAGACACGCCAGCCGCGATCCCGCATCCGCCTGCCCCATCACCTTAGCCTGCGCATCCATCGCCACCGGACTCCGCGGATCAAACTGCATCACCAGATGCTCCGCTATCTCCGGCACCACCCGCACCTTCGGCTTGATCAACCCCAGCACGCCCGCCAGCAACCCGCTCCCGGGATTCGCCAGCAGCGGACTCGCCGACTTCAACCGCAGCACCTCCGTCGCCTCATCCTCACTCGGCTCACCACCCGTTAGCAACCGCACCAATGCCCGGAAAGACACCCCATGCCGCGCATCTTCTTCATCCACCGCCGAAGCGCTGCCCCGCAGCCACGCCTCCGCATCCCTCACAAACTCCTCCGCACTCTGCGCCTTCACATACTCACCGTTCATCCACCGGCACTTCTCCATGTCGAACCGCGCATTGCTGTGATTCAGATGCTCCCAGTCAAACAACGTCTGAATCTCCTCCAGCGCCATCACCTCCCGGTCATCCTTCGGCGACCACCCTAGCAAACACAGATAGTTCCGCACCGCCGCCGGCACAAACCCGTTGTCCACATAATACCCCACCGCCGCCCCCTGGTCCCGCTTGCTCATCTTCGACCCGTCATCATTCAGAATCAGCGGAATGTGCGCATACTCCGGCGGCTCCGCATCCAGCGCCCTGAACAACTCGATGTGCTTCCCCGTGTTGAAAATGTGATCCTCTCCCCGGATCACATGCGTGATCCTCATATCAATATCATCCACCACATTCACAAAGTGGAAGATATAACTCCCGTCCGGCCGCCGGATCGTCATGTCAGGCTCCTTGCTCCGGTCAATCTTCACCTCCCCGCAGATCCGATCCGGCAACACCACCGTCTCCCGCGGCGACCGGAAACGCACCGCTCCATTCTCCTCCACATACGTCAATCCCTTCGCCTCCAGCTTCGCCAGCGCCGCATCATACAAATGCTGCCGCTCACTCTGCAGATAAGGTCCATGCGGCCCGCCACAGTCCGGGCCCTCATCCCAGTCCAATCCCAGCCACTTCAACCCGCTGTAAATCGCCGCCACCGCCTCCGGCGTGTTCCGTGCCGCATCCGTGTCCTCCACCCTCAACACAAACACCCCGCCGTTCCTCCGCGCATACAGCCAGTTGAACAACGCCGTCCGCGCCCCGCCCACATGCAGGTACCCAGTCGGCGACGGCGCAAATCGTACTCGAACGTTAGACATATCAGGAGCTGGCTTTCAGGTTTCTCCACCCGACCTGCCCCCGCTCACCAACTCCTTCAACAGTGAACCTCCACCTTCCTCATCCCCTCAAGCCCTCATCTCCCCAACTCACCCCTCCGCCGTCAGCCGCTCGTTCCCCTTCCGCGCCCGCCGTCCCGCCAGCACCAGCAGTTCCTTCAGAATCTCACACCCAGCCACAGGATGCGTGTGCAGGAACCGGTTGAAATCCTCTTTGTGAATCGACCACACGTGCGACGCCACATTCGTCGTCACCGCCGCACTCGCCGTCACTTCGTCATCCAGAAATCCCATCTCCCCAACCGTCTGCCCTTCCTCCACATACCCGAGGGTCCGAATCTCCTCAGGCGACCGCAGCGACACCACCAACTCCCCGCTCACCACCACATGCAGCGAATCCGCAGGCCCTCCCTGCTCCACCACCACCGCTCCCTTACCCAGCGACGAAAAATGCCCGAACCCAGCCAGCGCCTCACGCGCCAGCGCTGAAACTCCGGCAAGCACGCCGTACGCAGGAAGAACTTCAAAATTGTGGGATTCGGCACTCATGTCTTCCCCACGCTTCTATTGCCCTCCCCTCCCCCGCAACCGCAAACGCCACCGCATCCCGCCTCCACACTCCCTCTTCCCCATTCCCCACCCTTCCCAGGTTTCCCGCCACTGGCAGCTTGCCCACCGCCCCTTTCCGCGCCACTGAACTCCCTGTTCATGTCCACTTTCCTCTCATGGCTCGGCGGGCTCGTGCTGCGTTTCGTCAGCTACTTCGGCGAGCTCGCCGTCCTCACCGCAGAACTCACCTACTCCCTCTTCCGCAGCCGCATCCGCTGGGCCGAAGTCGGACGCCAGCTCGTCTCCATCGGCTTCGGCTCCCAAATCCAGGTCATCGTCACCGGCGCAGCCACCGGAGCCGTCTTCGCCGCCCAGGTCTACTACAAGTTCAATCAGCTCGGCCTCGACAGTCTCGTCGGCGGCATCGTCGCCCTCGCCATGTGCCGCGAACTCGGCCCTGTCCTCACCGCCCTCATGCTCGCAGGCCGCATCGGAGCCACCATGGCCGCAGAAATCGGCACCATGAAGGTCACCGAACAAGTCGACGCCCTCCGCTCTCTCGGCGTCCACCCAGTCGACTACCTCGTCGCCCCGCGCTTCATCGCCATGCTCTTCTCCGTCCCCCTCCTCATCGGCGAAAGCATCCGCTTCGGCATCGCCGCCGCCCGACTCATGGCCGTCGGTGCCTACAATGTCCCCGAAGCCTTCTACAATGACCAGCTCTACAAAAACGTCGACCACATCGACGTCATCTTCGGCATGACCAAAGGCATCGCCTACGGCTACCTCATCGTCATCATGGCCTGCCATCAGGGCCTCACCGTCCGCCAGGGCGCGGTCGGCGTCGGCCGCGGCACCACCGCCGCCGTCTTCTACGCCTCCATGGCCATCCTCATCGCCAACTTCTTCCTCTCCCTCCTCCTCAACTACATCTGGCCCATCGCCGCCACCTGATCCCATGTCCACGGCCGGCCCTCCCTTCATCTCCGTCCGCAATCTGCACAAACAGATCGGCGATCAGCAGATCCTCCGCGGCATCAACCTCACCATCCGCGAAGGCGAAAACCTCGTCATCATCGGCGGCTCAGGCACCGGCAAATCCGTGTTCCTCAAACTCGTCATGGGCCTCATCCCAGCCACCTCAGGCTCCATCATCGTCGACAACACCGAAATCACCACGCTCAACGAACGCCAACTCGGCCCCCACCGCCGCAAAATCGGCATGCTCTTCCAAGACGGCGCCCTCTTCGACAGTCTCACCGTCGCAGAAAATGTCGCCTTCCCTCTCCGCGAATCCGGCATGAAGGACTCCCCGGACATGCACTCCCGCATCCACGAGGTCCTCGCCGCCGTCGGCCTCGCCGACCACGGCCACAAACTCCCCGCCGCCCTCTCCGGCGGCATGCGCAAACGCGCCGCCCTCGCCCGCGCCGTCGTCAGCCGCCCACGCTGCATCTTCTACGACGAACCCACCGCAGGCCTCGACCCCATCGTCTCCGACAGCATCGACCGCCTCATCCGCCGCACCCAACTCCACTACCGCTGCACTTCCGTCGTCGTCACCCACGACATGCGCAGCGTCCGCTCAGTCGCCGACCGCGTCGTCTACTTCCGCGACGGCCTCATCCACTTCGAAGGCTCTCCCGACCAACTCTTCTCCTCCACCGACCCCCTCGTCCGCCAGTTCGTCGAAGGCCACTGCGACGAAGACGAATAATCTCCCAAGGCCCGCCCACTAACATGGATTCCTCCAGACGCACCACCATCATCGCAGGCACTTTCGTCCTGCTCGGCCTCTTCCTCCTCTTCGGCCTCATCCTCGAATTCGGCCCCATCCGCCACAAAATGCGCCGGCCCTACACCGTCCGCGCCGTCTTCTCCGACGCCCAGAACCTCATCGCCGGCTCACCCGTCCGCCGCGCCGGAGCCGTCATCGGCAGGGTCTCCACTTCCCCCAAACTCCTCGACGAACTCAAAGGGGTCGAAGTCGATCTCGAAATCTACCAGGAATTCAAAATCCCCAAAGGCGCCCCTCTCCGCATCAACTCCATCGGCCTCATGGGCGACTGCGCCGTCGACATCGGCATCGCTCCCCCCGGCTCCTCAGGCTTCGTCGCCGACGGCGAAACCCTCTCCGGCGATGTCTCCCCAGACCTCTCCTCCATGGCCTCCAAAATCGGCGACGAAGGCACCGCCGTCATGAAAGACATCCGCGACAGTCTCTCCCGTCTCAATACCACTCTCGACCGCCTCAATACCGGGGTCCTCTCCGACGAAAACCTCCGCCACGTCACCGACACCCTCACCGAACTCGAAATCTCAGTCCGCAAAATCGACACCGAAATCCTCTCCGGCCCAGTCGTCGCCGATCTCAAATCCGGCATCGCCGCCTTCCGCCAGACCATGGAAAGCGCCG
The DNA here is from genome assembly GCA_003402705.1 of Verrucomicrobiota bacterium. Classification (GTDB taxonomy): domain Bacteria; phylum Verrucomicrobiota; class Verrucomicrobiia; order Verrucomicrobiales; family V1-33; genus V1-33. The sequence continues at coordinate 22,247 of QQNF01000027.1, read as the reverse complement.
CCAGCCTCACCAAATCCATCGACCCTGCCATCGTCTCCGCTCGCAGCGCCCTCGCCAAAGTCGACAAGGCCGTCGACCAACTCGGCCCAGGCCTCAAGGAATTCGGTGCCGCCTCCGATGGCATCCGCGACGCCGCCGACGCCCTCGAAGGGCTCCTCAAAGACGCCCACTCCGGCCGCGGGGTCCTCGCCGCCATCCTCAACGACCCCGGCGTCCGCGACAATCTCGCACGTCTCGTCGCCAATCTCCGCAAGTCAGGCATCGTCTTCTACAAAGACAAGGAACCTTCCTCCCTCCCCGCACCAGCTCCCGCTCCCGCACCACCCTCACGCCGCAGCCGCTGATCCTAACGACTCATCACTTCCCCACCGCCGCCGCACACACCGCCGCATACCCGCGCGCCATCACGTCCGCCGTAAACTCCCGCTCCACCGCCGCACGACCCCGCTCCGCCAACTCCCGCCGCAACTCAGGATCGTCCACCATCCGCCCCAGAATCTCCGCCAGCGCCGCCGGATCGTCCTTCGCACACAGCAACCCTCCGCCCGTCGCCCGCACCAGTTCCCCGGGCCCCGCATCATCCGGCTCCGCCACCGGCACGCCGCACGCCAGCGCCTCAATGATATACAACCCAAACGCCTCGCCATAACCCGCAGGCACACTCAGCACCGTCAGCTGCTGCAAGTGCCGCACCTTCTCCGCAAAATCCAGTTCCCGCCGCCATTCCACCCGACTCTCCAATCCCGCCTCCCTCACTTTCCTAACCTGCTCCGCAATATACGCATCGTCCGCCGCCGTCGTCGTCCCCGCCACACTCAGCCGCACCGTCCCGTGCCGCTTCGCCAGCAGCAGAAACGCATCCACCAATGTGTGCAATCCCTTCCCATGACACTGTCGCGCCAGATACCCGATCACCGGCGGATCCGGCACCCGCTCCTGCTCCGCAAACCCTGACAAATCAATCCCGTTCCGCACACACACCACCCGATCCTCCCCCAGCCGTAGCCGCTTCCTCATCTCCGCCGCATAATACTCGCTCGTCGCCACATACCGCGACACCGACGCACTGTTCTCCCGGAACAATTCCCAGCTCCGTTCCCGCCACGGCTCCGGCAGGGTGTCCAGAAACGAATCCTCCCCCTGCAGGCTGCACACCACCGGTATCCCCAGATCCTTCTGCGCCACCACCGCCAGTCCGTTCAGCAATCCGTTAGAAAGCGACAGCACATCCGGCTTCTCCCCGTTCCCGATCCAATCCATCAGGCGCTGCCATTCCTCCGCCTGCCTTCCAGTCACCCCACGAAAACTCTCCTCCGTCATCTCCCCTAACTGCCGCGCACTCGTCATCGACGCACGCTTCGCCGCCGCCAGCAGCATCCACCTCGAATCCAGCAGCCGCTGCACCCACTTCGGTACATGCCGGAACCACCTCATCTGCTGCTTCAGATACAGATTGATCCCCCCCGCAAACACCGGCTGCTCCCCATCCTCCGTCCCCCCATCCGTCACCAGCGGCAGATACAGCGGCACCACCGTCACCTCATGTCCCTGCCGCCTCAGCGCTTTCGCCAGATGCATGTCCCGCAGGCAGCTCCCGCAATGAAAATTCCCGGTCCCGGGCGTCAGATGCACAATCCTCATAACAATTTCGCTCAGCTCCTTTCCAGATAGTACGCATCCACCACCGCCGCCGTCCGCACCCCGCCCTCCGCATTCCCGTCCCGCATCAGGGTCTCCCTCACCGCCTCCAGTCTCAACCGCACATCCCCAGTCGGCGACGCCACCGCCGCATGGTCAATGCTCAACTCAATCTCCTGCTCGATCGCCCCCAATTGCTCCGAAATCTCCCCTAGCCGCGCCACCCGCATCCCCCCAACCGCCACCCGCCCGCTCTCCACCGCACTCGTCCCCCCCGGCGGCGGCGCACACCGCTCCAGTTCCTCCCGCGCCGCCAGCAGTCTCAAATGCAGCCACGCCAGATGCGCCGCATGCGCCACCACCCCGCTGTCCTCCGCTGGATCCAACGGCTGCCTCAGCAACCGCCGCAACACCCCCACCCGATCCTGCAATCGCGCCGCCCGCTCCCGCGACTCCCCACCCAGTCCCGCCAGAAACCTCAACCGCTCTTCCTCCATCGCCACCCACGCCCTCCTCCGCTCCCTCGCATCCACCCCGCGACGGAATACCGGCAGCCGCGACTTCAAAACCACCCACCCGCACGCCACCCCAGCAAACACCTGCATCGCCGAACTCCCCGGCATCATCGCCAGCGCCCCGCCACTCGCCGCCAGCAGCACCACACTCCCCCGCACACTCTGCAGAAAATACTTCATGCCTCCACCTCCGGCAGCACCCGACCCAGAAACTCCCGCACCCGTTCCACCACCACCTCCACATGGTCCAGATGCACGCGATGCCCCGCCCCCGCCACCACCACATGCTCCGCCTCCGGCAGCAGCGGCACCACTTCCTTCCCCAATCCCGTGAACTTCACATCCCGCTCCCCCGTCACCCACAAAACCGGACACCTCACATCCCCCAGATGCCCCCTCAAATCCGGCTGCGCCCCCAGCGACCACCCGTGAAACGCATCCGCAATCTCCCGCCGCCACAACTCCACCAATCGCTGCTCGCCCTCGGAAATCGTCTCCCCAGCCAGCACCGGCTGCGCATTCCACGCCCGCATCACCTCCAGCCACGGCTCATACAGAAACCGCACCGACCAATCATGATCCATCGCGATCCGCTCCGCCCGCTCCCGCTCATCCGTCAGTCCCGGATGCCCCGAAATCAGCACCGCCGCATCCCAGTCATCACTGTTGTTCACCAGACTCTGCAGCGCCAGCCGCGCTCCCATCGAATACCCTAGCAACACCCGCGGCCGCTCCGAAAACTCCACCGCCTCGTGCATCGCCGCCGCAAACCCCTCAAACGTCCGCGCCTCCGGCCAGTCCAGCAGGCAACGCCACAGGTGCCACGCCGTATGCGGATACCCGATCCCCTGAAGCAGCGGAAACAAATCGTCCGGCCTCCCGGCCATCCCATGCAACGCGTGAATCATCACTCAATCTCCATCGTCTCCCGCACCCACGCCACCCAAAATCCTTCGGTCTCCTCCGCATCCGGAAGCAGCTCGATCACCGCATGATCCTCCTTCACCGCCCCCAGCCCGCCGCCCCGCAACCACTCCCCACCACCCCCATGCCACCCCATCCCCCACTGCTCCGCCCATCCCCGGAACCCCCACGCATGCGGGTTCTCCATCAATCCTAACTCCCGCCCAGTCATCCCCCTCAACCCAGGCAGTCTCGAAAAAATCCGCCCGCCCCCATTGTTCATCACCACCACCCGCCGCCTCCCCGACGCCATCTGCGGCAGCACCCACGGAGCCGCCAGATCATACAGCGCCGTCAGATCTCCCACCAGACACCACGCCTCCGCCGCCTCACTAGCCAGCCCGAAAAACGCCGACACGTTCCCGTCAATCCCGTTCGCCCCGCGCAACGCATGCACGCGATGCCCCCTACCCACCGGGGCCGCCAGATTCCACTCCCTCACCGCTAGGCTGTTCCCCGTCAGCACCTCGCTCCCCCGCGGAATCCGCTCAGCCAACCCAGCAACCAGCGCCGGTTCCGATCCCGGATACCGCCCGCACAATTCCTCAAACTTCCGCCGCATCGCCCGCCCGCGCGCCAGCCACGGCTCAGCATCTTCCTCCGGCAATTCCCCCAGCAATCCCTCGCGCCATTCCCTAACCGTCAGCGCACCCCGCGCCAGTCCCGAAAACCCGGTCCGATTCACCGCCACCACCGGAATCTCCTCCCGATCCTCCAGATCTCTCCAGAACCGACACGTCGGCACCCCGCCCACCCGCACCACCTGCCTCACCGGCCACCCACGCAACGCCGCTTCCCCGCCCTCAATCACCCGCCCTTCCAGCCACGGATGGTCCCGCAATCCCGACGACGCCTCCGCCCACACCACACCTCCCGCCCGCAACGCCACCGCCGCCGCCTCATCTTCCTCTCCGGGCCGCACATCCCCCGCCAGCACCAATCTGCCCGCCGTCATCGGCCTCGCCTCCGGCCGCTCCACCACACACCGCTCCCGCCACTCGCCCGCCACCAGTCTCGCCCCACCCGCCCGCAATCGCTCCCAGTCCGCCGCCCCCGGTTCCTCCAGACACACGTTCACCTGCAACGGTCCCTCACCTCTCCACCCTCTCAAATCCGGCGTCTCCCCCTCGCAATCCACCGCCCGCGCATACCCCTGAAAAATCCCCGCCTGCTCAATCGCCTGCGGCGCCCCCGTCCCCCGATACCGTCTCGGTCGGTCCGCACTCAGCACCACTAGCGGCAATCCACCGTAATGCCCCTCAATCACCGCCGGCAGCACCTCCGCCACCGCCGTCCCACTCGTCGTGCAGACCACCACCGGCCGCCCGCTCGCCCGCACTCTTCCTAACGCAAAAAACGCCGCGCTCCTCTCTTCGAAGTGATGCCACACCCGCACCCATCCCGGAGCCGCCGCCACCACCGCCACCAGCGCACTGTTCCGCGCCCCCGCACAGATCACAAACTCCCTCACCCCAGCAGCCGTCAAGGCCGCCACCGCCGCCACCGCAGGATGCTCGCTCGTCTCCCCCATAACATCAATCCAGCGCAAACACCCGCCGCACCCACGCCCGCTTCAATTCCACTTCCTCCCACTCCGCATCCGCCTCACTCCCCGCCACCAATCCACACCCCGCCGGCAGCCACACTTTATCCCCACTCCAGAACAACCCCCGAATCGCCACCACAAACAACGCCCCTCCCGGCCACGCCACCCCGAACGGCGCCCCGAAATACCGCGGCGCTCCCGCCTCGTCCCGCACCATCTGCAATTCCTCCAAGGTATCCTCACGAGACGGCGAAATCCCCAATGCCGGCGTCGGATGCACCAGCCTAACCAACCGATTCAAGGCCGCCGCATCCGGTTCCTCATCCAGCTGCACACTCAACCTCGTCCGCAAATGCCGGATCGTCCCCTGCGCCACCACTTCCCGCCTCCCCACCATCACCCGACCCAACGGCTCCAGTCGCTGCCGCAACGCATCCACCACCACCGCATGCTCCCGACCCAGCTTCGGCTGCGCCTCCAAATCCCCCGCATGCGCCGCATCCACCGTCCCAGCCAGCGCCATCGTCGTCAGTCGTCTCCCCTCCACCTGAAACAAAATCTCCGGCGAAAATCCCCCGAACCCGCTCCCTCCCTGCTCCCACCCAAACGCATAACCACCCGCACCCCCATCATCCAACCCCAGACAATACCGCGCCCACGCCCCCACTCCCCCCACACACTCCCCCTCCGCCGTACTCACCGGCACCGCCTTCACCAACCGCTCCGCTCGGATCCCCGCCATGATCCGCTGAAACGACCGATCAAACACCGCCCGCTCCGCCGCCCGCCACGCCACCACCGGCCTCTCCGCCACACCCGCTTCCCCGCTCTCCCCCACCGGCACCCGCCACGGCCTCACATCCGATAACGCAAAGTCATTCACATACCACGACACCCCATCAGCCGCTCGCTCCGCCGCCGCCCGAAACCCGCCATCATGCCGGTGCAGAAACCCATCGCGCCCACCCAGCCACGCCCAGCCACGACCTCCCGTCGGCTCCGCTGTCGTCTGGGTCTCACTCATGCTGGTTACTCTGTAAATCTCGTCTCCCGGTTCATTCCCGACTTCACAGAGAAACTACGCCCCGCACCCGCACCCCGGCTCATTTCTTCCGCACCACCTTCTCCAATGCCTCCAGCAGCTTCCCGTGAATCCCCCCGAACCCGCCATTCGAAAACACCGTGATCGTATCCCCCGGCTGCACTACCCCCACCGCCCGCGCCACAATCGCATCCACATCCGCCTCCATCCACGCCTCCCGTCCCATCACCCGGATGTCATCCAGCAACCGATTCACATCCAATCGGTCATGCTCCGGCACTTTGTGAGGATCAGCCACCGGAGCAAGAATCACCACCTCGCTCGCCCCCAGCGCCAACGCCAACTCCCGCTGAAACACTTTCCGCCGCGTCGTGTTCGACCTCGGCTCGAAAATCGCCACCATCTTGTGCCCAGCTCCCACATACCGACGCTTCAACGCCGCCGTCGTATCCTTGATCGCCGTCGGATGATGCCCAAAATCATCAATCACCTTCACCCCATTCACTTCACCCCTCACCTCCTGTCGCCGCGCCACCCCCTTGAACTGCGACAGCGCCTTCGCAATCTTCGCCGGCGTCAATCCCGCAAACTCCGCCGCACTCACCGCCATCGCCGCGTTCCTCACATTGTAATCCCCGTTCATCGGCACCTTGTAACGCTGCGCATTGATCGTAAAAAGCGTCGAGTCCTCCTCATACACCACATCCGTGATTCGATGGTTGTTCTCAGGACCGAACCCCACCGTCACCACCGGCGCTGGCGCATTCTTGATCACATCCAGCACATTCTCATCATCCCCATTCGCAAACACCACCCCATTCCGCGGCACCACCCTCAGCAACAGCCGGAAGCTCTTCTTGATCGCCTCCAGATCCTCAAAAATGTCCGCGTGATCAAACTCGATGTTGTTCACAATCACCGCCTCCGGCAGATAATGCAGAAACTTCGACCGCTTGTCGAAAAACGCCGTGTCGTACTCGTCCCCCTCCAGCACGAAAAACTCGCTGTCCGTAAACTTCGCACCCCCATCGAAATTCCGCGGCACCCCCCCGATCAGATAACTCGGATCCTTCCCGCCCGCATGCAGCAGCCACGTCAGCAATGACGTCGTCGTCGTCTTCCCGTGCGTCCCCGTCACCACAAAATTCCGCTTCCCACACAGGAAATGCTCCTTCAGCACCTCAGGCATCGAAACATACCGCAACTTCCGGTTCAGCACTTCCTCCAGCTCCTCATTCCCCCGCGAAATCGCATTCCCCACCACAATCACATCCGCCTTCGGCGGTATGTTCGCCGCCCGATACCCCTTCTCCAACGCAATCCCGCGCGACTCCAGAAATGTCGAAATCGGCGGGTAAACCGCACTGTCACTCCCGCTGATCCGGTACCCCCGCTCCTTCATCGCCGCCGCTACCGCCCCCATCGCTGTGCCGCAGATGCCGATGAAGTGAAAATGCTGTTTGGATTTGGATGACATGGGATCAGTAAAAAATGAAAAACGGAAAACTCCATGCTGGCTAGGACGGATCCGCCCTCACGTCAAGCGCCCGCAAGCCTCCCCGCCCGCTCCACCGCCCTCAGCGCCGCCGCCGCCTTGTTCACCGTCTCAAGATACTCGCTCTCCGGCACACTGTCCGCCACAATCCCCGCACCCGCCTGCACAAACGCCTTCCCCTTCGTCAGCACCACCGTCCGCAGCGCAATGCACGAATCCAGATTCCCGTCAAATCCCAGATACCCCACCGCCCCCGCATACGCACACCGCTTGCTCTTCTCCATCTCGTTGATCACCTGCATCGCCCGCACCTTCGGCGATCCACTCACCGTCCCCGCAGGAAACGTCGCCCGCATCACATCACAAGCCGTCCTCCCCGCCGCCAGTTTCCCCGTCACGTTGCTCACAATGTGCATCACGTGACTGTACCGCTCAATGATCATCAGATCCGTCACCTTCACCGTCCCGAACTCACTCACCCGCCCCACATCATTCCGCGCCAGATCCACCAGCATGATGTGCTCCGCCCGCTCCTTCTCGTCCGCTAGCAACTCCGCCGCCAGCGCCCCATCCTCCTCCACAGTCCCCCCGCGCGGCCGCGTCCCCGCAATCGGCCGGATGTCCACCCGCCCATCCACGCAACGCACATGCACCTCCGGACTGCTCCCAGCCAACGCAAAATCCTCCAGCTCCAGACAGAACATGTAAGGCGACGGATTCACATGCCGCAACGCTCGGTACACTTCCATCGGCCTCCCCGTATACGGCACCTCAAACCGCTGGCTCGGCACCACCTGGAAAATATCCCCCGCCCGAATGTACTCCTTCGCCTTCGCCACCATCCCCAGATACTCCTCCTTCGTCGTGTTGCTCACCGGATCCAGCTGCCCCGCCGCCACCGCCGCCGCCATCGGCACAAAATGCCGCGGCTCACTCAACCGCCCGATCATCGCCGCTATCCGCCCGCGCGCCCACTCGTACCCAGCCTCCACACTCTCATGCTCCGGCATGTACACATTCACCACCACCTGCATCAGCCGATACCGGTGATCAAAAATCACCACCTCATCCGCCACCATGAACACCATCTCCGGCAACCCTAACTCATCCTTCGGCGCTGCCGGCACCTTCGGCTCGAAATACCTCACCATGTCATACGTCAGACACCCCACCGCCCCTCCCGTAAACGCCGGCAGTCGCGGATGCGCCACCGGACGATACACCGCCATCATCCGCTCCACCTCCGCCAACGGATCCCCCTCCACCTCATACCGCCTCACCTCTCCTCCTCGCTCCTCCACCTTCATCTCCCGCCCCCTCGCCGTCATCACCCGCCGAGGATGCGCCCCCATGAACGAATACCTCCCACTGAAACCCGTCGTCTCCGCACTCTCAAACAAAAACCGCGGCGCTCCCTCCCCAATCTTCTCAAACGCAGACAACGGGGTCTCGTAATCCGCCGTCAACTCCACCCACACAGGCACCAGATTCCCCTTCCCAGCCGATATCCGGAATTCCTCAAGTGTAGGCTGAAGCGGCAAATCTATCATGGCAGGCACAAAAAAGGGACGACACTGACCCGCACTCCATCATTCGCAATCGCAATCCTCCCCGCGCTCCCTCCTTGACTTCATGCATCCCTGCGCCACATATCAACGTATCTTGATTTGTCGATACGTCTTTCGGCTTTTCTCGACGCTCCAGACCCATCCTCCAACCAACATCCCATCATCTCTATGTCCCAAGCCACCATCTCCCGCTCCACCGGCGCCGACTACCATGTCGCCGACATCTCCCTCGCCGACTGGGGCCGCAAGGAAATCGACATCGCCGAACAGGAAATGCCAGGCCTCATGGCCATCCGTCAGCGCTACGCCGCCGAAAAACCTCTCGCAGGCGTCCGCATCACCGGCTCCCTCCACATGACGATCCAGACCGCGGTCCTCATCGAAACCCTCAAGGAACTCGGTGCCATCGTCCGCTGGGCCTCCTGCAACATCTTCTCCACTCAAGACCACGCCGCCGCCGCCATCGCCGCCTCCGGTGTCCCCGTCTTCGCATGGAAGGGCGAATCCCTCGAAGAATACTGGGACTGCACATGGAAAGCCATGGTCGACGGCAACGGCAAAGGCCCCCAACTCGTCGTTGATGACGGCGGCGATGTCACCCTCCTCCTCCACAAGGGCTACGAACTCGAAGAAGGCGACCGCTGGATCGACTCCCCAAGCGGCTCCCACGAGGAAAAGGTCATCAAGGACCTCCTCCGCAAAATCAACGCCGAAAACCCCTTCATCTTCCACGAACTCGTCAAAGAATGGCGCGGAGTTTCCGAAGAGACCACCACCGGCGTCCAACGGCTCTACAAACTCGCCGAAGCCGGAAAACTCCTCGTCCCAGCCTTCAACGTCAACGACAGCGTCACCAAGTCCAAGTTCGATAACCTCTACGGCTGCCGCCACTCGCTCGTCGACGGGCTCAACCGCGCCCTCGATGTCATGATCTCCGGCAAGGTCGCTGTCGTCTGCGGCTACGGCGATGTCGGCAAGGGCTCCGCCCAGTCCCTCCGCGGTCAGGGCGCTCGCGTCATCGTCACCGAAATCGACCCCATCAACGCCCTCCAGGCCGCCATGGAAGGCTACGAGGTCACCACCATCGAGGATACCCTCGGCCGCGCCGACATCTACGTCACCACCACCGGCAATCTCGGCGTCATCACCGTCGAACACATGGCCAAAATGAAGGACCAGGCCTGCGTCGCCAACATCGGCCACTTCGATAACGAAATCGAGGTCGACAAGCTCAACACGCTCACCGGCGTCAATCGCCTCAACATCAAGCCGCAGCTCGACCGCTACACGTTCCCTTCCGGCAACAGCATCTACATGCTCGCCGAAGGCCGTCTCGTCAATCTCGGCTGCGCCACCGGTCACCCGTCCTTCGTCATGTCCAACAGCTTCTCCAACCAGACGCTCGCCCAACTCGACCTCTGGAAAAACCGCGAGAACTACGCCGCCGAAGGCGCCATGGTCCGCGTCCTCCCCAAAAAGCTCGACGAAGAAGTCGCTCGTCTCCACCTCGAAAAAATCGGGGTCAAACTCACCACCCTCACCAAGGAACAGGCCGACTACATCGGCGTTCCCGTCGAAGGCCCCTACAAGCCAGAACACTACCGCTACTAAGCACGGATCCCTAACCGGATCCCCTAGCTCACCGCGCACCCCGGCCCTGCCGCACGCCTCCCCAGAGGCAGCCGCAGTCTCCGGGGTGTGCCCTTTCCTCCCTCACGCTCCTCGCCTACCTTCCCCCATCCAGCTTTCCTCACCATGTCCTCCGCCCCCTCCCATCCCATCGACCCAGTCGCCCTCCGCTCCATGATCGAACGCGCCATCGGCGACGACCTCGACCCCATCGCTCTCAGCCACTCCCAGCGCGCCGCCGAACTCGTCGAAGACGCCCTCTCCCTCCCCCCAGGCGAGGACCAACTCTGGTTCACACGCCTCGCCCTCGACTTCGACTCCGAAAACATCGACGCCCTCCTCCTCCTCTCGGAATACGCCGACTGGTCCGACGAACAGAACCTCAGCGCCCTCCGCGCCATCGTCGCCACCGCTGCCCATCTCCTCGGCCCCGACGCCTTCACCGACTTCCCGCCTAACTTCTCCGACTTCCTCGAAACCGATCCCTATCTCCGCGCCCGCGCCCACCTCGCCACCGCCCTCCACGCCGATCGCCAATTCGACGCGGCCTGCGCCGAATACGCCGCCCTCCTCGACCTCGACCAGAAGGACGCCCAAGGGGTCCGCCTCCTCCTCGTCCCGCTCCTCCTCTCCCTCAACCGCACCGCCGAAGCCAGCACCCTCATCACCCGTTTCGCCGCCGATTCCACCACCCACGCCTCCCTCGCATGGTCCCGCGTCCTCGAACGCTTCCTCGCCTCCGACGAACCGGAAGCCCTCAGCGCCCTCACCATCGCCCGCCTCCAGAACCGCCACGTCGAGGTCTACGTCCTCGGCCGCAATCCCCCGAAAAACATCCCCGATACCTTCAAACAAGGCTCCAAAGAAGAAGCCATCGCCTACGCCCCAGCCCTCAGCCAAGCATGGGCCGCTCACCCCTCCGCCCTCACATGGCTCTCCAATCACCCCGGCCAGCCACCAGAATCCCCCAACCGCCCGCGCCGCAATCGCTGACCATTCCTCCACGCCGCTTTTCCTCTGAAATGCCACGGCCCATCGCTCCGTTCCCCTCCCACTCGCATGGCCGTCGTCCCTTCTAAGTTCCTTAATGCGGCAGCTTCGCTCGCCCTCCTCATCTCCTTCCCGGCACGCGCCGAAGACGCCGCCCACCGCAAACTCTACAACGAAAAAATCCACGCCAAAATCGACCGCTATTGCTATAAATGCCACGGCAACGGAAAACAGAAAGGCGACCTCAATCTCGCCTCCCAGGCCAACTACGACGACATCGTCAAAAACCCCAAACTCTGGGCCGATATCCTCGAACGCATCTTCGCCTTCGAAATGCCCCCGGAAGGTTCCCCTGGCCCCGAATTCGACGAACGCAACGAAATCCTCGACTGGCTCCGCAAGCTCCCCAAAGAAGAACTCGATTGCTCCAAACTCGCCTCGGACCGCACCCAGAGCTTCTACGCCGGCCACGTCATGAGCCGCCGCATCACCCGCGACGAATACCGCAACTCCATCCGCGACCTCACCGGGCTCTCCATCGACGCCGCCTCTAACCTCCCCGCCGACGGAGCCGGCGGCGAGGGCTTCGACACCACCGGCGACACGCTCTTCACTTCCACCCTAGCCATCGAAAAATACCTCGACGCCGCAGAACTCGTCATGGCCGCCCTCCTCCCGGACGCCCCAGACGCCATGCCCGCCGCCGACGCCGCCGCACGCACCGCCCTCCTCGGCGATCTCCCTAACGACTCCCTCCCGCCCCGCGACGCCGCACGCAAGGTCCTCGACCGCTTCCTCCCTCGCGCCTTCCGCCGCCCCGCCAACCCCGGCGAACCCGAAAAATACCTCGCCGCCTTCGACCGAGCCTCCGCCCGCGGCGACCGCTACGATCTCGCCGTCCGTCTCATGCTCACCGGCATCATCGTCTCCCCACACTTCCTCTTCCTGGCCGAACCAGAACCCGCCCAACCCGGCGTCCAGCCGCTCCCGCCCTTCGCCCTAGCCTCCCGGCTCTCCTACTTCCTCTGGGCCTCCATGCCCGACGACACCCTCTTCCAGAAAGCCGCCTCCGGCGAGCTCCTCAAAGACGAGGTCTACCTGGCCGAAGTCCGCCGTCTCCTCGCCGACCCGCGCGCCGCTTCCCTCGGCCACCGCTTCGCCGCCCAATGGCTCGACCTCGACCGCGTCGGCACCGACATCAAACCCGACGCCTCCCGCTTCCCCGAATTCACCCCAGCCCTCGCCGCCTCCATGCGCGGCGAGGTCATCACGTTCTTCAATCACCTCATCCGCGAAAATCAGCCGCTCACCGACCTCATCGACTGCAACTACTCGTTCATCAACGCTCCCCTCGCCGCGCTCTACGGCATCCCTGACATCTCCGGCGACGGCTTCCAGAAGGTCACGTTCCCCTCCCGCGAGCGCGGCGGCCTCACCGGCATGGCCGCCATCCACACCGCCACTTCCTTCCCGCTCCGCACCAGCCCGGTCCTCCGCGGCAAATGGCTCCTCGATACCGTTCTCGGCGAGCGAGTCCCCCCACCACCTCCTAACGTCCCGCCGCTCAAGGAAGACGCCGCAGGCACCTCCGCCGCCTCCCTCCGCCAGCAACTCGAAGAACACCGCCGCAACCCGGACTGCGCCGCCTGCCACAACCGCATGGACCCGCTCGGCTTCGGCATGGAATCCTTCGACGTCATCGGCCGTCTCCGCACCGACAACGTCGACGCCTCCGGCAAACTCCCCTCCGGCGAATCCTTCAACGGCCCCGAGGGCCTCAAGAAAATCCTCCTCGCCCGCAAGGACCAGATCGTCCGCCACCTCGTCCGCAAACTCACAGGCTACGCCCTCGGCCGCGAACTCAACCAGTTCGACGAGTGCATCCTCCGCGACGCCATGAAGGCGCTCTCGGAACACGAATACCGCCCCGCCGCCGCCATCGAAACCATCGCTCTCGCCAAAGCCTTCCGCTTCCGCTACTATCCACCGTCCGAATAATCCACCCCTGCCCAGCCAAACCATGAATCCCAAATCATCGCCGCTGTCCCGCCGCGCCTTCCTCCGCGGCTCCGGGGTCTCCCTCGCCCTCCCCTTCATGGAAGCCATGCGCCCGCTCGCCGCCTCCGCCGCCAGCACCGCCGCCAAGCCTCCCGTCCGCATGGCCTGTCTCTACTTCCCTAACGGGGTCTGGCATCCCACATGGTTCCCCCAGAAATCAGGCCGCGACTACGAGGTCACGCCTTCCCTCGAACCTCTCCAGAAACACCGCAAAAATCTCACGGTCTTCTCCGGCCTCGACAAGAAACACAGTCACGGCGGCGACGGCCATTACGCCAAAACCGCTAACTTCCTCACCGGTCTCCTCGTCAAGAAAACCACCGGCAAGGACCTCTCCGTCGGCTCCATGTCCCTCGACCAGGTCGCCGCACGCTCCACCTCCCGCTTCACCCCGCTCCCCTCCCTCGAACTCGGCATCGACCCAGTCATCAGCGGCATCGACTCCATCGTCGGCTACACGCGTCTCTACGGTTCCTACATCTCATGGCGCTCGCCCTCCCAGCCCGTCGCCCGCGAAATCAACCCCCAGCTCGCCTTCCAACGTCTCTTCGGGGTGCTCAACGCCGGCCGCTCCGCCTCCCCCGCAGACCTCCAGCGCGCCGCCGACCGCCGCGCCCTCCTCGACCTCGTCCTCGATGACGCCCGATCCCTCCGCTCCAGTCTCGGCCGCGACGATCAGTTCAAACTCGACGAATACCTCGACTCCGTCCGCGAACTCGAACGCCGCATCGCCTTCTTCTCCGCCGCAGACCCGCGCGAATGGAAACCTTCCTCCTCACCAGACGCCGCTAACCTCGTCGCCCCTCCCGGCACCCCGGACAGTCACCAGGACCACGTCCGTCTCATGCTCGACCTCATGGTCCTCGCCTTCCAGACCGACAGCACACGAGTCTCCACCTTCATGTTCGCTAACGATGTCAGCGGAAAAAACTTCGCCGGGCTCATCCCAGGCGTGAACGGCAGCCACCACGAGTTCAGCCACCACCAGAACAAAAAGGAAAACTCGGAACCCTACGCCAAAATCAACCGCTGGCACACCGAACAACTCGCCTACTTCCTCGACCGTCTCGCCGCCATCCCCGAAGGCGATTCCAATCTGCTCAACAATAGCATGATCTTCTTCGGCTCCAGTCTCTCCGACGGCAACAGCCACCAGCCAGACAATCTCCCCATCATCCTCGCCGGCGGCGGCGGCGGCACCATCCGCGGCGGTTCCCACTTCGCCGCCCCCAAAGGCACCCCGCTCTGCAATCTCTACGTCTCCATGCTCGAACGCATGGGCGCTCCCGTCGACTCCTTCGGCGACAGCACCGCCGCCCTCGCCATCGGCTGACCGCCCCCGCCCATCCCCATTCCCAAGGCCGCTCCCAACTGCTTGCGGGGTCGTAGCTTCCTGCCATCATGGCTGCCTACCTTCCCCATGACGCTGCTCCTCTCTCTCTTCCACCCGTGGACATGGCGCATGGCATGGCGCGACAGCCGGAAATCCCGCCGCCGCCTCCTCATGTTCTCCGCCTCCATCATGGCAGGCATCGCCGCTCTCGTCGCCATCGGCTCGCTCCGCGACAGTCTCCTCCAGGCCCTCGAAAACGAAGCCCGCGGCATGCTCGGCGGCGATGTCTACCTCAACGCCAAACGCCCGTTCTCCCCCAAAGCCGAACAACTCCTCTCCAGTCAGGGCGCTCGCATCCAGCGCGAGGTCGCCTTCACCACCATGGTCCGCGTCCCGGAATCCAAAGCCGCCCGTCTCGTCCAGGCCCGCGCCTCTGACCCCGACTACCCATTCTACGGCACCCCCACCACCGATCCCCCCGACGCATGGGCCCGCTGTCTCAACGGAGAAGGCTTCGTCTCCGACGCCGCCCTCAACGCCTCCCTCAACGCCGCACCCGGCACCAAACTCAAGCTCGGCTCGCTCGAACTCCCGCTCCTCGGCACGCTCCTCCGCCCGCCCCCCCAGGTCTCCCTCATGGGCGCGTTCGCCCCCGAACTCTTCTTAGCCCGTCGTCTCGCCAAAGACACCGGCCTCTCCGAATCCTCCGGCTTCACATTCCACCGCGCCTGGCTCCTCTTCCCCGACGGCTTCAATGTCGAAAAGGACTTCGCCACCCGCAACAAAAACGCCCTCCGCTCGGAAGGCCTCAGTCTCGAAACCGTCGAAGGCCGCAAGAAATCCGCCCGCCAGGTCCTCTCCATCGTCTACAGCTTCCTCAGTCTCATGGCCTTCATCGCCCTCGTCCTCGGCGGGGTCGGCATCGCCAGCGCCATGCAGGTCCACGCCACCGAACGCATCCCCACCGTTGCCACGCTCCGCTGTCTCGGCTGCCCAGCCGGCCGCGCCCTCGCCATCTACCTCCTCCAGGGCCTCGGCCTCGGCCTCGCCGGCTCCACCGGCGGTGTCCTCATCGGCGTCGCCATCGCATGGTCCATCCCCTCCATCCTCAACCGCTACCTCCCAGTCACTATCGCCGCAAAAATCAACCCGCACACCATCCTCATGGGCCTCGGCTTCGGGTTCATCCTCTGCGCCTGCTTCGCCCTCCTCCCGCTCCTCCGCGTCCGTAAGGTCTCCGCCATGGCCGCCGTCCGCGCCTCCGTCACCGGCGGTTCCTCCGCATGGCGCGACCCCGCAACGTGGATCCTCCTCCCCGCCGTCGCCGCCGTCCTCACATGGCTCGCCATCCAGCTCAGCCCGCCAGACGCCCCTCAAATCGGCATCGGCTTCGCCGTCGCCGTCGCCGTCGGTCTCCTCCTCCTCGCCGCCACCGGTGCCTCCGTCACCGCCCTCGCCCGCCGCGTCGTCCGCCCATGGTGGCCATTCCCCATCCGTCAGGGCCTCGCCGCCCTCCACCGCCCCCGCAATCAGACGCTCGTCTTCCTCATGAGCGTCGGCCTCGGCACCGCCCTCGTCCTCTCCACCATCCTCGCCCAGAACCTCCTCACTTCGTTCTTCAGCGACAAATCATTCCGCGGAAAACCCAACTTCTTCATCATCGACGCCAAACCCGATAAACGCGACGCCGTCACCGCCATCCTCTCCGAAAACAACGCCCAGCTCGACGGCGCTGCCCCCATCGTCCTCCTCAACCTCGCCGCCCTCAACGGCAAGTCCCTCGACGAAATCCAATCCAAGGACCGCAACGCGCGCCCCTCCGGCTGGTTCCTCACCAATGTCTACCGCGGCTCTTGGAACAAGGACCTCATGGGCACAGGCATGCCCCCGCTCGAAGGCATGGCCGTCCCCGTCTCCCTCGAAGAAGGGCTCATGGCCCAACTCAAACTCAAGCTCAACGACACCCTGACGTTCCGCTCGGGCGAGAAAGACCTGCTCTGCCGCGTCCAGCGCTCCCACGCCGCCTCATGGGAAAACATGTTCGCCAGCTTCCCCATCATCTTCCCGGAAGGCAGTCTCGATGGCTTCGACCACACCTACGCCTTCGCCGCCCGCACCGCCGGTGTCTCCGCTTCCGCTAAACTTCAGCGCGAACTCACCTCCAAGGTCTCCGGCGTCACCGTCTTCGATGTCGCCGCCATGACCGCCGTCCTCGAAAACCTCCTCGACCGCGGTCTCTGGGTCATCCGCTCGCTCTCTCTCCTCACGGTCTTCACCGGTGCCATCATCGTCGTCGCCATCCTCCTCTCCGGCCGCCGCGACCGTCTCGAAGAAAGCGTCATCCTCCGCACCCTCGGCGCTTCCCGTCAGCAGATCCGCCGCATCCTTATCTCCGAATACCTCCTCCTCGGCACTCTCGCCTCCCTCACCGGCGGCATCCTCGCCACCGGCTACGCCTTCCTCCTCGCCAAATTCGCCTTCGACGTCCCCTTCACCACCGTCCTCTGGCCCCTCGCCGCTGCCATCCTCATCGTCGCCACCCTAACGACCGCCCTCGGCATGTTCCTCAGCCGCGGCATCGCCAGCCACCCACCACTCGCCATCCTCCGCGGCTCGGATTGATCTCCCCCCATCCCGCCCCACCCTAACCCCGCGCCGCCGTGACCAACCGTCTGCCTCAGGACCCTACCGCCGACGTCCCCACTCCCCTCAGCGTCCCGCGCTCCGCCCCCACCCCGGAACCCGCAGAACTCTCAGGCCTCGCCCTCGAAATGCACGAGGCCTTCGCCCCCGCAGGTCTCCTCTCCCAATCCCCAGACTTCGAATTCCGCGAAGCCCAGCAGCGCATGGCCGTCGAGGTCGGTCAGGCCCTCGAAAAGAAACGCCCGGTCATCATCGAGGCCGGCACCGGGGTCGGCAAATCCCTCGCCTACCTCATCCCCTCAGTCCTCTGCGCCGTCCGCGAACGCCGCAAAGCGGTCATCTCCACCCACACCATCAATCTCCAGGAACAGCTCATCGCCAAGGACATCCCCATCGTCCAGAAGATCCTCGGCCCCTCCCTCCCCTTCTCCGCCGTTCTCCTCAAAGGCCGCGGCAATTACCTCTGCCCGCAGCGTCTCTCCCGCGCCATGCGCGCCGTCACCGACCTCTTCACCACCGCCGAACACGACGAACTCCGCGCTCTCTGGAAATGGCACCAGGATCACAAGGACGCCACGCTCTCGGACCTCGACTTCTCCCCGTCCCCTAACGTCTGGGCTCAGGTCTGCAGCGAACCCCACGCCTGCACCCCACGCACCTGCGGTCCCGAAAGCCACTGCGCCTATCAGAACGCCCGACGCGCCGCCGCCTCCGCAGACCTCATCGTCCTCAACCACACGCTCTTCTTCACGCTCCTCTCCAGTCAGGACGACATGGGCGCAGAAGGTCAGGGCTTCCTCTTCCCGAACGACTTCGTCGTCATGGACGAGGCCCACACGCTGGAAAATACCGCCGCCCGCCAGCTCGGTCTCCACCTCTCCCAGAACGGTCTCAAATTCGACCTCCAGCGTCTCTACAACCCTCGCTCCCAGAAAGGGCTCTTCGCCCTCGCCGCCTCCGCCGACGGGGTCCGCGCCACCGCCACCCTCCTCGAACAGGTCGACGGCTTCTTCTCCTCCGTCCGCGACGCCGCCAAATTCTCCCCCGCAGGCCGCGAATTCCGCGTCCGCCGCCCCGGCCTCGTCGACAACACACTCAACGCCGCCCTCATCGACGTCATCTCCGCCATCCGCACCCTCACCGACGACAAGGAAGCCCCCGACAACTCCGTCTCCGAACTCACCGAAATGGGCCGCCGTCTCATCGAGGTCCGCGCCGGCCTCGAAGAATTCCTCTCCCAGGCACGCGACGGCTCAGTCTACTGGGTCGAACGCAATGGCATCGACGACCGCAATCTCAGTCTCCACGCCGCCCCCGTCGACGTCGCCCCGCTCCTCCGCAATCTCTTCTTCTCCGGCGGCAAAACCTGCATCCTCACCAGCGCCACCTTCGGCACCGGCGAACCTGGCCTCCGCTACTTCCGCCGCCGCTGCGGCGCTGAAAAGGTCCGCGCCGTCGAACTCGGCAGTCCCTTCGACTGGCAGAACCAGATGACGCTCCACCTCGTCCGTCAGATGCCGGACCCCAATTCCCCTGGCTACGAGGCCGCCCTCGAAGAGTGGATCCGCCACTTCCTCACTCTCTCCGACGGCCGCGCCTTCGTCCTCTTCACCAGCTACCGTCTCATGGAAGCCATCGCCGGCCGCATGGAACGATGGTTCTCAGAAAAAGGCTGGTCCCTCCTCGTCCAAGGCAAGGGCCGCCCCCGCCACCAGCTCCTCTCCGACTTCAAAGAAGACATCTCCAGCGTCCTCTTCGGCACCGAAAGCTTCTGGACCGGCGTCGACGTCCCCGGCGAAAGCCTCAGCAACGTCATCATCACACGCCTCCCCTTCGCCGTCCCAGACCACCCACTCACCGCCGCACGCATCGAACACATCGAAGACCGCGGCGGCAACCCCTTCACCGAATACAGCGTCCCAGAAGCCGTCCTCAAACTCCGCCAGGGCATCGGCCGCCTCATCCGCACCAAACGCGATAAAGGCATCGCCGTCATCCTCGACCCACGCGTCCTCACCAAAGTCTACGGCCGCACCTTCCTCGACGCCCTCCCCCCAGCCCCACGCGAAATCGCCGGCTAACACTCCCCCCTCCGACCCAGCTAGCCGCAGGCTCTGGACTGCTGTCAGAATCACAGCTCTCTCAGCGCACGAAGTGCGCCTACGAGCCCTCCTCCGACCACGCCTCCTCCCCTCCCAACAAGCCCATCTCAAATCTCAAATTTCAAATCTCAAATCCCCTCAGCTAGCCGCAGGCTCTGGACTGCTGTGAGCATCACAGCTCTCCCCGCGCACGGAGTGCGCCTACCCGCCCCCTCCGCACAAGCCCCGGGACCGCGAGGCTCCTTACTCGCGCCACCCAACACGCCTCGTCCCCTCCCAACCAGCGATCCACCCAACACGCCTCGCCCCCACCCAACAAGCCCCCTCCCAACACGCCATTCACACTTCTCACTTCTCACTTCTCACTTCCTCACGGTGTGAAGCTCCCATCACCTCATTCACCGCCGCCGCCGCCGCCACCGCATACCCCAGCAACCCCTCCCGCTCGCCGCCGCCTGATCCGAGACGTTCACCCCACTCAACTCGTACCGTGCCAATGCAGAAAGGAGACACAGTCGGGATGCTCATAACCAGAGTCGCGGGTGATGCCTGTTGGGGCACTTTTCAGGGACTGTCAGGCTACATGCATTGACGTGGAGTCGCACGAAGCACATCCCAGCCAGAGGCCCCGGAATACGGTTGCAGCCTGCCGCTTTCCAGGACCGCAGCCCGCTGGCCCGGCACCATGCAAGCATGCCTCCCCGCTCCCAACAAGCCCTCTCCCCCCTCCGCCCACCTTCACCATTCCGGTTCTTCACCTCTCACCTCGAGGCCTCTCTCACTCCCTCAAGGTTCGTACTGGTTGGTTGGTTTGCCCCGAAGCCCTCAGGCATCCGCACACACCAACCAACCAACCAGCCACCATCAGTCTCAATGCCTCATAGCACGCTTCCGGCGGTTCAGCACGCCACTCGAGAAGAGCGCTAGCACCGTGACAGCGCTCGCCGGTTCAGGGACCGGGGTAGGCCCTTGAATATTGTAAAAGGCCACGTCGTTTCCACCAGTCAAGGCGCTTCCCAATTGCGTTCCGATCCAGTTCGCCTGATAGGTGATTTGGCCGGTGTAGTTGTTGAGACCGTCGCCGAATGTGACGAAGCCACCCTCGGTTGTCCCGAGGAAGTAGTTCCCCCAGGATGATGTGTCGGCCCGGGTCATGATGAAAAAATTGTCGGCCGGCGTCGGAGCAAAGCCGTCGGCCAGGCTGAAGTCGAGGGCGGCACCCGTGTTCAGCGTGATGGCGCCGGTGGCGGACGTCATATTGACCTGGTCATAAAACCCCTTCCCGTCGCCCGGGGTCGTGCCGCCCAGTTGAACCTTGTAGATCGAAGCGGCCGCAAGCGTGAGGTTGTTGGCGAGATCCAGCGTACCGGTGCCCCCATCGCCCGGCGCCAGATTGGTCGTCACGGTTATCGGCGTGACGCTGCTAGACCCGTAGCCCGCCAGGGTGCGGATGCTGTATGCCCCGTTGGCATTCCCTGTAAGGACGCCGTTGACCGTCACCGTGCCGCTGAGCGTCATGGTGCCGGGCGCCGTCGGGGTGAACGAAAGGCTGCTACCGTCGGCGTTCGATATATTCACGTTATTGGACAGCGTCGGTGCATACACAAAAGATGTGCTATACCCTCCTCCAAAAATGTTGATGTCACCGGTGCCGAAGGTGCTGCTCGATGCCGAAGTGTTAAATATGATTCGACCGTACAGGTTCATCCCATCCACCTGGATGGGAGCACTAAACGTCATTTGATTAGAGGAGTTTTGCCATACCGTCAGCGGCACACCGGTGGGCGTTATGATCTTCCCGCCGGTTGTAGTAAATTCCGTGCGGTGGTTGGGAGCAGCACTGCGGAGAATACCGCCTGAAATGATCGTCATGTCGTTGGCGCCCAGACCGAGCGTAGAAGCGTTAGCGGTCGTCCAACGGAATGAGTTCATCGTCGTGTTGGCCGACAGGGTAGCACTGTTGGCTTGGGTCACATTCGTTGTCGAGTTGCTCGCCGCCAAGGTGCCGTACGACGCGAGCGGAAGCGCACCGACGGCTCCTGTGACCGAGTCATACGTCGTCCAAGATTGGATGCCACTCCCAAGAGAAGTGTTAATGGCGAACACGTTGCCGATGCCGTTGACGGAAGTCATACCGCCCCCGGGCAAGACCTTCGTGTTATTGTCGAGGAAGCGATATCCGCCTCCCCGCACGCTCGAGATGCTGGACAGCGTGAGCGACCCGCCGCCGGTATTCGCGATCCTGGCAAACGTGTTGTCCATCGCGATCGGAGCGGTGATGACATTCGCACCATTCGACGAGGTGATGTATGAGCTGTCCACGGCAAGATTCTGGGTGGCGCGGAAAGTCAGCGATCCGCCGTTCGGCGCGATGGTGTAGGGGGACGTGCCGACGGAGTCGCCAAGCGTCAGCCTGTTGAGCATGGTCGCAGCGTTGAGATTGATCGTCGTGGGACCGGAAATGTCCTGCTGGATGGTAGCAGTGTCGTTAAACCCGTTCGGGAAGGACGTCGACGGGGTCCAGTTGCTGTTTTGATTCCAGCTTCCACCGCTGACAGTGTTCCAGGTGTATGCCTGACCCAGCGCCTGCGACCCGCCGCACAGGCCGAGCATGGCGATGGCCGCGATGGACAAAGGTACTACACTCCGAAACTCACAGGACGGCGCTGTGGGCCGGCTGTGGGCCGGCTGTGGGCCGGCTGTGGGCCGGCTGTGGGCCGGCTGT
>QQNF01000026.1 GCA_003402705.1 Verrucomicrobiota bacterium | reverse complement strand
TCGACGGGTGGTTTGAACGAAACCGGAGCTGGTTTGGCGGCAGGAGCCGGGAGCAGCGGAAGACGGGAGCGCGGCGGATCGGGAAGGAGTGGCGGGAATTGTACAATCTGCGGCAGTTGCGGGGGTAACCTGGCATTGCAACGACTGCCCTAGTCAGCAGACACCCATAGATCACCAATAGCCCGGAAATCCGCGATAGGGCTCATCGAATACCCAGACCCCGCGAAATCAGCTCCGCCGGAACCCTCGCACTCTCGCACAGTGGTTTCATCCCCGCACGCAAGCGACCGCACCCTCCCTCAAACCTGCCACATGAGGCCAGGATAGCGATCGCCGCTCCGCCCTTCAGCCCACCCGCGTCCGCTGCGCTGATTTTCCATTGCCAGCAGCCCCCGCGCCGTGGCATGTCCAAGCGCCGTAGGCTTGCGCCCGGCTCTGTCTTCCCTCCTCAAATTCAACCGCTCCCTCTCA
Source organism: Verrucomicrobiota bacterium (assembly GCA_003402705.1). Taxonomy (GTDB): domain Bacteria; phylum Verrucomicrobiota; class Verrucomicrobiia; order Verrucomicrobiales; family V1-33; genus V1-33. The sequence continues at coordinate 48,996 of QQNF01000026.1, read as the reverse complement.
TGCCAAGACCCGTCACCCTCTTCACCGGTCAGTGGGCCGATCTGCCGATCGACACCATTCTCCATAAAGCCAAATCCTTCGGCTACGACGGCGTGGAACTCGCCTGCTGGGGCGACCACTTTGAAGTCGCCAAGGCCAATCAGGCTTACTGCGATGCCCGCCGTGCCCAGCTCGACGCCGTCGGCCTCAAGTGCTTCGCCATCTCAACCCACCTCGTCGGTCAGGCAGTCTGCGATAACATCGACGCCCGTCACCAGACCATCCTCCCAGACTACATCTACGGCGACGGCGACCCGGAAGGCGTTCGCCAGCGCGCCGCCGAAGAACTCAAAAAGACCGCCCACGCCGCCCAGCGCTTCGGCGTCAAAGTCGTCAACGGATTCACCGGCTCCAGCATCTGGCATCTCTGCTACAGCTTCCCCCCAGTCCTACCCGGCCAGATCGATGCCGGCTACAAGGACTTCGCCAGGCGCTTCATTCCCATCCTCGATGAATTCCACAAGTGCGGCGTCCGCTACGCCCTCGAAGTCCATCCCACCGAAATCGCCTTCGACATCAGCAGCGCCCAGCGCGCCCTCGAAGCCCTCGACTTCCACCCCGCCTTCGGCTTCAACTACGACCCCTCACACTTCGGCTATCAGGGCGTCGACTACGTCGGCTTCATCCGCAAGTTCCACGACCGCATCTTCCACGTCCACATGAAGGACGTCGCATGGAATCTCGGCTCCGAAGCCGGTGTCTTCGGCGGTCACGTCGACTTCCACAAGCCTGAGCGCTTCTGGGACTTCAAGTCCGTCGGCCGCGGCAACATCAACTTCGAAAAAATCATCCGCGCCCTCAATGACACCGGTTACGCCGGCCCCCTCAGCGTCGAATGGGAAGACGGCGGCATGGACCGCGAATTCGGAGCCGCCGAGTCCGCAGCCTACGTCAAACGCGTCGACTTCCCCTCCTCGAACATCGTCTTCGACGCCCAGTTCGACAAATCGAAGCAGTCCTGACAGACAGCGCATTCTCTGACATCATCACGGCCGGAACGCTCAGGCGTTCCGGCCTTTTTGCTGCCCCCATCCACCCCGCTCAGCGCCCCCCGTCGCCATCACCGCGCTTGCCCTTCCCTTTCCCACTCTCCTCTCCGCGAATCACCGCCAGCAGCGGCCGGTGATCACTCGCCAGCTGCCACGCCGGATGGGCCTCAACCTCACACGCCCGCTCCACCACCTCCGGAACAAGGCCCGCAGACGCTAGCAGAAAATCAATCCGCGTGTAGGCATCATCCTCGGGATAGTGAAACGTCCAGCGCTCGCCTCGGTCATCCGCGCAGGGAATTTCCGTCAGATACCCGCCTCCCTGCCGGAACCCGCGGATCGCCCGCATCGCCGGCGCGTCCCGCGTGTCGTTGAAATCCCCGTACACCAGCAGATTCACCTCGGGCGTCTCCGTTAGGATCGCATCCACCGCCTTCCTCACAAGGTGCGCCTCATTGCGTCTCATCAATCCCTCGTCCGCTTCCGGCGTGTCCCGCCGACTCTTCAGATGAACCCCGCAGCACCTCAACTGCCAACCCGGCCGCACTGCCACCGTCACATCCAGCATCCCCCGCTGCACGGGAAACCGCGCCCCATCTAGCTGATAGAACATCCCCGTCTGCGATGCCCGCGATACCACCGGATACCGGCTCAGCAGCGCCAGATGCCGGGTCGGATCCGCACCTCCAACCCATTCCCGATGCGGCAGATCCACCCCCTCCTCCGCCAGCATCTCCCGCAGTCGCTCCAAATCCTCCTCGCTCCCCATCTCGCAAACCCCCAGCACATCCGGCCGCATCGCCGCCAGTACCTCCACCACCGCACTCACCTCCTCCCGCGGCTTCCCCCGCATCCCATCCGCCGGCAGGGGCCCGCCCACCCGCACGAAATTCCGCAGGTTCCACGACACAAACCGCACCTCGCCTTTCTCCTCAACCCCTCGCCCCTCCACCTCCGCCACCTCCGCCACCTCCTCAACCTCCGCCACCGCACCCCCGGCATCGTCCTCCGCCCAATTCGGCGAAACCGCAGCCATCAACGCAAAAGAGGCACCCATCAGGGTGCCCCTCGCAAATAATTCAGCCTTCCGGCGCTTCATGCGCTCCCCTTTCAGATCTTCGTGTCCTTCTCCTCCACCGCCTTCGTGATCTCATGCTCGAATTCCTGCCGCGCCTTCTTGAATTCCCCCATGCTCCGCCCCAACCCGCGCGCGAATTCCGGCAGCTTCTTCGCCCCGAACAGGAGCAGGATCGCAAGAAAGATGAGAAACATCTCCTGGCCGCCGATGCCGGCGAAGGCGAAAAGGGAGGGAAGCGTATTCATTTCGTGTAAAGGGTACCGGACGTTCAGAGCCTTGCAAAAGGAAACTTCCCCGGCAGTTCCGCTCCGGATGGCTCTCTCCAATAAGCGTTACGCCCAACCCATCGTGTCTGTTTCATCACCCGGCGCATTCACAGCGCCGCCGCCGCCGCCTGCGTCTCCGGATTCGTGATCCGACCCTTGTTCTCAGGCCGCGTCGCCGCCGTCAGCTCCCCGCGGAACTTCGCAATGAAACTCTCCGTCGGCCAAGAACACGCCTCCCCGAACGCACAGATCGTCTTGCCGTCAATCTGATAGGCCACACTCTCCAGCACCCCCACATCGTCCGGCGATGCCGTCCCGCCAGCAATCCGGTCGCTGATCTTCCGCATCCACAGGCTGCCCTCACGGCACGGCGTGCACTGCCCGCAGCTCTCGTGCGCATAAAACGTGTTCAGATTGTTCAGCACCCACGCCATGCTCCGCGAGTCATCCATGATGATCACCCCGCCGGATCCAGCCATCGACCCGCACGCCGCAATCGTGTCGAAATCCATCGGAATATCCCAAACCGTCAGCTCCTTGATGCTCCCGTCCGGCTGCTTCACCTTGAAGACCTCGTCCGCTCGCAGCACCTTCGCCGATGACCCACCGGGAATGATCGCCTTCAGCGCCCGCCCAGGCTTCAGCCCGCCGCACAGGTCCTCGATCACCTCCCGCATCGTCACCTTCCCGACCTGAATCTCGTAATACCCGGGCTTCACCACATCCCCGCTGACACACAGAATCCTCGTCCCCGTGTTCCGCGGCGTCCCCAGTTTCGCATACTCCGCCCCGCCCATCTCAATGATGTGCTTCACATGGCACAGGCTCTCCACGTTGTTCACAATCGTCGGACACATGTACAACCCCAGCGCCGCTGGGAAATACGGGGGCTTGATCCGCGGATAAGGCCGCTTGCCCTCCAGACTCTCAATCAACCCAGTCTCCTCCCCGCAGATATACGCCCCCGCCCCGCGGTGCACATAAATCTCCAGATCAAACCCCGACCCGCAGATGTTCTTCCCCAGAAATCCCTTCGCCTTCGCTTCCTCAATCGCCCGCTCCAGTATCTGCGCCCCCTCCGGAAATTCCTCCCGGATGTAAATGTACGCAAGGTGCGCACCCACCGCAAAACACGAGATCGTCATCCCCTCGATCAACTGGTGCGGATCCTGGTGCATGATATACCGGTCCTTGAACGTCCCCGGCTCGCTCTCGTCCGCATTGCAGATCAGATACACCGGCTTCGTGTTGTTCGGCGGAATGAACGTCCACTTCACCCCAGTCGGAAACCCTGCGCCACCTCGCCCACGCAACCCGCTCAGCTTCACCTCCTCCGTAATCGCCTTCGGCTCCATCTTCAGCGCCTTCTTCAACTGCTCGTATCCACCCTCCTGAAGACTCCGGTCGATCGACGTGTTCCACCCCTCCCGGTCCACATTGCGGAAAATCAGCCGGTGTTCCTTCGGGTGCGGTTGCTTGCCGGATTTGTATGTGATGGCCATGGTGCGGAAGAAAATCGAACGTTGCAGCAGCGGCCAGCGGTCAGCCGACTCGCCACCAGAAGAGATTCGATTTCTACCCTGCCCCGGCAACTGAATTTGTGAAAATTTTCACAAGCCCCCGGCCCCTCCCTTTCCGAACCATTCGCGTGATCCCTCCCACGCTTTGCTTAATCCAGTCAGCAGGGAGGAACCTTCCTCCCGCCGCCTGCCATGATCCTCCGCTCCGCCCTCCCGCTCCTCCCGCTCCTCGCCCTCGCCGCCTCCCTCCACGCCGCCGACGGCATCTCCGGTGTCTGCGCCCGCAACCCCGCAGGTGCCCTCATCGCCGCCCACGCCACCGACGACGACCCGGACACCAACTTCCACCTCATCCAGAGCGAGACCTCCGGCAAACCCGGCTCCGCAGGCAACTACCGCGCCATCTTCAGCCTCAAATCCGCCTCCGGTGCCGCCATCCCTCTCCTCGACGACGCCGGAAACCCCGTCTCCTCCCTCATCTCCCCAACCGCCCCCCTCATCAACGCCGCAGGCACCGTCACCCTCCGCCTCGGCTTCGCCCCAGCCGAACCCCTCGACCGCAACGCCCTCTACCGCATCGCCGCCACCGTCCAGCGCCAGACCAGCGCCACCACATGGACCAACGTCGGATCCACCAACGGCCCTCTCCAGCACTTCATCACCTTCAGCAATTCCCCCGGCGACCCCTCCCTCAACGCCTTCGCCACCTCCGAAACCATCAACCTCAACCGCTCCGTCATCGTCCGCTCCAACCCAGGCGACGAAGAATTCTGCGTCTCCGGCTCGCTCGACCTCATCCGCCTCGACGAAACCAACGCCGATCCCGCCAGCGCCACCGTCCCCCTAACGTTCACCCTCTCCCTCGAATCCTCCGCCGGCACCTCCATCCCCCTCGCCGCCGCCACCACCACCCTCGACGTCGACGCCCCAAGCCACGTCAGCGGCCTCCCCTCCGTCACCTCCGTCCCCTTCACACTCCGCTTCTCCCCAGCCGACTGGAACGACCTCCTCCCCACCCTGGGCTATCAACTCAAGGTCTCCGTCTCCCACGCAGACCCCGACGGCACTCCCATCGACAACTTCACCAATCGCCCAGTCTCCTCTCCCACCGACCGCCTCTTCGCCTTCACCGGCGATCTCTTCTTCGGCAGCACCCGCGCCCGCTTCTCCGCCGTCTCCGGCGATCCCTCCACCGGCGGCACTAACCTCCCCGGCAATGTCCTCGAGTCCTCCCTGACCATCCCCGCCGGCAACGGCACCCTCGCAGACAACGACGCCACCTCACGCCGCTTCGGCGGTTCCCCCATGGAGGTCTGGATCGAACCCGGCCCCACGGGCCAGCTCGTCTTCTTCCGCGGCCTCGGCCAGGTCGCCTTCAATACCACCGACACCGACCTAACCTCCCTCGGCGGGCTCCGCGTCATCCGCACCACCATGCGGCTCACCCAGAACGGGCTCTCCGCCGACGCCTTCGGTGTCTTCCTCCCCGACGGCTTCGGCTACTCCCGCTCCGCCACCGGCCGCCGTCTCCGCAGCATCCACGAATTCACTAACCTCCCCTGCGGCCCCGACCTCCTCCCCGCCAGCTCCGTCCTGACAATCTCCGGCCCCGGCACCATCCACGCCGTCCACGATTCCCTCCCGCTCCGCTTCTCCACACCGGAAATCACATGGGACCTCACCGCCGGCACCTTCACCATCCCCTCCGGAGCCCCAGTCACCTACGTCCGCGCCGCCGAAGACGCCACCTTCGCCACCCCTCCCCTCTCCAACGACGCCTACTGCCGCGCCGCCCGCGAACTCCTCGCCGACATGGTCGTCTCCACCAGTCCCGAAGGCCGCGCCATCATCCAATCCGCCGCCATCGGCTTCTCCGACGGCTCCTTCCGCGCCCACTTCCCGCAACAAGCCGAAATCTCATGGGACGGCCGCGGCCAGCTCGTCATCAGCGAAGGCCGCATCAGTCTCCGCGACAGTCTCCTCGAAGCCCCGCGCCAGCTCTCCGCTCTCTACCAGCGCGGCTGCCCCAAAGACCCCTGCGGCCTCAACGAACCCACCTTCGTCACCGTCTCACCCTCCGAAAACTCCCTCCGCTTCACCGCCGACGGCGGCCTCAAACTCAACGGCACTCTCGACGTCCCGGAAGAACTCCGATGGGGCAAAAACGGCCCCGCTACCTACGCCCACCGCACCCAGGGCTTCGCTGAAACCCGCTTCCACATGCCCGGTAACATCCTCCGCGCCTCGGAAAACGACCGCTCCCTCCTCCCCGGCCAGGAACCAGCCGCCCTCCTCTTCACCGGCATGGGCTCTCCAGACGACGAATCCCTAGCCGAACGCCCCGGCACCCCGCCACAGGGCCAGCCCGACCTCTACAATCGCGGCAACGCCGACTACGCCGGTCTCAACTTCCGCCGTTCCTCACAAAACGCATGGAGCTTCCTCGGCGGCGGCGAAATCGGCAACCCCGCCAACCCCTATCCGCTCCACCCGGCCGCCAAATACTACGCCCGCTTCGGCGGGGTCTCCGGCCGCCACCAGTCCCCACGCGCCGCTCCCAACGCCCCCTCCGCCTTCAGCACCGTCTTCCTCTACGGCTTCCGCTGCAACCTCTCCGGCATCGCCCTCGGCTACCTCGATAACCTCAATGTCTTCTCCGCCGTCGGCGGCGGCATCCACGTCCCCGGCGATCTCCCCGGCTCTAACGGAAACCCCGCACCACCTCCCGGCGTCGTCATCGAACCCCTCCCGCCGGGCATGAACCGCGGCCCCGCTGCCTTCGACCAGCGCTTCGCCTCCCTCACCTTCCACTGCGACGGCCGTCCCGATAAAGCCGAACTCGACGGCACCGCTCCCCATCGCCTCGAATACTGGAACGTCTGGTTCCAACCCCTCACCTTCGCCTTCTCCTCCAAAACCACCCCTGGCCCCGGCGGCATCCCCTGCCCCATCCCCGGCACCGGCGGTCTCTCCCTCGGTTCCTCAGTCTTCATCCCTTCCATCTCCTCCGTCCGCCCTCAGGCAGTCTTCACCTTCAAACCTAACGGCAATCTCGTCACCCGCGCCGAAGCCGCTTCCTACGGCACCGAAGACTCTTCTCTAACCATCCCGCCGGAAATCCCCGTCAACGGCCCCGGCAACGTCGCCTACCATCTCGCCACCCGCGGCAAAGCCTATCTCAACAACCCCGCCGCTCCCAACGCCCCCACCGGCCCAGGCGATGGCTGGATCAATCTCTTCGGCACGCTCGACGTCCCCTTCTTCCGCGACCTCAAGGTCCAGCTCCACGTCTCCAATCCCTCCGCCCCCGATAACCCCGCGCTCGCCAATCCCGACGCCTCCTCACACATCATGGGCGGCTGGTCATCCCACGACGCGCTCGCCAGCCCGTACGCATGGACCGATGCCGGACGCACTCCCTTCAACCACGACGCCTTCGACGCCACTCAGGCCGGCTTCACTGGCCAGCTCGCCGCCTACCGCAACCCCATCCCCGCCGCCGATCCTAACCTCACCCGATTCCTCCCCCGCGCCCAGCAGGAATGGCTCGAGGTCTTCCGCATGGACTACGCCGTCCGCTTCAACAGCTCCACCCTCGCCTTCACCGGCGAAGGCGAACCCGCCGGCGACCTCCTCGTCCTCAAAGCCAAACACCGGCTCCTCAACCTAACTTCATCCATCGCCGAAATCACCTTCGGCGCTTCCTACGAGGGCCTCCCCGTCCTCAATGTCACCAAGGTCCTCAACGACGCCATCTCCGGCGCTGCCACCGGTGCCTTCAATCAGCTCGCCTCCGCTGGCATGGACGCCACCGGCCTGACCAACGCCGTCAACTCCATCGACAAGCTCCTCGCCACAGGCATCAGCGATCTCATCGAGGCCCAACTCGGCGCAGCCATCGACAACGTCACCGCCTCCATCCCCATCCCCTCCGTCGAATCATGGCGCGCCTCCCCAGCCGCTGCCATCGACATCTCCCCATTCTCCGACGCCATCGCCAGTCTCGCCAGCGCACCAACCGGTGCCATCGACTCCGCCGGACTCTTCGTTCAGGAAATCGACTCACGTCTCGCCGACATCGACCGCGGTCTCGCCTCCATCCTCGCCTTCCTCCCCTCCGAAGCACAGATCGCCTCCGGTCAGGGCCCCATCCGCAATCTCTCCGTCAGTCTCCTCAATCAGGCCATCGGCGGCAACCCCATCGGCGACGCCATCTCCGCTAACCTCTCCACCATCATCGCCGAGGGCATCGAACCGGAACTCAAACGCGCCGGCCCAGCCCTCGCCGAGGTCCGCTCCTCCGTCCTCAAGGTCCGCGCCGCCATCCAGAAAGCCCGCGACTCCCTCCAGTCCGGCAGCGGCCTCCTCCGCGAAATCCAATCCGCCCTCTCCATGGGCACTTCCTTCGCCAACTCGGTCCGCGACGACCTCAAATCATGGGCCGTCTCCACCCCGGGCACCCTCACAGAACGCGGCCCCGCATGGATCCGCACGGAAATCCGCCGTCTCATCCTCCGCCGCTTCTACGCCGACTCCGCCGCCGCCAAACTCCAGGGCGCACTCCGCTATCACTTCACTTCCGTCCGCCAGGCCCTCCGCGGCGCCATCGACGGGCTCCTCGGCGAGGTCAATCGCACCATCCGCGACGGGGTCTCCTCCGCCCTCAAATCCCTCGACGACGAACTCGGCCTCTCCCAGTTCACCGCAGGCCTCGGCCAGGCCAGCGAATCCCTCGGTGCCGCCGCCGTCGAAGGCTACGCCCGCATCGCCGGCGACAGCATCGACAAGCTCCGCATCGACGCCCGTCTCCGCCTCCGCGCCGCCGACGATTTCGAATTCAAAGGCTGGCTCGAGGTCAATGCCCTCAACGCCAAATCCCCACGCGCCAAATGCTACTGCGATAACCCCTCCGAAATGCGCGACGGCGCAGAAATCATCATCGGCGGCGAGGCTCCTATCACTTTCATGAGCGAGGGCACCGGCAAAGACGAAGACAACGCCCGCATCCGCGTCCAGGGCATGTTCGCCTTCGGTGCCTGCGGCCCTCCCGGCACTCCCATCTCCCTCCTCGGTCTCGGCGGTCAGCTCGAAATGACCGGCGAAATCAACGTCGCCGGCGTCACCATCCGCCAAATCGGCTTCATCTTCTCCTTCGGCAAAGCCTCTAACTACTTCGGCGCAAAAGCCCGCGCCTCCTTCAAAGGCTACGAATTCGCCGCCGCTCTCTTCGTCGGCTCCACCTGCGGCGCTGAACCGCTCCGCTTCGTCGATCCCTCCATCGCCACGCTCCTAACGCACCCAAAGGTCGGGGTCCTCAAATCCGCAGCCGAAATCGACTCCACACGCATCACCGGCTTCTACGTCTACGCAGAAGCATGGATCCCCCTCAACGAAATCTTCGGAATCCCCACCACCTGTCTCTTCTCCGTCCGCGCCGGCGTCGGCGCAGGCCCCTTCGTCTTCGCCATCGATGTCCCCGGCCCTCAGTCCCAGCTCATGGTCGGCTCCAAACAATTCCTCGGCTTCGACGTCGACCTCCTCTGCATCGCCTCAGCCACCGCCGAAGTCCGCCTCACCGGTGCCATCACCATTCCCTTCGACGACCCCGTCAACTCCAGCCCCGATCTCCTCGAAAATAAACCCGCCGGCGAATCCTACGGCGGCAGCGCCGAAGGCCTCGCCCTCCGCCTCCTCGGCGAAGCCAGCTTCACGATCGAAATCTGCCTCCTCGTCTGCGTCGAATTCTCCAAGGACTTCGACTTCTACGCCCAGGTCGGCGGCAATAACACTTCCTTCGGCTTCGGCCACTGATCCCCTCAATTCCCATGATCCGCCCGCTCGCCTTCCTCCTCCTCGGCCTCGCCGCCCTCCGCGCCCAGGACCCCATCCCGGACGCCGTCACCTGCGCAGGAACCTCCGCACTCGACCCCGCAGGCCGCCCATGGGGCTACGTCGTCCTCAACGCCCGCAACCCAGCCACCCTAACCGGCCGCGCCCTCGCCGTCTTCATCAAACCAGGCCCGCCGGAAAGCCCCGCACTCTTCGCCAACGCCGGTATCCTCACTCCCCAGGCAGACCCCACCGTCCTCCGCACGTTCCTCCAGCGCTCCGCCTGTCTCGGCGAAGACCGCCCGCTCCTCGAAGGCGTCACCGCCGAACTCTTCCGCCTCAAACGCTGGGAAGACGCCGGTAAACCTCCCTACTCCCCAGCCAACGCCCACCTCCACGGGCCCGCCAGCCCAGTCCCCGCTCTAGCAGATCGTCTCGGCGCGCTCCTCCAGCGCGCGTCCTCCGACGCCGACATGGCCCAGTCCCTCCTCCTCATGGGCCGCGGCCGCCCCACCATCAAACAAGCCCTCGGCCAGGCATGGGCCGGACCACTCCCCGTCGCCCCGGGAAACCACGAAACCACCATCGAAATCCGCCACTGGGACGTCGCCGCCAACCGCAGTCTCTCCGTCGTCGGCCGCGTCTCCCTAACCGCCGCCCTCCCGCCTCCCCTCCCCGCCCCCGGCCCTCCTGTCCAAATCCCGGAACTCAACGCCAAGGGCGACCTCAATATCAAACTCCGCTGGGGCACCACCACCGAACTCGCTCGCCGCATCCTCCTCACCTCAGGCTTCGATGTCTGGCGTCTCCCCGCCTCCGACGCCGCGTCCCTCCCTCCCAATCCTTCCCTGGCCGACCTCTCCGCCGCCCACGCCGTCAAAGCCAACAATCTCCCCATCGCCCCACCCAAAAGCTTCACCACCGGCAACCCCGCAGCCATCACCGACGCCGCCAACACCGCCGCCGACGCCTCCACCTACTTCTTCGCCGACGACAACCGCCGCTTCCAGGGCGGCACCCCTTTCGACGACGGACAGCGCTTCGTCTACTTCATCACCCCGCTCGACCTCCTCGGCCGCCCCGGCACTCCCTCCCCCGCTGGCACAGCCGAAGCCTGCCGCCGCATCCCCCCGGATGTCCCCAAAGGCCTCAAAATCCGCAATCTCTACGAATTCACCGCCGCCTCCACCCGCGAACAACGCTTCGAAATCTCATGGTCTCCTAACACCAATCGCGCCGAGCCCGCACCCGACCCCGCCACGGGCAATCTCCTCCCTCGCGACATCACTTCCCATTACGAAATCTTCCGCGGCGCCGACCTCGAAGACCTCCACAACCCCGCTCGCCACTCCAACCTCTCCCTCGTCGCTCAGTTCTCTCACGACACCCCGCTCCCTGCAGGAACCACTGACCACTCCATCATCGACACCTCTCTCCCCGCCCTCGCTCCTCAACTCGGCGAAGCCCCGCCCGCCCCAGGCACCGCCGCCCCTCGCGACTCCTTCTTCTACGTCATCCGCGCGGTCCGCATCGACCCCGCTGACCCACTCAAGTGCCGCATCGCCTCCGCCTTCAGCGCTCCAGTCTTCGCCACACTCCACGAACTCGAAGGCCCCGACGCACCCACCGTCGATCTCTCCATCAACTGCGCCCGCGCCCTCGCCGGCTACGAAACCCGCGGGCTCCTAACCCAAAACCCTCCCGTTCCCGCTCGCCACTTCTCCGTCCGCTGCACCGTCCGCCGCATGGACGCCGCCATCGCATGGGCCCGCTTCAAACTCGATGTCATCAACCCCGACGGCTCCATCGCCGCCACCCACGATCTCGACGAACACTGGTTCTCCTCCGGCGACCAGGAAGTCGAACAGGACTTCGTCTTCGAACACCCAGACAACCCCCGCGTCCGCTGGTCCGTCCAGGTCGGCGGCTACAGCGGCTCCCGCAGCCGCTGGTCCGAGGGCTTCACCGACTCCGACTTCTCCAGCATCGACCTCCTCGTCCACCGCTTCCGCGCCGCGGAACTCTCCCCGGTCTCCTTCCAGCCGGAACACCCGCTCGCCCCTCAGATGACCGTCGGCAATCCTATCACCTCCGTCCCCGTCTCATGGGAACGCAAGGAAGACGGCCTCCTCCTCTGGAACCTCAACCTTCCCGCAGGACTGGAAGTGCTCATCCAGCGCGAATCCTCACCGGGCGCATGGCGCTTCACCGATGTCGTCAAAGGCGACAACGGCCCCATCTACTTCACCGACGGTCTCGCCGCCGGCGGATCCCCTAACGCCACACGCCGCGCCTTCGTCCTCCGCCCCCCACAGCTCCCTGACGAAATCTGCGTCCCCCTCATGACCGCCACCGATGGCGGCGGTGCCATCGCCCCCATCGTCATCAAAGGCAAACTCCCTCTCAAAGGCCGCGAATTCCGCATCTACCGCCAGCTCGAAAACGGCACCCTCTCCATGGTCTCCCAGGGCACCGGCGCCGAATGCACCCACTTCGCCTTCCACGACGGCCTCGCCTCCGGCACCTGCGCCCGCCGCTCCTACTTCGTCCAGGCTCTCGACAAGAACGGCAACCCTAGCGCCCTCGTCCAGGCCGGAAAGGATGTCTCCCCAGCCGTCAAAGCCCCGCGCCCGCGCCTCAGCCCGCTCAAACCCACCGGCGACGACACCAACCCCGCCATGCTCATCGAATGGTTCTGCCCGCCCGCAGGCATCGAACGCTTCGAGCTCCTCATCAACTCCGCCGTCCCCCTCAGCATCCCCTCACAGATCAGAATCTCCACCCTCGCCAAACCAGCCGTCGTCAAACCAAAAGGCACCGGCACCGGCGGTCCCAAACTCCGCTTCACCGAAACCTTCCGCACCCCAACCCTCGGCGGCCCGGACTTCAACGACATCATCCAGTCAGAAAACGGCCGCTTCCGCATGGAATGGCCCGTCAAACCAGGCACATCCTACACCGTCAGTCTCCGCGCCGTCTCCTGCGGCACCAGCGCCGGAGACCCTAGCACCGAGGAATCCTTCACATGGTCCCTCCCCGTCACCATCATCGACGAACCCATCCCGTGGCCCGCACGCCCGCTCCCTCCAGTCCGCAACCCATGGCACCCAGCCATCGCCGCCGTCCTCCTCCCCACCACCACCGGCCCAGGCATCCCCGTCGTCAGACGCGGCGGCTTCCAATCCCCGGAATCCCCCGACGATGTCGTCGCCGCCGTCCGCATCGGCAGTCAGCTAGGCAGACCCGGCGACCTCCAGCCGGACCACGGCTACTGGCGCTATCAACCCATCGCCTCCTCCCCCGGCAGCGGCAAAGCCAGCTTCGAAAACTTCATCCCCCGCGACGCCCAGGCCCCCACCAGCACCGGCCCGCTCCCCGTCGTCCTCTACCGCCGCCAACTCTTCCCCGACGGCACCCTCGGCGATGTCATCCAGGTCTCCCCGCTCATCCAGTCCGTCGCCCAATCCCGCGCCCAGAACTTCTCCCGCCTCCTCGACCCCTACCTCCTCGTCGTCGACCACACCACCATCGTCTCGGACTTCCCTCAACCGCTCGACCTCTGCATCCTCGACACACAGCCCTCCCTCGCAGGAGCCACCTACCGCTATCTCCTCGCACGATTCGACGCCGTCAGCGGCGAAATCATCGACGTCGTCCGCGCCGGCGACATCACCATCCCCACCCGCTAACGCCATGTCCCGCCTCCCCATCGCCTGCACTCTCGCCGCAGTCTCCCTATCATCTCCGCTGGCCGCCCAGTCCTCTTTTGTCAGGGAATCCCCCGGCGGCTTCCTCGCCCACGGCCGCGCCGCCGACGGCACCACCAGCCTCTTCGCCATCGACCGCGCCTCCGGCGTCGTCCGCCACGCCGCTCTCAACGCCGACGGCTCCCTCACATGGTCAGACCCCTACCCCTCAGGCGTCTCCAGCGTCGCCGCCGCCGCACTCTGGCGCGCCCCCGGTTCCCCGGAAGACCGGCTCGCCCTCACCGCTCCAGATCACAACCGCATCGAATCCCCGGCCTCCCCTTCCGCCACCGCCGTCAGCCACCCGGTCACTCCCATGACCGGCCCCGCCGCCCTCGTCGGCCTCCACCCAGCCTCCGCCGCCTCCCCATACTTCGTCGCCGCCACCGCCGCGAACGGCGACCCCGCCTTCGCCCTCGGCAGTCTCAGCCACCACTCCGGCATCATCGGCAACGCCCTCACCCCCGACTCCCTCCCCGGCCGCGCCAACGCCGTCTCCCTCAACCCAGCCAGCCAACCCCTTGCCGCCTTCACCTTCGACGGCAAATGGCAGGCCTTCTCCACCTCCGCCGCCGGTCTCGCCCCAGCCGCCAGCTTCCCAATCCCCGACCCTAACACCACGTGGACGTTCGGTGCGTTCCAACAAGGCAACCCGCTCGCCCAGGTGCTCTACGCATCCCAAGGCTCCCCCGACCTCCTCGTCCGCCACGCCTCGGAACCCGCCCCCGGCTCGTTCTCCTTCGCCCCGGAAATCTCCCACCCCCTAACCTCCGGAATCGCCCAGCTCATCGCCGTCCCCTCTCCCCTCGGCACACGCCTCGCCGTCCTCTTCTCCAACGGCGCCGCCAGTCTCTTCGCATTCGATGGCACCAACCCGCCCGTTCTCCTAACGGATTACGGCACCTCTCCCGACGGCCCTTTCCTCTTCGCCGCTCCTAACCCCGCGGGCCTCCTCGTCCTCTTCTCCGGCCCGCTCGGCCATCCGCTCTCCGCCTCGGTCTTCAATGCCGCCGCCTCCAACCCGGACGCCACCCCCGTCTCCTCCAGCCAGCTCCCCGTTCTCTCCCCTCTCACCCCAGCCGAAACCGTCTGGATCTTCGCCGGCGAACCGTTCGCCAACCCCGCCGCCACCGCCGTCTCCGGCCGCCGTCTCGGCTCATGGGCCTCCTCTCCTAACGCCATCCCCAGATCCCTCGAGGATCCCGTCTCCATCCTCCCCTTCCGCTTCTCCTCGGAATCAGCCGGCCTCATCCCGCTCCCCGAAACCTCCATCTCGGACCCCATCCCTAACCGCTTCGCCCTCCCCGCCCAGTTCCTCCCCGACGCCGGCCTCATCAGCTTCTCACCCCTCGCCTCCGCCGCCGGACGTCCCTCCGTTTCCTTCGCCCCCGCCCCCGGCACTTACCTCCCGCTCCCTCCCGCCGACGGCAATCGCGACGGCTCAGTCGCCGCCGTCTCGCTCTCCCTATCCTCCTCTTCCCCAGGCACCATCCGATTCCGCACCAGCCCGTCCGCCCCATGGTCCTCATGGCCGCCAGTCGATCTGTCCGATCCCCTCAACCCCAAACCGCTCGCCACCCTCCCTATCAACACCACCACCACCGTCGAAGCCTTCCTCCTCTCAGCCGGCAGCTCCTCCCCCATCACCCGCGCCATCTACCGGATCGCCAATCCCGACGCCCTCACCATCCCGGACTCCACCGACGCAAATCTGAACGGGCTCGCCGACGCATGGGAACTATCCTTCTCCCAGTCCGACCCCAACGCCGACCCGGACAACGATGGCTTCTCCAATCTCGATGAACAAAACGCCGGCACCGACCCGCTCGACAACGGCCACCTCATCCCCAACCCGCCTCTCAACTCCATCCAGCTCGACCTCGCCGCCTCCAACGGCACCCTCACCCTCACATGGCCAGACAACTCAGGCCCGGTCATCGTCGAATCCAGCCCGGACATGATCACATGGTCCCCCGTCGACCCCCAGCCCGACACCAATTCATGGTCCGCTCCGCTCTCCGGCCAGCGCAGCTTCTACCGCCTCCGCCGCCCCTGACCCCACCCCCGACCACCTCCCCATCCCACACATTTCCCAGCCCGCAGTCCTTGCGTGCACCTCCCCGGCGTGCTTAGTCGCCTCCTTTTTCCCCTTTCCCGAATGAGCACGTCTTCTCCTCTCTCCATCGCAGTCCTCGCCGGCGACGGCATCGGCCCCGAAGTCATGGACGCTTCCCTCTCCGTCCTCGAAGCCGCCGGCCAGAAACACGGGCTCTCCTTCTCCTTCAACCACCAACTCGTCGGCGGCGCCGCCATCGACGCCACCGGCAAAGCCCTCCCAGACGAAACCGTCGCCGCCTGCGAAGCCGCCTCCGCCATCCTCTTCGGCTCCGTCGGCGGCCCCAAATGGGAATCCCTACCCCCAGCAGAACAACCGGAACGCGGCGCCCTCCTCCCCCTCCGCAAGCACTTCGGCCTCTTCGCCAACCTCAGACCCAGCATCTGCTACCCCTCCCTCACCCACGCCAGCCCAGTCAAAAACGAACTCATCGCCGGCGGCTTCGACGTCCTCTGCGTCCGAGAACTCACCGGCGGCATCTACTTCGGTCAACCCAAAAGCCGCTCCCTCATCGATGGCGAAATGACCGCCATCGATACCATGGTCTACAAACAGTCCGAAATCGAACGCATCGCCCACGTCGCCTTCAAAGCCGCCCAATCCCGCCGCAGCCACGTCACCAGCATCGATAAAGCCAACGTCCTCGAAAACGGCCTCCTCTGGCGCGCCACCGTCGAATCCGTCGCCAAATCCTACCCCGACGTCCAACTCTCCCACCTCTACGTCGACAACGCCGCCATGCAGCTCATCCGTAGACCCAAGGACTTCGACGTCGTCCTCGCAGAAAACCTCTTCGGCGACATCCTCAGCGACGAAATGGCCATGATCGCAGGCAGCCTCGGCATGCTCGCCAGCGCCTCCCTCGGCCGCCGCGACCCCAACGGCCTCTACTTCGGCCTCTACGAACCCTCAGGCGGCAGCGCCCCAGACATCGCAGGCAAAGGCATCGCCAACCCCATCGCCCAGATCCTCTCCGCCGCCCTCCTCCTCCGCTTCTCCTTCGGCCTCGAACCCGCCGCCCAATCCATCGAAACCGCCGTCCGCAAAACCATCGACGACGGCTTCCGCACCCGCGACATCTGGACCGACGGCCCAGGCATCCAACTCGCCGACACCATCACCATGGCCACCGCCGTCCGCGACCGCCTCTAATCCCACCCAACCAACCGCCTCGCCCCCCAACATTCCTCCCGAAGAGGTCTGTCTCCTTGTCCGCGCCCCAACGGTGTCCGCATTCCTCCCGAAGAGGTCCGTCTCCTTGTCCGCGAACCGAACTCCCAGCCGAACCCCTCCCCAAGAGCCCTGTCCTCTTATCTTCTGTCCTCCCCGCCTCAGCCCGAACCCTCCCGCCCCGGCATTGACGCCGCCCCCGCTGTCGGCTTAGCTTAGCTCCAGACCATGCACTTTTCTCGCCCGCTTTACTCCCTCGCGGCCATCCTCGCCGCGCTCATCCTCTCACACCCCCACGCCGACGCCCGCTTCGTCCTCCCTCAGGACATCGCCACCGAAGCGCCCATCAAGGAAACCATCTCCAAACTCCTCGCCGTCAAATCCTCCAAGGACGCCGAACCCTTCTTCGCCTCCCTCAAATCCGCCGCCGACGCAGGCAGCGCCGACGCCCTCTTCGCCGTCGCCTACCTCTACCAGACCGGCATCGGCGTCGAGGCCTCCGCCGAGAAAGCCAAAGAATCCTACCAGCAGGCCGCCGCTAAAGGCAGCGCCGCAGCCAAAAACAACCTCGGCCTCCTCCGCCTCGGCCTCGGCGAGAACCCCAAAGACGCCGTCGCATCCATCGAAACCGCCGCCACCGCCGGTTACTCCCCTGCCCAGGTCTCCATGGGCCAGCTCTTCCTCGACGGCCTCCCAGCCGCAGGCATCGCCAAAGACCTCGACCAGGCCCGCGTCTGGTTCGAACGCGCCTCCGACGCCGGCGACAGCGACGCCAGCCTCACCCTCGGCGTCATGTACGAACAAGGCGCAGGCGTCACCGCCGACCAATCCGAAGCCGTCCGCCTCATGGAACGCGCCGTCGACGCCGGCAACCCCTCCGCCATGATCCGCCTCGCCACCAAACTCGCCGCTGGCCAAGGCATCAAACCCAACCCCGAAAAAGGCCGCGCCCTCTTCGACAAAGCCATCGCCGCCAACGCCCAGGGTGCCAGATCCGCCCTCGCCGCCCTCTACGAGTCAGGCACCGGCTTCACAAAAGACGAAAAAAAGGCCTTCGAACTCTACTCCAAAGCCGCAGAAGATAGCGACGCCTCCGCATGGAATAAACTCGGCTACTTCCACGAAAACGGCATGGGCGTCCCCAAAAGCGACGCCAAAGCCCTCGAATGGTACAAAAAAGGAGCCGACCAGAACGTCCCCGTCTGCATCCACAACCTCGCCGTCTTCACCGAAGAAGGCCGCGGCGGTCTCACCAAAGACCCCAAAGCCGCCTTCGCCCTCTTCTACAAAGCCGCACTCTCCGCCTTCGTCCCCTCACAACTCGCCCTCGCCATCCGCTACCGCGACGGCAAAGGCGTCACCGCAGACCCCCAGGCCGCCATGGCATGGTGCGAACGCGCCATGCAGAACGGCAACATCGACGCCTCCGTCCAGTTCGCCATCATGCTCGAATCCGGTGCCGCCGGCATCGTCAATCTCGAAACCGCCGCCAAAATCTACGAAGAAGCCGCTAACAAAGGCCATCCCGGAGCCATGGTCCAACTCGCAGGTCTCCTCGAAACCGGCCGCGGCGTCCCCGGCGACTTCCGCAAGTCCTTCGCCCTCTACCAGATCGCCTCCAAAGCAGGCTTCAAACCAGCCACCGAAAAACTCGACGCCCTCCGCCGCAAACTCACGCCGGATCAGCTCAAAGCCGCCGAAGCCTTCGCCGCTAGCACCACCGCCCCCACCAGACCAGCCGAACCGGCCGCCAAACCCGCCGCCGACCCTGCCCCCGCTCCAGCCAAAAAACCCGCCGCCACCAAACCCAAGGCCCGCTGACCGCCGCCACCATGGCCGATCCCCTAACAGCCGACCTCGCCAACCTCACCAGCGCCTTCGAACACAACTTCGCCGCCCGCGGCGAAATCGGTGCCTCCCTCTCCGTCTGGCTCCACGGCCGCGAGGTCGTCTCCCTCCACAAAGGTGCCCGCACCCGCGAGGAAGTCGATACATGGCACGACGATACCATCGTCCCCGTCTGGTCCGCCACCAAAGGCCCCGCCGCCCTCGCCCTCCTCCTAGCTCTCCACGACGCCGGTCTCTCCCCGGATTCCCCTGTCCAATCCGTCTGGCCGGATCTCCGCGCCCGCTGCTCCTTCGGCCAGTTGCTCTCCCATCAGGCCGCCCTCCCCGCCATCGACGAAAACCCCTCCATCTTCGACCACCCAGCCGTCGCCGTCGCCCTCGCCCGCCAATCCCCGTTCTGGGAACCCGGCACCGCCCACGGCTACCACCCTCGCACCTTCGGCTTCCTCATCGACGAATGCGCCCGCCGCCTCACCAGCGGACAATCCATCGGCGCCATCCTCGCCAACCGCATCACCATCCCCATCGACGCCCACTTCTGGATCGGCCTCCCCGTCTCAGAACACCACCGCGTCGCACGTCTCTACCCTGGCAAAGCCAAACCCACAGCCTCCCCGGACGAAGCCGCCTTCTTCGCCGCCTTCAACTCCCCGGAGTCCCTAACCAGACGCGCCTTCGCCTCCCCCGCAGGTCTCCACGCCGTCGGCGACATGAACCTCCCCGCCGCATGGACCGCCGCACTCCCCGCCCAGGGCGGCGTCGGCTCCGCTCGCGGCCTCGCCAAAATCTACTCCCTCCTCGCCTCCGGCGGCTCATGGAACGGCCATCAGCTCATCCCCCCAGCCGTCCTCTCATGGGCCTCCCAGCCCCTCTCCAACGGCTACGACAAGGTCCTCCTCATGCCCACCCGCTTCTCCGCAGGCTTCATGATGAACCCCCTCGCCCCGGACGGCACCACCCTCCACCACCGCTTCGGCCCAAACCCCCGCGCCTTCGGCCACCCAGGCGCAGGCGGCAGTCTCGCCTTCGCCGACCCAGACCGCGGCCTCTCCTTCGCCTACGTCATGAACCAGATGGAACAAGGCGTCATGCCCAACGCCAAATCCCTCACTCTCATCGACGCCCTCCCTTTCTGATCTGCAATCCTAACGCCCACGGCCATCCCTCCCCATCCGTCACCACCGCCGAAAATCCTAACGCCCGACCAACCCGAACGCCTTCTCCTCATCCCCAACCCTCTCCGCCGCCGGAATATCCATCGTCCCCCCCCCCGCTCAATCTCTCGGCAACAGATACGCCCACCGCACCATCTCCACCGGCCAACGCCGCGGCTCCTCAGGCACCCGCCGCTCCCGCTCCCAATCCGCCAACCGCCCCGTCTCACCACCTTCCTCTCCATCACCTGCCTCGCTCCCACCACCCACCGCATCCCCGCCACTCAACCCCTCGCGCTCCACCACCACTCTCTCACCAGCCCATTCCTCTCCAGGCGCAGCCGCCATGTGAACCCACACACTCCCAGCATCCTCACTCACCAACCCGCCACCGCTCGGCAGCAAATCCTCCACCCCAGCCTCCTGCCCGCTTTCCAGAACCTGCGTCTCACTCCCGCTCCAGATTCTGCTCCACGCGACCCGCTTCCCCACCTTCCCCACCACCTCAACTCGCCTCACCGGCACACGCTCGGACCGCCTCACCCGGTGCCTCTTCGCCAGCACTCCCGTCATCTCCACCATCCGATCCGCCTCCCCGCCATCGTCCGCCACCGCCACAGGAACAGACGCCACCACCCCGGCAGCACTCTCCGCCACCGGCAGCAGCAGGCCTCCAGCACTAACGGCACACAGTATGATTGTCAGGGAGCAGCAGGGCTTCATGTCAGTGCAGAAATGGCGGACCTGTCAGGGGGAACCGGTCAACGTTGCTATGCTCCCACGCCCCGCAAACCTCGTCAAGCGCCCCGTTCTCAGCCGCCTCCACCACTCCCGCAACCCCTCGCAGCCTCGCCGCCGCCCGCCTCCGCAACCCTTCGTCCGCCCTCGCAAACACCCGCACTCGCCCGCGTCGCCCCCCTCTCCCAGTCCCCTCGTTTCCCAGATCCTCCTCCTTCCCCACCACCTCCCGCAACCGCTCCAACTGCCCCAGCGCCCGCTCCACCACCCCATCCATCACCTCCCTCCCAGCCCGCAACGCCGCCATCACCATTTCCACCCGCTCCACACTCATCCCTCCATCTCCACCCATCATCGATCCTGTCTCGCGTTCATTCATTGAATTCTTGTAATTATGGAGTTTCTGGAAAATAACCGATCCCGCGCCCGCCGCAACTCTTTTCCTCCCTCTCCCACCCCATCCCGCCCTCAATCCCTCTCCCGCTGTGCCAATCCGTCCGCTCAGCCGGGTCAATGTGTCGCATATCTCCCGCCCCGCATACACCCCCATCCGGCATCTCCGATTTCTTAATCCACTCACCATCAACACCTTACACCCCGCCCACCCCCCGTGGCACGCCGCGTGCAGAATGACGGCGCAAAACCAATCCCCTCAACTCACCAACTTTATGGGCAAGATTCTCGGTATAGACCTCGGCACCACCAACTCCTGCATGGCCATCATGGAGGGCTCAGAACCTCTCGTCCTCGAAAACTCCGAAGGCGCTCGCACCACCCCCTCCGTCGTCGCCTTCACCAAATCAGGCGAACGGCTCGTCGGTCAGGCCGCCAAACGCCAGGCCGTCACCAACGCCCGCAACACCGTCTTCTCCGCCAAACGCCTCATCGGCCGCAAGTTCTCCGAACTCTCCGAAGCCGACAAAAACGTCCCCTATAAAATCGTCCCCGCCTCCAACGGCGACGCCCACATCGAAGTCGATGTCGCCGGCGAAAAAAAGGTCTACAGCCCTCAGGAAATCGCCGCCATGGTCCTCGGCAAACTCAAGGCCGACGCCGAAGCCAAAATCGGCGAATCCATCACCGACGCCGTCATCACCGTCCCTGCCTACTTCAACGACTCCCAGCGCAACGCCACCAAAGCCGCCGGAGAAATCGCTGGCCTCAACGTCCGCCGCATCATCAACGAACCCACCGCCGCTTCCCTCGCCTACGGCCTCGATAAAAAGAAAGACGAGAAAATCGCCGTCTACGACCTCGGCGGCGGTACCTTCGACATCAGCGTCCTCGACATCGGCGACGGGGTCTTCGAAGTCCTCGCCACCAACGGCGATACCCACCTCGGCGGCGACGACTGGGACAACCGCCTCATCGACTTCATCCTCGCTGAATTCAAAGCCGACTCCGGCATGGACCTCAAAGGCCAGCCCGACGCCATCCAGCGGATCAAGGAAGAAGCCGAAAAAGCCAAAATCGCCCTCAGCTCCAGCCAGAGCTACGACATCAATCTCCCCTTCATCACCGCCGACGCCACCGGGCCAAAGCACATCATGAAGACGCTCACCAGAGCCAAACTCGAACAACTCTGCGACGACCTCTTCGCACGCACCGTCACCCCAGTCAAAAAGTGCATCGAAGACGCCAAGGTCTCCACCAGCGAAATCGATGAACTCGTCCTCGTCGGCGGCATGACCCGCATGCCCATGGTCATCGAAACCGCCCGCAAACTCGCCGGCAAAGAACCTCACAAAGGCGTTAATCCCGACGAGGTCGTCGCCATCGGCGCTGCCATCCAGGGCGGTGTCCTCAAGGGCGATGTCAAAGACATCCTCCTCCTCGATGTCACCCCCCTAACCCTCGCCATCGAAACCATGGGAGCCGTCGCGACCCCCATGATCCCGCGCAACACCACCATCCCCTTCAAGAAGACCGAGACGTTCTCCACCGCCAGCGACAACCAGCCAGGCGTCGAAGTCGTCGTCGTCCAGGGCGAGCGCCCCATGGCCCGCGATAACAAAACCCTCGGCACCTTCAAACTCGAAGGCATCGACCCCTCCCCTCGCGGCGTCCCCCAGATCGAAGTCACCTTCGACATCGACGCCAACGGCATCCTCCACGTCTCCGCCAAAGACAAGAAAACCGGCAAAACCCAGCAGATCTCCATCAAGGGCTCCAGCGGTCTCAGCGACGACGAAATCGAACGCGCCAAACGCGACGCCGAAGTCCACGCCGAAGAAGACCGCCAGCGCAAGGAATCCGCCGAAACCCTCAACAAGGCCGATACCCTCGTCTTCCAGGTCGAAAAACAACTCGCCGAACTCGGCGACAAGGTCACCGACGACCAGAAAAAACCCATCACGGACCAGATCCAGAAAATCAGGGACGCCATCGCCGCCAGCGACACCGCGGCCATCAAGTCCGCCTCCGCCGAACTCGAAGTCCTCTTCAGTCAGGCCGCCGCCGCCGCCCAATCCGCCGGCTTCAACCCCGGCGCTCCTCCCCAGTCCCCGGACTCCGGCTCCCAGGAACCTTCCGAACCCAAACAGGCCAAGGGCAAGGTCGTCGACGCCGACTTCGAAGTCGTCGACGAAGACAAAAAATAAGGCCCTCCTAACATCACCCCTCGCTTCACCCCTCACTTCCTTTCTCTAATGCCCACCAAAGCAAAAACCCAAACCACAACCACAGAACCAAACACTATGGCCAAAATCCAACCCCTCGGTCAACGCGTGCTCGTGAAGCGCATCGAAGTCGAAGAAAAAACCGCCGGCGGTATCTACCTCCCGGACAACGCCAAGGAAAAACCCCAGGAAGCCAAGGTCGTCTCCCTCGGCACCGGCGGCAAAGACGACAACGGCAAGGCCATCGAATTCACCGTCAAAGCCGGTGACACCGTCCTCATCTCCAAATACGGCGGCACCGAAGTCAAAGTCGACGGCGAAGAACACCTCATCATCGCCGAATCCGACATCCTCGGCATCGTCAAGAAGTGAGCCCCGCTCCCCTCTCATTCTCCAATACCTGAAACAACAGAATCTATCCTATTATGGCAAAACAACTCAGCTTCGATGAAACCGCCCGTCAGGCCCTCCTGCGCGGCGTCGAAAAAATCGCCAAGGCCGTCAAAGCCACTCTCGGGCCCGCCGGCCGTAACGTCATCCTCGACAAGAAGTTCGGCTCCCCTACCATCACCAAGGACGGCGTCACCGTCGCCAAGGAAATCGAACTGTCCTGCCCCTTCGAAAACATGGGCGCTCAACTCGTCCGCGAGGTCTCCAGCAAGACCAGCGACATGGCCGGTGATGGCACCACCACCGCCACCGTCCTCGCAGAAGCCATCTACAAGGAAGGCCTCCGCAACGTCACCGCAGGTGCCAACCCCACCTACCTCAAGAACGGCATCATGAAGGCCACCGAGTGCCTCGTCGCCGAACTCGCCAAAATCTCCAAGCCAGTCAAAGACACCAAGGAAATCGCTCAGGTCGCCACCGTCTCCGCCAACTGGGACAAGGAAATCGGCAGAATCATCGCCGACGCCATGGACAAGGTCGGCAAAGACGGCACCATCACCGTCGAAGAAGCCAAATCCATCGAAACCACCCTCGACGTCGTCGAAGGCATGCAGTTCGATAAAGGCTACCTCTCCCCGTACTTCGTCACGGATCCAGAGGCCATGACCGCCACCCTCGACAACGCCTACATCCTCATCCACGAGAAGAAGGTGTCCAATCTCAAGGACATGCTCCCACTCCTCGAAAAGGTCGCCAAGTCCGGCAAACCCCTCCTCATCATCGCCGAAGACGTCGAAGGTGAAGCCCTCGCCACCCTCGTGGTCAACAAACTCCGCGGCACCCTCAACGCCGTCGCCGTCAAAGCCCCAGGCTTCGGTGACCGCCGTAAGGCCATGCTCGAAGACATCGCCATCCTCACAGGCGGCCAGTGCATCACCGAAGACCTCGGCCTCAAACTCGAATCCATCGAGGTCACCCAGCTCGGTCGCGCCAAACGCATCGTCATCGAAAAGGAAAACACCATCATCGTCGAAGGCGCCGGCAAAAAAGATGCCATCCAGGGCCGCGTCACCCAGCTCAAGCGCCAGATCGAGGAAACCACCTCGGACTATGACCGCGAAAAGCTCCAGGAGCGCCTCGCCAAGCTCGCCGGCGGCGTCGCCGTCATCCACGTCGGTGCCGCCACCGAAACCGAAATGAAGGAAAAGAAGGCCCGCGTCGAAGACGCCCTCCACGCCACCCGCGCTGCCGTCGAAGAAGGCATCGTCCCCGGCGGCGGTACCGCTCTCCTCCGCGCTCAAAAGGCCCTCGACGGCCTCAAGCTCAAAGGTGACGAAGCCACCGGCGCCGACATCGTCCGCCGCGCCATCGAAGCTCCCCTCCGCACGCTCGCCGCGAACGCAGGCGTCGAAGGCGCTCTCATCGTCGAACACGTCAAAAACGGCAAAGGTGGCGAAGGCTACAACGTCGCCACCGGCAAGTTCGAAGACCTCATCGCCTCCGGCGTCGTCGACCCAACCAAGGTCACCCGCAGCGCTCTCCAGAACGCCGCCTCCATCTCCGGCCTCCTCCTCACCACCGAATGTCTCATCACTGACCTCCCGGAAGAGAAAAAAGCTGACGCCGGCCACGGCCACGACCACGGCGGCGGCATGGGCGGCATGATGTAATCCACCCCTCAAGGCCCTCATAAGCCTTACCCCTCTCAGCCGCCCAGACCCCCAAAAGGTCCGGGCGGCCCTTTTTTTGCCCCGTCAACCTCTCCGCTCCAGCCCATCCCCCCAAAAACCATAAGCCTCGACGACGCTGTCGAAAAGGTCCACGTGACGAAGAGGCCTGTCCAATTGGGTGCCACCTCTCCATGACGAAGAGGCCTGTCCAATTGCACACCCTCGAAAGCCGAATGACGTCTCTCCATTCGCCCGCCCTCCCCCTAAAAAGCCAAAAACTTGCCGGAACTCAGCCGCCGGGAACCCCCCCCCTCTCGTGCTCGTGGTTGGCCATCCGCTACCGCATCGGCTCACGGCAACCGGCTTTCATGCGACCGGATTGATCCGTTTCACGCCGGCAAACCGATCAAAGTCGCGGTCGTTGCTTGCAATCGTCGCAGAGTGTTCCAGCGCGTGCAGCGCGATCAAGGCATCCGTGGAAAGATTGCCGCCCGCGCCCGCTTCCTCCAGCAGGTCGAAGAAGCGTCCAAGGGCATCCTCGGACAGATGGACGATCCGAACATGCGGGAAACTCAACCAATGCTCGATCAGACGCCGGACATGCGCGGGCGAGAGTGGATTCTCACAGACATTCGGATGCGTGAGCAGGCGGGTGACGGCCAGCACCACGACCCATGCGACGCCAACCGGCTCGGCTCCGGAAAGCACCGCCTCCCACCATCGTCGCGCCTTCGCATGCCACGGAGAGGCTTCGTCGTGGGCGTAAATCAGGACATTCGCGTCAGGAATGATCATCGCTTTCCAGCATCCTCCGCTTCGATCTGGTCATACAACTGATTCATGCTCAGCCCTCGGTACGCCAGCTTGATCCCCACGCGGTACGTTTCAATCCTCACCGGCTGCTCGCACGACGGCGGCGGCGCGCTCAACCCCAGCTGAATCGTTTCCTGAAGAATCTCCCGGAAAGGCCTCCTCCGCTGCCGGGCACGTTCACGCAATTCACTCAAAATGGCATCACTGATGTTAATCGTGGTTCTCACATCAGCATCATGATGCAGATCGAAAATTAAGTCAACACTGCCCGTGGGCACCGGCTCACGGGCCACCCCCTCCTCCCATCCTCCCACCCGCCCGCCAACCCACCACCGCCACGCCAGAACATGTCGAAGAGGCCTGTCCATTTGTCCGGTGTCGGAACATGTCGAAGAGGCCTGTCCAATTGTCCGGTGTCGAAAACATGTCGAAGAGGCCTGTCCATTTGTCCGGTGTCGGAACATGTCGAAGAGGCCTGTCCAATTGTCCGGTGTCGAAGAGGCCTTTCCCATTGAACACATACCAGCCTATCCCAACCAGTCCTTCGCTCCTTCGCGTGAGCCACCCCCTCTCCGTACCAGAAACACCCCAACGAGCCCCTCTCCAGCCTCCCTCACCAGTCCGCTCACCACCAGTCGCATCGAATATCCCCGAATCCAATCGCCCCTCCCTATGACCGCCACTTCGCATTCCCAACATGCCGAACTCCCGCGGGCACTCGAACCTCAAGACCCCCAACCCCTCAGTTCTCCGAAAACCTCACACGGAAAAACTCCCGCGGCAACGCATACGGTACCCTCACCGCCGCCGGCCCACCCGCCCCAGGCAACCCGTGATTCGCCCCGCCTTCCCACAATCGCCAACCGCCCAGCTCCGCCGAACACTCCAACTGCCACGACCGATTCTCCGGCACACCAAACCGTAGCGTCACCCCATCCGCTCCCATCTCTCCAGTCACCTCCGGCAGACTCGACGCCACCAGCGGATCCGTGCCCGCCAGAAACTCCTCACGATTCCCAACTCCGTCCCCATCAGGATCCGCCGCCGGATCGCCCTCCGCCTCCGGCCTCCCTCCAAACCGCACCGCCCGCCACGCCGCATAATCCTCGCGTCCCGGCAGCCGCACCCCGATCCATTCCGCCAGCAGCGCCATTCCGTCAGGATCACTCACCGACGACCCGATCGGCGGCATGCGCGTGAACCCACCCGCCGCAGCTGCACGGTTGAAAACCACCGACCTAGCCGTGCTCCCAGGCACAATCAGCAGGTTCCGGCTGTCTCCCCCGTTGTTCACCGCCGCCCCATTCAATAGCCCCGTCAGCGCCAGCGGCACTCCTGCGCTCACATCAAACCCCGCAGGAGCCGTCCCCCCTGCCATGTGGCAATACCCGCAATTCACCGCCAGCCACGAACGCACCCGACCCTCCAGCGACACAGCCGTCTCATCAGGACGCGCATGCCGCGGCAGCGTCGCACCAGCCGGCGGATTCCCGGACAAACACCCACCTGCTCCTAGCACATCAATCTGATTCCCCCGGAACCCGTTGATGTCCCCCTCAAGGTTCAACTGCCGCGTCCCCGACGACAGCGCAAACCCCGCCTGCGCCGTATGGCACACCATGCACTCCGCGCGACTCGGTATCCGCCAGTTCTGCACCACCGCATGTCCACCCGCCATCACCGCTAGCGGAAAATCCGCACCTTCATCCGGAGCCAGCACTGCCTCGCTGCCAGCCTCGTTCCACCGGTAACTCACCCCGTACGCCCCACCCGCATTCTTTACTAGCAATCGCGTCTCCAGCCGCCGCCGCGTCGCCGCATTCCCTCGCTCCATCTCCATCTCGAAATGCTTCACCCAGATCGTCCCCGCCGGAAAACTCCACAGCCCGTCCCGACTCCACCCCATCCGCGCATCCAACCCCGGCAGCGCCAACCACCGCCGCTTCTTCGCATGATCACTCCAGAACGGCAGATTCACCTCGTAAGCCATCAATCCCGGCTGCGGCGACAAATCCATCAAATCCGCAAACAACCCCGTCGCCGTCAATGTCTCCGGATAACTCCCCGCCACCGTCACCGCCGTCAGCCGCCGGATCACATTGTTGTCAATATCCGCCAGCAGCACATCCCCGTTCGCCGGATCCCGCCCGAACGCCACAATCCCTCCCTCTCCTGCAATCCGCGTCACCGTCGGCGCAGCCGCTCCGTTCCGCCGCAGCGACCACACATTCCCCGACGTGTAATCCGCAAACACATACAGCCCCTCCAGCGCCCCGAACCTGCTCCCCCGGTAAACCACCCCGCCCGTGATCGAATTCCCCTGAAACGTCCCCGTCCCCCGCTGATAGTTATACAACGGAGCCAGCGACGCAAACCCCGCAGGCGCAGACCCGCTCTTCGGCCCGTTCACCGTTCCCTCCCGGAACGCCCACCCGTAATTCCCACCGCGCACTAACACATTCACCTCCTCCCGCAGATTGCCGCCCACATCACCGCACCATAGTTCCCCCGTCGCCGGATCAAACGACATCCGCCACGGATTGCGCAACCCCGTCGCCCAGAACTCCGTCCGCACCGTCGCCAGATTGCTGATCGTCACCCCGTTGAAAACCCCGTTCCAGCTCCCGCCAAGGCTAGTGTGCACCCACGGATTATCCGCCGGCACCGCATAGCGCGCCACACCGCCATCACGCAACACCGCCGGATGCGCACTCGGCTCCACATTCCCAGGCCGACGGTCCACATCAATCCTCAAAACCCCGGAAAAGAAATCCTTCGTCAGGGTCTGACTGTTGTTCAGCGAATCATCCTGATTCCCCTCGTCGCCAAGCGACACATACAAATACCCGTCAGGCCCGAAATGGAGGTCCCCTCCATTGTGATTCGTCGCCTCATCCCGCTGCTCGATGAGTATCCGCTCCGATGTCGTCAGCGCTCGCCCCGCATCCGCCGGATCAGCCGTAAACCGCGACACCCGCTCGTAATTCAGCCCGTCCGCCTTCCTCACCGAATAAAACACATAAAAATGCCGGTTCTCCGCATACGCCGGATGAAACGCCACCCCTAGCAATCCCATCTCACTGCTCGTCACCAGCGCCTCCCCACGCGACGTCAGCAGCGTCGCCACATCCAGAAACGTCGCCGCAACCGGCACCGTCGCCGTCACGTCGGAAATCACCCGCAGCCGCCCGCCCTTCTCACACACAAACAACCGCCGCACATCCCCCGGCGGCGACGCCAGACACACCGGCTGGCTGAACCCCAGCCCCCCAAACGCCGCACCCAGCGCCCACGTCGTCGCCGGTGGATTCTCCGGCACCACGAAACCCCGAGGCGCAATCCGCAGCGCCCGACTCACCGTCACCGTCACCGCCGCCACATTCGATTCCCCTCCCGCATTCCTCACCCGATACCTCAACACCTCGTCCGCCTCCCCAGCCGTAAACAAAACACTACCGTCCGCACCCACCACCGCCCGACCTCCCGCTGGCGGATCCACTAGCGTCACCGTCACCCCACCAATCAACCCAGTGTCATTCGCCAGCACCGGTATCCTCACCTTCCGCCCCGCGTGCACCGTCACTCCGTCTGCCACCGCCACCGGAGGCGGCGGCGGCACCGGATTCCATTGCTCTAGCCGGATCGCCTGAAACCCATACCCCACTCCCCCCACCGTCGGCGTCTCCGTGTTCCCCGCCGCCTGCCCAGCCACCGCAGGATACGCCCCCGAATGACGCCGGCACACCACCGAAATCACCCCATCGCTTCCGGGATCTATCAAATCCCAGCCCGCCACATCCCCCGCCCGGTTGTTCCCGGAATTCCATGCCGCCTGCCCAGCCGTCAGCGCCCCCACCGTCGCCGTCGTCGCCACACCCGCCGTGTGCGCATTCACAAAACTCACCGCCCCCTGCAACTCCGCACGCGTCCATCGATTCCCATACGTCACATCCCCACGCACACTCGTCCCCCGAAACGTGTACCGCCGCGCCGGATCCAATCCGCTGATCACCCACGTCGTACTCGCCGTCGTCCCCAACTGCACCCCCTCCCCAGCCACACTCCCCCACGCAATCTGCCCACCAAACACCACCGCCGCAGGCGTCCCCGCATCCGGTACCCCCATCGTCGACGAACTCGCCGCCCCACTGTGACTGATCGTCATCACCACCGGCAGCACCTCCCCAGTCGTCACCCGCCGCATCGCCCCACTCGGATTCGCAAACACTCCCCACGACGTCGCATTCACCCCAGTGCCACTCCCCGCAATCTGATCATTGAACGCCGTCCATTCCAGAAACTGCCCAGCCACCCCACACGGGAACGCCAGCACCCCGCCCAGGAACAGTCCAAGTCGCCGAAATGTAAGTCTGTTTCCCTTCATACCCCAATCATACGCGCCTCCCGCCATTTCCGCTACATCAACTCCCTCACCTCCCCGTTAAACCCCACCCGCCATCACCTCACCAGAACTTGCCGTTTCGCCACTTGCTCGCCGGAAGCCACGTGATCTGGCCTGCGTCCCCAGCCGATACACAACCGCCCGCCACCGCATCCCGAACCGCCGGCTCGATCTCGGAAAACGACCCTGCCTTGGCACCAATCAATGCCCCAATCCGGTTGTTGTGACCGTCCATCTCGTTCGCAATCATCCTTCTCCCCACAAACGCATCGCCAGCCAATCCCGTCCACCACATTCTGTTTCGCGCCTCGAAGTAGCCTGCCCAGAGCATCGCTCTGAAGCAAAATGGCACGGGCATCCTGCCTGTGACCCTCAATGCCCTCGCAGCAAAGTGGCACGGGCATCCTGCCTGTGACCCCAAACTCGAATGGCGCTAAGATAAGCCGGGTGATCCCACCCGAAGACCATTGTCATCTTTGCGCCGACCCGTATCCCAACGGGACACCGTATGCCAGCCCAGAGCATCGCTCTGGGTACCACCCAGCCCGAGCCCGGCGTTCTGTAGGAACGCCGCATACCCTCGCATCCCTAACTCCTTATCCTAACTCCATTCAGACCTGTCCAATTGCCCGCCCCCCTCTACCAACCCTCATCTGCGTCCATGCCCTCCATCTGCGGTTCACATCCCCCATTCACCGAAGCCCATCCCCACTTCTCACTTCCCAAACCCCCCCCGTGCCGCCGGCACCCCACCGGCGGCACTCCCTAACCCTCACGGCCGCGTCATCCGTTCCGCCACCACCCACTCGTCGAACTGCTCTCCCGTCAGATATCCCGAAGCCACCGCCGCCTCCCGCAGGCTCAACCCTTCCTTGTGACCCTTCTTCGCAATCGCCGCCGCCTTGTCATAACCAATGTGCTGATTGAGCGCCGTCACCAGCATCAGGCTGTTATTCACATAGCTGTCCACCTTGTCCCGGTTCACCGTCAGACCTTCCAGACAGTGATCCGCAAAACTCCGCATCGTGGCACTCAGCAGCGTCACACTGTGCAGGAAATTGTGGATCATCACCGGATTGAACACGTTCAGCTCGAAATTCCCCTGACTCGCCGCAAACCCGATCGCCGCATCGTTGCCCATCACCTGCACCGCCACCATCGTCATCGCCTCGCTCTGCGTCGGATTCACCTTCCCTGGCATGATGCTTGATCCCGGCTCATTCTCCGGCAGCGACAACTCCCCAAGCCCGCAGCGCGGACCGCTCCCCAGCCAGCGGATGTCATTCGCAATCTTCATCAGCGACGCCGCCAGCGACGCCAGCGCCCCGCTCGCATACACAAACTCATCATGCGCACTCAGCGCCGCAAACTTGTTCGGGTGACTCTTGAAAGGCAACCCCGTCAGCTGCGCCATGCACGCCGCCGCCCGCTCCGCAAACTCAGGATGCGAATTCAGCCCCGTCCCTACCGCAGTGCCCCCGATCGCCAGATCACACAGCCCACCTAGCGTCTGCTCAACCCGCTCGATGTTGCGCTCAATCAGCGACACATAACCTCCAAACTCCTGACCGAACGTCACCGGCGTCGCATCCTGCAAATGCGTCCTCCCCACCTTCACAATGTCATTGAACGCCACCCGCTTCGCCTCCAGCGCATCCCGGAAATGCCGCGCCGCCGGAATCAATCGGTGCGTCAGCTCCTCAACCGCCGCAATGTGCATCGCCGTCGGAAACGTGTCGTTCGACGACTGCGACATGTTCACGTGATCGTTAGGATGGACCGGCGTCTTCGAACCCATCACTCCCCCCGCCATCTCAATCGCCCGGTTCGAAATCACCTCGTTGCTGTTCATGTTGCTCTGCGTCCCGCTCCCCGTTTGCCAGATCCGCAGCGGAAAATGATCGTCCAGCACACCCGCAATCACCTCGTCCGCCGCCGCACTGATCAGATCCTTCTTGTCCGCCGCCAGCTTGCCCAGATCGCAATTCACCATCGCACACGCCTTCTTCAGCGTCCCCATCGCCCGAATCACCGCACGCGGCATCACATCACTCCCGATATTGAAGAACTTCAGCGAACGCTGCGTCTGCGCCCCCCAGTAACGGTCCGTCGGCACCTCAATCGGGCCCATGGTGTCTGTCTCGGTTCGGGTGGCAACGGGGGTACTGGATTGGCTCATGCCCGCCACAGTGAACCCGCACGCCCCTCGCGCAAGTGACCGCTTGCCGCCCCCGCTCAGCCCCTCCCCGCCGCTCATCCGTAGGCGACACCTCCGCCCCGACAGCCACACTGCTCCGCAACTCCTTCCTCCCACCCCGCCCGTGAATCCCCTCCGCCTCCTCCCCCTTCTCATCATCGCCGCCACCCCCGTCACCGCGGCCGCAGAACCTCCCGTGAAGCTCTTCCTCCTCGCCGGCCAGTCCAACATGGAAGGCAAAGCCCCCGACGCCTTGTTCAATCATCAGGCCACCGACCCCAAAACCAAAGACCGCTTCGCCCATCTCCGCAAAGACGATCAGTGGATCCAGCGCGACGACGTCTTCATCCAGTTCCTCGAACGCAAAGGCCCCCTCACACTCGGCTTCGGCTCCCCGGGCCGCACCGGAGCCGAACTCGAATTCGGCACCATGATGGGCAACCACTTCTCCGAACCCGTCCTCCTCGTCAAAGCCGCATGGGGCGGCCACGCCCTCTTCAAACAATTCCGCCCACCCTCCGCCGGCCTCCCCGCCGACCTCATCGCCAAGGAACTAGAACAAGCCCGCGAACGGGTCACCAGGGAAAACGAAAAGCATTCCCGCAAGGATCCGCTCCCCGTCCTCGAAGACATCCAGAAGGAATACGGCGCATCCTATCGGAAAATGCTCGAAGAAGTCCGCAGCGCCTGCGCCTCCGCCGGCACCACCTTCCCCGCCCTCAAAGACCGCCCCGTCGAAATCGCCGGCTTCGTCTGGTTCCAGGGCTGGAACGACCAGTACGGCGCAGAAAACGAATACGCCTCCAATCTCCAGCACCTCATCCGCGACCTCCGCCGCGACCTAGCCAAACCCCAACTCCCCGTCGTCATCGCCGCCATGGGCCAGAACGGTTCCAAACCCGCCTCCGGTGCCATGCTCACCATCCGCGACGCCCAGTTGTCCATGAACGACATCCCCGAATTCAAAGGCTCCGTCCACACCTTCCGCACCGACCTCCTCGTCGACAAGGCCGCCGAAGACATGTACCCGAAATGGAAGGAAACCAAAGAATGGCCCCAGACCGGCGGCGACCATCCCTATCACTACCTCGGCAGCGCCATCTGGTTCACCAGAATCGGCCACGCCATGGGCGACGCCATGCTCTCCCTCCTCCCCCGCTGACCCGTCACCACACCAGCCCTAGCTGGTCCAGCTCCGCCCGCAGCCCCGCCAGATCCCACAGAAACACCGAACTCCTCGTCCCCAGCACCGCCAGCCTCCGGCTGTCAGGACTGAAGCACAGCTGCGTGATCCCTTCCGCAAACGGATGATCCAGCCGCGCTAGCTCTTCCCCCGTTCCCGCATCCAGCAGCCACGGCTGCCGCATCTCCATCGTCGCCGCCACCATCCGGCTGTCCGCAGAAAACGCCGGCCGCACCGCAAATCCCCCGGGCTCCCGGTGCCTCGACTCCCACAAAAGCCGGAACCCCGGCACCTCGTACACCCTCAACCCACGCGCATCCCCCGCCGCCATCTTCCGCCCGTCCCCCGAAAATGCCACGTGCACCCACGCCCCTTCCCCTGGCAGATCCGCCGCCACCACCATCGCATCAAGATCCCACACCCTCGTCAGCACCGCACGGCCTCCCCCCACTGCCCACCTCCCATCCGGCGAAATCGCCACGTGCGCAAAATCAATTCCGTCAGGAACCTCCCACACCTTTCCGTCCTTCCACACCCTCACTTCCCACCTCGCCGTGCTGAAAACCGCGCGCTTCCCGTCCGCCGACACCCCAAGGTGATCCACCGCCATCCCCTCAGCCCACGCCACCGGCCCGTCACTCGCCACATCACTCCGCGGCCGCACCACCACCCCATTCCTCGTTCCGCTCCATAACCCATCCGCCGCATACCGCACACAAGCCGACTCGCGTCCCGCCGACTCCAATCCCCTCCCGCCCTCACGCAGCAGCCACAATCCGTCACGCCCCGCCACCGCCAGCGTCCCGTCCCCATCCATCGCCGCATCCAGCATCGCCGATGACGACAGATTACTCCCCGGCGCACGCATCACCGCCAGCTGCCGACACACCGGCGACGTCTCAAATCCATAAACCGTCCGCAACCCACGGCTCGCATCATGATGCAGCAGCTCCGTCCCGTCCGCACTGAAAAACGACCCCGAACCCCAGCCATTCAGCCGGATCAGCGGCGGCCCTCCTGACACATTCCAGATCCTCGTCGTGCTGTCCCAGCTGCTCGTCACCACCCACTCGCCCGACGGATGAAAATCCACACTCAGCGCCCTCGAATCATGCTCCAGCCAGTCCTGCACCCTGTCAGCCCCCGGCTGCCAGCGCCGCACCGCCGCATCCCCCATCGCCAGCGCCACCCACTCGCCCTGCGGACACCAGTCAATCCCATCCACCCCGGTCGCCAGCTCCGCCTCATGCAGCCGCTCCCCAGTCACCACATCATGCACCATCACCCGCCCGATCTCTCTCACCGCTCCTCCGTCGGGCGAACCCAGAAACCGCACCCCCGTCGCAATCCTCCCGCTGTCCGGCGCAAACACATGACACGGCGCAAACGTCGGCACCCGGAGATCGTCAGGCCGCGGCATCACCTCAAACGCTCTCAGCTCACGCCCGCTCGCAAGATCATGCACCGTCGCCACCCCATCATGCCACACCACCGCCAGCGACCCGCTGTCCGGCGAAAAACTTGCCACCTGCCACCACGCCTCCCGCACAATCGTAAACGACCGCGCCGCTTCCGCTAGCGACCACACCCGCAGCTCCTGCTCGCCCGTCTGACCAATCAGCCATCGATTGTCAGGCGAAAAATCAAGGCTGTGCCATTTCGGATCCAGCGGCTCCTTCATCCGGCACACCTCTCCTCCGTCCGCCACCCGCCTCACCGTCACTCGCCCCTCGCCATCCACCTCCGTCATCAGCCGGAAATCCGGACTGAACGCCGACGCACCTCCCCCATCCGTCCGCCCCGAATGATCCCGGAACTCCCGACGCGCCGCCAGCCCCGGCCGCGCCAGCGCCGCAATCGCCGCATTCCGCGGCCCTAGCGTCCCCGGCCGGAACCGGTTCGCCAGCCGCGCACTCTCCAGCATCGTCTGCCGCGCATCCGCCGCCTCGCTGTGCACCCCCGCCCGCGCACTCGTCAGCGCCTGCTCATACACCAGCACCGCCTGCTGCTCCCTCAACTGCCTTTCCTTCCGCGCCTGCCACTGCGCCAGCCACGCCCCCGCTCCCGTCAGCGCCACCAATCCTAACGCCACAATCCCCCACCGCTTCAGCACCACCACCCGCGCCTCCAGCTGCCTCACCCGCCTCACACTCCGCCCGCCCTGCAGCAGCGCCAGATCCGCCATCATATCCGCACCACTCTGATACCTCCGCCCCGGATCACCCTCGCACGCCCGCAGCACCACCTCGAAAAACTCCATCGCCCCAGCCTCATCCTGCGCAATCCAGTCACCCGGCAGCTCCGGATACCGCGTCTGCTCAAACCCCGTCACCGCCTCATACAGCACCCGCCCTAGCGAATACAGATCCGCCCCCGGCGTCCCCGGTCCCTCCGGTGGAATATACCCCTCCGTCCCCACAAAACTCCGGCTCTCCCCCAGCTCGCTCACCAGCCCGATGTCCGCCAGCTTCGCCCGCCCGTTCACAAAGATAATGTTCGACGGCTTGATGTCCCGGTGCGCCAGCCCCGCCGCGTGCAGCGACGTCAGTGCCCCCGCTAGCGAAACCGCGATCGCGATGCAGTCACCCACCGGCAATCGCCCCGCCCGCCGCAGATCCGCCGCCAGCGTCCTCGGCGCATACACCCCGCCACCCGCCGTCTCATTCACCCCAGTCTCCGGCGCACAATCCGCCAGCTCCATCACATAATAAAACAACCCCGCCTCATCCATCCGGCCCGCATGCAGCACCTGCACCAATCCATCCGCTTTCCGCGACACCGGCTCATACCGCCGGATCGCCGAATACTCCCGCTCATACGGCCGCGCCGACTGAAACGTATCCCGCCTCACCACCTTCACCGCTCGCCCCGCCCCCATCACATTCTCCGCCAGCCAGACTTCCCCATAACTCCCCCGCCCGATCACATGGCTCAGCCGATGATCCGGAATCTGCGGGGGCTCATCACCAGGACGTGTCATGATCCTTCCTCCAAAGTCCGCAGTTCACTCCGCACCAACCGCCCCACCCGGTGCCGCACCAGAAACACCTGCGCCGCACTCACTCCTAGCATCTCGCTGATCCGCGCCGTCGGCGTCTCCCGGACCACACTCAGATCATAAATCAGAAAATTGCGCGCACTCACCTTCTCCTGCACTCTCCCTAACGCCGCCGTCAGCAGGCTCGCCGCCCACTCGCTCTGCCACACGCGCTCCAGATCCGATTCCCCCGCCCCCAGCTGCGAATCCCGCTCCGGCAGCGGACCAGTCAGCGCCGCCTCCCTCCCGTGCTTCCGCCAGTGATCCACAATCCGGTGCCTCACAATCCCGCACAGCCACTGCTTGAACCTCCCCTTCGACCTGTCATACCGCCCCTCAGGCATCTGCTTCGCCACCCCCAGCAGCACGTCCTGCACCAGATCCTGCGCATCCTGATCCCCCAAGCCCGACTTCCTCGCCACATTGTAAATCAATCGCCAGTACGTGTCGAAAAACTCCCGCCACCCGGCATGGTCATTCCAATCCTTCAGCCGCGTCAGCAGGCTCTGCCGGGTGCGCAGCGAATCATCCGCTCCGCCCGCAGTTTCAGTAGTGGTGCCACTCATCGTCGATAAACAGAAAAAGCGCTTCCGCGGGCCGCACAATGCATGCCCGCGGAAGCACCCGCATTCATAAGGTTCAGTCGTGGCGCAGGCGATAGAAAACTCGCGCCGCCTCCGCAGGCTCCGATACCGTCCGGCTCACCGCCCCCTCAGTCATTGTCACCGTCTCCACCGCCGCCCACTTCACCAGATCACTGGAACGCTCGAGCGTCCACGTCGTCCCCGGCGTCCCCTCCAGCGACAGCGTCACCGCATTGCCACTAGCCTTCCGATCCACCGCCACCAGCGTCACCACCGCAGCGGGCGCACTCTCGCACGAGTCCGGAATCAGATTCCCATTCCGATCCGCCGCCCGGCCCTCCGCAATGTCCAGCGCATCCGGCACACCGTTCCCATCGCAATCACTTCCCGCCACCGCCACCTGCCCACTGTAAAGCGCCCCGCCGCTGATCCCGTCCACGGTCTCCGGCACACCGTCCGCATTCGCATCGACCGCAAAATTCATCCGCCCCCCAGCCAGCGGATAAAGCCTCCCATCGCCCCCCGCAGGAATCGTGAACGGTCCGTAACTCGCCGCATCCGGCGCACTCGATGCCGCCGTCCCACGCTCCAGCACTAGCCGGAATTCCAGCGCCCGACCACTCCGATTCCGCAAGTCCAGCCATTCATCCCCGCCTCCCTCCGACCCCGTCCGCGGCACAAACTCCACCCGCTCGCCCGCCTCCAATCTCAACCCCAGCACCCGCCACGCCAGCGCACTCCCGTCCGCACTCTCAATCCCCACCCTCGGATACCACGTCCGCCCATTCCCCCCCGGAATCAGCGCCACTCCATCCAGCGGCGTCACCGCCCGGTCAATCACCACCCGATCCGTCTCCCCAGCCGTCGCCCCAGTCGACGATAACTGAAACACCACCCCGCTGTCCGCCGCATAGAAATGCCCGCTGCTCCCCGTGTATCGCACCTTCGCCTCAATCTGCCCGATCTCCGTCCCCGGCACCACCGTCGTAAACGGCGACGCCCCCTCAGTCGCCGGAATCCCATCACTCAGCGGCATCACATACGCCCCATTCAGCGTGTACACTTCCGACCCATCCGCATTGAACCCGACCGCTCCACCCGCCCCCTCATACCGCGGCAGCGCATCGCCAGCCACCAGCATCACCAGCGCCCGACCCAACAACCGAGCGATCCCCGGCGGGGTCCGGTCGCCAAGAAACATGTTCACCGGTATCGTGTACAACCCCGTCCCTGACAGATACGTGCCCTCAGGCCCCCGGAACGGATCGTTCAGGCAATAGCTGTAAGTGTTCGTCACCCGGTTCACCAGAATCCGCGTGTTCCGGCACGCCTCGCGCAGGAAGTTCTGTCTCCCATCGCCGCTCGCCGCCGGTTTCCCCGGAAAATTGCTGTCATACACAAGGATCTCCGACGTCGTCCCGTCAATGTCCCGCACCGCATACGGCGTCAGCACATGCGACCGCGACAACTCATCCACCGACAGCATCGTCACAATGTAATCATGCGGATTCGCACGGATCCGCTCCAGCGTCGCATTCGGATTCCCGCGCCACGAAAACCCGCCACTCATCTGCCCCAGCACATGGTGAATCACCTCGTCACTCAACTGCCCGCCGTGAAACGCCATGATCTGCGCAAACAAACTCCCCGGCAGCGCCAGCTCAAACAAATCACCCCCGCGATAGCTTTCCGTCCCCAGCTCCGGAATCTCATTCGCCGTCACCGCATCAGGCCGCCCGTAAAGCCGAGGATTCAGCCAGCCCCGCCTCATGTGCGATACCGTCATGCTGTACCCGAAACAATGCCCCTCCCCGCCTGACAGAATCGGCAGCCCCACCGCCGCAAACAGCATCCGGCTCGGATTGCGGATCCCGCTCCGCCCGCCGCCGAACATCAGCGTCCTCCCGTAAATGCAGTCAAATGCCGCCAGCCCGAACGAGTTGTCCCCCACATTCGCAAACGAATACCCGTACATCTCCGGAAACCACGGCCCCACCCTCACATTCCCTAGCTTCGTCCACTCCACTGCCCCTGGCCTCGCCCAGTAATCCCGCACCCACATCTCCCACTGATTCGCTCCCTCGTTCGCCGCAAGATTCGTGCAGACCCCCGGAATCATCACCTCCACCGCCGTCCGGTCACCCCTCAGCGACCCGCTCACCACCGGAGCCATGTAACTCTCCCGGCTCCACGGCGTCTCACTGCTCTGCCCCCTCACAAAAATCACCCGGCTGTCCCGGTGCAGCCGCTCGCCCCTCAATGTGTAATTCCCCACCATCGCCGACGCCGGCGGTGCCCACGGCATCCCCAGCCATACCTCCGATGCCCCTCCCATAAATGTAATCTCGCCCGCATTCGGCGTGTACACCGACGCCCCCAACGGCACCAGCGCCCGCACCCTCTCATTCGCCCCGCTCACCAGCGACACATTCCCCGCCGTATCCCTAGCATACACCCGGAACCGCCAGTTCCCCGCCCCATAAGTGATCAATGTCGTCGCCGTCTGCACCTCATACCCCGCAGGCACCGCCACCGGCGCACCGCCCACCGGGGTGTAACTCGGAATCTCCCCGCGCTGCGTGAACGTCAGCGGAATCGTCGTCACCGCACCCGTCGCCACATTCTCCTGCGTCACCCACATCTCCGCCACACTCACGTCCTCAAACGAATACGCTTCCAGCGAAAACGTCCGCGTGTTGTCATTCACCGTCGCCATCACCTCACTCACATCCGATCCCGCCGGAGCAGAAATGTACACTAGCGGAGCCGTCGCGTCATTCAGCGACGCCGGATCCACTGGCCCGAACTGCAGATTATCAAAACATTCCTCGCCACCCAGACTCCGCGCAATCCCGCCCGCCCCCAGAAAATGCACCGACACCTTCGCAATGTCCCGCTGGTCCCACCGGCAGATCGACACCGGATCAGTTAGCGGCCGCACCGCCGCATACGTCCGCTCCACCCTCGCCAACTCCACTCCCGCACCATTGTACGCCGTCACCCGCACCGTCAGCGGATTCCCGTCCCACGCCGACCCGGGATACCCCGTCAGCAGCTTCACCGCTC
The DNA here is from genome assembly GCA_003402705.1 of Verrucomicrobiota bacterium. Classification (GTDB taxonomy): domain Bacteria; phylum Verrucomicrobiota; class Verrucomicrobiia; order Verrucomicrobiales; family V1-33; genus V1-33. The sequence goes on along the minus strand of QQNF01000026.1, from coordinate 8,543 downwards.
CCTGCGGCGGCTCCAGCTCAAAACTGAAATCCTGCGTGTGACTCTCCGCTCCATAATCCGCCCTCACCACCTGCGGCGCACTCGCCGCCGTCGCCCCCATCGTCTCCGCCCCTACCGCCCTCGCCGCATCCGTAAACTGCACCCCCGGATACTGCCCCGTCACCAGCGACCCCGCAGGCACATCATCAAACTTCACCGTCCACGCCGGCGATCCCGCATCACTGAAAAACTCAAGGTTATCCACCAGTTCGATCCGCGACCCGCTCGCCTCAATGTCCAGTCCCGCAATGTCACCCGTAAACGGCCGGCACACCTCGATCGTCGTGAACACCCCCGGCCCGGCCACCGTCCCCGTACTCGTCCCCGCCACATACCACGTCCCCGTCTTGTTGTCGTACCCCCACGCCGTCACCGTGATCGTCGCCGGCCCACCCTTCGTCGCCCCCGGATCCAGCGCATAACCCGCCCGCAACCGCACCCGACTCTGCGGCACCCCGAAATTCAGCCCCACCGCCCCGCCCCCATCCGTACTCTTCGCCGTCGTCGGCTCCACCTGCGCAAGGCACTGCCACTTGCTCACATACGCATGCGCCGAAACCACCGGCCCACTCAGAAAACTCACCGCCGGATACTGATTCACCAGCACCGTCCCCGGCGCCTGATCATCAAACTGGATCGTCTCCGCCCTCGCCACCGCAGCGGCAAGGACACTCAGCGCAAGGCATGTCATCGTTGTTGTTCTGGTACTCATACCCGCTTCTTCGCTCGCACCCCCCGAAACCTTGCACCCCCGCAAAAAAAGTTCTCCCCACCTCCCCGGCTCACATGAACACCCCATGAACCGTCTCCCGTGATGCCGGGAAAAAACCGCTGGCGCGCCGCCCCTCCGCCTGATTGAATTCTTCCCCCGCAGGCATACCTTGACTGCCTCGCATTGACCAAACTCCCCCGCTAAGGATTCCAATCCCATGAACCACACCTCTCGTCGATCCTTCATCAAGTCCGCCGGTCTCGCCACCGGCGCTCTCGGATTCAACATTCTCCACGCCCAGAACAAGGGCGACAAACTCCGCCTCGCCTTCATCGCCGCTGGCGGTAAAGCCGGAGCCCAGGTCAACACCGCCAAAACTGCCGGCGATATCTGCACCTGCTTCGCAGAAATCGACAAAAACTCATGGGGCGGCGTCCTCGGCACATGGAAAGACGCCAAGGGCTATCAGGACTACCGCCAGCTCTTCGACAAGGAAAAGGACTACGACGCCATCGTCGTCACCACCCCGGACCACCAGCACTACATGCCCACAGCCCTCGGCCTCATGGCCGGCAAGGCCTGCTACACCCAGAAACCCCTCGTCCACACGGTCTGGGAAGCTCGCCAGCTCCTCGAAGGCACCAGGAAATACAAGGTCGCCACTCAAATGGGCAATCAGGGCCACGCCAATAACGGCAACCGCCGCATCTACGAATTCGTCAACGGCGGCCTCCTCGGCGACGTCACCGAGATCCACTGCTTCTCCAACCGCCCCATCTGGCCACAAGGCGGCCCACGCCCATCCGGCGAAGACTCCGTCCCGGACAACATCGACTGGGACCTCTGGATCGGGCCAGCCCCCATGCGCCCCTTCAAAAAGGACGTCTACCATCCCTTCAAATGGCGCGGCTTCTACGACTTCGGCGGCGGAGCCCTCGCCGACATGGCCTGCCACACCATGGACAGCATCTTCATGAGCATGAATCCAGGCTTCCCCACCAAGGTCGAAGTCCTCGAAATCAACGGCCACAGCGACGACCAGTTCCCTCTCGGCTCCATCATCAAATGGAGCTACGCCGCCGGTAAACTCCCTAACGGCAAGGACCGCCCGGCCTTCGATGTCTACTGGTACGACGGCAAGCTCAAAAACGCCGAAGGCAAGGACGTCGACGCCGCCGACCTCGCCCACACCCGCATCCCCAAGGATCTCCTCGCCATGCCAGACGGCAAACCGATGAACCTCCCCAAGAGCGGCAACGTCTTCGTCGGCAGCAAGGCCAGTCTCCTCGTCTCCGGCGACTACGGCGACAACTCCCGCGTCCTCCCGCTCAGCAAGGCCAAGGAAGTCGGCAATCCACCCCAGCTCCTCGAACGCCTCCCCCTCGGCGGCAACGAACAGGACCACTGGAACGAGTGGCGCGCCGCCGCCCTCGGCATCAAGCCATGGGACAGCCCAGGCTCCAACTTCCTCTACGCCGCCCCATTCACCGAGACCATCCTCCTCGGCAACGTCGCCCTCCGCGTCGGTAAAGGCAGCGCTCTCGAATGGGATGCTCCGAACATCCAGTTCAAGAACAACCCAGCCGCCAACAAGTGGGTCACCAAGGACTACCGTAAGGGCTGGGACATCAAAATCAGCTGACCTCCTCACAGGGTCTTCCTGACCATTCCGCCGCGGGCGCACCCTCCTCAGGGTGCGCCCGCGCTTTTTTCCCCAACCCCTTGCACCACCACTCCCCCCACCCCACCTCATCCCCATGCCTCCTCTCCACGCCGCTATCTTCGACCTCGACGGAACCCTCCTCGACACACTCGACGACCTCGCCGACTCCGCCAACGAAGCCCTCGCCGCCGCAGGCTTCCCCACCCACCCAGTCGAAGCCTACCGCACCTTCGTCGGCGACGGCATGCACGTCCTCGTCCAGCGCATCCTCCCCGCTCACCTCCAGAACGACCCCGCCGCCGCCACCGCCGTCCTCGACCTCTACAAGGTCGCCTACGCCCGCCGCTGGAACCTCAAATCCCAACCCTACCAAGGCATCGACGACGCCCTCCGCGCCCTCGCCGCCGCTCACATCCCCATTGCCATCCTCTCTAACAAGGCGCACCACTTCACCCTCCAGTGCGTCGCCCACCACCTCATCTCCCACCACTTCCACCCCGTCCTCGGCCAGCGCGACTCCGTCCCTCGCAAACCCGACCCCGCAGCCGCCCTCGAAATCGCCGCCGCCCTCAACCTCCCCCCTGCCTCCATCGCCTTCATCGGCGACACCCGCACCGACATGGAAACCGCCACCGCCGCCGGCATGTTCCCCATCGGCGTCACATGGGGCTTCCGCCCAGCCTCCGAACTCGAAGCCTTCGGTGCCCGCCTCCTCGTCTCCCACCCAGCCGAACTCCCCTCACTCTTCTCACCCTGCCCAACCCCGTAATCCCCGTCACGGCACCACCGCCCGCACCCGCCAGAACCGCTCCGCAGGATTCACCGGGGTCAGCAATTCCAGTTCACTCCCCGTCCCATCCCGCGCCTCTCCCTCATCCTCCCATCCTGACAAATCCCGCGACCGCTGCAGCACATACCGCCGCCCCGTCGCCGTCGGCACCCGCAGCGCCATCCGCCCCTCACTAGCCGCCCTCACCTCGCACTTGGGATGGCTCGCCCGGTTCCTCGGATGCGTCCCCCACATGTACTCGCCCCCGTTCACCACCTGATCCCCGTCATCATCCGCATCCGCATCCGGCACCGCAAAATCCAGTCCGTACTGCCGCTCCCACACGTCACTCATCCCGTCACCGTCCAGGTCCTCCGCAGGAACATTCAGCGTCACCCGCGCCCCCGGCACCGCCTCCGCCAGCAACTCCGCATCAAAACTCGCATCGTTGCTCACATTCAGATTCTGATGCAGCTCCACCGCTAGCACATTCACCCCGTCCCGCAGCGCCGCCATCCCCGCCGCCGGTATCACATACTCGAAATACCGCCCCTCGTCACTCCCCTCCACCGGAAGGATCGCCCCCGCATCAAATCCCGCGCCCGACGCCAGATTGTCCCGCACCACTTCCACCCCGTTCAGATAGACCGCCGCCCCGTCATCCCGCAGCAGCCGCAACCGCAGGCTCTGCACCATCGCCTTCGGCACCGGCAGCGTGAACGCCCGCCGGAAATACGTCGTCACCGGCGGCACTCCTAGCAGATACGTCAGCCGCGTCGTCTCCACCCGGTCGTCCAATGTGTTGTCGTCCCCGTACCCGATCTCCCCCGCCCCGCTCGCCCACGATCCATCCGCATAATCAACTGCTCTCCACGCGGTCCCCAGATCATCCCCCCTGTCATCATACTTCCACACCGACCCCGCCCCAATCAACGCCACCCGCGCCAGCTCGCTCCCTCCATCGCTGATCCGGTAGATAAACGAATCCGTTCCCGTAAACCCAGCCTCCGGCGTGTACCGGAACGCCCCGTCACTCCCTAACTCCACCGTCCCCCGCCCCGCCTGCCCCGCCAGCGACACCGTCAGCGCCCCCGAATCCACATCCCGGTCATTCGCCAGCACGCCCGTCAATCCCCGCTCCCGCGTCATCCGCAGATTGAAACTCACATCCGCACGATCCACCACCGGCGGCACAAAACTGAAGAAATCACTCGTCGAAAACTGGTGCACTTCCACCGCCAGCACATTCCTCCCCTCCAGCAGCAGCCCCGGCGGCACCACCGCTGGAAAATACCGCGTCTCATCCGCATTTGGGGTCCGACTCAACGCCAGCGTGTTCGGCCCCGCCCCCGCCGCCAGGTTCTGCCGCGTCACCTCAAACCCGTTCAGATACACCGCCGCCCCGTCATCCCGCAACAACTCCAACTGCACACTCCGCGTCGCATTCACATCACTCAACTGAAACTCCCGCCGGAACCACGCCGTAACATGCGCCGCTCCACTCCGGATATTCGTCGCCTCCGCCCGGTTCTCCGGCAGCCCGGAATCCCCGTACCCTAACTCCGCAGCTCCACTCAGCCACCCCGCATCATTGAAACTCCACGACTTCCACGCCCGCCCCGGATCACTCCCGTTATGCAGGTACTTCCACACCGACCCCGCCGTCACCAGCGTCTGCACACTCTGACTCCCGCTCGCCGGAACATCCAGCACCGTCCCAGCCCTAACTAAATACCCGTCCCCTCCCGCCACCGGCGCATCATTCACCGGCCTCACCCGCACCGACACCACCGCCGGTTCCGACATCTCCACCGCCGGCAGCGGCAGCGCCGCCTCCGCGCGAATCACCCCGCTCACACTGATCCCCAGGCTCGTCTCCGCATCCACCGACACCGTCCCCCGGAAATTGATCTGCATCTCCAATCTCACCTTCCCGCCGCTCACCGTCACCCGTCCGTTGAACGGCATCGGCAACGGCGGAAAATCCAGCGGCAATCCCGTCTCCGGCAGCACCGTCGCCAGTTGCTCGGTTCCCTTGATCGTCCCCGCCCCCGCCAGCCCGAACTGCGCCCCGTCCACATCAAATCCCCCGTTCGCACGCACCGCACTAACACCTCCCGGCTCGGTCTGATTCAGCGCCAGCGCCCCAGCCGCCGCATCAAACTGTATCCCCGCCAGACACGTGTTGATAATCGGCAGGCACCCGATCCCCAGCTTCAACTGCACCGCATCCCTCAGCACCGCATCCACATCCGTCACCTGCGCCAGACTGAACGGCGCATTCACAGGCCCCACCGCCGCCGCCAGGGTCCCCGTCACCGCCGACGTCGTCGAATCACTCGAAATGCTCGGCACGCCCTGAAACGTCAGCCGCAGCGACGCACCTACCGTCAGCCGCGAATTCGCAGGATCAATCACAAACGCCGTCACCGCACGGTCCCCGAACACCCGATAACTGAACTGATCCGGCCCGAAAAAATCCGCCGCCGGCTCGTACCGGAACGATCCGTCAGGATTCAGCGCCACCGTCCCGTGCAGCGGAGCCCCCACCAGCCCCGCCGCAGGCTCCCGCGCACTCCCCGGCGCATCATTCGCACGAACACCCTCCGCCACCCCCACCTCCAGCACCCCATCCTCGTCAATCCCGTACCTGTCTCCCGTCGCCCGCGGCGGCTCGGCAAATACCGCCACACAACTAACCAGAACAATAATCGCAGCACGGCTCTTCATACCCGCCATCCTTGTCAGACCACCCACCGCCCGTCAACCTCCGCCAGCACCGCCCCGAGAATCCCCACCATCGCCGCATTCTCCCCGCCACTCTTCACCGCCACCCGCACCATCCTCTCACCCATCCCACTCCCCATCGCCTTCGCATCCCTCAGAAATAACCCCCGCACCCGACTCCCCCTCACCACCTCCGCCGCCGTCGGTCCACTCTCCGGCAGTTCGCACAGCAGAAAATTCGCACTCCCCGGCAGCACCCGCCACCCGAACCCACGCAGCGCCGCCGCCAGCGCCTCACGCAATCTCCCCGTCTCCGCCCAACGGCCCGCATAATACTCCGGCGACTCCAGCGCACGCACCGCCGCCACCTGCGCCGGCAGACTCACCACCCACGGCGGCGTCACCGCACGCAATCCCTCCAACTGATGCGCCCCAGCCGCCAGATACGCCACCCGCGCCCCGCTCAACGCATACGCCTTCGACATCGATTTGCACACCACCACATTCGCCGACGCCACCGCGTCCCGCTCCACCGTCTCCCCAGTCCCGCAGAAATCCGTGTACGTCTCGTCCACCCAAACCCGCGTCCGCCTCGGCACGCCCGCAAGGATCCCCCGCAACACCTCCACCGGGATCAATCGTCCCGTCGGACTGTTCGGATTCACAATCACCGCCAGCTCCAAATCCTCCGCCAAAGCCGCCCGCAACGCCACCGGATCCACCTCCCATCCATTCTCCCTCACCAATCGCAGCCGCACCACCTCGCAACCAATCACCCGCTCCAGCACATGCGCATACTCGCCATACGTCGGATCCAATATCAGCACCCGCGAACCCTTCCGCAGCCACGTCCGGAACGCCCGGAAAATCAGATCCGACGACCCCGCCCCCGCCAGCACACTCCCTCCCGGCAACCCCCGCGCCGCCGCAATCGCCTCCACCAACCCCTCGCAACCCGTCGGCGGCGACGTCCGCAACAACCACGGCAAATGCTCCCGCAAGGTCTCCACCACCGCCGGAGCCGGAGGATACCACGCGTCCAGCACATCCGCATTGATGATGCCAGCCGCCCTCCCCAGATCGTCAAACCTCGGCCCCACCGCCTCGAAAAACGCCCCGCCGTGAAAACACGCAGCCGGTCGCCGCATCGGCACATCCAACCGCCACTCGCACCCGCCCTCCAATCGCCTCACCACCAACTCCATCCCGTCCACCACGCCCCGAATCTCCCCAACCTCCGCCGTCATCAGCTCATACCTCACCTCCCCAGCCGCCACCTCCATCCCGCACCGCTGCATCCCCGCCTTCTCATACATCCCCGCCACTTCCTTCCTCCCAATCGCCATCACCCGTCTCCCCCCGCGCGACTCCACCCACCGGAACGCCGCCAGCATCAGCAGCAGCGCCACCTCCGACCCCCGTTCCTCTCGCCTCACCGTTAGTAGCCGGATCTCCCACGTCCAACCATCCACCCCGAACGGCAGCTCCCCGCGCCGGAAATACTTATCCACCGAATACATCCCCGCCGTCGGCGGCGTCACACTCACAAACCCAGCCAGCTCACCCCCGCGCTCCACCACCAGATACACATTCCTCCCATCCAGCCCGTCCCGCAATTCCCCCATCTCATTCTCCGCATGCTGCCCCAGCTCACTAGCATACACCTCATGCCGGAACCGGAAAATCTCCGCCCGCCTCCCCTCACCCGCTTCCGCCACCACCAGTTTGTCAGATAAAAGCGTCGTCGTCATCCCCACCCGCTCGCCCCATCCAGTCCCTCAACCCGCATTGATTCTCGCGCTGCAACCATCGCCTCACTCAATAATCGCACGCAACTCCGCCACCTCCGCACGCAACCGCTCCACCAGCTCCCGCAACGCCACAATCTCCCCCTCCATCCGCTCCCGCCAGCCATCCACCATCACCGGCACCACCACCGGCACCGTCTCCGCCCCAACCTCCACCGGCCCGGAAAGCGTATGCGCCACCGCCTTCACCCGACGCCCCCCACCCGGCGGCAGCACCACCACCAATCCCCCACCTGGATAATCCACCAATCGCTGCACCGCCGCCTCCACCGCCTCCAGATCCCCAAACGCATGCATCCGCCCCGCCCTCGTCCGCAATTCCCCGAACGTCTGCACGTTCCTCACCAGCAACTCGCACAACACCGCCTTCATCGCCCCGTCCACTCCCCCGTAAACCTCGTGAAACGCATGCCGGTACTTCGGCACCCGCGCCCCAGACAACCGCTGCATCAGCACCAGCCTCCGCAACCTCAGGCTCTCCACCGTCTCCATCACCTCCCGCTCGTCCCACTCCACCACCGGATCCCGATTGCTCTTCTGATTGCACGCCGCCGTCAGCGCCCCCGACGTCAGTGGATAGTACTCCGGCGTCGTCAGCTCCTTCTCAATCAGACACCCCAGCACCCGAGCCTCCGCAAACGTCAGCGGCACCGCGCCCGTCGCCTCATCTCTCTCTTCGCCAGTCTCAGTTTCCATCCCTCCCTCTCCCCCATACCCCCCCCCCCCCCAACCCCACGACCTCCTTCCTTCCCCCCTTCCTCCCCCCCCCCCCCCAAACACCCCCCCCCCCCCCCCCCACCTATCACCCCCCGCCCCCCCTCCCCC
>QQNF01000025.1 GCA_003402705.1 Verrucomicrobiota bacterium | reverse complement strand
CCCCCCACCCGCCCTCACCGCCCCAACCATCGCCTCCCCAAACCCCGCGTCATCCACCGTCACCACCACCCGCATCGGCCCAGCACCCACCCACCCCACCATCAACCCCATCAACACCATCAACACCATCACCCGACGCATCGTCTTCATTCGTCGCTTCATCCCCCTCTCTGCCTGCCCAACCCCAAACCATCAACCCCAGCCTCTCCCCAGATCCGCGTACCCTCTTCCCACCAGCATTCCCCTGCACCCATCCCCGCTATCCGCAACAAATCACTGGCATCGCGCCCCCGCCTGCCTACAACAGGCACCTCTCCCTTCACCCCCCAACCCCCACTCCCATGCCCTCTGTCAAAACCAACGGTATCGAAATGCACTACGAAGAACGCGGTTCCGGCGAACCCGTCATCTGCATCATGGGCATCACCGCCCCAGGCGGCGTCTGGGAAGCCCACGCCTCCGTCTGGGAAAAACACTTCCGCTGCATCCTCGGCGACAACCGCGGCGTCGGCCTCTCCGATAAACCCGCCGGCCCATACACAAGCGCCATGATGGCCGACGACTACGCCGGTCTCATGGACGCCCTCGGCATCAAAAAAGCCCACATCGTCGGCTGCTCCATGGGCGGCATCATCGCCCAGCAACTCGCCCTCCGGCACCCGGAAAAAGTCAAAAGCGCCGTCCTCATGTGCACATGGGCCCGCCTCGACAACTACGGCAAATCCATCTTCGAACACTTCAAAGCCATCAAGGCTCACCTCCGCCCAGAAGACATGATGCGCTACGTCCAGCTCCTCATCTTCACCAAACCATTCTGGGACAACGACGAAGCCGCCATGGGCCTCGCCCAGGGGCTCCTCGACGCCGCAGGCAACCCAGCCCCTCAACCGCTCCACGCCCTCGAAGGCCAGGCCGACGCCTGCATCTCCCACCACGTCCTCGCCGACCTCCCCAGCATCAAAGCCCCCTGCCTCGTCATCGGTGGCAAAAACGACATCTTCACCCCGCGCTGGATGGGCGAAGAACTCGCCGCTCACATCCCCAACGCAGAACTCCACCTCTTCGACAACGCTGGCCACGCCTTCCACTGGGAATGCCTCGACGGCTTCAATCAGCGCAGCACCGACTTCCTCCTCAAACACAGCGGTTCCTGACCCCATAGCATCTCTCCTCTCTCAAGGCCCGACCGCGCCAGCCGCTGTCGGGCCTTCTGCTGCCCGCCCGCACCCCGCCCCATTTCCCCTCGCCCACCCCCGCCACGCCACCTACTCCTTCCCCATGCGCCCGCTCTCCCTCTTTCTCACCCTCATCTCCCTCGCGGCTTCCTCACACCTCAACGCCGCCCTCCCAGACCTCATCTCCGAATACCGCGCCGACGCCCAGAACGTCCGCGAATCCTTCCCCATCCCATGGTCCGAAACCCTCGCCGACCGCGAAGACCATCTCACCCGCGACTGGCTCGCTAGGCTCGACACCCTCCCATGGGACGCCCTCTCCATCGATGACAAAATCGACTGGCATCTCCTCCGCGCCCATCTCCGCCACGAATCCGCAGAATCCTCCCTCGCCCGCCAGCGGCTAGCGCAGATGGAACCGCTCCTCCCCTTCCGTAAACCCATCCAGCAACTCGCCACCGCCCGCCTCCAGCGCACCAGCGCCGACCCCGAATCCTCCGCCGCCGCCCTCGCCACGCTCTCCGCTCCTCTCAAATCCCTCCGCGATTCCCTAGCCGCTGAACGCAAGGCCGCCACCGATCGCAAGGAATCACCTCCCATCCCCCCGTCCACCGCCCTCCGCGCCGCCGCCGCCACCGACGCCATCCGCGAATCCCTCGAAGCATGGTTCCGCTTCCACGACGGCTTCCAGCCCGACTTCTCATGGTGGGTCCGCCAACCCTACGCCTCCCTCCGCGACGCCCTCGAAGCCCACGCCAAATTCCTCCGCGAAGACCTCGCCTCCCAGAAAGGCAACGCCGATGACCCGCTCGTCGGCGACCCCATCGGAGCCGCCGCCCTCTCCGCAGGCCTCGCCCACGAAATGATCCCCTACTCCCCAGAAGAACTCATCGACATCGCCAATCGCGAGTTCTCATGGTGCGAATCCCAACTCGCCACCGCCGCCACCGCCATGGGCACCACCCCCAAAGGAGCCATCGAAAAAATCAAACTCGCCCACGTCCCCCCAGGCGGCCAGCCAGCCCTCGCCGTTGCCGAAGCCAACCGCTCCATCAACTTCCTCAAACAACACCATCTCGTCTCCATCCCTCCCTTCGCCGAGGAAATCTGGCGTCTCGAAATGATCCCGCCAGACGCCCAGAAAACCATGCCCTACGCCGTCTACGGCCAGCCCGCCATGCGCGTCGCCTATCCCACCGACTCCATGCCCCACGACGACAAAATCGCCGCCATGCGCGGCAATAACCGCCACTTCATGCGCATCGTCACCCCACACGAACTCATCCCCGGACACCACCTCCAGCGCTTCGCCTCCGCCAGAAACCGCACATGGCGCTCCCTCTTCTACACCCCATTCTACGTCGAAGGCTGGGCCCTCCACTGGGAAATGCTCTTCTGGGACCTCAACTACGCCGAATCCCCAGAAGACCGCGCCGGCATGCTCTTCTGGCGCATGCACCGCTGCGCACGCATCATCGTCTCCCTCCGCTTCCACCTCGGCTCCATGTCCCCTGACGAAATGATCGCTTTCCTCACCGATCGCGTCGGCCACGAAAAATCCGGCGCCACCAGCGAGGTCCGCCGCTACATCGGCGGCTCCTACGGCCCACTCTACCAGGCCGCCTACATGCTCGGCGGTCTCCAGCTCCGCGCCCTCCACAAAGATCTCGTCACCTCCGGCACCATGTCCCCGCGCGACTTCCACGACGCCGTCCTCGCCCAGAACGCCATCCCCATCGAACTCATCCGCGCCGCCCTCACCAAAAACCCGCCCGCTCGCGACTGGCAACCTTCATGGCGCTTCGCCAACCCCTGACCCGCTCTCCCCAAGTCCGCGATTGCCCAGCCCTCTCCCCGCGCTTCGATCCCTCCCCGTGGATACTCCGCCATCCCCAGTCCCTCCCGCCAACCCTCCACGCCGCGGCTGGCCCACTGACTTCCAGCGCCGCTGTCTCTGGACCGCCCTCACCGCAGGCTCCCTCCTCGCCATCGCAACCATCGCCGTCTTCTCCCTCGGCGTCGTCGCCAGGGTCCTCCAGTTCCTCCAGCCAGTCCTCGTCCCCGTCGCCTTCGCTGGCATCCTCGCCTACCTCCTCGACCCTCTCGTCGCTCGCCTCCACGCCCGCGGTGTCTCCAGATTCCGCGCCATGATCACTATCTGGATCGGCTTCCACGCGCTCCTCCTCCTCCTCTTCCTCTCCGTCGCCGTCCCCACCATCAGCCAGGGCGCACGCATCATCCGCAGCAACCGCGACACATGGCTCGATAGCGTCAGCCACTTCGTCCACGACACCGTCGCCAGCTTCGACCGCATCGTCGCCAGCTTCTCCCCGCCCACCTCCACCCCAGCCCAGCCTGACCCTTCGCCAGACCTCCCCCCGCCTCGCACCCACACCGTCGAACAAGGCGAATCCCTCTCCAGCATCGCCGCAGGCTACGGGCTCTCCTCCGCTGAACTCGAACTCGAAAACGCCGGCCGCACCGTCGCCCCAGGCCTCATCCTCTCACTCCCAGTCTCCGCTCAGCGCTCCACCACCGCCGCCGGCAAACCCAAAGCAGGCTTCTCCGACCCTCGCCTCACCCAGTGGCTCGCTCGCCACGGCAACGAAATCACCTCCCGCTCCATCGCCTTCATCAGCACCACCTTCCAAGGCGCAGCCGGTGCCTTCGGCTACATCGTCGGCTTCTTCCTCGTCCCGCTCTACCTCTACTACTTCCTCAAGGAAAGCGCCGCCATCAAGCAAAACTGGAGCCACTACCTCCCTCTCCGCGCCTCACAATTCAAAGCCGAACTCGTCAATACCCTCAGCGAGATCAACGGCTACCTCATCGCCTTCTTCCGCGGACAGATGCTCGTCAGTCTCATCGACGGGCTCTTCGTCGGCATCAGTCTCTCCCTCATCGGCCTCCCCTACGCTCTCCTCATCGGGGTCTTCGTCGCCATCCTCGGCCTCATCCCCTACGTCGGTAATCTCCTCTGCTGGCTCGCCGCCATCGCCATCTCCATCACCCACTTCTCCCAGACAGCACCAGACGGCTCCCTCCTCCACGGCTTCGCTGGCATCGAACAGGTCTGGGCCTACCCGCTCATCGTCAGCGGCATCTTCATCCTCGTCCAGCAGGTCAATTCCCTCGTCACCGCCCCTCGCATCGTCGGCGATGCCGTCGGCCTCCACCCGCTCACCGTCATCTTCTCCGTCCTCTTCTGGTCCCTCCTCATCGGCGGTCTCCTCGGCGCTCTCCTCGCCGTCCCCCTCACCGCCTCAGTCAAGGTCATCTTCCGCCGCTACCTCTGGGAACGACGCGTCCTCCCGCGCTCAGCCCCCTGACTCCCCAGCCCCAGCACATGCCCAGCAAGGAGCCCCACGCCTCCACGCCCTCTCCTCGGCTCTTCCCCCGCACGCGCCGCCGCATCGCCGCACTCCCATGGTTCCTCCGCTGGCCCCTCCGCCTCGCCTTCCTCACCCTAGCCCTCTTCGCCGCCTTCGAACTCATCTACGGCTGGCTCGCCTCTCGCTACGACCTCGCTGACCTCTCCCGCATGCCCGCCCGCAGCATCGTCTTCGATGCCGCAGGCCGCGAAATCGGCCGCCTCCACGGCGAAGACCGTCAGCCCGTCCCTCTCTCCAAGGTCTCCCCGCTCTTCCTCCAGGCACTCCTCGCCCGTGAAGACGACCGCTTCTACTCCCACCACGGCTTCGACCTCAAGGGCCTCGCCCGCGCCACCTACCGACGCCTCACAGACGGTGCCCGCCAGGGAGCCAGCACCATCACCATGCAGCTCGCCCGCAATAGCTTCGGCCTCACCACCGACAGATCCACTCACCGCAAGCTCCTCGAAATCGCCCTCGCCCGCCGCATCGAAGCCGCCCTCTCCAAAGACCAGATCCTCGAACTCTACGTCAATCGCATCTTCTTCGGCACCGGTATCCACGGCATCGAACGCGCCTCCCTCTCCTACTTCGGCAAACCCGCCATCGCCCTCCGCATCGACGAGGCCGCCATGCTCGCCGCCATCATCCGCGGCCCAAACCTCTTCTCTCCCTTCCGCCACTACAAGGCCGCCGTCAGCGGCCGCAACATGGTCATCGACCGCATGGTCACCACCGGCCGCCTCTCCCCGGATGCCGCCGTCCACGCCAAAAACACCTCCACCTCCGTCCTCCCGGAACCTCCCGCACCCCGCGCCTCATGGGCCCTCGACGCCGTCCGCCGCGACCTCGCTCGCTTCCTCGACGCCTCAGACATCGAAGACGGCGGGCTCTTCATCCACACTACTATCAACTCCAGCCTCCAGGCCGCCGCCGAATCCATCCTCGCCTCCGAACTCAACCGCATCGAACGCCTCCCCGGCTTCTCCCACCAGCGCCGCACCGATTTCATCAACTCCCTCGCATCTAACCCGACCGCCACCCCAGCCTACCTCCAGGGCGCCGTCACCATCATCGAAAATCACTCCGGCGCCGTCCTCGCCAGCGTCGGCGGCCGCGACTCCTCCCACACCAGCTTCAATCGCGCCCAGCTCGCCAAACGTCAGGCCGGCTCCGTCTTCAAACCCTTCGTCTACGCCGCCGCCATCTCCAAAGGCCTCCTCCCCGCATCTCTCCTCAGCGACGACCCTCTCCAACCCGGCGACATCCGCTCCGCAAGCGACGCCCTCTTCCAACCCGCCAACGCTGACCGCTCATGGCGCGGGCTCCAGCGCGCCGATTGGGGCCTCGCCCAATCCCGCAATACCATGGCCGTCCGCGCCGGCGAACTCGCCGGCATCCCCACCGTCCGCAACACCGCCATCAACTGCGGCCTCGGCGACCCTGCCACCGACTCCGCTCAACTCTATCTCGGCAACACCGGCGTCATCCTCGAAGACCTCGTCAGCGCCTACTCCATCTTCCCAAACGGCGGCAAACGCTCCCGCCCCTACATCATCGACCACATCTCCGACGCCGCAGGCCGTCTCGTCTTCCGCAGCGGCATCATCTCCACAGACGCCCTCACCCCCGCCACCGCATGGCTCACCTCACAGATGCTCCTCAAGGTCTGCCAGCCCGGCGGCACCGCCCCCGATATCGCCCGCGCCGGCCTCACAGGTCCTGTCGGCGGCAAAACCGGAACCACCGACGACTCCCGTGACGCATGGTTCATCGGCTTCAACCCTCGCGTCTCCTGCGGCATCTGGATCGGTCTCGACAACTCCTCTCCCATCATCACCGACGGCTCAGGCAGCTCCCTCGCCGCTCCCATCTGGTCCGCCATCATGCGCCGCGCAGAATCCTCAGGCTATCGCGGCGGCAACTTCCGCTCACCTCCCATCCGCACCGTCTCCCTCTGCCCGCTCTCCGGCCGCCCCGCCGGCCCGCACTGCAAAGGCCCGCTCGTCCGCGAATCCCTCCCCGCCGACTCCATCCCCGCAGGATCCTGCCCTCTCCACCCCAACCGTTAGCCAGCACCCTCGCACAGGCATCCTGCCTGTGACCTCAATGCCAGCGATCACGAAAGCACCCACCGCATCAAGGCCCTCCCAGCCTTGTCTCCGCCACCCAGCCCTCTCAAGCACAGCACCCACCGTAGCAGGCCCTCCCAGCCTTGTCTCCGCCACCCAGCCCTCTCAAACACAGCCACCCCTTCCGTCAGGATCTCCCCCATCCGGACTCAGGAACCCCCTGACAATAGCATCGCACGATCGTGCGATGCTATTGAATGACGAATTGCCATCGAATTCATGCGAATTAACACTTGCCACTGGCGTTACGTCTCCTATCCTCTCGTCGGGGAGAAGGAGTCGTCGCTTAACATGGCAGACCACCATAGGTGACCCACCCGGGATCCTTCTCGCCTTACCAAAATACCAACACACCAATACCAGAAAGGACATCACGATGCCTATCCCACCACCAAGACCAATGTACGGCGTCAGCCGCATCGACCAGCCTGAAAAGAAAAACCACGGCTGGTACGTTCGCGTCACCTTCAAAGGCAAGACCGACCAGAAGTTCTTCGCTGACAAAGGCCACGGCAGCAAATCCAAGGCCCTCAAGGCCGCTCAGGAACACCGCGACACTCTCGTGACCAAGCTCCCGCCAAACCGGCAGGAAGCCGCCTCACGCAAACGCGCGGTCTCCAAAAAGGCCTCCAAAAAGGCCCCAGCCGTCAAAGCCCCGGCCAAAAAAGCCGCCGCCAAGGCCCCAGCTAAAAAGGCCGCCGCCAAAGCCCCGGCCAAAAAAGCCGCCCCAGCCAAAAAGGCCGCCAAGAAAGCTGCCAAAAAGGCGAAGCGCTAACCACACCAACCCACCCTGACCAGCCGGGCTTCCTCCGCGACATGGGAATCCCCGGCCGCTCAAGGCCCATGGACGGCCGCTTGACATTCAGGCGGCCGTCCTTTTTCTCGCCAAGTGCCCCCTTCCCCCCCCGCTCCCTCCGCCCCAAGGGGAGGCCTCATCGCCGACTCCATCAGAAAAACCTTCAGAATCGGCCCAAAAACCATCGACGTCCTCCGCGGGGTCAGCTTCACAGTCCACCAAGGCGAACGAGTCTTCCTCTGCGGCCCGTCCGGCGCTGGCAAAACCACTCTCCTCTACATCCTCGGCGGTCTCGAAAAACCCGACAGCGGCGCCGTCCTCATCAACGGCAACTCCATCTACTCCCGCACCAACGCCGCCCAGGCCGACCTCCGCAACCAACTCACCGGCTACGTCTTCCAGAACTACCTCCTCCTCCCAGAACTCACCGCCCTCGAAAACGTCTGCCTCCCAGCCATCATCGGCGGCCACAACGCCCGCTCCCGCGCCGCCTCCCTCCTCGACCAAGTCGGCCTCGGCAGCCGCCTCCACCACCTCCCAGCAGAACTCTCCGGCGGCGAACAGCAACGCGTCGCCATCGCCCGCGCCCTCGTCAACGACCCTCCCTTCCTCTTCGCAGACGAACCCACAGGCAACCTCGACAGCCGCACCGGAGCCGATGTCATGAATTTGCTGCTGTCGCTGGTTGCGGAATCAGGGAAAACCCTCATGGTCGTCACCCACGATACCCGGCTCGCAGACCACGGGGACAGGACTCTCGTCCTGCGCGACGGCTCCCTCGAATCCTCCTGAATCCCGCTCGCCCACGCATGAAAGTCTACATCGACGGCTCCCTCCACGACGAACTCGACGCCCGCATCTCCGTCTTCGACCACGGTCTCCTCTACGGCGACGGGGTCTTCGAAGGCATCCGCTTCTACAACCGCCGCGTCTTCCGCCTCGAGGAACACATCCGCCGTCTCTTCGACTCCGCACGCAGCATCCTCCTCAATATCCCTATCTCCCCAGAGGACATGACCGCCGCAGTCCTCGAAACCTGCCGCGCCAACGATCTCAACGACGGCTACATCCGCCTCGTCATCACCCGCGGCACCGGCTCCATGGGCCTCAGCCCCTTCCGCTGCCCCAAACCCTCCATCATCATCATCGCCTGCAGCATCCAGCTGTACCCCGATGATGCCTACCAGAACGGGCTCGTCATGGCCACCGTCGCCACCCGCAGACCCACCCACGACACGCTCAGCCCTCAGGTCAAAAGCCTCAACTACCTGAATAACGTCATGGCCAAGGTCGAGGCCATCCAGGCAGGTGCAGAAGAAGGCCTCATGCTCAATGACCGCGGTCTCGTCGCCGAATGCACCGGCGATAACCTCTTCATCGTCCGCGACGGCACCATCACCACCCCTCCCATCAGCGCAGGGGCCCTCGACGGCATCACCCGCAAGGTCGTCATCGATACCGCCGCCTCCCTCGGCATCCCCCTCCGCGAGGCCGAACTCAGCCGCCACGACATCTTCACCGCCGACGAATGCTTCCTCACAGGCACCGCCGCCGAAGTCATCGCCGCCGTCAAACTCGACCAGCGCGTCATCGGCTCCGGCGCCCCAGGCCCCATCACCAATCGCATCATCGAGGCCTTCCGCTCCCTAACGCGCTCCACCGGCACGCCGTTCTGACTCCGCACCACCCATGAAGGATCTCAGCGACCGCCTCTACCATTGGCTCTACCAGCAGCAGTCGCTCCAGACCGCCGCCCTCGTCACAGGCCTCGTCCTCATCGCCATCCACGTCGCCGCCCTCCTCAAGGCCGACTCATGGCGCTCCCACCTCAACGCCCTCCCTCGCTCCCAGAAAGCAGGCACCGCCATCCTCACCGTCGGCTTCATCTGGGCCATGATGGTCGTCACCAGCTGCGACCTCGGCGAATTCGACCGGCTCCGCTGGGTCGCCCAATTCATGTTCGTCGCCTTCTACGTCGGCATGCTCTTCTGGGTCACCGACTACCTCGGGGCCCGCTCCGTCGGCATCATCCTCCTCCTCGCCGCCTGCCCAATCCTCGACGCCGCCTTCCTCAAAGACCCCGCCAGCCGCGTCATCCTCAGCTCGCTCTGCTACGTCTGGCTCACCCTCGGCCTCTTCTGGGTCGGCATGCCCTACACCATGCGCGACCAGATCGCTTGGGTCACCAAAACCCCCGCCCGCTACCGCCTCGCCGCCTTCGCCGGCCTCGCATGGGGCGCTCTCCTCGTCATCCTCTCCCAGACCGCCTACCGCGGTTCCTGATTTTCCAGGCGGTCTTGCAATCACCGCCCATTTCCCTACGTTCCTCTCCCGCCGGCCGCGGCTCCCGCGCCGGCGGCTTCTTTTCCACCCCACCCGCCATCCATGTCGCCTGACCGCGCCGCCCTGTTCACCGCCACCGGCTTCTTCCTCGCCGGATTCGGGTACACCGTGCGCTCCCTCTCCAGAGGGAAACCCACCGCCACATGGCCCGCCTTCCTCCTCCTCCTCGCTGGCTTCTCCTGCCAGTGCGCCTTCCTCCTCTGGCGCGGCCGCGACCTCGGCCGCTGCCCCATCACCACGCCCTTCGAACTCCTCACGTTCGTCAGCTGGGCCATGGTCCTCCTCTACTTCCTCACCGGCACCGCCTACCGTCTCTCCCTCCTCGGCGCCTTCACCGCCCCGCTCGCCTTCGTCCTCCAGTCCACCGCTCTCCTCAAACCGGAATCCGCCGCTCTCCCCGCTCGCTCCCGCCCAGGCTTCTGGCCGGAAATGCACGCCACGCTCTCCCTCATCGCCTACGGGGCCTTCGCCCTCGCCTGCGTCGCCGGCATCCTCTACCTCATCCAGGACCGTCTCCTCAAACGCCACCGCGGCATGCAGGTCGTCCGCCACCTCCCTCCAGTCCACCATCTCAGCCAGGCCGTCCATCGCCTCATCCTCACAGGCACCATCATCCTCTCCTCAGGCATCCTCGCCGCCTACCAGATGCCCAACCGCCCCCCAGTCGGTAAACTCGCCTTCGTCTGGGCCATCTGGAGCATCTACGCCGCCATCCTCGCCTACGACCACTGGCGCGGCATGTCCCCACGCAAAGCCGCATGGGCCGCCTCCCTCGGCTTCCTCCTCCCCATCATCAGCCTCTGGGTCGTCGTCCGCCGCTGATCCCCCACTCTCACCACGATGCCCGTCGTCTGTCTCGGCCTCAGTCACAGCAACGCTCCAGTCGAAGTGCGCGAACGCCTCGCCTTCGCCTCGCGTGACCTCCCCGACGCCGTCGCCAGTCTCTCCTCACAACAAGGCATCTCGGAAGCCGTCATCGTCTCCACCTGCAACCGCATCGAAATCTACGCAGCCGGCGACTCTCCCTCCCCTGCCGTCGAATCATGGCTCCGCCTCCGCTTCCAACTCGATGGCGACCTCCCCTTCTTCCGCCACACCGACGGAGACGCCGCCTCACACCTCTTCGCCGTCGTCTCCGGGCTCGACTCCATGGTCCTCGGCGAAACCGAAATCTTCGGTCAGGTCAAAGACGCCTACTCCACCGCCCATTCATCCGGCACCACCGGCCGTCTCCTCAATAAGCTCTTCCAGCACTCCTTCCGCGTCGGCAAAATGGTCCGCAATTCCACCGACATCCAACGCGGCTCCACCTCCGTCGGCTCCGTCGCCGTCGAACTCGCCGAAAAAATCTTCGGCGACCTCAAAGAAACCCGCGTCATGCTCCTCGGCGCCGGCGACATGAGCCGCCGCTGCGCCCAGTCCCTCCAGTCCCGCGGCGCATCCGCCATCGTCGTCTCTAACCGCTCCTACGACCGCGCCGTCGAACTCGCCGCCGAAATGTCAGGCCGCGCCATCCTCTTCGACGCATGGCCCGCCGAAGTCGCCGAAACCGATGTCATCATCAGCTCGACCGCCGCCCCTCACACCGTCATCCACCCCGACCACGTCCTCCCTGCCCTCCGCCGCCGCCGCGGCCGCCCGCTCTTCATCATCGACATCGCCGTCCCCCGCGACGTCGACCCAGCCGTCAATAACATCCCCGGGGTCTACCTCTACGACATCGACGCCCTCGAATCCATCGCCGGCGAAACGCGCGCCCGCCGCGAACAGGAAATCGCACGCTGTCTCGCCATCATCAAAGATCAGGTCCGCTCGCTCCCGCTCTTCCAACCCTCACCAGACGGCGCCCCCTCACCCATCCACAGGCCCGCCTGACATTCCGCTCCCGTCCTCACTCCCCCCCTCTCCCTAGCTCTCTCTCCCTCCCATGGAATCCATCATCCTCGGCACCCGCGGCAGCGAACTCGCTCTCACCCAGACCGAAATGACCCGCGCCGCCCTCGCCGCAGCTCACCCTTCCCTCCACATCGTCCGCGAAATCATCCGCACCTCCGGCGATCTCCGCCCGGACCTCAAACTCGCGGACTTCTCCCGCGGCGACCAACCGGTCGTCGACAAAGGCATCTTCACCAAGGAACTCGAGGAAGCCCTCCGCGCCGGAACCATCCACGCCGCCGTCCACTCGCTCAAAGACGTCCCCACCGTTCTCGCCGACGGCTTCCGCATCGCCGCCGTCCTCCCCCGCGCCCCAGTCGAAGACGTCCTCATCAGCAAACACCCCGGCGGTCTCGACGGGCTCCCCCAAGGTGCCGTCGTCGCCACCAGCTCGGTCCGCAGATCCTGCCAACTCCGTCTCCTCCGCCCGGACCTCACCAACACCGACATCCGCGGCAACGTCCCCACACGCATCCGCAAGGTCGCCGACGACCCAGCCATCGACGCCCTCGTCCTCGCCCGCGCCGGCCTCGTCCGCCTCGGTCTCTTCGACACCCCCCTCCCGGACCACCCCACCCAGCTCCACACCGCCATCATCCCAGCCGACCTCATGCTCCCAGCCGCCAGTCAGGGAGCCGTCGGCATCGAAATCTTCGGCCACAACCCGGATCTCGAACGCACGCTCGCCGCCATCAACCACCACGATACCTTCCTCAAGGTCCGCGCCGAACGCCATTTCCTCGAACTCCTCGCCGCCGGCTGCCAAACCCCCGTCGGCGTCCTCTCCTCCCTCGAAAACGATTCGCTCTCCATGAAAGCCATCGTCTTCCCAGACCAAGGCGGCTCCCCTCGCTCCGCTCACGCCTCCGGCCCCGCCTCCCACCCCGAATCCGTCGCCGCCTCCCTCTTCTCAGCCCTCAACTGACCTCCGCCGCCCTAACCAGCCCCCGTCCCGCAGGGACGACCGGTGAATAGCCCGGGGTGGCGCGAAGCGATACCCCGGGATCACCAACAAACATCACCACGACCCCGTACGGGGTCGCCCCTCTCCCCACACGCCCCTCGCCATCGTCCACTTGTCCCAAAGGGACAACGTATACCAGCCTGGGGCAATCGCCCCAGGTCAACCCCAACAAATCATTCCGCGTCCTGTAGGGACGCCACATACCCCCACTCCCAACAAGCCCCATCCCCTCCGAACCAGCTAGCCGAAGGCTCTGGACTGCTGTAAGAATCACAGCTCTCAAAGTGGAAGCGGCGTCCCGCCGCTTATCTCCCCACAAGCACCAGGACCACAAGCCTCCGCACTCGCCCCTCTCCCCACAAGCCTAGCCCCCTCCCAACAACTCCGCCCTTCGTCAATCCTGTCAATCCTGTCCATCCTGTCAATCTTGTCAATCCGGTCAATCCGCCCTATCCGCCCTATCCCTCACCCAGGCCACCACCCTCCCTCCAGGATCATTCAGCCAAAAGCTGCAGCAGGCCCCTGCGCACCATCCGCTCCCCCTTCACTGCTCCGCCTTCGTCAGAACTGCCAACGCCTACTCACGCCCGTTTGCATCCCCCACACTTCCGGTTCCAAATCTCGCCTCACTGGCGCCTAAATGCCACTGACGATAGCGAACCCATCCCCACACATTCCAATCTGGGAATGCAGGTGCCACTCATCAGCCATGTAGTGTCCCGCACCATTGCGATTCGCTGGGTCAAACTTCGTGACGCGGTGTTGGTAGGTTGTCGGCATCGTTTCCGGCGAACGTATAGGCCATCCACGGCGGGGTGGGAAGCCCAGATTCAAAGAAGGACCTCACCCGCGGTTGGATGCGCCGACTTGTTCGCCCCGTTATGGCTTGGTGTAGGGTGCATGTCGGTAATACTTGGGGCGTGAGTCGAGTCTGAGATGCAGCCATTATACGCCCATACCAGCAGTGCTCAACCACAGAGGCGAACTCGACACACGCTGCCTCATGGAAGTGCCAACCAGTCTCCAGAACGCATCAACCTGAGCAGCCGGCGCTGAGCGGATGAAGCAGGCGAGGTGTGGGTAGCATGTCATGGCGGCCGAGGGCGTCGGGACAACAAGAAACGCATCTCCACCGAGGTTCGAGAAGCCGATAGCTGGCTGGTCAGGATGCTCCCTGAAACGCGAGGCAAAAGGGGATGGATCAGGGCGAAGCTGGGCTAAAGCCGCTCCCTCGACCAAAACGCACTCGAACGGACGGCTCAGAGACTGCGATGTGACAGGATGTGCCTCCCAAAAGAATGCCGAGAAGGAACTGCTGGCGAGAGTCTGAGAGAGTAGCGATCGGAAGCCAGCATCATCAGCAAGAAGCGCTATCACGTCCGAGTAAGACAAAACCTGCTGTGCATGAAAACTCAGTTTGGTTGTACGGCCCGCTAACGGCTCCTCGGATACTGTCCATCTGGCTTCTGGCATGGGATAGTGTCGTGTTTGGCGAACAACTTCAGATTCTACCATATCCGGTCAACCATCCATTTGCAATCGGGGCCTGCCAACGACCCAACCAACCTCGCAACCACCTGAAATTCAACGGCCAAGACCGACCACAACCCATAATATCCAGACCAACAAGACTCGCAACGACTCCCAACCGCACCTCTAGTCATCGAGGCAGCTCCAAGGCCGGCTCCTCAGAATCCCGGCCTCCCCAGAAACGCACATTCACCCCCCTGCGCACCCGCGGGACGGAATCTCATTGCACCACCCTTCCCCGCCACGCACGCTCCCTCTCAGCCATGCGCCCTCTTCTCCTCCTGCTCGCCATGACCGCCTCCGCCCTCGCCGGTCCCCTCCCGCTCACGCTCCGCTCCCGGCCCAAAGACGCCCCGACCCCCGGCCCCATCTCCGAATCCAAAGCCGTCTGGGATACCTCCAAGACCGCCATCATCGTCTGCGACATGTGGGACGACCACTGGTGCCGCAGCGCCGCACGACGCGTCACCGAACTCGCCGGCCCGCTCAACGAAATGCTCATCGCCGCCCGCGCCAAAGGCATCTTCATCATCCACGCCCCCAGTTCCGTCACCGACTTCTACAAGGACGCACCGCAACGTCTCCTCGCTAAATCCGCACCGTTCGCCAAAACCCCCGTCCCCCTCGCCACCGCCCCGCGCTGGGGCACCGCATGGTGCTGGACCGACCCACGCCATGAAGCCGTCCTCCCCATCGACGACAGCGACATGGGCTGCTCCTGCACCGACCATAAATGCGAAATCGTCCCACCATGGAAACGCCAGCACCCGCTCATCGAACTCAAACCCGGCGACGCCCTCACCGATGACGGCCAGGAAACATGGAACCTCCTCGCCGCCCGCAACATCGACCACGTCATCCTCTGCGGCGTTCACCTCAACATGTGCGTCCTCGGCCGCCCCTTCGCCATCCGCCAGCAGGTCTATCTCGGCAAAACCGTCGCCTTCATGCGCGATATGACCGACTCCATGTACAACCCCGAACGCCCACCAGGCGTCGATCACTTCACCGGCCACGACCTCATCATCGCCCACGTCGAAAAACACTGGTGCCCCAGCGTCACCAGCGACGCCATCACCGGCACCAAACCATTCCGCTTCAAAGAAGACCAGCGCCCCGCGCCACCCACAAAGTGACCCCCATCACCCGATCTTCCGCGGCTTCGGATCCCGCTCCGGCGGCGGCGGCGGATCATCCCCGATCGCAATCACCCCCAGAAAATCCCGCAGCACATCCCGGTACACCCCACGCTTGAAGTCCGGCAGCCACCTCAAATCAAATGCCGCCGGCTCAATCCACTTCCAGCTCCGGAACTCAGGCTGCTTCGTGTCAATGCTGATCAATGTGTCAGGCCCCCGGAACCGGCACAGAAAATACGTCTGCTGCTGCCCCACATACTTCCGCTTCCGCCGATGCCTCACCGGAAACCGGTACCGGTACGGCCCTCGCTCCTCCACAATCTCATACGCCCCAGGCAACAACGAGATCTCCTCCCACAACTCCCGGTGCAACGCCTCCCTCGGGGTCTCCCCGAAGTCCCGACCACCCTGCGGAAACTGCCAGCTGTCCGCAAAATCATCCCGCTCGCAAATCAGCAGCTTGCCCTCCTCGTTGATCAGCAGGCAAGCCACACACGGGCGGAATCGTTCGCGGGGCTGCTCGGGAATTTCAGAACTCATCTCGGAAACTTTCTGAAACGGCAGATGCCGCAGACCGTCAACCCGGTTTCTTCAAACACCCCCCATTCACCCCGGCTCGCACCCTTTGCCTGTAACCTCACGCACCTCCCCTCACTCATCCTCTCCAAGGAATGACCGCCTCCCTCCACCTCCCGATCCCCTTCCCCTCCGCCGGTCGCTTCGCGGTCGCGGAATTCGACGAGGCGTCCCTACCGCCTGACCTCATCCGCGCCGCCCAGTCCGGCGACGAATCCGCCTTCCACTCCATCATCCGCGCCTGCAAAGGCCGTCTCGCCGCCATGGCCTCCCGCTACGTCCAGAGCGCCTCGGAACTCGACGACCTCTGCCAGGACATCTTCGTCCACCTCTGGCGCGGCCTCCATTCCTACCGCTTCGACGCCCCCTTCCCCCACTGGGTCTCCCGCGTCGCCGTCAATACCTGCCTCACTCACCTCAAACGCCGCAAACGCCGCACTTCCTTCCTCGTCCCGCTCGACGAACCAGAAGCCCTCGAACGTCTCCCAGACCCCTCCGACGCCCACGAAGCCGCCGGCCGCGACGCCGCAGAACGTCTCCGCCCAGCCCTCGCCGCCCTCCGCCCGGAAGACCGCCTCATCGTCACCATGCTCCACCTCGAAGAACGCAGCGTCGCAGACATCGCCGCCGTCACCGGCTGGTCCATCGCCAATGTCAAAGTCCGCGCCCTCCGCGCACGCCAGAAACTCAAAGATTTCCTCGTCCGCCATGAAAAATCTCTCTGACCGCGACCTCGATCAGCTCCTCGCCACCGCCGCCCTCGACGACCGCCCAGCCTCATGGGCCGCCACCGCCACCCGCGGCCTCGAAGCCCGCGTCCTCCAGCGTCTCCACCGCCCAGCCTCATGGTCCGACGCCCTCTTCGCCCTCAACTCATGGCGCCCGCTCGCCGCCGCCGCCGCCGTCGTCGCCATCACCGGCTTCTGGTCCGCCCCAGCCCTCGCCGACGTCATGGACGATGAATGGCTCGCCACCCAAGCCGCCGAAGAACCACCAGACGAACCTCTCGCCACCGACCTCCCGGAAAGCGATCCCGTTTTCTGACCGTTCCCACTCCCTCCATGCAGAACTGGAAAACAGCGGTCCTCACCCTCGCCATCTTCGGCCTCGGAGCCCTCGCCGGCACGCTCGTCACCGCCCAGATCATCCGCGGGCGTCTCGCCGACGTCCGCAAGGTCTCCCCTGCCCCAACCCCCGAAAACAAGGAATGGGCCGCCAAAATGACCGACAATCTCCGCAAGCAGGTCGACCTCTCCCCTGACCAATCCCGCGAGGTCAGCGCCATCCTCGCACGCACCCACGAAGACATCCAGCGCCTCCGCGAAAAACTGCGCAAAGACCTCCGCCAGCGCATGATCGAATCCGATCGCGCCGTCGAACGCCAACTCGCCGACCCCCAACGCAAACGCTGGGAAGAAATCCGCCGCCGCCGCCGCAACGATCAACCCCAGCAACCCCGCCCCCAACCCAACAACAACCGCCCCTGACACCCCCCTCTCCCCACACGCCCCCCTCCGAACCAGCTAGCCGCAGGCTCTGGACCGCTGGGAGCATCACAGCTCTCGGGGCTCACGGAGTGCGCGCGGCCAGCCCTCCCAACTCGCCCCTCCCAACACGCCCCCCTTCACCCTTCCGGATTCCCACTTCTCACTTCTCACTTCCCAACTTCCCGCCGCCGCTCCGGCATCATCGCACACGCCCCCTTGCACCCAAACACCCGGCTCAGCAGAAGCCGGTTCCGGCTGATCCACCGGTACACCACCTCCGCCACCTGAATCACCCCAGGCACCCACAACACCAGCGCCACCGGCACCAGCAACGGCAACCGCATCCCCACAAACCGGATGCATCTCGCCCCACGGTGAATCTTCCCGTCCCGCGCCACACAATGGATCGCCTCCAGCAAATCCTCTCTCCCAATCCCCGGAGCCGCCGCCCGCGCCTCCGCCTGCGACACCGGCAGAAACCGCAACACCCCAAACCAGTCCAGCCACGTCAGCGTCTTCATCTGAAACGTGCACAACGGACACTCGTCATCAAACAACACCAGGTGGCAATCGCGCGCAGCAGAACTCATCCCCATCCCTGCCACCTACCGCTCCCCCGCGCCAGCGCAATCACACCCCACCCCGCTCACGCCTGCCACGACCGGAACGCCTCGATCGCCTCATACTCCGCCATCCCTAGCTGATCATACAACCGCGCCGTCTCCCGGTTCCGGTCCCCGCTCAGCAAGTCAGGCAGGTTATGCGACTGATACCGCTGCATCGCCGCCAGCTTCTTCGCCAGCTGGTCCGGACTCATCGGAATCGCCATCTGAATCTCATGCGGCTGAAATTCCTTCTGGTGCCCGCGATACAGCCACACGCGGCAATGCGCCCGCCACACCGCCTTCTCACGCTCGTTCCACGCCTGACGGAACGCCGTGAACGCCACGCCCTGCACACTGCTAGGATCCGCCAGATCCCCCGTGATATACACCTGGTGCGGCTGCAGCCGCTCCATCAGCGCACCCACCCGCGCCGCATCCTTCGCCCCAGCCCGAAACTGCCGGTACCGCCCCTCCGCATAAAACGGCAGATCCAGAAAATGCACGCGACTCGCCGGCACCCCCAGCGCCGCCGCCGCATCCCGCGCCTCCCCCCGCCGGATCAGGCTCTTCAAATCCCGCAACCGCCGCGGCGGATCCCCGAACGGACCCTTCGCCGCAATCTCCTCAATCACCCCGCTAGCATACCGATCCGCCTCCGCCCATCGCGCCGGATCCAGCTCCGAGGTCTCCTGCAGCACCCTCGCAAATCGCAGCGCCTCCCCGTCATTCACCCGCAGATCCCCGCTCGTCATGTGCACCACGTGCACCGTGTGCCCCTGCGCCACTAACCGCTCAATCGTCCCGCCCATCCCCATCACGTCATCCTGCGGCTCCGGCGAAAACACCACACACGTCTTCGGGTGCGGCGACGGTCGCTCCGGCCGCGTGTCATCTCCCGTCCCCGGCTTCCCTCCAGGCCATCCCGTGATCGTCCGCTGCTGCCGGTTGAAAATCTCAATGTTCAACTCATACCCGCCACCCGCCCGCGTCAGCAACTCACCCATCCCATTCTCGTTATACTCCTCATCCACCAGCTTCAGAATCGGCTTCCGATCCCGCAACGCCAGCCAGCACACCGCCCGACGCGTCTCCTGCGGGGTCCACTGCGCCCGCCCCACCAGCCACGGCAGCTTCACCCGCGTCAACCCGCTCGACGCCGCTCGATCAAGGAAAAACCGCGCCGCTCCATGCCCCTGCAAGAATGACGCCGACACCGCTTCCGTCTCCGGCCCCTCCACCGCCCGCGCCACAATCTCCGCCTTGTTCTCTCCCCACGCCATCAGCACCAGCCGCCGCGCCCTCAAAATCGTCCCCACCCCCATCGTGATCGCAAACCGCGGCACGTTCTCCTCACCTAGAAAATCCGACGCCGCATCCTGACGCGTCACCCGGTCCAATGGCACCAGCCGCGTCAGCGAATCACGCGACGACCCGGGCTCGTTGAACCCAATGTGCCCAGTCCGCCCAATCCCCAGAATCTGCAAGTCCACCCCACCCGCCTCCGCTATCCGCTGCTCATAAGCCGCACAGTGATCAAACACCCCATCCAGCGGCACCATCCCATCCGGCAGATTCACGTTCTCCGCAGGGATGTCGATGTGATCAAACAACTGCTCCTTCATGAACCGGAAATAACTCTCCCGGTGCTCCCGCGTCAGCCCGTAGTACTCATCAAGGTTGAACGTCACCACGTTCTGAAACGACAACCCTTCCTCCCGGTGCATCCGGATCAGCTCCCGGTAAAATGGCACCGGCGTCGACCCCGTCGCCAACCCCAGCACCGCCGCCCTCCCCGCCGCATTCTTCTCCTCAATAATCACCCGCACCTCCCGCGCCAGCGCCTCCGCCGCGGCCTGCGCCGTCGCAAACACTACTGTGCGTACTTTTTCATGCTGCTCTTCAGGGGAAATCGTGGTGGACATGACAGGCAGGGGTTTATCAATTGACGATACCGCATTCACCGTCCTTCCGCCAGGAACCAAACGCAATCACTGATACTATTATGCAGCCCCCCTCCCCCCGCGTCGTCATCGTCATGGGCGTCTCCGGCTCCGGCAAATCCACCGTCGGCCTCCTCCTCGCCAATCTCCTCAACGCCGCCTTCGTCGACGCCGACGACCTCCACCCCCCGGAAAACAAAGCCAAAATGGCCGCAAAAATCCCGCTCACCGACGCCGACCGCCTCCCGTGGCTCCAGCACCTCCGCTCCCAAATCATCGACTCGACCCCCCAAAGCCGCACCACCGTCCTCGCCTGCTCCGCCCTCAAAGCCTCCTACCGCCACCTCCTCACCGCAGGCACCGGCCCGGACGTCCGCATCGTCTTCCTCCACGGCTCCCGCGATCTCATCGCCTCCCGGCTTGCCGCACGCTCCGGCCACTTCATGCCCCCGGACCTCCTCACCTCCCAGTTCGCCACCCTCGAACCCCCTTCCCCAAACGACGCCATCATCATCCCCATCGACGCCGACCCCCATTCCCTCGCCTCCCAGGCCCGTCTCGCCCTCCTCTCACCCCACTCCTCACCTCCCACTCACAAATCCAGCGACCTTCCCTCCCCCGGAAACGTAGCCTTTGTGCCCGATTCCACCCCGGAATCCATCAAATCGGAAAAAATCCTTTGAGCGCCCTCGCGCACCGCTCTAAGCACTCACCAAGTATTTCTCCCAAAACCCCCGTTCCTCACCAATTTTATGTCCATGGTCGCTAAAGGTCTCGAAGGTGTCGTCGCCAATGAATCCCGTCTCAGCGATGTCGACGGTGCCAACGGAAAACTCTGCTACCTCGGCTACTCGATCGACGACCTCGTCGCCAATTGTACCTTCGAAGAAGTCGTCTACCTCCTCCACAACAGCAAGCTCCCCAATCACTCGGAACTCGCCGCCTTCACCGACAAGCTCCGCTCCCACCGCCACCTCCCCGCGGAAGTCTCCAGCTTCATCAACTCCCTCCCCAAGGACGCTTCCCCCATGAACGTCCTCCGCACCGGGGTCTCCCTCCTCGGAGTCCTCGACCGCCGCGGCGACGATCAAAACCGCGCCCTCAACGAAGAACGCGCCCTCGCCATCTGCGCCCAGGTCCCCCTCATCATCGCCGCCTACCACAACCACCGCACCGGCCACCCCATGCCTCCCATCCGCTCCGACCTCAGCGAGGCCGGCAGCTTCCTCTGGCTCATCACAGGCAAAGAACCCGGCGCCGAAGCCACCCGCACGCTCGACGTCGCCTACATCCTCCACGCCGACCACGGCATGAACGCCAGCACGTTCTCCGCACGCGTCACCGTCGCCACCCTCAGCGACATGTACTCCGCCATCACCAGCGCCGTCGGCACTCTCAAAGGCCCACTCCACGGCGGAGCCAACGAGGGCGTCATCCACATGCTCCAGGAAATCGGTGAGGAAGCCAACGTCGATCCATGGGTCGAAGAACGGCTCGCCAAAAAGGAAAAAATCATGGGCATCGGCCACCGCGTCTACAAGGTCCTCGACCCACGCGCCCCCCACCTCCAGAAAATGGCCATCCAACTCACCCAGGAACTCGGCGAACCCAAGTGGATCCGCATGAGCGAACGCATCGCCCAGATCATGCGCGAACGCAAAGGCCTCAACGCCAACGTCGATTTCTACAGCGCCACAGTCTACTACAGCCTCGGCATCCCCACCGACCTCTTCACCCCCATCTTCGCCATCAGCCGCGCCGCCGGCTGGACCGCCCAGGTCCTCGAACAACTCGAAGACAACCGACTCTACCGCCCGCTCACCGAATACACCGGCCCAGTCCCACCCCAGCCGATCACCCCGATCGACCAACGCTGAAACTGGCACAGGCATCCTGCCGGTGACCCCAATGCAACCCACAGGCATCCTCCCTGTGACCTCAATGCAACCAGCAAAGTGGCACAGGCATCCTGCCTGTGACCTCAATGGCCAGAGTCTCCCTACAGAAACCCAAAGATCACGATAGATGCCGTGGCCACCACCCCACGACCCCCTGAAGCCGAGTAACTTACAAAACAGCAACTCCGAAGGCCGTCGCAACCCCAGTAAACCAGCTCAATCTTCATTTTCCCAAAAATCCAGAAGATGCCATCTGAAACTCGGGCCGCACCGTCACCGCTCCCATGAACGGTGACCCAGATCTCCCGGTCGTCTCCCTGCCGGTCCGCTCCCTCGCGTCACAAAACGGCCACGTCTCCCTCTCCGACCCGCTCCCCGACGCCGTCGCCGTCGAAGCTCCCCTCGAAATCCGCGTCGACGGCCGCTCCATCGCCGTCATCATGCGCAGCCCCGGCCGCGACCGCGAACTCGCCGCCGGCTTCCTCCTCTCCGAAGGCGTCATCGCCTCCCCTGCCGATCTCTTCGAGGTCTCCCTCTGCCCCTCCGCCACCAAGGGAGCCAGCGTCGTCGATGTCCTCGTCTCCTCCCCGGAGAAAATCGACTTCGACCGGCTCACCCGCCACGTCTTCACCGCCTCCAGTTGCGGCATCTGCGGCAAAACCAGCATGGACGCCGCCCTCGCCGTCCACCCCCCACTCCCCGTCGATCCCTCCCCAATCATCGACGCCGCCACCCTCTTCTCCCTCCCCGATAAACAACGCGCCGCCCAAACCGCCTTCTCCCAGACCGGCGGCCAGCACGCCGCCGCCCTCTTCAACACCTCCGGCCACCTCCTCGCCCTCGAAGAAGACGTCGGCCGTCACAACGCCGTCGACAAAATCTCCGGCGCCGCCCTCCTCGCACACCGCTGGCCACTCTCCAACTCCATCCTCCTCCTCAGCGGCCGCGCTTCCTTCGAACTCATCCAGAAAGCCCTCGCCGCACGCATCCCCATCGTCGCCTCCATCGGCGCCCCCAGCAGTCTCGCCGTCTCTCTCGCCGAATCCGCAGGCATCACCCTCGTCGGCTTCCTCCGCAACCACCGCGCCAATCTCTACTCCCACCCCTCCCGCCTCCACCTCGGGTCTTGACCTCTCCTCCCCTCAGGTTCATTGAAAACCTGACAACTCAACACGCGTCCCTCTCCCATGCCCGGCCTCAGTAGACTCTCCATCCAGTCAAAGATGATCCTGCTGCTCCTCGCAGTCAGCCTCGCCTCCATCGGAGCCATGGCATGGATCAGCTACGCCTCAGGCAAAGCCGCCCTCATCCAGGGGGTCCGCAACCAACTCAACGGCATCCGGGTCTCCAAATCCACCGCCCTCCGCACCCGCCTCGAATCCCTCCGCGATCAGATCATCGCCATGTCCGACAGCCAGATCGTCATCGAGGGCACCCGCGAACTCCACAACTCATGGGATTCCCTCAAATCCCTCTCCCTCTCCACTCAGGAAAACGAAAAACTCGACGCCTTCTACCGCTCCGAATTCATCCCCGCCCTCGCCAAACACGTCGAAGGCACCCCCGTCCCGGAACAATACCTCCCCACAGACCCAGTCTCCCGCTACCTCCAGTACCACTACATCGCCGCCAACCCCCACCCCTATCTCAAAAAACACGAACTCATCTCCGCACCAGGCGACCAATCCTCCTTCGCCGCCACCCACGCGCAGCTCCAGATGTTCTTCACCAGAGCCGCCCGAATCTTCGGCTTCGAAGACGTCATGATCGTCGACGCCACCTCCCTCAATCTCATCTACACCTATCAGAAAACCACCGAATTCGCCACCAGCGTCGAAAACGGCCCCTACGCCGATTCCCGCATGGGCGCAGCCGTCCGCGCCATACGCTCCGCCCGCGACCGCGACAGCTTCAAACTCGCCGACTTCGAACCCTACCGCCCTAACCTCGCCCTCCCCATGGGCTTCATCATGAGCCCGGTCTTCGATGGCCCCAGCATGGCAGGCATCATGGTCATCCAGTTCCCCATCGACGAATTCGACAACGTCGCCACCGGCAACTTCCAATGGCGCGAGGAAGGCCTCGGCGACTCTGGCGAAACCTACCTCGTCGGCCCGGACAAAACCATGCGCACCAACTCGCGCTTCGCCCACGAAAACCTCCCCGCCTTCATCCGCAATCTCCGCGAAAACGGCTTCAGCCCTAACCTCACCGACCGCATCGAACGTCAGGGCAATGTCCTCTGCACCATGCCCGTCAACTCGCCCTCCGTCGATCTCGCCCTCAAAGGCAAATCCGGGATCCTCGAAACCGATGACTACCGCGGCACCCCCGTCCTCAGCTCCTACGGCCCCCTCGAAATGGACTCCCTCCGCTGGGCCGTCCTCTCGGAAATGGACCTCGCAGAAGCAGAAGCTCCCGTCCGCTCCCTCGGCCGCAAGGTCGTCATGGTCGCCTCAGGCATCGGCATCGCCGTCACCATCCTCGCTCTCCTCTTCGCCAGTCTCCTCACAAAACCGCTCCGCATCCTCACAGCCGGTGCCAGACGCCTCGGCAACGGCGAAACCAATGTCAAAGTCCACCTCGGCTCCCATGACGAATTCGGCGAACTCGGCCGCGTCTTCAACGAAATGGCCGACAGCATCCGCTCCCAGAAGGAACAACTCGAATCCCAGGTCCGCGAAAATCAGGAACTCCTCCTCAATATCCTCCCAGCCTCCGCCGTCGCCCAGCGCATGGAAGGCGACGAAAAAGCCAGCCGCCAGTTCGCCGACGTCTCCGTCCTCTTCAGCGAACTCTCAGGCCTCGAAGAATTCGGAGCCGCCTCCGGCGACTCCTCCGCCCTATCACACCTCGGCGACCTCATCACAGCCTTCGACGAAGCAGCCGACCGCCTCGGCATCGAAAAAGTCAGAACCATCGGCGGTTCCTACCTCGCCGTCTGCGGGCTCTCCGTCACCAGACCAGATCACGCCAGACGCATCATCCAGTTCGCCCAGGAAACCGTCCGCATCGTCTCCATCTTCAATCGCGAACACGACGCCGACCTCTCCCTCGCCATCGGCATCAACTCCGGCCCGGTCGTCGGCGGGGTCGTCGGCCGCCGCCGCTTCCTCTACGACCTCTGGGGCGATACCGTCTCCATCGCACGAAAACTCGCCTCCGCTCACGGCCCAGCCATCCGCGTCACCAACCCAGTCCGCGAACGCACCGGCGACCAGTTCAACTTCTCCGGCCCGCTCCGCATCGAATCCGAAGGCAAACCTTCCCTCGAGGCATGGTCCGTCGCCCCCTGACAGGCCGCTCCCTCCGCACGCGCCATGATCGCTTTCCTCGACCAATCCCTCTCTAACCTCCGCCCGGCTCTCGCCCTGACGGTCCTCTTCCCAGTCGCGCTCCTCATCGCCTCAGAAGCCCTCGCCGCCGCCACCCGCCGCAACAGCATCTTCACCGGTCTCCTCCGCACGCTCCGCAATTTCGTCATCCCCGCCCTCGCTCTCCTCATCTTCGTCAGGCTCGTCCTCGAACTCCCGGACTCTCACATCGCCACCCGTCTCTCCCAGACAGCCTTCTACCTCCTCCTCCTCTTCGCCATCCTCGGCGTCATCAATGACGTCGTCTTCGGCAAGTCCTCCCCGGACATCAACTCATGGCGCTCCCGCGTCCCCAAGCTCTTCCGCGACCTCGTCCGCGCCCTCATCGTCGCCCTCGGTGCCATGTTCATCTACTCATGGGTCTGGGGCGGTGAAGTCAAAGGCGCCGTCGCCGCCCTCGGCGTCGGCTCCATCGTCATCGGCCTCGCCCTCCAGGAACCTCTCGGCAATATCGTCTCAGGCCTCATGCTCCTCTTCGAACGCCCGCTCAATGTCGGCGACTGGATCCATGCCCAGGGGGTCATCGGCAAGGTCATCGAAATCAACTGGCGCTCCGTTCACATCGAAAGCCCCACCCGCGAACTCCTCATCGTCCCGAACGTCTCCCTCTACAAGGGGGCCTTCAGCAATCTCTCCAGACCCACCACCGTCCGTACCGAGGTCATCGAAATCGGCTTCAGCTACGACGACCCGCCCAACCGCGTCAAAGAGGTCATGCTCGACCTCCTCATTTCCTCCCCAGGCGTCCTCGCCGACCCAAGCCCCCGCGTCACCACCGCCAACTACGCCGACTTCTCCATCACCTACCGCCTCATCTTCTCCGTCGCCACCCAGGAAAACCTCGGCCCCACCCGCGATGCCATCATGACGCGGCTCTGGTACGTCGTCCGCCGCGAGGGCCTCAATATCCCCTTCCCCATCGCCATGGAATACGGCCCCGGCGAATCCCCCAGCACACCACCCCCGGCTCCGGAAGCCCTCCTCAAATCCCACCCTCGCTTCCGCCCCGCCCTCTCCGCCGACCCGGAAAACCCTCCCCGCACCATCGAATTCGCCGCCGGCGAAACCATCCAGCGCCCAGGCTCGGGCTTCCACGGCTTCGCCCTCGTCCTCCGCGGCACCGCCGCCCTCCTCTCCAAAGACGCCTCCGGCCAACTCGTCCGCATCGGCGAAATCGGCCCCGGCGAATGCTTCGGCGACCAACTCACCGCCGGGGCCGCCTCCCACGACGTCGGCGTCGACGCCGTCACCGATGTCGTCATCATGCTCTTCAGCAACGCCTCCATCGATCAGCTCCTCCAGCGCTCCCCTAATCTCGCCACCGAAATCGGCGACGCCATCGAATCCCGCCGCCGCACCGCCCAGGCCGCCCGCCACCGCCACTAGCTAATCACCACCCGCTCAGGGCCACAGCAGCGGGTGCCGCCACCACTCCCTCACCACCACGCCCAGCGACGCCGCCAGCCGCTCGCCCCGGACCGCATCTCTAACCCCTCCCGCGCGATCCCCCCCATCCGGCCCCATCCCGCAGAACCGCGCCGCCCACATCTCCGGCCCCGCCCTCACTTCATCCACCTCCGCCGGAACCCGCATCCCTCCCCGCACTTCCCCTAACCACGGATTCCTCCGCTCCTCCAATCCCACCCCGGAATCCACCACTTCCCGCTGCGCCTCGAAACTCAATTCCCCGAAATCCACCTCGTCAGGAATCCCCCGCATCGCATCTCTAACAAATCGCCGCAGTTCCCCCGGCAGCATCCCCACCAATCGCTCCCTTCGCTCCCCAACCCGCACCTCCTCCGCCCCCGCATCAAACGCCCCGCGCGGCACCATCACCGCATCCCACACCGCACTCGCCCCTAACCCAACCATCTCAAGGGTCTCCCTCGTCCCCGCCAGGCGCCGCGCCAGCAGCGGCCGCCTCAAAACCGCCGCCTCCCACCACGGCAGCCCAAACCCTTCCCGCAGCGAACTCATCACCACCGCCTCCGCCGCTCCCATCATCGCCGGAACCGTCGGCGCTCCGCCCAGCTCCGCCACCGCCAATCGGACCGGCCACCCGCCTTCCTCCACCGCCCGCTCCATCGCCCCGTACCACCCGCACTCCGCCGCAGAACTAACACCCCCCGTCGTCACCAGCATCGCCCCCTCATCCACCGCCCGCATCACCAGCACCGCCTCCGCAAAATTCTTCCGCCGCAACGCCCGCGCCGGATACACCCACACGCGTCTCCCCCCACTCATCGCACGCAGCCACTCCCACGCTCTCTCCACCGCCGCCCGACTCGTCTCCGGTCTCACTAGCGGATTCCCCCCGAACCCGCACACCCGCCCCAGCACGTCCCTCGCAAACCGCGCATCCGCCGCATTCACCGCCACCGTCCTCACCCGCTCACCCGCCGGAAAGGTCAACGCCACCGCCTCCTCAAGGCTCTCCACTCCCTGCTCCCCGAACTCCGCCCACCGCTCCCACCGCCCGTCCCACCACCAGTCATGCTGGTGCAGCCACACCGACGCCCCAGCCGCCTCCGCCACCCGCACCACCATCGCACCCAATCGCAATCGCCTCCCCACACTCAGATTGTGCGCCCACACCACATCCCCACTCCCCACCTCCCTCCTCAGCAATTCCTCCGCACCTCCCTCCCCCGCAAACTCTCTCCAGTAACCCAACCCCGCATCACTCTCCCAACGCACAGGCATCGGAAACACCGCCCGCTCAAACTCCCCACGCCATCCCTCCGGCACTCGCTCCCCACCCAGCACCACCACCCGCTCACAGCCCCAGCACCGCGCCACCGCCCCCGCTCCCCACTCCACCACCTGCCGCACGCCTCCCGGCCGGTAATGATAGTGCACAATGATCAGCGCTCGCCCCATCCCTCTCCCCAACCCATCCCGCCCTCCTCCGCCAGCGGGGATTTGCCGCCCCTCTCCTTGCAGCCGCACGCCCCAGCATCCATCACCTCCCCAACCCAGTGTCCGATCTCTTCCAGTTCCCCTCCGTCACCTCCCTCCCGCGACTCGCCTCCGCCGCAGGCGATGCCCTCCAGCGCGATCTCATCGCGTGGTCCCGTCTCCGCCCACTCACCCTGGTCCTCCCCACCCACGCCCGCGAACTCGGCGCCCCAGCCCTCGCCTCCATCCGCCAATCCATCGCCGCCACCCCATGGCTCCACCACGTCGTCGTCGGGCTCGACGCCGCCTCCCACGAACACTTCCTCCTCGCCCGCTCGCTCTTCAACGATCTCCACTGCTCAGTCGACATCCTCTGGCACGATAACCCGGACGCCCCTCCCCTCCCTCCGGAAGCCGCCTCGCTCCCTCACGGAAAAGGCCGCAATCTCTGGCTCTGCACCCGCGCCGCCCTCGCCAATCCCAACACGTTCGCCGTCGCCGCCCACGACGCCGACATTACCTGCGCCTCCCCCGAATTCCTCGCCCGTCTCGCATGGCCTGTCCTCCACCCGGACGCCAACTTCGCGGGCACCAAGGGCTGGTACGCCCGCCACGCCACCTCCCTCCACGGGCGTCTCTTCCGTCTCCTCTTCCAACCTCTCCGCCTCGCCCTCGCCGAATCCGCCACCCAACCCATCCCGTGGCTCGATTACCTCGGCCAATTCCGCTACGCCCTCTCCGGTGAATGGTGTCTCCGGCGCTCCGCACTCCAGCACATCCACTTCGGCACCGGTTGGGACGCCGAAATCCGCATGCTCCACGCATGGCACTCACTCCCTGACCTCCAGATCTGCCAGTCAGAACTCTGCGACGCCTACGACCACCGCCACCACGACCTCGCTGGCCTCGGCCGCATGGCCTCGGACGTCGCCGCCGCCATCTGGCACGCCATCCCCTCACACCTCCAGCCCGACGCCGCCGCCGTCCTCGCCCGCTTCCACCTAGCCTCCCGCAAGGCCCTCCACCAGTCCGCTCTCGTCGCCGCCGCCAACGGGCTCCAGCACCACCCCGCCGCCGAATCCGCCGCCGCCGCCGCCTTCTCCGCCATCCTCCCCGCCGCCCTCTCCCCTCTCTCCTTCCCGCCCCCTCTCCTCCCGCCTCCCTGACTCTCCTCCCACCTTCCCTAACCATGCGCAAATCCAACCACTACCGCAGCGACGACCAGCGCCGCCAGCGCCGCGATCTCTCCGCCGCAGGCATCGAACCCGCCAAAGGCATGGGCCAGAACTTCATGACCGACGTCGCCGTCGCCTCATGGATCGTCGACCAACTCGAAATCTCCCCCGACGACACCGTCATCGAAATCGGCCCAGGCATGGGTGCCCTCACCAACCACCTCGTCAATTCCGCACGCCACCTCATCCTCCTCGAAAAGGACGACGAAATCGTCGAACTCGTCCGCGCCAAGTACGGCGCCCTCCCCGGCGTCACCGTCATCCACGGCGACGCCCTCCACTTCGACCTCCGCCCCTACTTCAAATCCCAGCCGCTCAAACTCATCGGCGCACTCCCCTACTCGGTCGGCACCGAAATCGTCCGCCGCTGGCTCGTCAACCCTAGCCCCGTCCAGCGCGCCGTCTTCACGCTCCAGAAGGAGGTCTGCGACCGTCTCTGCGCCGCCCCCGGCACCCCCGACTGCGGTCTCCTCAGCGTCCGCACCCAACTCCGCTGGAACGCCTCCATGGTCCGCAAACTCCCGCCGGACATCTTCGTCCCTCGCCCCAAAGTCGATAGCGGGGTCGTCGTCCTCACCCCGCGCCCACGCCACGAACTCCCGCCGTTCGACGAAGCCGCCATCGACCACCTCCTCCGTTCAGGCTTCTCCCAGCGCCGCAAAATGCTCCGTAATCTCCTCCCACCACGCGACGACCGCCCATGGGACGTCATCGCCGCCGCCGCCGGCATCAATCCCACCGCCCGCGGTCAGGAACTCTCCGTCGCCCAATGGGTCGCCCTAGCCGACGCATGGCGCGGCCACGACGCCCCGCCCGCCCAGCGCGACGACGAACTCTTCGACGTCGTCGACGAACACAATGTCGTCACCTCCACCGCCCCCCGCGCCCTCGTCCACGCCAACGGCTGGCGTCACCGCGCCGTCCACATCTTCGTCCTCAACGTCGCAGGCGAGGTCTTCCTCCAGAAACGCTCCCACCTCAAAGACAAAATGCCCGGCAAATGGGACAGCAGCGCCGCAGGCCACCTCGACGCCGGCGAAGCCTACCTCCCCTGCGCCGTCCGCGAACTCGCAGAAGAACTCGGCATCCGCACCACCCCAGACCGCCTGCAGCTCGCCGCCACCGTCCCAGCATGCCCCGGCACAGGCATGGAATTCGTCGAACTCTTCACCACCAACTCCGACCAACCGCTCCACTGGCCCCCCGCTGAAATCGAAACCGGTCTCTGGATGGCCCCACACGAAATCGACGCATGGACCGCCGCCCGCCCCGACGACTTCGCCGAAGGCTTCCTCGAATGCTGGCAACGCTGGCAACGCCCATAACAAGCGAAGGAGGGGGGACATTCCTGTCCCCCTCACCAAACGAGCGCAAAGCCTTTCCATCCCTCTTCACCCCGCAGCAACCACACTTTCACAGGCATCCTACCTGTGACCCCGATTCCGCCGCACCCCCCACGATCCCAACTGGATTGCTCCCAACACGCCCCCTTTTACTATTTACTATTCACCATTTACTATTTCCCCCCCTCAGCCCCGCGCCTTCTTCATCAGCGACTCAATCTCCGCCGCCTCGATCGGAATGTCCGCCATCAGATCCACCGTCCCATCCGCCGTGATCAGCACGTCGTTCTCCAGCCGGATCCCGAACCCTTCATCCGGAATGTAAATCCCCGGCTCCACCGTCATCACCCAGCCCGGCGCAAACGGCGCACCAATCGCCGCCACATCATGCACGTCCAGCCCCAGCGGATGCCCCACGCCGTGCATGAAATACTTCTTCAACGCCGGCTTCTCCGGATCCTGCTTCTTGATGTCCTTCTCCGTAATCAACCCCAGCTTCAGCAACTCCACCTGGGTCAGTTCCTCCGCCTCACGCTGCCAGTCCTTCGGCAGTTTGCCAGGCACCAGATTCTTGATGCACCCGCGCAGCACCCGCAGCACCGCGTCATAGACTTCCCGCTGACGCTTCGTGAACTTCCCGCTCACCGGAATCGTCCGCGTTAGGTCCGCATTGTAATTCGCGTACGTCGACGCCACATCAAGGAGCAGCACGTCCCCCTTCTTGCACACCGCATTGTTGTCCAGGTAATGCAGCGCGTTCGCATTGTTCCCCGACGCAATGATCGGGTTGTACGCAAACCGCCCGCGCTGCCGGATGAATTCATGCGCCAGCTCCGCCTCGACCTCAAATTCATGCACGCCCGGCCGCACAAACCCCAGCAATCGCCGGAACCCATCCCCCGTAATCCGGCACGCCTCCTTCAACAACTCAATCTCCTCCTCGCTCTTCACCGGACGCAACTCATGCATCAGCTTCGCCAGCCGATGATACCGGTGCAGCGGCCACATCGCCACCGTCTCCCGCACAAACCTCGCCTCGCGCGACTCCACCACAATGTCCGCCCGCGCATGCTCGTTCGAATTCAGAAACACATGGTCCGACTCGCACATCAGCCGCCGCATCATCACCGGAAACTCCTGCAGCCACATCACCGTCCGCACGCCGCTCGTCGCACGAGCCTGCTCCTTCGTCAGCTTGTACCCCTCCCACACCGCAATGTGCTCGCTCGTCTCCCGCAGAAACAGAATCTCCCGGTGCTTCTCCTCATGCGCATCCGGACAAATCACCAGCACCGACTCCTCCTGCGCCACCCCCGTCAGATAAAACAAATCACTGTTCGGCACCGGGATCATCACCGCATCCGCATTCGTCGGCGGAATGTCGTTGGCATTGACCACCACAAGTGACTTCTCAAGCAGCAATCCGCGCAGGCGGTCGCGATTCGACTGAAAAAGCGAGGATTTGACAGGAAGATGACGCGTCATGAACCCGCAGGGTGAAGAAATCAACGCATCCAGCAACCGGATTTCCAGAGAACCGTTCAACCACAGGGGGCTAATCCTCAGCCCATCCTGAACCGCATTTTCGAGAGGCTCTCGCCTGCCCGGGAATCTAACCGACCCCTCACTCCCTCGGCTTCGCCCCCTCCGGAGCCAGCTGCCCCGCCGACCTCAGAAACACGTTCCCGAAACTGTTCCCGCCATGCAGGGTCAGCGAAACCGGCGCTTCCAGCTTCGTCGGCAGCACGCGCTCCACCACTCCTTCCTGATTCCACGTCAGCGCCCCCTTCACCACGCCCTTCCCATCCAGCCGGAAACGCACCCACTTCCCCGGCTCCAGATCACTGCTCATGATCAACGGCCGCCCCTTCTGGCTCACCACCACCCGCGCCGTCTCCGGCAACGCATCCGGCCCCCTCACGTCCAGCACATACTCCCCACCCGCATGATCCATCTCAGTCGTCAGCTCGCCCGCCGGATCCGTCCCCGTGAATTGCCAGTCCTGCACTTGCCACGTCTCCTTCGTCCCCTTCGTCGCCACCCACCCGCGCAAATCCGTCCCCGTGTAAATCGGCACCATCCCCGCCGCCATCACCGGCGCACTCTCCGCCTCCCCAGCCCCGCTCCCCGGCAACTCGCTCATCCGCACATTCCGCCACTCCGTCGGCGATCCCTCACTCTCCAACCCCAGATACCCTTTCCGCCACCGGCACTCGCTCCCCGTCGTCACTTTCACCCCGTTCACAAACAACGCCAGCGTCCCGTCCTTCGCCTCAATCCGATAACTGTTCCACTCCGGCGCACTCTTCGAATGCTCCGCCGCCGGAAACGCCCGCATCCCGCTCGCCCGCCCTCCCGGCTTCATCACGTGCCCGTGAATCGGAAAAATATCCCCGTGCGTCGTGTACCACTCGTTCCGCCCCTTCACGTCATACCCGTTATCCAGCACCTGAACCTCAATCGCCCGCAAAAACGGCTGTCCCGTCGCCGGCAAGGGCGACGCCCACACAAAAATCCCCGCATTCCCCCCGGCCTTCATGTGCCGCCACTCCAGCTCCAGCACGAAATTCTCATACTGCCGCACCGTCCGCAGCGCCGCCACCGGCTGCCCCGTGCACCGCAACACGCCGTCTTCCCCCAGCTTCCACGTCTCCGGTGCCCCGTTCACATTCACCCACCCCGACAAATCCTTCCCGCTGAATAGGTTCACAAACTTCTCCTCCGCCCCGCAAGGCAGACTCACCATCACCATCGCCGTCAGGACTGAAATCGGTTTCAAACGCATCTGCCACCCCACCACGGCCTCACCAATCCGCAATCCCGCTCTCGCTCCGCACCCGCGGCACCAACCCCTTTCCCTCATTGCA
This sequence comes from Verrucomicrobiota bacterium, assembly GCA_003402705.1. Taxonomy (GTDB): domain Bacteria; phylum Verrucomicrobiota; class Verrucomicrobiia; order Verrucomicrobiales; family V1-33; genus V1-33. Next base: position 16,346 of record QQNF01000025.1, on the reverse strand, counting down.
CCCCACCACGCCTTCGTGCATCTCTCCACATGTCCAAGTCTCCAGTTCCCCGCTGGGACGCCCTCGGCTCCGGCCAAGGCTTCCGCTCCACCACCACCGCGTGGGATCTCCGCTGGTGGATCCTCGCCGCCGTCTCCACTTCCATCGTCGTCCACGCCGGGCTCTTCGTCGCCCTCAAACGTCTCCGCCTCCCCGCCCGCTCAGTCGTCGAGGAAATGACCGCTTCCCCCCAAACCGGCATCTTCGAAATCGATCTCGAACAGGTCACCGTCCGCGACGTCCCTTCCTCCCCGGACCTCACAGCGGAAGCCCCCGACCTCACCCGGAAAACCGAACTCCCCCCACCCACCAATCTCCCCGACATCACCGAACTCGCCGAAGCCATCAAAGACCGCGCCGTCGTCCTCACGCCTTCCATCGCCACCCCCGCCGCCAACCTCACGCTCAGTAAACCCGTCGCCGGCACCGCCGGCGATCTCCTCGACGACCCCGCCGACGTCCGCCAGTCCCTCGACGGCTCGCTCAAAGACAGTCTCCTCTCCAAACCCGCCGCCGCTTCCCCCTCCGCCGCCGCCCCGGACGCCGACCAGCTCCTCATCGACAGCGCCGCCAACACCGGCTCCGCCGACCTCAAAGGCGATGTCCTCAAATCCCTCAAAAAAGGCACCGGCGGCAATGGCGGCATCGACGGCTTCTCCTCCCTCGACGACCTCGCCAACTTCAAAGGCCCCATCGCCGGCGACTTCAAAGCCATGCTCCGCACCGACCTCCTCTTCGACTTCGGTTCTTCCCGACTCCGCGAGGAAGCCCGCATCAGTCTCATGAAACTCGGCGCCATCATCCAATCCAACGCCGCAGCCACGTTCCGTCTCATCGGCCACACCGACACCATCGGCGACGAGGCCTCTAACCAAACCCTCAGCGAAGCCCGCGCCCAGGCCGTCAAAGACTGGCTCGTCGGCAGTCTCCGTCTCGACGGTGCCAACATCGTCGTCGAAGGCCGCGGCGAACGCGAAACCCTCCCGGACGTCGACCCCAACGGCTCCGCCGCCACCCAGCAACCCAACCGCCGGGTCGAGATCCATAAAACCGGAGGCTGATCCCCTCCCGCCCCGCCCCCCTCAGCTTTGCTCCCACCACACCGCATGCCCGCCACCGCACCGGTGCGCATCCTGCTCTGTCTGCTGGCCGCCCTCTTCACCTGCCAGTGCGCCGCCCCGCGCCTCGACCCCACACGCCCTCGTCTCCCACGCCTCACCATGGACTCCGCTCACAACCGCTGGACCTGCCGCGACGGCAAGGAACTCCCTTTCACCAAGTGGTCCCCGCCCGCCTCTACTCTCCCACGCGGAATCGTCATCTGCATCCACGGGCTCAGCGGAGCCGCTAGCGACTTCTGGCCAGCCGGCGAACACCTCCACCCCCTCGGCTTCACCCTCTACGGCATGCAACTCCGCGGCCAGGGCAACGACCCAGACACCCGCCGCCGCGGCGACATCAACTCCCACCGCCAATGGCGCGAGGACCTCCGCGACTTCACCTCCCTCGTCCGCCGCGAAAACCCCGATCTCCCGCTCTTCTGGTTCGGCGAAAGTCTCGGCGCCCTCATCACCATCGACTCCGCTGGCAACGCCGAACACGACCACCACACCGCCCCCGCCCCGCCCGTCTCCGGCATCATCCTCGCCTCCCCAGTCGTCTCCCTCCGCGACACGCTCCGCCCCCCGCCCGTCCGCAATCTCCTCATCCGCAGTCTCCTCCACGTCCTCCCCAGTAAACGCATCTCCCTCGAAAAACTCGGCAACAGCGAGGTCCAGGTCACCAGCAATACCACCCACCGCGGCCAGATGCAGCACACCGCCCACTACGTCAAAGACTTCACCTTCCGACTCTTCCGCGAGGTCGATGTCCTCATGCGCGGCAGCTCCGCCGCCGCCGCCCGCATCCGCATCCCCACTCTCGTCCTCTACACCCCTAACGACCCACTCACCCCGCCCGACCAGATCGAACGCTTCTTCAACGCCATCGCCGCCCCCGACCGCCAGAAGGTCTTCTTCCCCAACAGCTATCACCTCATCCTCCACGACGTCGACCGCCCCGCCGCCCTCGACGCCCTCAGCCACTGGCTCCTTGACCGCAGCCCAGCACCAGAGTGACACAGGCATCTTGCCTGTGACCCTCAATGCCAAAGTCTCCACATGTAAGCCCACCAGGCAAATTGGCACGGCCTCCCCAATCCCAACGGGATTGCGTCCCCTAGCCCAGGGTTGGCCTGAGGCACGAAGGCCTACCCTGGGTCCACCACACCAACATTCACCAATCCCAACGGGATTGCGTCCCCTAGCCCAAGGTTGGACTGCGCCACGCAGGCCTACCCTGGGTCCACCGCGCCCCCCCCTAACCCCTCACCGCGACCTCGGCACGTTCCCAATCGGCACCAGCGGCACCGCCACCTCCGGCACCGGCGCGCCCGCCAGAATCCACTGCCGAATCGTCTCCGTCTCCCGCTTCGAAATCGCATGCCCGCTCGGCGGCATCGCCCCAGGCATGTCATCCCCCAGAATCGTCACCTGATAAAACCGACTCGCCTCAGGCTTCCCTGGCACAATCAGCTTCGCATCCCCCCTCAGCTTCCCCAGCTCCGCACTCGTCCCGATCGCCGGCATGAACTTCAACCGGTTCTTCCCGTGACAATGCACACAGTTACGCTCCAGCACCGGCTCCACCGCCTCAAAACTCCCCACCTTCGGCCCAGGCGTCACACACCCCGGCACCACCCACAGCGGCAGCATCCCCAGCAACATCAGCAGTCTCGTTCGTTTCATAACTCAGGCTCTCAATTCTTCCCTCCCGGTTCGCCGATCCCGCCCCACAACGCAACCGCCCGCTCATCACGATTTCCACCCTCCTCCATCACCCGCCCCCCGCCTCCCCCTCCAGCAACGCCCCGAACCCGCAGAAAAACGTCGACGTCTCCGGCGGCCGCACCGCCACCGCATCGTCATGGCCCAGATACTCCCGGCAGATCCCGAAAAACTCCCCCGGCGTCTCCGCCCTCCGAATCCGGTGCTCAAACATCCCGTCACCCCCCATCCCCTGACTGATATAACACAGATACTTCTTCATCTTCGCCACCTGCTTCACCTCATGAAACCGCGCCTCGCACGACGCCGTCTCATCCCACAATTCCTGTACATACTCCAGCACATCATTTCCCGTCGGCGCCGGTCCCTCCCGACCCTCCCACGCCGCCCGCAACTGATCAAAGATCCACGGATTCCGAATCGCCCCCCGACCAATCATCAACCCCGCCGCCCCGCTCCGCCGCAACCACGCCAGCCCCGTCGCCACATCCACCACATTCCCATTCGCAATCACCGGACACCCCAGCTCCCCCACCGCCTCCACCACCGGATCCGGCCGCACCGGCGTCCGATACCCATCCCGCACCGTCCGCGCATGAATCGTCACCGCATCCGGTCGATGCCGCCCGAAAATCCCCAGCAACCTCCCAAACCCCTCCGCATCATCAAACCCCAACCGGCACTTCACCGTAAACCGACCCTCCCCCACCGCCTCCCGCAACGCCCCCACAATCGCCTCAATCCGCTCCGGATACCGCAATAACCCACCCCCCGCATCCTTCCGGCACACCACCGGCGCCGGACACCCCAGATTCAAATCAATCCCCGCCACCGGATACTTCAGCAATTCCTTCGCCGTCCGCACCAGCGACCCGATATCCTGACCAATCATCTGCGCAAACACCGGCCTCCCCGTCCCATGCTCGCAGACCGACCTCAATATATGCGCCTCCGGCCGCGAATCCCCATGCACCCGGAAATACTCCGTCACATACACATCAGGCCCCCCGCGCCGCCCCATGATGCGCATGAACGGCAAATCCGTCACATCCTGCATCGGCGCAAGCACCAGCACCGGCCGTCCCGTTGGCAGCAAATCTCTCATCCTCCCACCCCATCACCCCACCCCACCCCACCCCGCAACCGCCTACCTCTCCCAACAAGAACGCGCCAACGGCGCACCCTAACGCAGCCCAGGGCAACGCCCTGGGTCCACCCCACCCCCATACCCAGAGCCCTGAAGGGGCGCCCTAACCTCCCCCGGGGCAGCAGCCCCTCCCTCCAAACGCGCCCTCTCCGAACAAGCAGCCGCAGGCTCTGGACTGCTGTCAGCATTACAGATCTCTCATGCGCGCGGAGCACGCCTACCGGCCATCCGAACAAGCCCCTGGGAAGCACTGAGCCCAAGCTCGGCGTTCTCTCAACAAGCCCCCCGAACCACTCGCGCTCGGCATCTTCAACGATCGACATGTCCAAGGCGGACATGAGCGGTTCAAGCCGTCACCAGCGTTGGCATGGGCGGATAAGCAATCTCCATGAGCACATAGCGGCGGAAGAGTTCATGAACCATGCATTGTGGATCATTCGTCAGGATCGTGCGTACTTCTCCAAATCGAAACTCTGATTCGCGTCGGCGCACCAGTTCCCCAAAGATAAGCTGGCAGGTCTTCGGATCACGCACTGTGCTCGTCACGCGTTCCATGTCCGTCCGCAGAGCCGTCATGGCATCTGCATAGCATTGCAGATCCTGGCGTGGAAACATGGCTTTTACCCGTTCAGGCATGGTCTTCTCTGAAGTGAAGTGCAGCAGGCATGGCTGCATGCAGGCCACCAGCACACCCACGTTCACAAACTCTCCCGTCTCAGGATACGGAAGAAATTGCAGCAGGGCATAATTGCAGACGGCTTGAGTGGTGTTCATGGCAGTTTCCAAAAGAGGTCCGGTTGGCTGAATGGCAGTTCCAGCACCGAGATTACGTTCTCCACGTCCAGTTGCACAGGCAAACTCTCGTCCCCATCCACATGCAGCCACTCCAGCGGCAGTTCGGAAAAGATCGCGCGCACCTCATTGAGCGCTGCCCGCAGGCGCGGCTCCATCCGCTCACGGAAACCCTCCGGCCACTGCCGCAGCGCTTCCCCGAACACATGCGCACCAAAGAACCGCTCCCGACTGAAGTCCTCATCGAAGGCCAGATTGAAATCAAAGGCCCACAGCCTTTCCCGCCGAAGTCGCCCCCTCCACAGCGCCCCTTCAGGATCTTCATCTGGCGACGGCGGAAGCCACCCACTCACAGCACAGGGAACGCAGCCCTGCATAGGCACCTTTGACGTAGTAGGTCATCCAGTCGTCACCACGGCAGACAAAAGGCCGCGTCATACCCTGCTCCGCACGGCCCAGAATTTCGGTGATGGTGATGGGTGTGTTCATGGCTTGAATTCGACAAGGATGACATCTTCACCGGAGAGTTCCTCTTCAATGATCGCTGCGATCGTCGGCCAATCACCACCAGCCAGACCAGCACCGATTCTGGGCAGCCCAATCCTTCTACCTGAATAGTGCCGCTTGATCCACCCCATGCACGAGCGAACCGCCGCATAGTCCACTTTGGGACCACGCCCCCGCCAGTCGAATTGGGTGTACGCATTGACCACGACCAGCGAAGACGATCCGAGAGCGATCTCAGCGAAGGAGCACGTCCCCAGCTTGGCGCGGTCACCCCGTTGCGTTGCCTTGTCAGCTTCGAAGGCCGCAGGGAATATTTCCTTCACAGCCTTCGCAATGCCAGCCCCCATGGTGCAGAAGCAATTGCAGCCATGAGCGATCACATCGAAGTGGCCGTTCTCTGCCAACTGGATGAGATCACCGGAGATCGTCTTCATTGCCGGAGTGTATTGAGAACGGCTTGATCCGCACGAACGGATTGCCAATCATGAGGATGCCGGAAACAATGTCTCCCGGGACGTGATCACCCTTCAGAAACTGAAGCTCCGCTTTCTGTTTCATCTTGAAGTAGGCCTTTCCAAGACAATCGCCCGCCGCCAATCCTTCGTAGAGCGCCTCCTGTTCATACACTTCCCCCCCCCTCCGTCCCCGGGAGGTGGCAAGGGACGCGAATTTATGACAACCCGCAGACTTGCATCCCCTGCAGGACTGTGACACGGTGAACGCACATCAAGAGTCTCTGCCGCAAGGCGGAGACAGCAACCTAGCCGAGACGCCAAGGTGCCTTCCGCAGACTCATCATCTGCGGGATGAGTCGAGTGGGACCAGACAGACCCACCGGAAAACAGTCTCCCGTAATGAAAACGCCCGGCTTGATGTCCTCAGGCCGGGCGTTTCGTTTTTCAGACTCCTGATGTGAACTAACTCTAACTCCACATCAGAATGACAGCCAGCCAGCCCATCCTTTCCCGCCGCCAGCGCCCGGTGGGGGAAAATCATCACCTCTGGAACAACCACGGAACCTGGTGGTTCCACGGCACCGTTCACCAGCCGAATGGCACCTCCGAGCGGGTCCGCTGCAGCATGAAGACGACCGACCCGTCCGTCGCCCGGCGTCGCCGGGACCGCATCCTGACGGCAGCGGCGGCCGCCATCCAACCAGTCAAAGCATGAGAACGACAAATCCTGCCATGTCCCACTCCTCACCGGCATCACCTCCTACCGTCCTCTTCTGTCCCGGTCTGTCCGGCGACGGACGCCTGCTTGCTCCCGGCTGGCTGCGCCACCTTGGGGTCTACGGCTACGATGCCGTAGAGGACATTATCCTCGCGTCCCTCATTTCCCGCGACCCGCTGCTGCTCATCGGCAACGCCGGCACGGGAAAAACGTTCCTCCTCAACAGCCTGAGCGAAGCCCTCGGCCTGACGCACCGCCACTACAACGCCAGCCTGATCGCCTTCGATGACCTTGTCGGGTTTCCCTTTCCCGACAAGGATGGCACGTCGATCCGTTATATCCAAACCCCAGCCACGATCTGGCAGGCGGAATCCGTGCTCATTGACGAGCTGAGCCGCTGCAAACCGGAACACCAGAACCGGCTGTTTTCCCTCATCCATGAGCGCCGCATCCAGGGGCTCGACTTGCCGCGACTCCGCTACCGATGGGCGGCCATGAACCCGTGTGGACCGGCGGACGGTGAGGATTTTTACGAGGGTTCGGAGTCTCTCGACCAAGCGCTGGCGGACCGCTTTGCCTTCATCATTGAAGTGCCTGACTGGGATGGCCTCGTGGACGCGGACCGCCGGCTGGTGGCCGACGCCCGGGGCATCAACCACCCGTCCTTCGATGCGGTCGGGCTGAGCCGGGCCGTGGAGGAAGGACGGCGGCGCTTCGAGGCCGCCTCCGCCGAACTGCACGAGGCGGCCCTGACTTATGCGTCGGTGGTAGCCACGCAGTTGCTCCAGCCGGGCATCCGGCTTTCGCCCCGGCGGGTGCGCCAGCTTTCACGGAACCTCATTGCCCTCACGCTGGTCAGCGGCGGGCAGCCCCAGAGCGGATTGTTCCGCAGCGGGCTGACGAATTCCCTGCCGCAACTCGCATGGGGTGTCCGGGTTGCCAACACAGTGCTGCACGGGGCTCATGCGGCGGCGTGGGATTTCCTGACGCGGAATGAGGAAAGCCGCTGGCTGTCCCGCGTGCTCCAGGAGAAGGATCCCGCAAAGCGATGCCGCCTGCTGCTGGGCGGCGCCCCGTCACCGGACACCGCGACCATGGCAGTCCGCCAGTCACTCATTCAGTTGCCTGCTCCGGAGGCTGCGGTGCTGGCCTTGGCGCTGCTTCCGGTGGCGCAACAGATGCCGTCCATGCTGGGTGCGGAGGCGCTGGCGGCCATCGCGGAAGTGGCGGCCCCCATTCTGGAAGTCCAGGGCGAGGTGAAATGGCGGCTCCGGATCGACCTTCAGCCTGACACCAATCCGCACCCGGCCCTCAGTGAATGCAGCGCGTTGTTAACATCCCTGCGGGGAGCCCGGCAGGCCCGCGCCCGTCAGCTGCTTTATCACTGCATCGTACACGAATACCCTATCCCCGACCCCGCGCAGTTGGAGCTCTGCCTCGACCGTGCCATCCGCGCCGTGAAGCCCTTTCTCACCCAGACGAAACCATGACCATCCTGACCCTTATTGCCCGGTTCCTCGCGGCGGTGATCCAAGGCTGCTTTCCCGAGCCGGCCGGCGCCCTGACCGGAACTAGCGGCTACCGGAATCCCGGGAGTGGCGGCACGCGGAACAACGATCCCCTGCGGCATGCCAACACGGGCGGTCCGCGCTCCCGGATCGTGTCCACCGCCGTCGTGAGCCGGATGCTGAGTGACGGATCGGAAATCCTTGGACTGAAGTCGCAGGGAACCTATCGCCTGCCCCGGCTGCCCGCGGCCACTTCACTCCGCGAGTTCGCCATCGCCCTGCTGAACCGCGCCGGATTTCTCACTCCGGAAGAGGCGTGGGAGGCCCATGCGCCGCAGCTTCCCTCCAGCATCGCCCTCGTGGTGGACTCACCTCCCGGCCCGGAGCTTGATGGCTCCGGGGAGGACCCAGTCCCGCTCCTGCGCACAGCCCTCGTGCTCGGCAGGTGCAGCGGGCGTCTTTTCAGTCCTGACCGCCCGTTGATCTGGTCCGAGCGGAGACTCGCGCGCTCAGTGCGTCTCGTCCTCTGCGACCCCGCAACCTTCGCCCGCCATGACGATGACTGACACCCCGTTCGACCGCCGCCATATCGAAGTCGTGCTCGCGGACTTCGTGGAGGACAATCCGCTGGCCTGCGCGGCGATTCTATCAATCGCCCGCCTCGTGTACACGACGGAAATTCCGACCCTGGCCATGTCCCTCGGCGATGATCCGCCGCGCCTCCTCATCAATCCGGAATTCGTCGCCGAGCATCTCCGGACCGAAGATGACCTGCGGGCCGTGCTGCTCCATGAGTTCCTCCACGTGCTGCTAGGCCACACAAAGCTCTTCAAAAAGATGGACGCGGCGACCAACCTCGCCCTCGATGCGGTGATCAACCACATCGTGCAGCGTGAGCTGGGGGTAGCCGCCGGAGATTTCTTCCGACGGTATTACACGCCAGCCGGTGATGCCTGCCCGCTTTGGCTCCTGCGACCGGACGCCCCGGGCGACCTTCGGCCCCGAAACCCCGCGGCCGCGGCACACCGGTCGCGAAAGCTGTCCAGCCCCCACGACCTGACAAACTTCGCTCTCCAACTTGACCACCGTTCGAGGATTCACCTGCTCCGCAGCGGGCTGGCCAACGGAACGGTGCTGGCCGATGATGTGCTCGACACTTTCGATGCCCTTAAACTTGTTATCCCGGGCGGGATCATCCTGATGGGCAACCACCGGGAGGAAGGCCCCATGCACCCGGCCAATCGGGAGCGGCTTGACCGGCTCTTCCAGCAACTCGACGGGAGCGGCATTTTCCGCCACCCCGGGGAGCACGCTGCAGGACCGGAACCCTATCAGGCGGCATGGAGCGTGGCCGATCCCTCGCGGAAATGGTGCGCAGAAACGGCGCGGATCCTGCAGAAACTCCTCGTCCCCCGTTCCCAAAGCCGTCCAGTGCTGGACGGACAGGTTTCCTTCCATCTGCCAGCGGCCAACGCCAGTGACCGCCGCGCCGCCCTGCGCTCGCTGTGGAACCCGCTGGTTCCAGACTTCCAATGGCACGCCGCCAGCCATCGCCCGCGCGGACTGGCCAGCATTTATCTAGACGTCAGTGGCTCCATGAATCCGGAACTCGAGTTGCTGACCGGTCTGCTCTGGCGGCTGCGCCGGTGGATCCAGTCGCCCTTCCATGCCTTTTCCAACGAAGTGACCCCTGCCAATCTTATCAGCGGAAAACTGGTCACCAAAACCACCGGAGGCACCCGCTTCAATGTCGTCCTTGAGCACATCCTCAAACACCGGCCTCAAAAGTCGCTCATCGTCACGGACGGCTATATCGAAAAGCCGAGCGTCCGCCTGCTCCGTCAACTCAAGGCCAGCGGAGAAACCCTCCATGTCCTCGTTTCGGCTCACGGGACGTCAGCGCCCTTCGACCTCCACGGCATCCCCCGGACCATCCTCCCGAACATCAACCCCAAGTCATCATGATCCGCACCAGCGAAGCCGTCCTGCAAGGCCACCCTGACAAATTCTGCGACCAGGTCGCCGACCGCATCCTCTATCATGCCTGCCTGCTGGACCCGGAGGCCTATGGTCAGATCGAGGTCGCCGCATGGTCGGACCAGGTCTTCCTAACAGGGGCCACCGTGACCCGGGAACCCCTGGAAACCGTCTTCGCCGATGTCGTCCGCACAGTTGGCCAGGAAATCGGCTATACGCCCGGAAACTCCATCGATGCCAACCGCTATCAGGTGCACGATCACATCTGCCGCCAGGTCCGGGATCCCCGGGAATGGACCCGGCACATCAATGATCAGGCGGTAGTCACGGGATGGGCCGGCTACGACCGGGCCACCTGCTATCTGAGCCCCGAACACTTCCTTGCCCACACCCTGCGCAAGGCTCTCGATGCAGCCTGCGCCTTCGGCGGGCCCCTCGAAGGCCACGGGCCGGACGGCAAGCTCATTGTCCATCTTGCAGAAACGCCGGCGGTTCGCGGGACCGCCGCTCGGTGGCAGGTCAACACGATCCTCGTAACCCTTCAGCAGAAGCGCGGACCCTCCTTCCTCGACTTTCAGGGCGGGGTCGCGGCTGTGCTCCTCGAGACCCTGCGCACCGTCGCCGAAGCCGATGCACGCTGGGCTTTCGACCGCCGATCCGCCCGCCTGCTCGTGAATCCTAACGGGCCCTTCTTCGATGGCGGCTCCAACAGTGACAACGGCCAAACCGGCCGGAAACTCGTCGCAGATTATTATGGCCCCCGCGTTTCCATCGGCGGAGGAGCCCTCAGCGGCAAGGACCTGACCCACATCGACCGCGCGGCTGCCTGCGCCGCCCGCCAGGCCTGCGTCGAGGCCGTGCATCAGGGCGCGAAGGATGCCCATGTCCGCCTCACCTACGCGCCAGGCCTTGCGGAGCCGCTCGACGTCGCATGGTCGTTCTCCGACGGAGGGCGACCGCCCCAGGAAGTCCGGTTTGATTTTTCAAGCATCACCGAAGTCACCCGGGGCGCATGGCGCTGCCTGCGCGAATCCGGTCGGGGCGATCACTTCTTTGACCTCCACCACCACTGGAACAATCCGATCCATTGCCCCGGCCATCAATGAACCGGCAGCAGCACGCAGTCGCGCTGGCCGAATTCCGGAACCGGCGGAAAGATTGGGACCGCTGGATGGATTGATTCCAAAGCCTGCCGCTTGCCTCGATCTCGATCCGTGCACGCATGAGGTATTGCTCCAGTTCGGTGACAGTTGATGGCGCAGGGCATCGCATTTCCAAATGCACTTTGAGGAAGATGCTTCGAAGGTTTGATTCGCCCGCCCCAACCTGGTGGGCCCTCCCTGCGGGCTCCGGAATAGGGCACCCGCCAGGAGAATGGTCGTGACCAGTGCGACAGGAAGCACGCCATTCGAACCAACTCCGGCACCGGCAAACAGGGACCGGTTCAGCAATGGCCCCTCCGCCAATTGGCGCAGCCACCGGGCTGCAAACCGCCAAGCAGAATCCAATGCCACCCACACATCCCAGCCTTTCCAGCCTGACTGCACCGACGGTTCCACTGCGGGTGATGCAACGCCTGAACCACCGGTCCGTCCATCCATCACCCGCCAGAAAAGACGAATGATCAGGACGTCCAGCACGAGCAAGACAAGTCCGGAGGGGGCCGTGCAGCTTGGCGACGTCGTGACTCCTCATGGCATCAGCCGCACGACTGCTGAAACCGTTAGGCCAGATAAAGACCGGAGGACGATACCGCCCTCCGGTCTCAGCATCATTGTCGTCAGGGAGTGACCACCATACGGACAAAGAGACGGCCCGGTCCGGGAGGCAGCAGGTCATAGGTGACCGATCCGCCAACACCGGTGTCGCGGAGCCTAGGATCGCCCGGGAGCACATCGGTCCACCCCGAAGGCGACAGATCATCGGAGGTCTGCACCTTGTAAGAAGAGACGGCATTGACATAGGGCCAGGTGACCGAACCGCCGACCACGCCCGGATGGGTAGCGAGACCATTCATGCCCATGAAGTAGGCGATGCCGTTCTGGACTCCGTCATTGTTAAAGTCTTCGCCCGCCGTCCCGCCGCCCGCGTTGGCGTCAGCCCACGTCTGATAGGGAGTGGTAGCCGCACCGACAGTCACGATTACCGAGTCGGTCGCCGCCGTGCTCACGCCGTCGCTGACAGTCACGGTGTAGGTCGTAGTGGCGGCTGGAGCGGCGGTGGGATTGGCGGCGGTGGCGCTACTCAGACCGGTGGATGGGGACCAACTGTAGGTGTAGCCGGAGTCTGCACCGCCACTCGCGGTTGGGCTGCCACCGATCGACACTGGGGTATCTGTGTAGGTCTGATCCGCACCGGCGTTGGCCACCAAGGCGGGCAGCAAGGGCATGGTGCCTTCAATTTGGACGCCGTACAGGCCGAAGGTCTGGTTGTTGCCGGTTGTCAACAATGTGCCTGCAATCACACCGTTCGCGTCGGCTTGGATGCTGGCCCAATTCCAGTCGCCTTCCGCATCCGCCACACCTGCCACACTGTTCGCAATGTTGGTGAATGTGTTGCTGCCGCTGCCAAACAGGGTCAGCCGGTAGTCGGCATTCGGGGTCAGGCCAGTCAACGCCCAGGCATAATGATCGACAGTCAAAGCGGGATAATAGAGATAGGCGCTTTCCGACCGCAGTTGATCGGGGCCGCCGAGCGCGCCTTCATTCGGCGAGCAGCGCCAACCTCCTGCGGCGGTACTGTCCAGCCCGGTGGCGCGTCCCAGAGCCAGTTTGACGGCCGTGGCCAAACCGCCGCCATTAGTTAGGAACCCGCTGATGGCACTGTTCTGATTGTAGGTCCCTATGTTCAGGGCGTTCCAGTTGCCGAGTTGGCCGGTAAACGTATTGCCAACCGCGTTTTTCATGGTGGTGCCCGTCAGGGCGGTGTCGCCTGCACAGGTGGTCCCGCTACCCTGCTTGAAGTCGACGCTCACCAGGTTCGGGTTGGGCACGGTGTAGGTGACGGTCACCGAATCCTGAACCGTCGCGCTCGTCGCAGTGTCGGTCACGGTCACGGTATAGGTCCTAGTGGTCGTGGGATTAGCGGTGGGATTCGCGACCGTATCGCTACTCAAGTCGGTGCCTGGAGACCAACTGTAGGTGAAGGGACCGGTGCCGCCACCGGCGGTCGGGCTGCCGCCGATCTGAGCCGAAGGAGTGAGCGGGGACAAGCTGCGGTCTGGACCGGCATTGGCCGCCAGTGGATAGTGGACAGTGACCGTGTCGCTCGCAACGACGGATGCCGAATCCGTAATCTCCAAGGTATACACCGTGGTGACGGCTGGAGATGCGGTGGGGTTGGCCACGGAGTCGCTGCTCAGACCCGTGCTCGGAGTCCATTTGTAGGTGTAGGATGGGGTGCCACCGATGGCACTCGGGCTGCCGCCAATCACCGCCGAGGGCGCGCTCGGGGAAAGGGACTTGTCCGCACCAGCATTGGCAGCCAAGGCTGGCCAAGTCACGGTCATGGTGTCGGTCGACGTCACGGACAGGGCGTCGGTCACGGTCACGGTATAGGTGGTGGTGCCAGGGCTGCTGAGGGTGGCGGTGGGATTGGCCAAGGTTGCATCATTCAGGCTCCCGCTGGGTGACCAAAGATAAGTGTAGGGCGCAGTGCCGCCAAGGGCGGTTGGGCTGCCGCCGATCTGGACCGAGGGTGCGCTCGGGGTGACCGTCTCGTCCGCTCCGGCATTGGCCGCAACGGGTGCCACCACCTCAGAGAGTTCGAAGCCGTTGAGAACGACAACCGTGCCAGTGGAGAAGAAATTCACCGAGGTGCCGGTCGCGACGAAGGTGGTCGAAAGCAAGGTCGTGCCTTTTTGAGCAAGGGTAATTCCGGTGTTGGCGGCGGGGGTCATCGCTGCGGTATTGGGCTGCCAAACGTAACCGGCGTCCACCGGATTGGTTCTATTGCCAGCCAGGCTGTATCTCCATTGGATATTAGCTGCATTGCCGCCTGGGGGGTCCCAACTGTAGATATTGAATTTGTAGGTCTTGCTGGCAGTGAGGCCGGTGAGTTTGATATCAAACCCGCCAGCAGCAAACACCAAATCCCGATACATCATGTTCAAATCCACCCCGTTGACGATTCCGGTGGTAGGGAGGCCGCGGGTGCGCGTTCCACTATTCCCACCCCCCGCAGCTAGGTCGACGGTGATATCGCTGCCGCCAACGCTTGGAAAGTTGGACGTCCATGGTCCTACAGAGTTCGTAGGGAGCAGGCCGGTCCAACCCGACTGGACATTCGCGGCCGTGTTGTAGATGTCTGCCTTGAACACAGGTGTGTCAGCCGCCTCGGCGGTGGGGCTCAGGCCGATGGCCAGTAACGCCGAGACGGCGACCGCAGCGAGAGGAGTCGCAATGAAGGTTCTGATCAAGTTTGGTATTCTCATCTTTTTGGATTCGGCTTCGGATTTGCGGTTGGGGTGGGGTGGGGATCCCGGAGACAGGGGAAAAGGAGAACTTCCGGTTGGTGGGCGATGCTTGTTTGCCGTTCTTCAGACCACTAGGCAGGAGACTGAAGCGGGAAGAGCCGGCCACATAGGCGAACCTTCTCTTCAAACCTATCCTACAGCGGTGCGTCATTTGAGTTTCAACCCGCAATCGCGGGTCGCAAAGGCGAGAAGCCGGGGTTTGGAATATATAGCGTCTGGTTATCCTGACCGACGCCGGGTTGGGGAAATGCCGTTTCAGTAACCCCAGACTGGCCCCTCCCCCCGGAAATCGAAGGCCAAAGAATTCGCGAATCCGGCAAAAAGACTCCCCATCCGGGGGGCGAAGAGCCTCAGTTCCCAGGTGCAAGGGTGCCATCGTCTGAAATCTTGGCGGGGACTTTCCCATGCGGCGTGTCGAAGGCAACCCGGGCGAGTTGCGTCGGGGTCAAGCCATTGGCGGACTTGCCAAAGCGTACGGTTCCCTCGCCCTTGATGGTCAGAGCCTTGGCGAGGTCCCACGTTTGCTTGGATGAGTCGGCGAAGCTGATGCCGCCCTTTTGATCCTTGCCGCCGCCCAGATCAATGAAGGTGTCGGTTTGAACCGTTAGAGTCCCGAGTGTTTCGGACTGGCCCTGCAGCAGGAGCGTGGCGCGCTGGTTTTTCACATCCTTGCCGAGTGGCAGCGTAATGATCGAGGACGTGTCCGCCAATTGATCCGGCTTGTCCCAGGCGAGGAACGATTCATTCAAGCCGTCGGCACCGCCCATCTCGATATCTCCCGCATGGGCGGTAACTCCGGGGGGCTTGCGCAGCAGCATGAAGCCATGGCGCACGTGGAAAACGCCCGTGAAGGTATTGGGTGTGTCTCCTCGCAGGTCGGAGGGATAGGACACCCACCCGCCCTGATAGCCACCGTCCCAGTTGATCCTGCCGCCCTTACCAATGAGGGTGATGCCAACGGCAGTGCCGTTGCCACCGCCAGTGGACCAGTTCAGCGTTTGTCCATTCATATCCAGCACGCCCGACGCACTGCCGCATTGCCAGCCAAAGTCAGTCACGCCGACCAGTTTGCAGTTGAATTGGGGGCCCCACGTCTCGTTGATCAAGTCCCATGGCCCGTCAAGAGGCGCGGGTGCCATGCTGGCGCTTTCCAAGCGCGCGATGAATTGCAGGTCCGCTTGTAATTCGGCATTGAGTTCTTCTTGGGTGCTCGGACTGCCTTGGACTCCGGGTTTTTGGTCGGGGCCGTAAGCGCGCAGTTCGGCGATCTCCACGCCCTTGGAACGGTTGTTGCCCAGCACGGTGGCGCGCAGGTAGCGGGCCTTGGACGCGTCGAAGGTATGGGCATAGCCGTTGGCGGTGGCCACGCCGGTGTTGTTAGACCCATCGGCGGCGGTCGTCCATGTCTTGTTATCCTCGGACAACTCGATATTATATTGATAGGCTCGGCCTTCATCCGGATTCCAGAAGGTATGAAGAACGACCCGGTTCACCTGCAGCACCTTGCCCAGATCAACAGTTAAAGCCTGCTTCACATCGCTGGCGTTGAGGCATTCGTTCTTGTCCACCATGCCATCGACAGCCAATTCCACGAACTCCTTCACGCCGACCGTGGCGACGGCTTCCTTCTTGTAAGTCAGGCTGTAGGGATCGAAGTCGACCTCACGTGCCAGCATTCTCCACGGAACACCCCTCGCTCGGCCAGTTTCGTCGAAGTACTGAAAAGTCACCGTGGCATCCTCACCAATGCGGAAGGGCTTGGTAAACTGAGGTGAATGTGCGGTCACCGGACCGTTGATCTGATAGCGCACCATCCCGGTCTTGAGATGTTGGGTCAGATCAAACGCCATCGCTCCGGAAAAGCGGGGATCGCCTTTGCGGATAGCCCCCACCACCCTGACGGT
>QQNF01000024.1 GCA_003402705.1 Verrucomicrobiota bacterium | reverse complement strand
GTCAGGTTCGAAGAGGGCGACGATGACGGCGTCGGGGTTCATGCGTTTGACGCTGAAGGCGTCTGGGCCGTCTGGGGAGAGGTTGTCGATTTCCTGTTGGACGACCTCCTGGAGACCGGTGTCGATGGTGAGGCGGATGGAGCGGCCTTCGGTGGGCTGGGTGGTGGAGCCGCGGTAGGCGGCGAGTTCGTCGCCGTGGCCGTCGATTTCGACGGTGCGGGAACCGGGTGAGCCTGTGAGGTCGGCGTGGAATGATTTTTCGATGCCTGAGACTCCGGTGGGAGGGAGGATGGCTTTTGGGTCCTGGGAGGGAGGGACGGCGAAGCGGCCGACGATGAGGTCGACTGGGGTGGGAGATGGGTAGGTGCGTTCGAAGTAATCTTTGATGACGATGCCACCGATGCGGCGGCGGAGTTCCTGATAGCGGCCGAGTTTAGCGGCTTCTAGTTTCTGCCAGACGAGATTGCCGATGCCGTAGTCGAGGCGTTTTTCGAGGACGACCTCGCCGGAGCGGCGGATGGCGAAGCGGGAGGAGATTTCCGATTCGATGTCAGCGGCTGGGCGGTGGAGGAATTCTGCGAGGATGGCGGAGACGCGCTGGAGGTAGCGGGAGCGGAGCTGGTCTGGGCTGAGGAGTTTGAGGAGTTTGGAGGAATCGATGTGTTCTGAATCTTCGAGGGCGTAGGCGAGGAGGCGGGTTTCGCGGAGGAAGCCGAGGTCGAAGACGAGTTGCTGGACGCTTTCGTCGCGTGCGAGGACGACCCCTCTGGCGTCGGTGATGGTGCCGCGGGGGGCTGGGAGTTCGTCGGTGAAGGAGTGTCTGGCGGCGGCCTGGGCGGCGAATTTGGGGGCGGCGCTGGACTGGAGGTGGATGAGGCGCCATGAGAGGACGCCGAAGGTGGTGGTGATGGCGACGGCGAGGGCGACGGCGCGGTGCCTGAGCAGGGCATCGCTGGGATCGTCGGGAGTTGGCCGTTTGGAGGGCATTAGCGGGTGGGGACGGCGCGTGCGGGGACGGCGGCGGAGAGGACCTTGATTTTGTCAGTAGGGGCGGAAACGAGGTCGAGCCCGAGTTCGGCGACCCGTTTTTCGAGGGTGGCGTTGTTGGAGTCGGTGTCGCGTTTTTTGCGGAGGGCGTCGATTTCCTTGTGGAGGATTTCGATGTCGTGGGTGGCGGTGGCGATGTCGCGGCCGCGGGAGTTTTTGCGATGGACGACCCATGCCCATGCGAAGCCGATGCTGCCGACGATGAAGCAGGCGGCGATGACGTTGAAGGTGACGCCTGCGGGGAGGGGTTGCTGACGGGGTTTGGAGCGAGAGGGCCGAGCCATGGGAGTGGGAGGGTTCAGGCTGAGGGGAGCCGTTCGGCGACGCGGAGGCGGGCGCTGCGGGCGCGTGGGTTGGCGGCGAGTTCGGCTGGGGAAGGGGAGATGGCGCGTCGGGAGGGGAGGGAGAGGCAGAGATCGGGGTTGGGGCGAGGGGCGGGCCACTCTGGGCGATCGGTTTCGGTTTCGCTGAGGTGGCGCATCCAGAGTTTGACGATTCTGTCTTCGAGGGAGTGGAAGGTGATGACGGCGATGCGGCCGTTGGGGAGGAGGCAGGGTGGGGCGGCGGCGAGGGCGCGTTGGAGGCAGCCGAGCTCGTCGTTGACGGCGATGCGGAGGGCCTGGAAGGATTTGACGGCTGGGTGCTGGGCGCCTTTTTTGGGGATGACCGAGGCGATGACGTCGGCGAGTTCGGTGGTGGAGGAGAACGGTTGGGAGTCGCGGTGGCGGACGATGGCGGCGGCGATGCGGCGGGAGGCGTGTTCTTCGCCGAGACGGTAGAGCGTGTCAGCGATTTCGGATTCCGGCCATGAATTGACGATGGAGGCGGCGCTGATGGCGTCTGACTGGTCCATGCGCATGTCGAGCGGGCCGTTGAAGCGGATGGAGAAGCCGCGGGAGGCGTCGTCGAACTGGTGGCTGCTGACGCCGATGTCGAGGAGGATGCCGTGGAGCGGGCCGATGGCTTCGCGCTGGAGGATTTCTGGGAATTGGTCGAAGCGGGCGTGGAAGATGCGGAAGCGGTCCGGGAAGGCGGCATGGAGGGGAGCGGCCTGGGCGATGGCGTCTTTGTCGCGGTCGATGGCGATGACGGAGGCACCTGCGGCGAGGAGACGGGCGGAGTGGCCGCCGCCGCCGAAGGTACCGTCGAGGATGGTCATGCCTGGGCGTGGGGCGAGGGCGGCGACGACCTCGTCTGGCATGACTGGGAGGTGGTAATGAGAAGGGGCGGCGGGTGAGGGGGGGATGGTGAGCCCGCGATTGGGCCGCTCCGTTTGAGGGGAGGGAGGCACTGCGGGATCAGGGGCCGAGGGCATGAAAGGCTGGCAGAGGAGCGGGTTGAAAAAGAGAACTTAGAAGTTAAGTCTTCGAGAATTTCGGTCAATGGGAGATGGAAGAAACCGCGATAATTATGGTTTTTGTGCGAAACTGGTTTTAGTTAAGATTTACGAAAGATCAACGATTTTCCCTTTTTTTTGCGAAATGGGTTGGGGAGAGGGTGTGGGTGGAGTGGCTTGACGGCTGGGAAAGGTCTTTTATAGTTCGCCGATGAAATCCCCCTCCTGCCGCCTGCTGGTTGCCGCCGTGGCGCTTGTCCAGAATGTTGCTGTGGTGGACGCGGTGGCGTTGCCGAATCCATTTAAGAAGAAGGTGGCTGAGTCTGTGCCTGCTGCGCCGGAGTTGAAGGCGGCGGAGGCTGAGGCGTCGCGGATGTTTGCGGAAGCGGCGGAGGCTGAGGCTGCGGGGAAGACAGGGGCGGCGGAGAAGAGTTACCGGCGGATTGTGCGGGATTATCCGTTTACGAATGCGGCACCGGCGGCGCAGTTTCGGCTGGCGGCGTCATTGGAGCAGAATGGGAAGCTGCCGAAGGCGTTTGATGCGTATCAGGAATTGATCGAGACGTATCGGAAGACCCCGCAGTTTGCGGAGGCGCTGGATCGGCAGTATGGGATTGCGATGCAGAGCCGGACGGAGCGGACTGGGTCGTTTTTCGGGATACCGCGGAAGGTGGACGCGACGGATCTGATTGGGATGTTCGGGAAGATCATTGCGAATGCGCCGCAGGGGAGCCATGCGGCGGAGGCGCAGTTTGAGATCGGGCAGATTTATGATGACGACAACGAGCCGGACATGGCGATTGCGGCATATAAGAAGGTGACGGAGGATTATCCGCAGAGTGCGCTGGCGAAGGAGGCGCAGATGCGGGTGAGCAAGAATTACATCGGGAAGGTGAAGGATGGGAGCCGGGATGAATCGAACATCAAGGCTGCGCGCGTGGCGACGGAGAACTCAATGGGATTGTTTCCGGATCCGGGAGCGGATTTGGGCGGGACGCAGACTGAGATTGACGAGGCGGCGTCGGAGAGTGCGTTCAAGACGGGGCGGTATTACGAGAAGCGCGGGAATCTGCGTGCGGCGATGATGTACTACACGGAGGTGCTGAAGGCTCCTGGGAGCACGCATTATGAGGAGGTGCGGGACCGGGTGAACGAGATGAGCAGCCGGGATCCGAAGCTGATGGATTCGGTGCGGGATTTGAAGGTGAACACGAAGGAGCTGGCGGTGCCTGCGGCGAGTGATGTGAAGGGGCGAGCGGAGTATTTTGGGCCGCCGATGCTGGCGAGTGGGCGGGTGAAGAAGAGTGGTGAGGTGAAGCGGCCGGGGATGAGACAGGGGGATTCGGTGCCGATCACGCCGATTGAGGAGCCGGAGTTGCCGACGGGGAGTGACAAGGCGGGGCGGCCTGATGATTCGCTGCTGAATCCCGGGAGTGTGCCATTGCCTGATCCTGGGGCGGCGGTGCCGCCGCCGGTGACGCCTGGGTTGGAGCCGCCGAGTCTGGGGCCTGATGGGGGAGCGCCGCCGGAGATTCCTGCGAGTGGTGGCGGGGAGAAGGGCGAGAAGAAGAGCGAGTGAGCGAGGTTAGATTTTCCGAATTGACTCCATGATATCTTATACTGGTTTTGTGCGTGCTGCGGTGTTTGCTGTGGTGGCGGTGGTATTTTCGAATTGTGCCGGGTATCAGATGGGGGCGAGTCGGCCGGCGGCGATGGAGGGAGTGAAGACGCTTGCGGTGCCGTTGTTCCGGAACAACACGCTGGAGCCGAGGGCGTCGTCGATTGTGTCGAACAACGTGGTTAGGCTGCTGCAGAATGACGGGACGTACAAGCTGGTGGATTCGAGTCTGGCGGATGCGGTGCTGAAGGGGACGATCACGCGATTTGACCGGCGGCAGTTGCGTGCGGCACGGAATAACAGTTTGCGGACGCGGGAGCTGGAGTTGCGGGTGTGGATTGACTACACGGTGGAGACGCGGGCTGGGGCGGTACTGGTGCGGGGGACGGCGAATGGGTCGACGTCGCTGTTCCTTGACCCGAACTTCCAGCTGACAGAACGTCAGGGGATTGATGATGCGTCGCTGCGGGCGGCGGAGGATCTGGTGAGCCGGTTGTGTGAGGGTTGGGGGTCGGATGCGTTTCCGGTGGATGCGAGCGGGCAGGTTGTGCCGGTGGCAGGGGATGCGGCGGCGCGGTCGGCGATGCCTGGGTTCATGCAGCCGAGGGTGAGGTGAGTTGGGGGGGATGGGGATTTTTCCGATTCTTTGTGGAGGTCGTGGGTTTGAGGGTGCTGCTGCTGGCTCGCCGGGAAGCGACAAGGCAGGGGTAGCCTGAATCTGGCCGCAACAAAGGCGCCATGAAAACGCAGATATTGACCGGAACTTGCCTGCTGGCGGTGATCGCGGCGTTTTACGTATTCAGCCGCGAGGAGAGGCCTAAGCCAAATGTGACCGAACCTGGTGTGGCTAAACAAGTCGGACCTTCAGGACCTGCCGAGAAAGAGCCTGACATTTTCGCAATAGCCAAGGCTGAGGCTAATCTGCCCGCTGATTACGTTCTCACGCCGGAGCAGAAGGAAAAGATCATGAGTCGGCGGGAGGAGATCCTGAGAAAACAGCGAGCGAAGGAAATGTATCCTACTGAAGATGAGTTGAAGATAATGCTAAAGACTCCGGTAGAGTTCTACGGACGAGTGTTGGACCAATTTGATCAGCCTGTCGTGGGTGCTGACATACGTTGCTCGTGGCCTTTCATCGGTCCGCAGGAATCTCCCGTTAATGTTTTATCATCCGCTCTCCATGGTGACTTCGAAATACGGAACATCAAGGCGGCGGCTCTTCGCATCTCCGTCTACCCTCCAGCCGGATATGCAGAGGAAGTGCGGGACTCTAAGAGAATACAAATCGCAAAAGCGCCTGATCGGCTGCTGAACATTTTTGACTTAAAGAATGCAACACCCGAGCAGCTTGAAAATCTGCCGCAATTTTTTTTGGGCGGAGCTGAAAGCTACAAGGGTGACAAGGCAAAGCCCGTGATCTTTCGGCTGAAGAAGCTCTGAGGGAGCAACACCGCGAGTCTCCCGCCAGTCGCGATTCGACGCATCATCCTGCCCCGCCGGTGACACTGAGCTTGGCATTTTGCGGATGGGCGTTGGGTGGATAGAAGTCGGTGGCATTGATTACGAGCACGCTGCGCTGGCTGTCATGAAAGGCGCGGGCATCATGCGTGCGGCGAAGTTCCGGAAGTGGGCGCACAAGTTCGATTGCCGCTTCATGATTAATGGGGTCAAGCTGGTGGACTGAAAGGCCGGACCATGACAAAAGAGGCGCGATGAAAAGCAAACCTGACTACAATTTCTTCGACAAATCGTTGCGTGATGTCAGAAAGTTGAGAGGATATCATTACGATGTCCTGCTGGGATCAGAAGAAATTAGGAATGATGCATCCGGTTCTCCTGCGGCAAGAATTGTACAGGAAGCGGATGAATTTGGAAACTGCATTTTCGAGGCAACTAGTTATGCTACAGTACCCGGGCATGGACTGAGTCGACTGCAGGAATCGGTGCGCCATCCGCTGCCCCCTGAATTCATCGCCTTTTACGAAAAATACGAAAAAGCGCTCGCCATCACCTTGGCTTATCCTTTGTATTTGTGGCCTGAGGAGAAAATCATTGAAGAAATCAACGAGCGAAGGGAATTTCTGGACCGCCCCATGCGCACCTTCCGATTTGGTGAACAGTATGAAACGGAAGCGACGCAGTATGGACTTTGGCTTGAGGTGCCTGGAACCATGAAGTGGCGTGTGATCAGCATGGAGCGTGGGGAAATCGATGAGGATGATGACCCGTATGTGGAGCCTGATCGCATTGTTGGTGCCTCCTTTTTCGAATGGTTCAAGGAGTGGATGGAGTCAGACGGAGCATCCGATCCTTGTTCGAACGGGAATTTCTTCCAGGCCGTGCCATGATGGCAATCCCGGGTCGTGGCTGACTGGTTGTCCTTGAACAATCTGGCGGGAGGTGGTGCCGCTGGCAGGGAGGGAATGGATTGTGGCGAGCGGTGGTTTGAGGGATGCGAGGATGGTGGTGGGGCGACGCAACCCCGGTTGGGATTGGTGTAATGTTGGTGTGGTGGGTAGAGGGGGGATTTGAAATTTGAGAGGGCTTGTGGGGAGAGGGTAGGGGCTTGTGGGGAGAGGTGCGAGTACGGAGCCTCGCGTGCCCGGGCTTGTGGGGAGATGGCTGGTAGGCGCACTCCGTGCGCGAGAGAGAGCTGTAATGCTGACAGCAGTCCAGAGCCTTCGGCTGCTTGTTCGGAGGGCTTGTTTGGAGAGGGGCTGGTAGGCGCACTCCGTGCGCGAGAGAGAGCTGTAATGCTGACAGCAGTCCAGAGCCTTCGGCTGCTTGTTCGGAGATGGCGGGCATTGAGGTCACAGGCAGGATGCCCGTGCCACTTTGCTATTGGGGGCTTGCTGTTTTGTAGGTCAGTGGGTTTCGAGCCATGATTTGATGGTGTCGGCGAGGCGGCGGCTGATGCCTGGGACGGAGGCTAGGGTGTCTGGGGTGAGGCGGCGGATTCTGGTGACGGAGCCGAAGTGGGCGAGGAGGGCGCGTTTACGGGCTTCGGAGATGCCGGGGATGTCGTCGAGGAGGCTTTCGCCGACGCGACGTTTCATCAGGAGCTGATGGTAGCCATTGGCCCAGCGGTGGGCTTCGTCGCGGATGCGCTGGAGGAGGCGGAGGGCTCCGGAGGTGTGGGGAAGGACGAGGGGATCCGGGGTGTCTGGGCGGAAGATTTCCTCGCGTTCTTTGGCTAGGCCGATGATGGGGAGGGAGTGGAGGCCGAGGCGCTGGAGTTCTTCGCAGGCGCTGGAGAGCTGGCCTTTGCCGCCGTCGACGATGACGAGGTCGGGGAGACGGACGAAGGGGTGGAGCGGTTGGGAGGGAGGGGAGGATTCGAGACGGCGGAGGGCATCGAGGGGGGATTCCTGGGAGGCGTCGGCCTGGTCTGCGCCGAGGGCGTGGCGGCCTTCGAGGAGGATGCGCTGGTAGCGGCGGCGGACGACTTCGGCCATGGAGGCGAAGTCGTTCTGGGTGCTGACCGAGCGGATGCGGTAGCGGCGGTAGGCGGCGGTGTCTGCGGATCCGTTGGTGAAGCGGACCATGCTGGCGACGATGTGGTTGGCGGAGATGTTGGAGATGTCGAAGCATTCCATGGCGAGGGGGATGCGTTCGAGTCCGAGGATGTCGGCGAGTTCCCTGACATCTTCCATGGGGTCGATATTGGGGCCGGTGATGCCGCGTTGTCTGGTGAAACGGCGTGCGGGCTGGAGGGTTTTGCGGAAGTCGGCGAGCATGTCGCGGAGGTCGGCGGCGCGTTCGAAGTCGAGTTCTGCGGCGGCGGCCATCATTTCGGCTTCGATTTCCTTGAGGTGGTCGCGGGCTTTGCCTTCGAGGAACGAGCAGGCATCGTTGACGCGGGCGATGTATTCGGGGCGGGTGATGCGGCCGATGCAGGGGGCGGAGCAATTGCGGATGAGGTCATTGTGGCAGTGGCGGTAGTCGTTTTCGCCAGGGGTGACTGGTCGGCAGGAACGGAGGCCGAATTGTTTCTGCATCCATGTGAGGGTGGCGCGGAGACTGCCGCTGTGGGCGAAGGGGCCGAAGTAGCGGGCGCCGTCGTCTTTGCGGGTTCTGGTGAGATGGAAGCGCGGCCATGGTTCCTCGGGGTGGACCTTGAGGAGGAGGAAGCGTTTGTCGTCGCGGAAGGAGATGTTATAGCGGGGCCGGTATTCCTTG
This sequence comes from Verrucomicrobiota bacterium, assembly GCA_003402705.1. Taxonomy (GTDB): domain Bacteria; phylum Verrucomicrobiota; class Verrucomicrobiia; order Verrucomicrobiales; family V1-33; genus V1-33. The sequence goes on along the minus strand of QQNF01000024.1, from coordinate 42,231 downwards.
ATGAGACGGCCTTCGAGGAGGAGGGCTTCGGGTTCGTTGCGGACCGTGTGGAATTCGAAGTCCCAGATGCTGTTGATGAGGGCGCGGGTTTTGAGGTCGGCGAGGCGGGTGCGGGAGGGTTGGAAGTAGTTGCTGAGACGGCGGCGGAGGTCGCGGGCTTTGCCGACGTAGATGATGCGGTTGAGGCGGTCGCGCATGAGGTAGACGCCGGGTTGGTGAGGGACGTCGTGGAGTCGGGCGACGAAATCAGGTTTTTCGCGCATGGGTCAGCGGGTGGCGGGGACGGAGAGTTGTTCCGAGGTGGCGGAGTTGGCGAGGATGAGTGCGGAGGGGAGGATGGCGGCGATGCGGACGGGGATGCCGGCGGCGTCGAATTGGTCGCCTGAGTGGAGGGAGAGAGGATCCGGGTGGTTGCCGATGCGGATGGTGGCGGACCATTCGGGGGATTGGACGAGACAGCCGCGGACGGCGAGGAGACGGTTCGGGTTGTCGTCGCGGCGGAGCCTGACTTCGGAGAGGTCAGTTAGTCGGTCGGAGCCGGGGCGGAGCGGGACGAGACGATGGGTGATGGAGTCGATGATCCAGCCTGAGATGCCGACGGCGTCGCCGGAGGAGAAGGTGAGGGGCTCCGGGGAATCGGCGAGGAGGAAGGAGGCTGAGGAATTGTCAGGGGCGACGGAGGTGAGGGAGAAGGGCCATGAGCGCGGGGAGATGGTGATGGAGGAGAACTGGGCGGCGGCGGCGGCTAGGGAGGAGGCGGGGAGACCGGGCCATGGAGGAGGGGCGGATGCTGGTGTAGGCAGGGAATTGGCAGGGAGAGGAGGGGCGGCCTGACGGAGTGTGATGGCGAGGGCGTCGTGGCCGTTCTGATCGGCGTGGTCGGCGGCGGAGAGGGATTGGAGGTCGAGGGCGGTGGGGATTGCGCCGCGGAGGAGGAGGAGAGTGGCGGCGTCGTTGCGACCGTGTTCGGCGGCGAACATGAGGGCGGAGCGGCCGTCGGAGGTGGGGGCGATGGGGTCAGCGCCGGCGTCGAGGAGGGCGGCGATGGCGGCGGTGTGGCCTTCGAGGGCGGCAATTTTGAGGGCGCGGTCGAGTTGGTTAGGGGCGATGGGGGCGAGGGCGGCGATGATGGGGGCGTGGCCGTGTTGAGCGGCGGTGGCGAGAGCGGACCAGCCGTCGGGGTCGAGCCATGCGGGGTCTGCGCCGGCGCGGATGAGGGCGGAGACTGCGTCGAGGTCACCGGAGGCGGCGGCGGCGAGGAGGATGGGACCGCCTTTAGGGCCGGAGACGGCGGGGGCTGCGCCTTGATTGATGAGGAGAGTGACGAGGTGGCCGTGGCCCGCGGAGGAGGCGCGGGAGACGGCGGAGGTGCCAGAGGCGTCGGTGACGTCGGGTCGCATGCCGGCGGTGATGAAGTCGCGGAGGATGGATTCGCGGCCGTCGGAGGCGGCGCGGAGGAAGTCGTCGACGGAGAAGGCGTAGCCTGAGTTGTGGAGGCGCAGACGTGCCTTGTCTGCGGGGTCGTTTCGGCAGCTTGGGGAGAAGGCGATGAGGAGCAGCAGCGCGGAGAGCGCGAGTCTGGGCATGGGAGTGGATTGATGGGCGGGGTGGGGCGGGTCGCAACAGGGGTGGCGGAAGGTGTTGCAATACGGGAGGTGGCGGGGACGTAGGGTGACGAGAGTGACGAACGATCCAGCCATGAGAATGAATCATCCATCCCGTCGTGACGTGTTGAGAACAGCCGGGTGGCTGGCTGGTGTGGGGGTGGTTGAGGGGGCGGAGGAGAAGGGAACTGGGGGTCGGGTGCCGCTGATGGTGTATGTGGGTACGTTCAGTTCGCCATTGAAGGACGTGTTGCCGACGCAGGTGGATTTGCCGCCGGGGAACGGGCGGGGGATTCATTTATTCCGAGCGGATGGTGAGACTGGGGCGCTGACGGCGGCTGGGGTGGTGGAGTCCGGGGTGAGTCCGAGTTGTCTGGTGGTGAGTGCGGACGGGAAGTTTCTGTATGCGGCGAACGAGACGGAGCGGCGCGGGGCTGGGAAGGTGGGGACGGTGAGTGCGTATGCGGTGAGCGGGGCGGATGGCGGGTTGAAGCTGATCAATGAAGTGGAGTCAGGCGGGGCGGGGCCGACTTATGTGAGCCTGCATCCGGGAGGACGGTTTTTGTTTGTGGCGAATTACTTTGGCGGGACGGTGGCGGTGCTGCCGGTGTTGGAGGATGGGCGGTTGGGTGCGGCGGTGTGTGTGCGGGAGGATGCGGGGGAGATTGGGCCGGCGAGGTCGGCGCATGCGCCTGCGGGGAGTTTTGCGTTCAGCGGGCATGATCGGACGCATGCGCACATGATTCGGGCGGATGCGGGAGGGAAGCATGTGCTGCACACGGATCTGGGGTTGGACCGGGTGTATGTGTGGCGGTTTGACGAGAAGAGCGGGGAGTTGACGCCGAGTGATCCGGCGTTTGTGTCATTGCCGCCGGGGGATGGGCCGCGGCATTTTGATTTTCATCCGGACGGGCGGCGGTTGTATGTGATTCAGGAGGAAGCGTCGACGATCACGGTCTTTGACTATGACGGGGAGAAGGGCGTGCTGGCGGAGCGGCAGACGATTTCGAGTTTGCCGCCTGGGTATGCGGGGAGCAATTTCTGTTCGGGGATTCTGGTTTCTGGGGATGGGCGGTTTGTGTATGCGGGGAATCGGCTGCATGACAGCATCGGGATTTTTGCGGTGGGTCGGGATGGGACGCTGAGTTTTGTGGGGGAGGAGTGGACGCGTGGGAATTACCCGAGGAGTTTCAGCATCGATCCGAGCGGGCGGTTTCTGTACTGCTGCAATCAGCGTGCGGACCATGTGGCGGTGTTCCGGGTGGATAAGCGGACGGGGCGGCTGGAGTTCACGGGACATTTTGCGGCGGTGGGGAATCCGTCGGCGGTGGCGTTTGTGGAGTTGAAGGGAGGTTGAGGGGAGAGGGTGGTCCGAGGGTTGCGCGTGGCGAGGGGCGGGGTTACGGCGGGGGTGTGAATTCCCTGCGTCGAACGTTTCATCCTGCTGTGATCGTGCTGTTGTTCACGGCGGCGTTCATGGCGTTGTTTTTTCTGTGGCCGATTCTGGTGACGGTGCAGGAGGCGTTTCTGAAGCCGCGGGCTGGGGGCGGGCGGGTGTTTACGCTGGAGTATGTGAAGCTGGTGTTCAGCAATCCGGTGTATGTGGAGGGACTGATCAATTCGCTGAAGATGGCGCTGGGGAGCACGGCTGGGGCGATGGTGCTGGCGCTGCCGCTGGCGCTGCTGGCGGCGCGGTGCGAGTTCCGGGGGAAGCTGGTGCTGACGTCGCTACTGCTGGTGCCGCTGATACTGCCGCCGTTTGTGGGGGCGATCGGGGTGAAGCAGATTCTGGGTCAGATGGGGGCGTTGAATGCGCTGTTTGTGGGGATGGGATTGATGGATGCGGGGCATCCGGTGGACTGGTTAGGGGCGGGGCGGTTGCCTGGGGTGATTGTGATGAACAGCCTGCATCTGTATCCGATTCTTTATCTGAACATCACGGCGGCGCTGTCGAATCTGGATCCGGCGATGGACGAGGCGGCGGAGAATCTGGGTTGTGCGCCGGTGCGGCGGTTTTTCCGAGTGACCTTGCCCTTGGCGATGCCGGGGATTTTTGCGGGGGCGAGCATTGTGTTCATCTGGGGATTTACGGAGCTGGGGGTGCCGCTGATTTTTGATTACAGCCGGGTGACGTCGGTGCAGATTTTCGATGGGGCGAAGGACATGGGGGGGAACCCGCTGCCATATGCGCTGGTAGCGGTGATGCTAGTGATCAGCGTGCTGCTGTTTCTGGCGAGCAAGCTGGCGTTCGGGCGGAGTGATTATGCGAGTGCGGGGCGGGCGAGCATGGCGGCGCAGCTGAAGGTGCTGCGGGGATGGAAGGGGATGGCGGCGGCGGGGTTTTTTGCGCTGGTGATCTTTCTGGCGGTGCAGCCGCACATCGGGGTGGTGCGGACCTCGTTTTCGGGGAATTGGTATGGGACGGTGGTGCCGGCGCATGGGACGATGCAGCATTACCGGGATGCGCTGGGGCACAGCCTGACGGTGCCGTCGATCCAGAACAGCCTGAAGTATGCGGGGCTGGCGACGGTGTTTGACTGTGTGCTAGGGTTTACGATTGCGTGGATCACGGTGCGGACGAAGCTGCCGGGGAGGCATCTGCTGGATGCGCTGTCGATGCTGCCGATTGCGGTGCCCGGGCTGGTGCTGGCGTTTGGTTATCTGGCGATGACGCGGGAGGGGCAGGTATTCCGGTTTCTGATAGGGCCGAATGATGATCCGCTGCTGCTGCTGGTGGTGGCGTACAGTATCCGGCGATTGCCGTATGTGGTGAGGAGTGCGAGTGCGGGTCTGCAGCAGACGAGTCCGGTGCTGGAGGAGGCGGCGCAGAATCTGGGGTGTGCGCCGCTGAAGGCGATCTGGCGGGTGACGCTGCCGCTGATTTCGGCGAATCTGATCGCGGGGGCGCTGCTGGCGTTTGCGTTCGGGATGCTGGAGGTGAGTGACAGCCTGATTCTGGCGCAGAAGCGCGAGCATTTCCCGATCACGAAGGCGATTTACGAATTGTTCGGGAATCTGGGGAATGGTGATGCGCTGGCGAGTGCGCTGGGGGTGTGGGCGATGGTGTTTCTGACGATTACGATCAGCGGGGCGGGGCTGCTGCTAGGGAAGAAGCTGGGGGCGCTGTTCCGGGTGTGAGGCGGGGTGTGTTGGGGGTGTGAGGGTTGTCAGGAATCGATGAGTCGGTAGCCGATGGCGGGTTCGTTGATGATTTGCGGGCCGGTGGTGCCGAGTTTGCGGCGGAGGTGGCTGATGTGGACGCGGAGGGCTTCGCTTTGATCGGAGAGTTGGGCTGGCCAGACGCGGCGGATGATCTGGCCGAAGGTGACGATGCGGCCGGCGTGTTCTGCGAGGGTGTGGAGGAGGGAGAATTCGGTGGGAGTGAGTTTGAGGCGGTCGCCGGCGAGGGAGGCTTCGTGGTGGAGGAGGTTTAGTGTCAGGTTTCCTGCGGTGATTTCGGGGTGCTGGCGGGTGAAGCAACGGCGCTGGATGACGGCGAGGCGGGCGAGGAGTTCAGCGGTGCCGAAGGGTTTGGTGACGTAGTCGTCAGCGCCTGCTTCGAGGGCTTCGACCTTGAGGGCTTCTTCGTCGCGGACGGAGAGGATGAGGACGGGGACCTCGCTCCACTCGCGGAGACGTTTGAGGACGGAGAGACCGTCCATGGCGGGGAGGCCGAGGTCGAGGAGGACGGCGTCGGGGCGGAGGAAGGCGATGTGTTGGAGGCCGGAGGGACCGTCTTCGGCTTCGTGGACCTCGTAGTTGCGGGATTTGAGGACCATGGAGAGGAGACGGCGGACCTGAGGTTCGTCGTCGATGATGACGACCTTGTTCATGGGGAGAGAGGGGCGGCCTGGGCGGGGAGACGGATGGTGAAGCAGGCACCGCCGTCGGGGTGATTGCGAGCGGAGATGTCGCCTCTCATGGAGCGGACGAGACCGCGGGCGATGGCTAGGCCGAGGCCGGTGCCGCCGGCGTGGACGTCTGGGCCGCGGTAGAATTTGTCGAAGACGGCGTTTTCTGCGCCATCGGGGATGCCCTTGCCGTGGTCGCGGACGGAGATTTCGAGGGAATTGGCGAGGAAGGAGGCGGAGATTTCGACGGATGAGCCCTGAGGGGAGTAGGAGGCGGCGTTGTGGAGGATGTTGGAGAGGGCCTGGGCGAGGAGACGGCTATCGAGTTTGAGGAGCGGGAGGGAATCGAGGCCGGAGATGAGGAGCGGGCGGGAGCGGAACTCTTCTTCGAGGGGAGAGGTGGCGGCGCGGATGACGTCGTGGAGTTCTTCCCAGTTGAGATTGGGGCGGAGGGCATCGGCTTCGACGCGGGTCATGCCGAGGAAGTTGTCGACGATGTGCTGGAGCCTGCGGGTGGCGGTGGTGATTTCCGCGGTGTAGGGGTTAGGGGAGGCGAGCCCGTCGAGGGCGGTACGGATGATGGTGATGGGGGTTTTGAGTTCGTGGGAGACGCTGTCGAGGAGAGTGCGGTGGAGGCGTTCGCTTTCTGCGAGGAGGTTAGCGCGGTGGCGTTCTGCGAGGAGGGATTCGCGTTCGCGGTGGTGGCGTTCGAGGGCGTCTTCGCGCTGGCGGAGATTGGAGGTGAGGTGGCCCATGCTGAGGGCGACGATGAAGAAGAGCGCGAAGACGGCGAGGTCGCCTGGGTTGTGGATGAGGAAGGTGAATTGGGGTTGGAGGAAGACGAAGTTCCATGTGAGGGCGCTGAGGATGGCCATGAGGATGACTGGGCCGCGGTGCCAGCGGGTTCCTGCGAGGACGATGGCCATGAGGAACATGAGGGCGGAGAAGAGGTAGCCGGTCTGGGGGAGGATGGCGCGGCAGGCGGTGGCGACGGAGAAGACGACGGCGAGAGCGCCGCTGTACTGGGCGACGAGGGCGAGGGAGTCGGATTCCTTTCTGGTGGCGGCGTCTGGTTCCATGGGAGGGGAGCCGGGGTCAGATTTCGACTTGCTGGCCCAGTTCGATGACTCTGCCTACGGGAATCTGGAAGTAGGAAGCGGGTTGCTGGGCGAGACTGCTGGCGAGGGAGAAGAGGTGTTCGCGCCAGCGGGCCATGCCAGGGCGAGCGGAGGGGACGATGATTTCGCGGCCGGTGAAGAAAGTGGCGTGGTCCGGGTTGATGTCGAGGCCGAGGGAGGCGCACTGGCGGAGGAGACGGGGGACGTTTGGTTTCTGCATGAAGCCGATGCGGCCGGTGACGCGCCAGAAGCCGGTGCCGACTGGTTCGATGGAGAGGCGGCGGCTGGGGAGGATCCATGGTTCGTCGAGGACCTCGATGGTGAGGAAGATGACACGCTGGTGGATGGCTCCGAAGTGTTTGAGACTGTGGAGCATGGCGATGGGGGTACGGCCGCGGGTGCTGGTGAGGAAGATGGCGGTGCCGGGGACGGTGATGGGAGGGCGGCGGTTGAGGGATTCGACGAGGGCTTCGTGGGAGAGAGCGGACTGGTCGAGACGGGCGCGGACGAGTTTTCGGCCGGTGGCCCATGTGGTCATGACGGCGAAGATGAGAGCGCCTGTGGCGATGGGGAACCAACCGCCGTGGAAGAATTTGGTGAGGTTGGCGGCGAGGAAGCCGGCTTCGATGATGCCGAAGATCGAGCAGACGGCGAGGGTGGCTGGGAGGGACCAGCGCCAGAGGAGACGGGCGACGAAGCCGAAGAGGATGGTGGTGATGAGCATCGTCATGGTGACGGCGACACCATAGGCGGCGGCGAGGTTGGAGGAGGATCGGAAGGTGACGACGAGGGCGAGGCAGGCGAGCATGAGGGCCCAGTTGACGAGGGGGATGTAGATCTGGCCGCGGGCGTGTTCGGAGGTGTGGCGGATGCTGATGCGTGGGAGGTAGCCGAGTTGGACGGCGCTGAGGGTTAGGGAGTAGGTGCCGGTGATGAGGGCCTGGGAGGCGATGACGGTGGCGGCGGTGGCGAGGAGGACGAGGGGGAGAGTGGCCCATTGGGGGGCCATCTGGAAGAACGGGGAGCGGGCGGCTTCGGGGTTGTTGAGGAGTAGAGCGCCCTGGCCGAGGTAGTTGAGGGCGAGGGCTGGGAAGACGAGGTAGAACCACGCGCGGCGGATAGGGTTTGGGCCGAAGTGGCCCATGTCGGCGTAGAGGGCTTCGCCGCCGGTGACGGCGAGGAAGACGCTGCCGAGGATGACGAAGCCGGCGTGGCCGCTGGTGGTGAGGAAGTGCCAGCCGTGGATGGGGTTGAAGGCGGCGAGGATGTCGGTGTTGGCGGTGAGATGGGAGCAGCCCATGCCGGCGAGTGTGAGGAACCAGAGGGCGGTGAGGGGGCCGAAGCATCTGCCGACGCGGTCGGTGCCGAGGAACTGGGCGGAGAAGAGGGCGATGAGGATGACGGCGGTGATGGCGACGATGAGCCACTGGCGCTGGATTTCCCATGTGGCGGCGGCGTCCGGGAGAGTGGGCGGGGTGCCGAGGAGGCCGCCGTCTTTGAGGCCTTCGACGGCGCTGAGGACGGAGATGGCCGGGGTGATGATGCCGTCGCCGAAGAGGAGGGCGGCACCGGCGAGGCCGAGGATGACGATGCAGGCTCTGCGGCGGGATTGTTCCGAGAGCCCGTGAGCGGCGAGGGCCATGAGGGAGAGGATGCCGCCTTCGCCTTTATTGTCGGCGCGGAGGACGCAGACGAGGTATTTGATGCAGATGAGGAGGATGAGGGACCAGAGGATGAGCGAGACGACCCCGAGGATGTGACCGCGGGAGGGGTCGATGTGGTGCGGGCTGGCCGGGCTGAAGCATTCGCGCAGCGTGTAGATGGGGCTGGTACCGATGTCGCCGAAGACGACGCCGAGGGCGGCGATGACGAGGGTGGTGACGGACAGCTTGTGGAGCCCGTGGTGGTCGTGGGAGGATTCGGAGGATGGTTCCCGAGGAGGATTCATGGCAGTGCCGCAAGGTGGGTCGCTGGCGAGGGGATGCCAGTGAACGCCCTTGGGGAAGCCGTGAAGAAAGTGTGAAGCGTGCGGCGGGGCGCGTTAGGGGGCTGATCAGGGGGTTGGGTCAGGGAGCCAGGGTGACTGGATTCCGCTGGGAGCCGAGGCCAGCGACGGAGGCTTCGACGAAGTCGCCGGGTTTGAGGAATTCGGGTGGGTTGGTGCCTGCGCCGACGCCTGAGGGGGTGCCGGTGGAGATGACGTCGCCTGGGAGAAGCGTCATGAAGCGGCTGATGTAGCTGATGAGGAAGGGGACAGGGAAGATGAGGTCGGCGGTGGAGCTTTGCTGGCGGGTGTGGCCGTTGACGGAGAGGGAGAGGTCGAGGGCGTCGGGGTTACCGGCTTCGTCCGGGGTGACGAGGATGGGGCCGAAGGGTGCGAAGGAGTCGGCGCTTTTGCCCTTGGTCCATTGGCCGCCGAGTTCTTTCTGCCATGCGCGTTCGCTGACATCGTTCATGATGGCGAAGCCGGCGACGTGGTGGAGGGCGTTCGATTCGGAGACGTGGGAGGCTTTGGTGCCGATGACGATGGCGAGTTCGACTTCCCAGTCGGTTTTGGCGGCTCCGGGGTGGATGAGGATGGGGTCGAAGGGGCCGGACCACGCGGAGGAGGCCTTCTGGAAGAGGACTGGTTCGGAGGGGATGGCGGCTCCGGTTTCGAGGGCGTGGGCGCGGTAATTGAGGCCGACGCAGATGATTTTGGAGGGTCTGGCGACGGGAGGGCCCCAGCGGACGTGGTCGGGGATGCGGGGGGCGGAGGCGGCGCTGGAGACGAGCCATGCGCGGAGACGGTCGATGCCGTGGTCGGCGAAGAAGGCCTCGTTGAAGTCGGAGGTGACGGCGGAGGCGTCGATGCGTTCGGAGCCAAGGAGGACAGCTGGGCGTTCATTTCCCGCGGAACCGTATCGGATCAGTCTCATGGGGACAGATGGGGCGGTGGCATAGTGGGTGCAACCATCAAAGCAAACCCGCCATGACCCGCCGCCAATTTGTCCATCGTTCTGCTGCCACTCTGTTGCTGCCTGCTGCTGTGCGGGCGGAGGGGGCGGGGAGGTGTTATGAGTTGCGGGTGTATGCGGCGCATCCTGGGAAGCTGGATGCGTTGAATGCGCGGTTCCGGGATCACACGTGTGCGCTGTTCAAGAAGCACGGGATGACGAACGGAGGGTATTTCATGCCTGTGGAGAACGCGGAGAGGAAGCTGGTGTATTTCCTGTTGTATGCGGACCGTGCGGCGCGGGATGCGTCGTGGAAGGCGTTCATGGCGGATCCTGATTGGAAGCGTGCGGCGGCGGCGTCGGAGAAGGACGGGCCCTTGGTGGCGAAGGTGGAGTCGCAGATGCTTGAGACGACGGATTTTTCGCCTGAGTGCAAGCTGGAGCGGAAGACGCCGGAGCGGGTGTTTGAGTGGCGGACGTATACGACGCCGGCGAAGCTGCTGCCGAATCTGCTGGAGCGGTTCCGTGGGAATACGTGCGGGTTGTTTACGAAGCACGGCATGACGAATGTGATTTACTGGACGCTGGCGTCGGGGCAGCCTGGGGCGGACGTGACGCTGACGTATCTGCTGGCGCATGCGTCGGCTGAGGCGGCGGCGGCATCGTTCAAGGCGTTTCGGGCGGATCCGGAGTGGACGCGGGTGCGGGAGGCGTCGGAGAAGGCGGCTGGGGGGAGTCTGACGGTGGCGGACGGGGTGAAGAGTGTGATGATGGTGCCGACGGACTATTCGCCGCTGGCGTGAGGGGGGGATGGGAGTGGGCTGGTTCGCAGGGGCCACGCGCATTGAGTGCGCCCAGAGATCTGGGATTGTTGCGGCGGATCGGAGCGTGCGGCGGCGTGTGGGGAGAGGGGCAACCCCGTACGGGGTTGTGGAAATTTTGCATGGTTATCCCGGGGTGTCGCTTCGCTCGACCCCGGGCTATTGACCGGGGGTCCCTACGGGACGGGGTGAGGGGGGAAATTGGTGGATTTTGGAGTTGCGCGGTGGGGGTGGTCCTGTTAACTTCAACCAGTTGACTGAACCACGCGCCCACTGCCTGACCGTTGCTCTGCTGCGTAGCATGATGATGCCCGCAGGCGGCGCGGTCGTTTTGAGTATGGCGGAGGGCCGGACAGAGCGGCAGGATGCGACCCATTGATCGGATGACGGGTATTGATGTGATTCAGTTTTGTACTCCTACCGGGCTAACCGGTCGAACCCCTGCTGCGCCCGTCGCGCGGCGTTTCAGTTGAAACACCAACCTGCTCACGCTTATTCCTGCATATCCTTCGAGAAACCAGCCGTCCCGGGCCCGGGACACCACCCGGGTGAACGACCGCATCCGGGCACCCCGCATCCGTGTTGTCGACGGGAATACCGATCAGCAGATTGGGATTATGACGCCGCAGGAGGCGATTCAGATTGCGCGTTCGAGGGGGCTTGACGTGGTGGAGGTTGCGCCTGAGGCGAAGCCGCCGGTGTGCAAGATCATCAGTTATGGGAAGTGGAAGTACGAGCAGTCGAAGCACCAGAAGGACAAGGGGAAGCAGAAGGGTGGGAAGGTGAAGGAGATGAAGTTCCGGATCAACATTTCGCCGCACGATTACACGACGAAGATGATGCATGCGGAGGAGTTTCTGGATGAGAGCAACAAGTTGCGGGTGGTGTGTCAGTTTCGTGGGCGTGAGATGGCGCATCCTGAGATTGGGATGCGGTTGATGAACCGAGTGATTGAGGATTTGAAGACGATGGCGCATGTGGACATGATTCCGAAGCAGGCTGGGCGGGCGATCAGCATGACGCTGTCGCCGATTGCGCAGCATTTGCGGCACCGGAAGTTTGAGAAGCCGAAGGTGGCGTATGTGGAGGACGTTGGGGATGAGGATGACGATGACGACGAGGATGACCGGACGCCGCATGTGCACACGCTGTCGATGGATGAGATCCTGTCGCACATGGAGGAGGACGACGGGCGGCCGAAGCGCCGTCATTGAGAGAACGGCTTGAGCGGCGCGGGATTTCCGTGGTGGGTGAGGCTGTCAATGCGGCCTTGGTACTACGGGGAGACTGAAGTTCGTGTTTTTCGTCCTGGACGAAGTCACGGAAGGCTGCCAAGCATGAACATCCGCTGGCATTCACTGGCGGATACCCCGGATGAAAGACAACCCAATGTTTCAGAACAGGAAGCGCCCGCGCCGCTATAAAGGCCGCCCGGGAGCTTCGTCTGCCCCCAACTCTTCAGAATCAACCGATATGGACCCCAATACCGAAGAATCCGGCGAGCTTCCGATGGAAGTCGTCCAGGACATAGCGGAGGCGGTCATGGCGGAGCAAGCCTCTGACGCTTCTGCGTCAGAAGGTGGCGCTGCTGCGAACGACACCCCCTCCAATGAAGCCTCCCCGAGTGAATCCATGCCACCGCGGCAACCCCGAGACCCGCAGGGGCCTGGTGGGCGTCGCGGGGATCCGCGTGGTGAACCCCGTGGTGATCAGCGCGGCGAACCTCGTGGTGAACCGCGAGGTGATCAGGACTCGCAGCAGCGACGCGAGTTTGACCAGCAGCGACGCGAGCAGGAAGCGCAGCGGCGGCAGCAGGAGCAGCAGCGTCGCGAGCAGGAGCGCCTGCGTCGCGAGGAAGACACGCGTCGTCGCGAGCAGGATCGCCAGCGGCGCGAGGCTGAGGACCGTGCGCGGATGCCTGTGGATGAGCTTTGCAAGAAGGCGTGGGACATTTATCTAGCTGAGGTGAGCGAAGAGGGCGTGGAGTTGTTTCCTGACAATGATGCGCGGGAGCTGGCGCGGAGGAGCTTCCGGCTTGCGGAGATTTTTCTGCAGGAGGAGTTGCGGGCGCGTCGGCCGCCATCGCCGCCGCCGGCGCGCGAGTACCGTGAGTACCGTGAGCCGCGGAATGGCGGGGGTGGAGAGGGAGGACAGCCGGAGGGTCAGCAAGGCCAGTCGGGTGGTGAAGAGGCGGCGGCAGCAGTGCCTGCTGGCGAGTGACGCCCTGAGTGGCTGAAAGAATTGCGGGAGGTCCCTTCGCGGGGGCCTCCCTTTTTTTGTGTGGGCAGAGGGGTGGGGAGGTGAGAAGTGGGAAGTGGGTGGGGTGTGCGGATTTTGGGCAAAGTGTGGCGCATCTTGCGGGAATGAAATGGGAGCGGGCATGTTCCCGTTTGCATGGGGGACGGCAACCCGAGTAACATGGAGCCCAACGTTATGGATCTTACTACAACTGCATACGGCACGTGGAGCGGCGGACGCTTCATGCATTTTGGCGAACAGCTCAACGACCAGCGCTTTGCGGAGGTGATCCGATTTGCGTATGAGCAGGGGGTGCGGACGTTTGTGACGGCGGACGTGTATGGGGTTGGGCGGGCGGACGAGATGCTGGGGGAGGCGCTGGCTGGGATTGACCGGTCGACGTATTGCCTTGTGGGGACGGTGGGGCACGATATTTACGAGGGTGTGCGGGACGGGTCGAAGGGTTATCCGCGTTTTACGGAGCCATCGCTGCGTGGGCCTGAGGGTTATGCGGAGTATCTGAAGATGGCGACGGAGAAGTCGCTGGAGCGTTGCCGGACGGACTATTTTGATCTGGTGATGCTGCACAATCCGGATGAGCGGGGGTACACGAGTGATGCGGTGTGGGGGGGGATGGCGGGGTTGAAGGAAGCGGGGCTGACGAAGCGGTTAGGGGTTGCGCCGGGGCCGGCGAATGGGTTTGCGTATGATCTGATTCACTGTTTCGAGCGGTATTGCGAGTTGATTGACTGGGCGATGCTGATTCTGAATCCGCTGGAGCCTTGGCCGGGTGGGTTGGTGCTGCCTGCGGCGGAGGAGTTCGGGGTGAAGGTGCTGGCGCGGGTGGTGGATTATGGTGGGTTGTTTCACGGGGATGTGAGGCCTGGGCATGTGTTTCGGCCGGGGGATCACCGGACGTACCGTCCGGCGGGGTGGGTGGAGGCTGGGTGTGCGAAGATTGACCGGATGCGGCCGATTGCGGAGAAGTACGGGTTGAGCACCTTGCAGTTGGCTGGGTTGTGGAATCTGGCGCAGCCTGCGGTGGCGAGCCTGGTGCCGACATTCATTCAGGAGGCTGGGGAGAATGCGCGGCCGATAGAGGACAAGATTCGGGATTTTGCGGCGATGCCGGCTGGCGGGGTGCCGTTTACGGCTGAGGAGATCGAGGAGATCCGGAGCATCGGGGACAACACCGGGTGCATGGTGCTGAAGGGGGCGAGCCGGAGGCATGAGACGAGTGAGCGGCCTGACGAGTGGGCGATGCGGCCGGAGCTGGAGGCGATTGGAGCGAAGTGGGGGCTGGCGTCGATTCCGTGATGGGAGGTGAGGCTGAGGGGGGCGGTGGAATCCTGCTTGCGCGGGGGTTTGTGGTGCGCAAGTTGGGAGGTGTGATGGTTTACCTGATGCCGCTGCGACTTATGAAGCTCTCCGACTGACTGGAGTCCGCCCGTGATGGCGTGGACGCCGGGCGGGCGGGGAGCTTACGAATGGCAATCAGGGTGACGATGCGGGGGGATGATCCTCGGGACGTTGCGCCCATTCCGGCAGCCGAGCGGCTGTCATCGACGGACTAAACTCACGACTTTCCATGCTTTCACAACCTTCGCAGCAGTATCGACCCTATCCACCGATTGAGCTTCCTGACCGGCGCTGGCCGCAACGGGTGCTGAGTGCGCCGCCGGTGTGGTGCAGTGTGGATTTGCGGGATGGGAATCAGGCGCTGGCGGTGCCGATGAATGTTTCGCAGAAGCTTGAGTTGTTTGATGCGCTGGTGCGGTGCGGGTTCAAGGAGATTGAGGTGGGGTTTCCGTCGGCGTCGAACACGGAGTTTGCGTTCAACCGGACGCTGATTGAGAAGGGGCACATTCCTGACGATGTGACGATTCAGGTGCTGGTGCAGGCTCGGGAGGATCTGATTGAGAAGACGTGTGAGTCGCTGATGGGAGCGAAGCGGGTGATCATTCACCTGTACAACTCGACGTCACCGGCGCAGCGGCGGGTGGTGTTTGGGAAGACGAAGGCGGAGATCAAGGACATGGCGGTGCGCGGGGCGGAGATGATCCGGGAGCGGATCGGGCGTTTGGCGGGGACGGACGTGCGGCTGCAGTATTCGCCGGAGAGTTTCAGTGCGACGGAGGTGGAGTTTGCGAAGGAGATATCGGAGGCGGTGATGGGGGTATGGGAGCCGACGGCGGAGCGGCGGATGATCTTGAATCTGCCGGACACGGTGGAGGTGGCGATGCCGAATGTGTATGCGGACCAGATTGAGTGGATGGGGCGGAACATTCGGGATCGGGAGAGCCTGATCATCAGCCTGCATACGCACAATGACCGGGGGACTGGGGTGGCGGCGACGGAGCTGGGATTGCTGGCGGGAGCGGACCGTGTGGAGGGGACCTTGTTTGGGAATGGGGAGCGGACGGGGAATCTGGATATTGTGACGGTGGCGATGAATCTGTACATGCACGGGATTCATCCCGGGCTGGATTTTTCGAATCTGAATGCGCTGCGCGGGGTGTATGAGCGGTGTACGGGGATGAGCGTGCCGCCGCGGCAGCCGTATGCTGGCGAGCTGGTGTTCACGGCGTTCAGTGGGTCGCATCAGGATGCGATCAAGAAGGGTTTGGCGGAGTGGGAGGGGAAGGGATGCGAGGGGGTCTGGGACGTGCCGTATCTGACGATTGATCCTGGGGACGTTGGTCGGGAGTACCGAGAGGTGATCCGGGTGAACAGCCAGAGTGGGAAGGGCGGGGTGGCGTATCTGCTGGAGAGCGAGTTTGGGATTGATCTGCCTAAGGACATGCAGCGGGAGTTTGGGCCGATTGCGAATGATGCGGTGGACCGGCTGGGGCGGGAGGTGAGCGGGGTGGAGTTGAAGGGGATGTTCTGGGATGAGTATGTGGGGCGGGAGAGCCCGTGGCGGCTGAATCATTTTCATGCGGACGGGGTGGACGGGGTGTTCCGGTGCCGTGCGAGTCTGGAGCGTGAGGGTGTTGAGTTGCAGGCGACGGGGGAGGGGAACGGGCCGATTGCGGCGTTTGTGCAGGCGTTGGTGGCGGCGGGTGCGCCTGAATTCGCGGTCGCGTCATACCGGGAGCATGATCTTGGATCTGGGAGCGGAGCCAGTGCGATTGCCTACATTCAGATTCGGTGCGAGGACGGGCGGACCCGATGGGGTGCGGCGGTGGACACGAACATTGAGCTGGCTGGGGTGAAGGCGGTGGTGAGTGCCCTCAATCGGGTGGATTGAAACGCACCTTCCTAGTTTGACAAACTGCTCTGACACCGCTTTTCTGCGCGAATATTACGTCCCATGATTGAGAACGCTCCTGAACCGATCGTCTGCCCAGTGACCGCGTGGTACCACAAGCGGAAGATCGCGATGATTCTTCTGTTGCTGGGGCTCTCGGCGTTTTTCTTTTACGACTGGAAGGTCGGGTATCCGAAGAAGCAGGCGGACTACGAGTCGTACTGGCCGGAGTACCAGCGGCTGGTGCTGAAGGAGAAGAAGACGGCGGAGTGGTTCAAGCTGGCGAAAGAGAAGGGGTGGCCGGACAAGCCGCACGAGGAGGATTGGGATTACAAGATCAAGGAGCAGCTGGTGTTCGGGGTGATCACTGGACTGATCGGGTTGGGGATGCTGGGGCAGTATCTGGTGAATTCGAAGAAGACGCTGACAGCGGATGCGGACAGTTTCACGACGCCTGACCGGATCCGGGTGCCGTTTTCGACTGCGTTCAAGCTGGACAAGCGGAAGTGGGACAACAAAGGGCTGGCGTATGTGAATTACCAGAATGGGGATGAGTCCGGGAAGGTGGTGATTGACTGTCTGATTTACGGGGATCCAGCGATCAAGGTGCTGGAGAGGCTGGAGGCGAATTTCAAGGGTGAGATCATTGACGTGGTGAAGGAGGCTCCTGCTGCGGCGGAGGAGGCGGCGGTGGTGCCGGACGATGCGACGCAGCCATGATATTGCGTGGGCTGACGGTGGAGGAATGGGAGGAGCAGGCAGAGTTGATACACGGGTCGCTGAGCACGTGGTACCGGACGCGGTTGAATTCGGCGAAGTTCGGGGACGATGCGGGGCCGTTCCGGGTTTTTCCGGAGTTGTATGAGGCGTTGGATCCCGGGTGTTGTCTGGTGGTGCAGGATGAGGAGGGAGGGCCGCTGACGGGGACGGCATTTTTTCATCCACGGGAGACGCATTGGGCGGTGGGGATTGTGGCGACGCATCCTGGGGCTGGCGGGCGCGGGGTGGCGCGGAAGCTGATGGAGGAGATCATCGGGCGAGCGGAGGCGGAGGGGAAGCCGGTGAGGTTGGTGTCGAGTGCGATGAATCTGGATTCGTTTTCGCTGTACACTCGGTTAGGGTTTGTGCCGCGGCGAGTGTTTCAGGACATGAAGATGGAGGTGCCTGATGGGGGGATGCCGGCGATGGAAGCGGGGCGGGTGCGGGTGCGGGTGGCGCGGGAGGGGGATGTTGGAGGGATGGCGGATCTGGAGATGAGGCTGAACGGGATCAGGCGGGAGAAGGATCTGAGGCATTTTGTGGAGAATCGGCAGGGGTGCTGGCGGTTGTGGGTGGCGGAGGAGGAGGACGGGACGGTGAGAGGGTTTCTGGGGGCGGTGGTGCATGCGGCGACGAAGATGGTGGGGCCGGGGTTGTGTGCGGATGAGGAGGTGGCTGCGGTGCTGCTGCGGCAGGTGCTGGATGCGGAGTTTCGGGGGCAGGCACCGGTGTGGCTGGTGCCGGTGGATTGTGCGGGGCTGGTGAAGCGGTGTTATGAGTGGGGAGCGCGGAATGTGGAACTGCATCTGGCGTCGGTGCGGGGCGAAGCGCCGGAGATGCGCGGGGTGACGCTGCCGACGTTCATGCCAGAAACTGGTTAGGAAGGGGTGATTTGTGAGTGAGCCTGTAGTTGCGAGTTACTGCACGACGTTTCTGAAGCCTGAGATGCTGCACATTTACCGGCAGGTGACTGGGCTGGAGCGGTGGCGGACTTTTGTGGTGACGAAGGAGCGGCAGAGTGAGGAGCGGTTTCCGTTTGCGGATGTGGAGGTGGTGCCGGCGGTGCGGAGTAATTTTGCGCGGCGGTTCTGGCTGAAGTATGTGAAGCGTGAGGAGGCGATTGTGTACCGCGGGGAGTATGGCGTGCTGGCGAAGGTGCTGGAGCGGCGGCATGCGGACGTGCTGCATGTGTATTTCGGGCATACGGGGGTGCATCTGCTGCCGTTTCTGCGGCGGTGGCCGGGGCCTGCGGTGGTGTCGTTTCACGGGATGGATGTGATGCCGCGGGAGGACAAGCCGGGGTATGCTGGGAAGTTAGGAGAACTGCTGCGGTTTCTGCCGCTGGTGATGGCGAGGTCGGAGTCGCTGCGGGAGAGGCTAGTGGTGCTGGGGTGTCCTGCGGAGAAGATTCGGATCAACCGGACGGGGATTCCGATGGAGGCGTATCCTGCGGTGGCGCGGGAGTTTCCTGCGGACGGGGCGTGGCGGTTTGTGCAGGCGTGCCGGTTGATCGGGAAGAAGGGATTGGAGGTGAGCCTGCGGGCGTTTGCGGGGTTCTGCGGGGAGTATCCGAGGTCGAGGTTCACGATCGCGGGGGAGGGGCCGCTGCTGGAGCCGCTGCAGCGGCTGGCGGGGGAATTGGGGGTGGGGGACCGGGTGACGTTTGCGGGGTTTCTGGGCGGGCGGGAATTGTGTGAGTTGTATCACGGGAGCCATGCGTTTCTGCATCCGAGCCAGACGACGGAGGATCAGAACCAGGAGGGAGTTCCTAACAGCATGCTGGAGGCGATGGCGACGGGATTGCCGGTGCTGGCGACGATTCACGGCGGGATTCCGGAAGCGGTGGAGGACAATGAGACCGGGCTGCTGGTGGAGGAGCGGGATGGAGATCGGTTGCTGGACAACATGAGGCGGCTGGCGCGGGAGGATGGGTTGTGGGAGCGGATCGGGAGCGGGGCGGCGGTGTCGGTGCGGGAGAATTTCGAGCAGCGGGCGCAGATCCGGCGGTTGGAGGCGATTTACGACGAGGCGCGGGCGTTCAAACGGGGTTGAAGGAGGAGGAAACCGGGGTCCGATGGGGAGGTGCAGCTACTTGTTACAGCCGGGCCCACGCGTGAGCCGATTGATCCCGTCCGATTTCTGAGCAACCGGTCGTCGGGCAAGATGGGGTTTGCGATTGCGGCGGCTGCTGCGGCTGCGGGGCATCGGGTTGTGCTGGTGGCGGGTCCTGTTAGTCTGGCGACGCCGGTTGGGGTGGAGCGGGTGGATGTGGTGACGGCGGAGGAGATGGCGGAGGCGGTGCGGAGGGAACTTGGAGAGGCGGATGCAGCGGTGTTTTGTGCGGCGGTGGCGGATTACCGGCCGGTGCGTGCGGCGGAGCAGAAGATCAAGAAGGGGGAGGGGCGGATGACGCTGGAGCTGGCGCGGACGACGGATATTCTGGGGTCGGTGAGGCGGCCGTGGGGATGGGGCGGGGTGCTAGTGGGGTTTGCGGCGGAGACGGAGCGTCTGCTGGAGCATGCGAGGCGGAAGCTGGAGGTGAAGGGATGTGATCTGGTGGTGGCGAATGATGTGAGTGGGGTGGAGACGGGTTTTGAGAGTGATGACAATGCGGCGTGGCTGCTGTACCGGGATGGCCGGGTGGAGGAGCAGGGGCGGCAGCCGAAGGCTGAGTTGGCGGCGGTGATTGTGGCCCGGGTGCTGGCGCTGCACGGGGCGGCGCGGGCGGTGTGAGTCAGGCGGGCGTGGCGGGAGATTGGCGGAAGACGAAGGATTCGCCGCCGCCGAGGACGCGGAATGGCTGATGGAGACGGGAACAGGCGGCGGTGAATTCGTCAGGGGAGGCGGTATTGAAGGCGAACATGCCGAAGTGGTGGGGGATGGCGAGGCGGGCTCCGCAGGCTTTGGCGAGGGCGGCGGCTTCGGTGCCGTTGAGGTTGCCGGCGACGCCGCGGGCGGGGTCGTTGCCATTGATAGGGACGAAGACGACATCCGGGCGTGCGGCGATGAGGGCGGCGGGGAGGGCGTCGTGCCAGAGAGTGTCGCCGCTGTGCCAGACGGTGAACGGGCCGAAGCGGACGAGGAACGAGAGGAAGCGGCACTGGCCGAGGGCGTCGCGTTCGATGGTGTTATGGGCGGCGGCGATGCCGGTGAGGTGGAAGGGGCCGCAGCCAGTGGAGGTGCCGTCGTCGAGGGTGGCGAAAGTGATCGGGGCGTCGGGGCCGAGACGGTCGGCGGCGGCGTCGGTTAGGGAGGCGGGGAGGACGAGCCGGAGATGGGTGGAGGCGCGGGCGATGGGGAGGAGCGTGGCGGCGTCGAGGTGGTCCGTGTGGAGGTGGCTGGCGGTGGCGAAGTGGACCATGTCGAGGAGGTCCGGGGCGATGACGCGTTCGCTGAGGCGCACGTGTGGTTTGGCGGTGGCGGCGTATTTTTCAGTGAGGGAGTCGGAGAGGTAGGGGTCGAAGAGCAGGTAGTGGTCCTGCCATTTGAGGAGGAAGCCGCTTTGGCCGAGCCACCAGATGCGGAAGGCGTCCGGGCCGTCATGGGCGGCGAGGATTTCCGCGCGGAGGGCCGTGTCTTTGAGGACTGCGGGGGTGAGAGGGCTCATGGATAGGTGGTTAGGCTGACGGCGGGGGAGGTCCGGCGAGACGGGTGAGACGGCGGCCGTTGGCGTCGGGTTCGAGATGCCACCATGAGGTGTGGGGCGGGAGGAGCTCGGGGAAGCGGTCGGCCCATTCGACGAGACAGACGCCGTGGGCGTCGAGGTAGTCGTCCCAGCCGAGGGCGATGATTTCGGTGGCGGTGGCTGGGCGGTAGAAGTCGAAGTGGAAGACGGGGAGGCGGCCGCCGGGGTATTCGTGGACGAGGCTGAAGGTCGGGCTGGTGACGTCGGAGGTGAAGCCGAGGCCGGAGGTGAAGCCCTTGGAGAAGTGGGTTTTGCCGGCACCGAGACCACCGGTTAGGGCGATGACGTCGCCGGGTTGGGCGGAGGATGCGAGGGCGTGGCCTGCGGCGATGGTGGCGGCGGCGTCCGGGAGGAAGAGGGAGTCGCCGGGGGAGAGGGTTGCGGGTTCAGCGGGGGCGGGCATGGCCGGTGGAGTTACTGGGCCGGGGATTCCCACGGGGCTGGGGTGCGGGCTGGGAGAGGGGGATCGAAGTAGGGAGTGAAGTTGGATTCGTAGCGGCGCGGGAGGATGGCGTCGACGAGGACGTCGTTTTCGTCGTACTCCTGGCTGAGGAGTTTGCCTTGTTCGTGGATGATGCGCATGAGGCCGAAGGCGGCCTGGGGGAGACGGAGTTTGAGGCGGACGGTGCGGTCGAGCATGACGTCGCTGAGACGCTGCTGGAGGACGTCGACGCCTTCGCCGGTTTTGAGGGAGACGCAGACGGCGTTGTCGAAGTGCTGGGCGACGGCGCGGCGTTGTTCGGGCGAGCAGAGGTCGATTTTGTTGAGGACGACGAGCATGCGTTTCTCGTGGGCGTCGAGTTCCTCGAGGACCTCCATGGTGGTCTTGTAGAATTCGAAGACCCGTTCCTGGCTGGCGTCGAGGACGTGGACGAGGAAGTCGGCGACGACAGCTTCTTCGAGAGTGGCTTTGAAGGATTGGATGAGCCGGTGGGGGAGATTGCGGATGAAGCCGACGGTGTCGGTTAGGAGGAGCTGCTGGCCGTCGGGGAGCTGGACCTTGCGGGTGGTGGGGTCGAGGGTGGCGAAGAGCTTGTCTTCGGCGAGGACCTCTGCGCCGGTGACGAGGTTGAGGAGCGTGGATTTGCCGGCGTTGGTGTAGCCGACGATGGCGGCCTGGGGGATGGGGATGCGCTGGCGCTCCTTGCGTTGAGTTAGGCGCTGCTGTTTGACTTCCTCGAGCTGGCGTTTGACGGTATCGATGCGACGGCGGGCGAGACGGCGGTCAGTTTCGAGCTGGCTTTCGCCTTCGCCGCGATTGGCACCGCCGCTGCCGCCGCCGCCGCCGGATTGGCGGTCGAGGTGGCCCCACATGCGGGTGAGACGAGGGAGGGCGTACTGCTGGCGGGCGAGATCGACCTGGAGGCGTGCTTCGGCGGTGCGTGCGCGCATGGCGAAGATATCGAGGATGACTTCCTCGCGGTCGATGACGGTGAGGTCGCCTTCTTTTTCCCATGCGCGCTGCTGGGCTGGGCTGAGGCTGTTGTCGAAGATGATGACATCGCACTCGAGTTCTTTGGCGCGGGCGATGAGTTCCTTGACCTTGCCTGAGCCGGTGAGGAAGCGTTTGTTGGAGTCCTTGACGAAAACGAGCTGGGATTCTGCGATGGGGATGTCGAGGGTGCTGGCGAGTTCTGCGAGTTCGTCGAGCAGACTCTGGGCTTCCGCTTGTTCGCGGCGGTCGAAGTAAGCGCCGATGAGCAGCGCGCGTTCCACCATTTTCGGTTTATCCCTGATTTCAAACATGGGGGATTGTTGGTGCGGGTGCGGTGCTGGTGCAACGGGGCGATGCGGGAGAGGGGAGATGGGAGGGGGAGGCGAAAGAGAGAGCGGGTTGGGGCAGTATGGAGAGGGAGCGGCGGGCTTGAGGAAAGCTGCGGGCTGCTGTAAACTTCCTGACTTTATGGATGCGATGAACCGATTTTTGACGAGACGGGCGCTGCTGGAGCGTGCGGGTGGTGGGTTTGGGTGGCTGGCGTTGCAGGCGATGCTGGGAGGGAAGGGGATGGGGAGTTCGGGGAATCCGATGGCGGCGCGGGCGGCGCATGGGGCGGCGAAGGCGAAGTCGGTGATCTGGATTTTTGCGAATGGCGGGCCGAGTCATGTGGACACCTGGGACTACAAGCCGGAGCTGCAGAAGCGGAACGGGCAGACGCTGGCTGGGTTTGACAACAAGACGGGGTTTTTTCCGGATGCGGTGGGGCCGCTGATGGCGTCGCCGTTCGGTTGGGCGCAGCATGGGCAGAGCGGGACGTGGGCGAGTGATTTGTTCCCGCATCTTTCGAAGCACGTGGACAAGATGGCGTTCATTCATTCGTGCTGCACGCAGAGCAACAATCACAGTCCGGCGCTGTTCATGATGAACACGGGGGTGACGCGGATGGGTTATCCGTGTGTGGGGTCGTGGGTGACTTATGGGTTAGGGTGCGAGAGTGACAGCCTGCCGTCGTTTGTGGTGATGAGTGATCCGTTGAACCGCGGGTTGCCGAAGGGGAATGCGAGCAACTGGGGTGCGGGGTTTCTGCCGAGTGTGTATCAGGGGACGTGGTTGCGGCCGCAGGGGGAGCCGATTGACAATCTGAGGCGGCCGGAGGCGGTGACGGAGGTCAGGCAGCGGGCGCAGCTGGATCTGCTGGCGAGTTTGAATCGCGGGGCGCTAGTGGGGAGTGCGGTGGAGAGCGAACTGGCGGCGCGGATTGAGAGTTTCGAGTTAGCGTATCGGATGCAGACGGCGGCGCCGGAGGCGTTTTCGATCGGGAGCGAGCCGGAGCACACCAAGCGGATGTATGGGATCGGGGAGAAGCATTGCGGGCATTTTGCGGCGCAGTGTCTGACGGCGCGGCGGATGGTGGAGCGCGGAGTTAGGTTTGTGCAGATCTACAGTGGCGGGATGGAGAACCAGCAGAGCTGGGATTGTCACAGCGATCTGGTAGGGAATCACCGGGGGTTTGCGGGCGAGGCGGACCAGCCGATTGCGGCGTTGTTAGGGGATCTGGCGCAGCGCGGGCTGCTGGAGAACACGCTGGTGATCTGGGCGGGAGAGTTCGGGCGGTTGCCGGTGTCGCAGAAGGGCGGGCAGCCTGGGCGGGATCACAATCCACATGCGTTCACGGCGTGGCTGGCGGGTGGCGGGGTGAAGCCGGGGGTGCATTACGGGCAGACGGACGAGGTGGGGCACAAGGCGGTGGTGGACAAGGTGCAGGTGCGGGATTTTCATGCGACGGTGCTGGCGCTGCTGGGATTGGACCATGAGCGATTGAGTTACCGGTTTCAGGGATTGGACCAGCGGCTGACGGGGGTGGAGGAGAGTCGGGTGGTGAGGGAGATCATGGCGTGAAACGGGGAGTTGCGTCTGCGGCGGTGCGGATTAGGAGCAGGGATGATCATGACGAGAATCAAGACATTGGTGGCGGCGGCGGTGCTGGTGCAGGGGACGTTGCGTGCGGCGGATGGAGGTGCTGAGGGGAAGGTGGAGGGCGGGGAGATTCTCGGGCACGGGGCGGCGCGGTATCGTGCGGACATGGGTTGGGCGAAGGCTGATCCGGCGGTGGCTCCGGTGATCAATGCGCATGCGATGGCGGAGGGGAAGGACGGGAGGATTTATCTGGTGACGGACCATCCGCAGAATGACTTTGTGGTGTTTGAGACGGACGGGCGGTATGTGCGGTCGATCAGTGCGGGGCTGGGGGGCGGGCACGGGCTGGAGATTTTCGAGGATGGGGGAGTTGAGTATCTGGTGCACATTGACTGCGGGTGGCATTTCAAGGCGGAGGGATGGCAGCCGTCGGCTGGGCAGGGTCGGGTGACGCTGTTGACGACGGACGGGAAAGTTGTCAGGAAGTTTCCGACGCCTGCGGAGTTGAGCGGGACGGAGACGAAGTTCATGCCGTGCGATGTGGCGCGGACGCCTGCGGGGACCCTGCTGATTGCGGACGGGTATGCGTCGAACCGGGTGTATGAGTTCACGCTGGAGGGGAAGCTGGTGAGGGAATGGGGCGGGCCGACGGGGGATGGGGCGACATTGAGCAATGCGCACGGGATTTCGATTGATGCGGAGGATGCGCGGGGGCCGATGGTGTGGGTGCCGTCGCGGGAGGAGAACAAGGTGAAGGCGTTCACGCTGGAGGGGAAGCATGTGGAGACGATCGAGCTGCCGGGGGCATATGCGGGGCAGCTGGTGTTCCGCGGGGACCGGATTTACACGGCGGTGTGCTGGAGCCGGAAGGACGGGACGGGCGAGCGGCTGGGGAATTCGGGTTTTGTGCTGGTGCTGGACCGTGCGACGAAGAAAGTGATCAGTGCGCCGGGTGGGAGTGAGCCGGTTTACAAGGAGGGGAAGCTGCAGCCGATGAGTCAGGCGCAGCCGGTGTTCAAGCATTGCCATGATCTGTTTGTGGATGGGGCTGGGGATATTTATGTGGGGGAATGGAATGCGGAGCGCCGGTATCCTGCGAAGCTGAAGCTGGTGAAGTGAATTGAGGGGCCGCGGTGGACGGACTCTGGCAACTGGCGCGCGATGTGCTGGTGATGGAGGCGTCGCGGTGGCGCAGAGAAACGTTGTTATTTCGAACATGAGTCACGATACAGAACCTTCGCCGCAGCCGCCTGAAGCGCTGACGGGCATTGAAGTTGGTCAACCGGCCGGGCATGCGGCTGGGGTGGCGGCGGTGGCGTCGTCGTTCCGGCACGTTCTGATGAGGAGTGGGGTGGTGCGCGGGGTGGAGGGGATGCTGGCGATGAATCAGAAGGATGGGTTTGACTGTCCGAGTTGTGCGTGGCCGGATCCTGACGGACACCGGGCGGCGTTTGAGTTCTGCGAGAACGGGGCGAAGGCGCTGGCATCGGAGACGACCTTGGCGCGGGTGACGCCGGAGTTCATGGCGGAGTGGAGTGTGACGGCGCTGGCGGAGCAGAGTGATCTGTGGCTGGACAAGGCCGGGAGGTTGTGCGAGCCGATGGTGCTGCGGCCGGGGGCGGCGCATTATGAGGCGATTTCGTGGGAGGAGGCGTTCGGTCTGGTGGCGGAGGAGTTGAGGCTGCTGGCGACGCCGGATGAGGCGTTGTTTTACACGAGCGGGCGGGCGAGCAACGAGGCGGCGTTTCTCTATCAGTTATTTGCGCGGCAGTTCGGGACGAACAACCTGCCGGATTGTTCGAACATGTGTCATGAGAGCAGCGGGGTGGCGCTGAATGCGTCAATCGGGGTGGGGAAGGGGACGGTGACGCTGGAGGATCTGCACGGGGCGGAGACGATATTGATTTTCGGGCAGAATCCGGGGACGAATCACCCGCGGATGCTGAGTGCGCTGCAGACGGCGGTGCGGCAGGGGGCGGAGATCATTGCGGTGAATCCGCTGCGGGAGGCGGGGTTGAGCGGGTTTGCGCATCCGCAGGAGCTGGGCGGGATGTTAGGTGTGAGTACGCCGCTGGCGACGCAGTTTCTGCAGGTGAAGCCGAATGGGGACATGGCGTTAGTGCGGGGGATGGCGAAGGTGCTGCTGGAGGACGGGGTGTCGGACGAGGATTTCATCTGGCGGCACACGGAGGGGTTTGCGGCGTGGGAAGCGGAGGTGAAGGCGACGGCGTGGGAGGAGATCACGGAGTTGAGCGGGATCGGGGTGGAGGCGATCCGGTTGGCGGCGCGGACGGCGGCGCGTGGCGCGCGGAAGGTGATTTCGTGCTGGGCGATGGGGCTGACGCAGCATCGGAATGCGGTGGCGACGATTCAGGAGGTGGTGAATTTCCACCTGTTGTTAGGAGCGATCGGGCGGACGGCGGCGGGGTTGTGTCCGGTGCGCGGGCACAGCAACGTGCAGGGGGACAGGACGATGGGGATTTTCGAGCAGATGCCGGAGAGTTTTCATGAGGCGCTGGATGCGGAGTTTGGGTTTCAGTCGCCGCGGCATCACGGGCTGGACACGGTGGCGGGGATTCTGGCGATGCACGCGGGGAAGATCGGGGTGTTCTGTGCGCTGGGCGGGAATTTTCTGCAGGCGTCGCCGGACACGGAGTTTACCGCGGCAGCGTTGCGGCGGACGCGGTTGACGGTGCACATTGCGACGAAGTTGAACCGGAGTCATCTGGTGACGGGGAAGACGGGATTGATTCTGCCGTGTCTGGGGCGGAGTGAGGAGGATCTGAGGAATGGGGTGCCGCAGTTTGTGACGGTGGAGAACAGCATGAGTGTGGTGCATTCGTCGCAGGGGAGGCTGCGTCCGGCGTCGCCGCTGCTGCGCAGTGAGACGGCGATTGTGGCGGGGTTGGCGGCGGCGGTGCTTGGCGAGCGGAGCGCGGTGCGCTGGGAGGAGTTGGCCGGGGAGTATGACCGGATCCGGGAGCACATTGAACGGGTGGTCCCGGGGTTTACGAATTTCAACGAGCGGGTGAGGCAGCCGGGCGGGTTTTATCTGCCGAATGAGGCGAGGCGCCGGGTGTGGCGGACGAAGAATGGGCGGGCGCAATTTGTGGTGAATCCGCTCAGTGCGTTCCGGCCGGCGGCGGGGCAACTGGTGCTGCAGACTTTCAGGAGTCATGATCAGTTCAACACGACGGTGTACGGGCTGAACGACCGGTATCGGGGAATCGGGAACGAGCGGCGGATTGTGTTCATGAATCCTGAGGACATGAAGGAGCGGGGGATCGGAAAGCTGCAGCCGGTGGATCTGACGAGTCACTGGCACGACGGCGAGCGGGTGCTGCGGCGATTTCTGGCGGTGCCGTATGAGGTTCCGGCGGGGCATTGTGCGGCGTATTATCCAGAGGCGAATGCGCTGGTGCCGGTGACGTCGGTGGCGGAGATCAGCAATACTCCGACGTCGAAAGGGGTGGCGGTGACGATTGTGCCGTCGGTCGGGTGAGGCAGGGGAATGGGGGACGGAGGTGGAGAGGGGAATGGCAGGGGAATGGGGGCAGGGGAATGGGGTGAAGGAGGAAATGGTGGGGTGCGGGGGGTGGTTTTGGTCAATTAGACAGACCTCTTGGGGGATCTTGGGGAGGGGGATGGCTGGGGGGGATGGGAATGGGGCGTTGTCATTGGGGGGAGGGTGTGGTACACGGGAGGGATGAGACTGATTCCCTTGCTGATGACGGTGTTCACGGTATCTGCGTGGCAGGTTGGGGCGGCGGATTATGCGGTGGTGGTGTCTGAGGGGACGGCTGGGGAGGCTGGGTGGGGGAAGGTGGTGGCGGCGCTGGCGGAGAAGCATGGGGCGACGGTGATGAAGTGGAAGGGTTCGGTGGATGAGGTGCTGCCGGGGTTGAGTGGGGAGCATCCGAGGTTCACGTGTTTTGTGGCGACGCCTGCGGAGGCGGGTCGGGATTTTGTGAATGGGGTGCATCGGATGACGCGGAAGCTGGACAAGGATCCGTGGTTGGACACGCGGTGGGGGATTCTGACGGGATTGACGGCTGAGGATGCGATGCGGTCGGTGACGGAGCGGGAGGGGTTGGTGATCCGGAAGGTGGGGTCGGGGACGGAGCTGGCGATGGACCGGATTGAGTCGGGGACGTGGTATTGCGAGTTGCGGCAGGGGCATATGGTGAGCAAGGCGTCGGGAGGTGAGGCGGCGGAGGGGAAAGCGCCTGGGGACACGACGGCGGCGCTGGTGGGGTTGATGAACGAGGGTCGGCCGGATCTGTGGGTGACGTCGGGGCATGCGACGGAGCGGGACTGGATGCTGGGGTTCCGGTATCGGAACGGGTTCTGGAAGAGTGCGGCGGGGAGGCTTTATGGTGAGGACACGAAGGGTCGGACGTTTGATGTGAAGAGTCCGAATCCGAAGGTGTATCTGCCGATCGGGAATTGCCTGATGGGGCACATTGACGGGCCTGATGCGATGGCATTGGCGTACATGCACAGTGCTGGGGTGAGGCAGATGATTGGGTATGTGGAGCCGACGTGGTATGGGTATATGGGTTGGGGGATGCTGGACTATTTTGTGGAGCAGCCTGGGCGTTACACGTTGAGCGAGGCGTTTACGGCGAACAGTCTGGCGTTGCTGCACCGGTTGGGGATGGCGTGTCCGGAGGCGCTGGCGGTGGAGAAGTATGACGGGATGGGGCAGACGAAGGAGAAGCTGTCGCTGACGGCGGCTGGGAAGGCGGCGGGGTTGAAGCCGATGGACATCAACGGGTTGTTGTTTGACCGGGATATGGTGGCGTTTTACGGGGATCCTGCGTGGGAGGCGCGGATGGCGGAGGGGAAGTGCAATTTCCGTCAGGAATTGACGGAGAAGGATGGGGTGTACAAGCTGACGGTGACCCCGCTGGCGGGTGAGGCGTCGTGGCGGGCGGTGAATAAGAATGGGTCGCAGCGCGGGGGGCGGCCGGTGGTGGCATTTCTGCCGAAGCGGATTGATGCGGGGACGGTGAAGGTGACGAGCGGGGGTGATCGCGGGGTGGTGGTGGCGGATGATTTTGTGCTGGTGCCGCTGCCGGGTGAGGGTGCTGAGGTGGCGCCGTTTTCGGTGGTGTTTTCTGCGAAGGCGGCGGCGAAGTGAGATGGTGAGAGGTGGTGAATTTTCTCCTGCAAACTGGCGCGGACGGTGAGATAAGGGGGGGATGAAGAAAGCGCCCCGATCCCATGCTGTGAAGACGCCGCGCAAGGCTGCGATTGAGCGGCATGCGCTGGATTTTGCGTCGGGCTGGGATTATGCGCCGGCGTTGGAGACGGTGAAGCCGGGGTTGCGGGAGGAGTACGGGATGTTCATTGGCGGGCGGTGGAGTCGGGCGGCGCATGGTGGGGAGACGGAGATCATCAATCCGGCGACGGAGCGGGTGCTGACGCGGGTGGCGTTGGGTGGGGCGGAGGATGTGGACCGGGCGGTGAAGGCGGCGCGTGGGGCGTATGAGAAAGTGTGGTCGAAGATGCCGGGTCGGGAGCGGGGGAAGTACCTGTACCGGATTGCTAGGCTGGTGCAGGAACGGGCGCGGGAGCTGGCGGTGTTGGAGACGATGAACGGGGGGAAGCCGATTCGGGAGAGTCGGGATGTGGATGTGCCGCTGGCGGCGGCGCATTTTTTCTATCATGCGGGGTGGGCGGACAAGCTGGCGTATGCTTTTCCGGGAGCGGATCCGCGGCCGCTGGGGGTGGCTGGGCAGATTGTGCCGTGGAATTTTCCGTTGCTGATGGCGGCGTGGAAGATTGCGCCGGCTTTGGCTTGCGGGAACACGGTGGTGCTGAAGACGGCGGAGAATACGCCGCTGACGGCGCTGCATCTGGCGCAGATTTGTCAGGAAGCCGGGTTGCCTGAGGGTGTGGTGAATATTGTGCCGGGGGGGCGGGAGACGGGGGCGGCGCTGGTAGGGCATCCGGAGGTGGACAAGCTGGCGTTCACGGGATCGACGGAGGTGGGGAAATGGATCGCGCGGGAGACGGCGGGTCGGGGTGTGCCGCTGACGCTGGAGTTAGGAGGGAAGGCGGCGAACATTCTGTTTGCGGATGCGGCGCTGGATCAGGCGGTGGAGGGGATTGTGAACGGGATCTATTTCAACCAGGGGCATGTGTGCTGTGCGGGGAGTCGATTGCTGGTGGAGGAGAGCGTGGTGGAGACAGTGATCCGGAAGTTGAGGGATCGGATGGCGACCCTGCGGGTGGGGGATCCGCTGGACAAGAACACGGACATCGGGGCGATCAGCAGCCGGGAGCAGTTAGAAAAGATCCGGGGGCTGGTGGCGAGCGGCGTCGAGGAAGGGGCGGGATTGTGGCAGAGTGCGTGCCGGGTGCCGGAGCGCGGGTACTGGTTTGCGCCGGCGTATTTCACTGGAGTGACGGCGAGTCACCGGATTGCGCGGGAGGAGATTTTCGGGCCGGTGCTGAGCATCATGACCTTCCGGACGCCGGAGGAGGCGGCGGAGCGGGCGAATAACACGTGTTATGGACTGAGTGCGGGGATCTGGACGGACAAAGGGAGCAAAGTGTTTGCGATGAGCCGGAAGCTGCGGGCCGGGGTGATCTGGGCGAACACGTATAACAAGTTTGATCCGGCGAGTCCGTTTGGCGGGATGAAGGAGAGCGGGTTTGGTCGCGAGGGGGGGCTGCACGGGTTGCGGGCGTACGTGGCGCTGTGAGGGAGCGGAGCGAGCAGGATTCCAGATCTTCCGAGATGTTGGCGCCGGATCTGACATTCACGCAGCGGATGCTGGTGTGGAGCGTCGTGGTGCTGACGCTGGCGCGATGGGTGATGGGCGGGGTGCTGGATATTACGCCCGGGGAGGCACTGCTAGTGGAATGGGGGCGGCATCCGGGATTGGCGGGTTATGACGGGGGATGGGGAGCGGCGTTTCTGACGCTGCCGGGGACGCTGCTGTTCGGGAAGACGGCATTTGGGGTGAGGTGCCTGGTGCCATTGATGGCGGCTGGGGCGACGTGGGGATTGTACCGATTGGTGAGGGGTGCGACTGGGGAGAAGCAGGCGGCGTGGGCGGTGTGTCTGCTGAATCTGACGCCGGTGTTCAATCATGCGGCGGTGTTTTTCCGGCCGGAGTTAGTGGCGGTGTGTCTGCAGTTGTGCGGGATGGCGGCGTTGTGGCGGGCGTTGCGGCGTGCGTCGGCGTGGGACTGGCACTGGGCGCTGGCGGGGTTGAGTTTCGGGGCGGCGATTTACTGCTGGGGTGGGGCGGTGTGGGGGTTGGTGTCGGTGGTGGTGCTGCTGGCGGGGGGTCGGCGGTGGCGGCGGCAGCTGATTCGGCCGGGGTTCTGGATCCTGATGGCGGATGCAGCGCTGTTAGTGTGGCCGGTGTGGGATTGGAATGTGGAGAATGCGATGGCTGGGGTGGATCACTGGCGTGAGGTGCTGCTGCCTGTGGGGGAGTTAGGGCCGATGCAGGTGGTGCGGCTGGCTGGGAAGTGGGTGCTGGGGTTGACGCCGCTGGTGGCGGCGGCTGGGGTGTGGGCGTTCGGGTGTGGGGTGCGGCGGTGGGGTTCGAGTGACAGCGGGCGATACTTTACGGCATTTGCGCTGACCCCGTTTGCGGGCGGGTTGGTAGTGTCGGTGGGAGGCGGGGGGCAGACTGCGTGGATTGCGCCGGCGTTGCCTGCGTTGTGCGGGTTGATTGCGTGGGCGTGGGAGGATGCGCTAGCGGACCGGATTGTGTGGAAGCAGCGGTTGCAGTGGCTGACGGTGCTGCCGGCGCTGATTCTGACGCCGGTGGCGATGGAGCCGGACGTGCTGCGGCTGGCGGGGATGGGGGTGTCGCCGGTGCGGGAGGCGTCGCGGGCGTGGCGCGGGTGGGAGACGCTGAGTGCGGAGGTGGCGCGGACGGTGGAGGCGGCGGGGCCGCAGGCGGAATTGGATGCGCGGGGCGGACGGCGGTTGTTTTTGATCGCGCGGGACGAGCGATTGGCGTCGGTTTTGAATTTCCGGTTGCCGGAGGGATTGCCGGTGAGGCGGCCTGGTGGGGCGTATCCGCTGGTGCATGTGCCGGAGTCGCCGGTGCCGGAGTCGGCGTATCATTTCTGGCCGCGGTACGATGCGGTGTCGGGTGGGCGGAGTTACTTTGCGGGGTGCACGGCGTTGTACATTACGGATGATGATCGGAGGGATCCACCGGACCGGATTGTGCGGGCGTTCGGGTCGTGGCGGGTGCTGTCGGTGTTTGATGTGACGAGCCGCGGGCAGAAGCTGAGGCGGGTGCGGGTTTTCGCTTGCTACGGGTACAGTGGAATCCCTGAATGAGGGTCATGTCTTCTGCTGCTCTGCAAGCTGGTGAACCGGCCCTTTCTGTAGTGATTCCGCTCTTCAACGAGGAGGACAATGTGGCGGCGCTGACGGCGGAGGTGGCGGCGGGGTTGGCGGGGACGAGTTTCGAGTTGGTGTATGTGGATGACGGGTCGACGGATGGGACGGTGGGGAGGATTCCGCGGGAGCCGTTTGTGAGGGTGCTGGAGTTTCGGGAGAACCGGGGGCAGTCGGCGGCGATGCATGCGGGGATTTATGCGGCGAGGGGGAAGGTGATTGCGCTGCTGGACGGGGATTTGCAGAATGATCCGGCGGACATTCTGCGGCTGGTGGCGGAGCTGGATAAGGGGTATGATCTGGTGTGCGGGTACCGGGCGCAGCGGCGGGACACGGCGTTCCGGAGGGTGCAGAGCCGGGTGGCGAACTGGGTGAGGAGTCGGTTTACAGGGGACGGGGTGAGGGACACCGGGTGCACGCTGAAGGCGATGCGGGTGGAGTGTCGGGATGCGCTGGTGTTGTTCCGGGGGATGCACCGGTTTATTCCGGCGCTGATCAAGGGGTCGGGGTTCCGGCTGACGGAGATGCCGGTGAATCACCGGCCGCGGCTGCATGGGGTGAGCAAGTACGGGTTTGGGAATCGGGCGTTCCGGGCGACGCGGGACATGTTCGGGGTGAAGTGGCTGCTGAGCCGGCAGTGCGGGTATGTGTTGAAGGATCCGAAGGCGTGAGATGGTGGGGGCACCGTGCGCGCGGACTTGCGGGGGAGCGGTGATTGTTGCAGGGTGGGGGGATGAAATGGATGACGGCATGGCTGCTTTTTGTGGCGGTGGTTCCTGCGGTGGCGCAGGACCGGAAGACGCTGGCGGGGCCCTTGAGGAAGTTTGATGCGAATCGTGACGGGAAGCTGGAGGGGCGGGAGTTGGTGCTGGCGCGGCAGGCGCACAATCGGGGTGGGCGCGAGGCGGAGCCGAATCCTGGTCGGTGGAGGGACATGCTGGAGCGGTTTGAGCGGGAGTTTATGAACCGGCGGCGGAGGGATTTTGACGAGAACGGGGATGGGAAGCTGGATGAGGGCGAGCTGAGGGAAGCGCGGAAGGTTTGGGAGGCGATCAGTGAGGGGATGGCGAGGGTCCGGGAGGAAGTGACGGCGCGTTACGACCGGAATGACGATGGGGAATTGAACGATGAGGAGCGTCGTGAATCGAAGAAGGAGACTGAGCGGCTGCGGCGGGAGCTGGAGGAGCGGGTGCTTGCGGAGCGGAAGAAGGAGGGTGGGGCGGGGGGTAGGGCGGGGCGTTGAGAGGTGTAAATTCCGCATGCATCCCTGCGGGGGAGGCATTATGGGCGGGATCCCGTGACTGTTCTTGCCATTACCAGCCAGAAGGGCGGCGTCGGAAAAACCACCGTCTCCGTCAACCTTGCCTATTCCCTCGCGCGCCGCGGGTGGAACACACTACTTGTGGACACTGATCCTCAGGGTTCGGTGGGGCTATCGCTTTCCGAGAAGGCGAGGAAGTGCAAGGGGCTGTACGATGCGGTGAATACCGGGGCGAGTGCTGAGGGGATGATTCTCGGGACGCGGTTGCCGGAGTTGAAGATACTGACGAGCGGGAAGGCGCACGGGTATTTCGAGGCGGTGCAGCCGGGGATTGACGGAGTGGCGGCGATGCGGCGGGTGGTGGATGAGTTGCGCGGGCGGAAGCAGTTTGATGTGGTGCTGATCGACACGCCAGCGGGGTTGCAGGGGATCACTGGGGATGTGCTGCGGATGGCGGATGCGGTGCTGATTCCGCAGCAGGCGGAGCCGTTAGGGATGCGTTCGATTCCGCAGGTGCTGCATGCGATTCAGAGCCTGCGGGCGGCGGGGTCGCCGCTGGAGGTGGCGGGGATCCTGATGACGATGGTGCAGAATGAGCAGCGTGAGAGCACGGATGTGATCCGGGAGTTGCGGGCGCTGCTGCCGGCGCGGCTGCTGCTGGACACGCTGATTCCGCGGGATCCGGCATTCATCAAGGCGTCGGCGGTGGGCGTGCCGGTGGGGCTGTTGTATCAGCAACCGCCGGCGGTGGCGCACTCGTTTGATCAACTGGCGGCCGAACTTGAACCCCGCCTGCGGCTGGAGCGCGCCCGGCCGAACGACCATGAACACACTAAACTCATGGATTGATGCGGAGGCGGTGAGTGGACTTGGTCAGGCCCTGTCGGGTCCGGCGGGTCCGCTTCCGTTGCTGCCGGAGGGATGTCTTCCACTGACGAAGCTGTCGGTGGAGGATTTCCGGAGTGCTGCGCAGTATGAGCCTGCGGCGTTTCCGGCGTTGGCGGAGGTGGAGGCTGAGGTCGCGGCGGAGATGGGGGCAGTCGGGCCGGTGCCGATTCGGGAATTGCTGCGCAATTTGAGGGAGAAGGCGGATAGGGCGGGGTTGATGCCCGGGGCGAGGGGAGTTGTCAGGGTGGCGGAGGCTGGGGTGGTTAGGGAGCGATTGGCGGGAGAGGAAGGGGGATCGGGAGGGGAATCCGGAGAGGCGGTGGTGCCGGTGTTTGCGGCTCCGCTGGGGACCTTGTCGACGCGGGTGCGAGCGTTTATGGATTGGGTGCGGCGGCAGGTGACGAGCCATGATTTGTTCATTGCTGACGGGCAGGGGAATCCGGTGACGGATCGGGGGGCGACGGTGGAGCTGGTGACGGCGGCGTTGCTGATGGCGGAGGCGGCGCGGAAGGCGTTGCGGCATTTTGCGTCGGCGGACGAGGGTGGGGGAGGGGTGGTGCTGGATCTGCCGGACGAGCGGAAGCTATGTGTGATTGGAGCGGACACGACGCACGGCGTGTTCTGTCTGGGGTTGGTGCTTGATGACGCGCTGGCTCCGCGGGTGGCGCAGCGATTCCGTCAGGCGCTGAAGAAGGCGATCGAATCAGATGAACCGCGGCGCGAGCGCTGGTGAGCAGTGGTGAGCGGGATGTGGCGACTGCTGATGGTGATAGTGGGCGGGATGCTGGTGTCGTGCCGGATTCTGCCGGTGAGTGCGGTGCCGGTGGCGAAGGGGGGGAGGGTGGCTGGGTTGATGGTGGCGGAGGCGGTGCGTGAGGGGGCTGGGTTTGTGGTGGCGGCGAGGCGTGCGGATGATCCGATGGAGCGGTTAGGGTGGTGTCTGAGGGCGATGGAGGCATTGCCGCCGGAGGAACGAGTGTGGAGGGAAGAGGCGACGGGGATGGCGGCGGCGGTGTGGCCGGAGCGGCGGGTGGAGGTGGCGGCGGGTGGAAGGCGGTGGGAGGTGGCGGCGTCGCCGATGCCTGGGGTGGGGTTGAGTCCGGCGTCGGCGTGGCGTGTTAGTGGGCCGCTGAGGCATTACCGGACGCGGGGGGCTGGGGTGCCAGTGTTGTGCGGGCCGATGGCGGAGCGGGATGCGATGCCGGGTGGGCTGTGGGTGAACCGGACGGCGTTTGTGGGGGTGTATGGCGGAGCGGCGAGGCTTGAGCTGGTGGATCCTGCGGATCCGACGGTGGCTGGGCAGCTGATGGCTGCGGATTACACGTTAGGGTGGGCGAAGATGTTCGGGTTGGCTGGGGGGATGGACCGGAGGAAGCTGCCGGATGTGTTCCGGCCTGGGGGGAACGAATTGGGACCGAGGATTTACCGGCTGGCGCCGTGGAATCCTGACAAGCGGATTCTGCTGCTGGTGCATGGGATTTTTGATACCCCGCAGATGTGGCGCGGGGTGGTGAACGGATTGTTCCGGCATCCGGAGATTGCGGCGCATTATCAGCCGTGGGTTTTTACGTGGCCGACGGGATTGCCGCTGTTGCCGGCTGCGGCGGCGCTGCGTCGGGAGTTTGATGCGGCATTGGCGGCGGCGGATCCGGGGGGGCGGACGTTTGCGGCGGGGCATGTGACGGTGGCTGGGCACAGCATGGGCGGGTTGCTGGCGAGGACGATGACGAGTGACAGCGGGGAGGCGGTGTGGCGGGCGATGTTCACGCTGCCGCCGGAGGAATTGCCGGTGGATGCGGATGACCGGGAGGTGTTGCGGGAGGCGTGCTTTTTCCGGCCGGATGCCAGGGTGGAGCGGGTGATGTTTCTGTGTGTGCCGCATCGAGGAAGCGGGATTGCGTCGAGTGTGATCGGGAGCACCTTGGCGAAGCTGCAGGACATTCCGATGAGTGTGGCTGGGCCGCTGCTGAGGTTGCTGACGTTGAATCCGGAGGTGATACAGCCGGAGGTGCTGGGCGGGGCGTTTCTGCCGCTGCATGCGAGCATCCCGGATTTGTCGCCGCATTCACCGGTGCTGCGGGCGCTGCAAGCGTGTCCGGTGACGACGGAGCATCATTCGATCATTGCGCTGAGATTTCCGTGGCCGGCGCGCTGGAACAGCGATGGGGCGGTGTCGTGGCGGAGTGCGCACCTCGCATCTGCGGAGTCGGAAACGCTCGTGCGCGGCGGGCATCAATCATATACAGACCGGCGGTGCCTTGAGGCGATGCGCCGAATTCTGACTGAACCACTTCATCAACCTGTGCCATGAGATCTGTGATTGTTTTCGCTGCCCTGATTGCTGCCGCTGCTGCCGGGGAGGGAGGGAAGCGGATCGCGCCGCCGGTTGGGACGAAGCTGAGTGCGGGGGAGCGGGCGGCGTTGACGGCGACCCTGGACGGGCTGGTGACGGAGTTTCAGGCGCTGCCGAAGAAGGGGGCGAATGCGAATGCGGAGGTGCTGCTGAAGGCGGTGCGGTACGCGCTGGAGTTAGGAGAATTCTACAAGGCTGGGGATGAGGCGAAGGCGCGATTGCTGCTGGGGGAGGCAGGGCGGCGGATCAAGGCGCTGCGGGCCGGGGAAGCGCCATGGTTGACGGCGCGGGGATTGGTGGTGCGAGGGTATTACAGTCCGATCGATGGATCGGCGCAGCCGTTTGCGCTGGAGGTGCCGGATGATGCGCCTGCGACGGGGGCTCCGGCGTGGATTTGGCTGCACGGGCGCGGCGACACGTCGACGGACCTGCATTTTCTGCATGAGCACATGCTGAAGCCCGGGCAGTTTCATCCGAAGGGGACGGTGATTGTGCATCCGTTCGGGCGGTTCTGCACGGGTTACAAGAATGCCGGGGAGCAGGATGTGCTGGATGTGCGAGGGTTGCTGGTGAGGGAGAAGCGGATTGATCCGGAGCGGACGGCGCTGGCGGGTTTTTCGATGGGCGGGGCCGGGGCGTGGTTGCTAGGGGCGCACTATACGGACCGTTGGGCGGTGGTGCATACGGGGGCGGGGTTTGTGGATGTGAGGCGTTACAGGAATCTGAATGACGTGGAGGTGGCGAAGCTGCCGTCGTGGGAAGTGGCGTTGTGGGGGCAGAACGATGTCCCGGTGGCGGTGCGGAATCTGCTGAATGTGCCGGTGATTTCGTACAGCGGGGAGAAGGACAAGCAGCGGGCGTCGGCGGAGATCATGGCGGAGGAGTTTCAGAAGCAGGGGGCAGCGCTAACGCATTTGATCGGGCCGGGGGTGGAGCACAAGTATGAGACGGCGGCCCGAGGGGAGGTGGAGAAGCTGGTGCAGGAATCGCTGCTGAGGGAGCGGGCGACGCCGTATCCGCTGAGGCTGTCGTGGCAGGGCAGGACGTTGGATTATGCGCGGCTGCACTGGCTGCATGTGACTGGACTGGGGGAGCACTGGCAGGAGGCGCGGGTGGATGCGAAGATGGATGCGGTGATTCCGGCGGCGTCGGCGGTGACGATTACGACGGCCAATGTGACGTCGCTGCGGCTGGAGTCGCAGCGCGGGGAGAATTTCGGCGGGAAGCTGGCGGTGACGATTGACGGGCAGCAGCTGGATGGCGGCGGGAGCGGGAAGGCGGTGTTGCTAGTGAAGCGGGAGGGAATGTGGCGGATCGGGCCGGACCATGAGGGGAGCCTGAGGAAGCGGCCGGGGTTGCAGGGGCCGATTGACGATGCGTTCACGGCTCCGTTTCTGTGGGTGGTTCCTGACAAGGCGTGTGCGGATGCGAAGGTGCAGGCGTGGGTGGAGGAGGAGATGAAGTACGGGAGCGGGAGGTGGCGGTGGCTGATGCGCGGGGATGTGAGGACGCGGAAGGCGTCGGAGGTGACGGCGGCGGACATCCGGGATTACCATCTGATTCTGTGGGGAGATGCGGAGGCGAATGCGGTGACGGCGAAGGTGCTGCCGCAGTTGCCGGTGCGCTGGGACGGGAGCGGGGTGAAGGTGGGGAGCCGGACCTTTGACGGGGCGACGATGGTGCCGGTGTGCATTTATCCGAATCCGCTGAATCCTGCGCGTTATGTGGTGCTGAACAGCGGCCTGACATTCCGCGAGGCGCACTCGTCGACGAATTCGCTGCAGAATCCGAAGCTGCCGGACTGGGCGGTGATTGATATCGCGACTGCGCCTAACGATGAAGCGCCGGGCAAGACGGCGGGTGCGGGGTTTTTTGACGAGGCGTGGCAGGTGAAGCCGTGAGGGAAGGGGGCTCAGTCGAGCCAGATGAATTCGCCGAGTCCAACTTGGTAGGTTCCGGCAGCCTTGCGGGCACGGCCCATCCCGAGGCCTCCGAGGATGCCGGGTCATGCACGATCTTTCTGCTGCTGCCGACTTCGATTGCAGCCAGTTCGACCGTCAGGGTCACTCACGGGGCCGTTTTCACCCGCAGGCGGATGAAGCGCTGGGCGGCGGCACCCACCGGGAAGCGGTCGCGCGCGATCAGGCGTTCGGAATCTTCGCGCAGAATCTCGATCGCGGTGAGCGGGTCCGATGACCATGGACCGGCGGGATCGCCTGCCGCTTCGACCCGGAAGATCAGATTACCGGCGAGCCGGTTTTTCGTCACATCGAGCTGCAAGTGGCGAACGTCACCCACCTTTTCCATAGTTGTCAGGACTGTGCCCGGGTTCGACTGGAGCGGCGGGGTGCCGAGCGCGAGTTCGATCAGATTGTCGTGCCCGTCGCCGTCCGGGTCATCACCGGCGGGGCTGGCGACGCTAACGGAAATTTCCCTGAGTTGCCAATTTCCGATCGCATCGCTGGCGAAAGCCCGGATCGTGTAGGTGGCGGATGGAAGCCCCCGGGTGTCCCAGTTGACGGTATGAGTCGCGGAATCGGTGGCGCTGCCAAGGATGATTTCCTGACCGAGGTATTGGTTCCAGTATCTGATTTCGAGATTCCTGACGCCGACGTTGTCGGAGGCCTGGGCGGAGATGGAAATGATGCCCGACACAGTGGCGGCGGTGGCTGGACTGAGAATGGCCACCTCTGGTCGCGTGGTGTCCAGCGGGGTGGCGGGAGCGGTGGCAGTGGCAATGACCGACCACGGGCCCGGCCCGGCGACACCGAGGGCGCGGACGCGGTAGTCGTAGGCGATCGCGGGGGCGACGGTTGTGTCCTGGTGGAGTGTGGACATGGCTGGTGGCACGAGATCCACGGGTGTCCACACGGCGTGGCCGTGGATGCGCCGTTCAAGTTCATAGGTTCTGGTCAAGTGCGGGTTCCCGCTGTGCCACGAGAGGTTGATGGACATGTATGGCTCCGAGGATGTCGCAAGATGCGGCGTTAGGGTCAGGCCGACGGGCGCGGCAGGCGGCGGGAGTTGGCCTGCGGGAGTGAGCAACACGACGCCCGACTGCGCGGTGCTGGAGTTTCTGCCGATGGTGGCGACCACGCGATGATCGTTGATGAGACAACCGCTGCCCGTGATGCTCCAGCCGGCTGCGGCGGTCGCGGGGTCGAGCAGGCTGCCTAAGGCATACTGGCCGATGCCTTCGAAGTAGATGCCGGCCCCCAACTCGCCCCAGCCGACGTCTCCGAGGTTGTTGAGGCTGGTGCCTGCGGTGTATCGGCTGGTGCCGGCAAGGTAGAACCAGCCCGAACCGGGTGTGTAACGATAGACTTTTGCGATATTGAGTGAAGACGAGCGCAAGGTGGTATTGCCAAGGATTTGTCCTGAGTTATTGATGACCACTCCGCCAATGGCGTTGTCGCTGGCGGGCCCGCTTAAGCCCACGTCGGTCACCGTCTTGGTCGCAAGGTCGAAAACCTGCGTTTCGGAGAGGATTATGCCGTTGTCATTGATGTCTCCGGGTGTGGCAAACCAGCCGTATCTGGCGTCGAGACTAACCAAGCCATCGGCGTCGGTGTAGAGCCAGCCGAAGCCATACGGAGTGCCGAGGAGCCCGGCACGCGCACCGACGATCTGGCCATGGTTGTTGATTCCGGTGGCGTAGGAGGCCAGTTCACCAGGGAGCAGCGGAAGCAGCTCGACGGCATAACCGCCGCCGCCGGGCTGCCAACGGATGGCGCGACGACCACTCGCCATGTCTGCCACGCCGACAATCGTTCCGGAATCATTCAGGGCGGTGGGAAAGGCCCCTGTTGCTCCGGGGGGAAGGGGCAGTGAGGTCCACGCCCCGCCACCCACACTAACCAGCGGGGTCCTGGACCAGTTGGACGCGTTGGGGCGCATGCCCACGACGGTGTTGACGCTGTTGAGGCTGACGACCGTGCCATCGCCCAGAAACTGAAGGGTGTAGCTCGGTGGCGTGCCTGCAGCGCGAACGGAGGACGTCCCGGTGAAGGCCATCAAAGCAGCAAGGGTCAAGATGGAGGTGAGAATCGTTTTCATGGGCGTGTTGATGCTGGCAGTCTCGCTGCTGTGAGGATTCCTGACAGGTACGGATTCTGGCAGGAAATCGAAAAAGGAGTCTACCAGCACGAAGCCGACTGGACTGATCCTCGGACGGGATCATCCCGGAAAACGGATCTTGAAGGTGAGTTCATTGCACTTACTCCGGCAAGATGGCCTTTCTGTCCCCTTTACCAAGGAAAACTGATCCCAGAAGGCACGGGGCGGGACTCTCAAATTATGTGGGTCCATGCTATCGCCACATGATTTGGGGTCACACCCGTCGGGCGCGCTTCCTGTTCCGCTTTTCCCGATTGGAAGAGCGTCCTGTGCCTGGTAGGCTGGGGGCACTATGAAAGCCATCCTTGTTGCGGCCCTCGCGTTCCTGTTTCCTTTTTGCGTTCTGGCCGATGAAGCGGCGCCCGACACGGAGCGTCTGAAACAGCTCGACGAATACTGGGCAGAGGTCTCGAGAGCTGTGGGCGCTGGGGATTTCACAGCCTACGAAGCGACGTGCCATCCGGAGGGAGTGCTAGTCTCCGGATCCAAAAGCACCAGTTCCCCGCTGGCCGACGCCCTGAAACGCTGGAAGAAGGAATTCGACGCCACCAGGAGCGGCGGGATGAAGGCCAGCGTGACCTTCAAATTCTCCCGTCGTCTTGGAGATGCGACCACCGCGCACGAGACAGGCATGTTTCTCTACTCCGCCACCGGTACCGATGGGAAGGAAACCCGGGAATACATCCACTTCGAGGGCCTGCTCGTGAAGCGCGATGGCCGCTGGAAGATCCTGATGGAGTATCAAAAGTCGAAAGGCACCCGGGAGGAATTCGAGGCGCTTTGATGATGTCAGGAATGCCCTCATGCGCGGGCCGGCGATATGACTGTCGGCGAAGATGACGTCCGGGCTTTTCCGGATGTGAATGGTATTTCCGGGCGCGCTGAGACGACAGCCGCGCACGAGGGCTTTCCCGCAGCCGACGAGGTTGATTGGCCCTTTGCCCGGCCCTCAGCCCGCTGGGGCGTATCGCGAGGGATGCGCCTGAAAGAGAATGCTGATGACCTTCGCCTGCGGCCCCGCGCTGCCGCGGGAAGGGAGTCGGAGCCTTGAGCGAGCGGGTGGGGTTCGGATAAGAAGGCGGACTTCTTCGCGACGGGCGCGGGATTGGGAGGCGTGCAATGAGACAGACCTCTTGGGGGGGAGGATGTGGGACGACGGACTTTTGGGGGAGTTGGGGGGGACTAAGAGGCGTGCAATGAGACAGACCTCTTGGGAGGGGGAGGCGGGGACCGAATGGCAGACCGGTTTGGGCAGGGCGGGGCAAAGGAGAACGCGCGGACAATTAGACAGACCTCTCGTGGGGGAGGATGTGCGGATAAGAAGACGGACTTCT
This sequence comes from Verrucomicrobiota bacterium, assembly GCA_003402705.1. Lineage (GTDB taxonomy): Bacteria > Verrucomicrobiota > Verrucomicrobiia > Verrucomicrobiales > V1-33 > V1-33. The sequence goes on along the minus strand of QQNF01000024.1, from coordinate 282 downwards.
TCGCGACGGGTGCGGGATTGGGTGGTGTGCAATGAGACAGACCTCTTGGGAGGGGGAGGTGGGAGGCGTGCAATGAGACAGGCCTCTTTTGGGAGGGGGAGGTGGGAGGCGTGCAATGAGACAGGCCTCTTTTGGGAGGGGAATGGGGTGAAAACTGGGGATGCGGATGGGGGAGGTGGGTATAAGGGTGGGGAAATGATGGGTGACGATGACATTAGGGAGGGGCGAGTGGTGGGCGGGGCTGGGGTGGACCTGGTGCCGGGGTTGATGGTGGAGTTGGTG
>QQNF01000023.1 GCA_003402705.1 Verrucomicrobiota bacterium | reverse complement strand
GGGGGGGGGGTGGGGGGGGGTGTGGGGGAGGGACTAGCGGGGGGGGGGGGGGGGGGAGGGGGGGGGGGGGGGGGGGGGTGGGGGGGGGGGGGGGGGGGGGAATGGGGGGGCGCAGACGGTTGGGCTGGGGCCGGTGGAGGGACGACGGTTTTATCGGGTGCGGGTGCGGGACCGGGACAGCGACCAGGATGGGGTGACGGACTGGGAGGAACTGATGGCGGGGACCGATCCGGAGTTGTGGGACAGTGACGGGGATGGCCGCGGGGATTTTGGCAGGGTGAGTGCGAAGTGCGGCGAGCGGAGTGTGGTGTCGGTGGTGGCGACGTCGACGTGGGCGACGGAGTACGGGCGGCGTGGGGAGTGGACGGTGGTGAGGCGTGGGGGGATGGGGCCGGTGGCGGTGCGATTTGCGCTAGGCGGGACGGCGGTACTGGGGAGTGACTATGCGGTTTCTGCGGGCGGGCAGTTGGAGATTCCGGCTGGGAAGAACGAGGCGGTGGTGACGCTGGAGGCGTTAGGGGATGCGGTGCTGGAGGAAGCGGAGACGGTGGTGCTGACGCTGGCGGAGGGCCGGGGGTATGACGTGGCGGGACCGGGGGCGGCGGTGGTGACGATTGTGAGTCAGGGGATTGTGGGGCAGTACTTTGACGGGGCGAGCGGGACGTATACGTTCGGGGATACGACTGGGAATTTCAATCCGGCGCAGTTGCGGCTGACGCGTCGGGATGCGGGGATTTCGTTTGACTGGGGGAACGGGCCGCCGCCGGTGCCGCTGGTGGATGACGATGTGTTTTCGGTGCGGTGGCGTGGGTTTGTGATTCCGAAGTACAACGAAGTGTACACGATTCATGCGGTGGCTGACCGCGGGGTGAAGGTTTATGTGAGTCCGGTGCCGGTGACGGGGGCGGCGGGGCAGATCCGGGTTGACCAGTGGTCGACGGCGAGTCCGGGGACGAAGTTTTCGAACAACATGATCTCGAGCACGGCGGTGACGGACGGGGTGGCGGGGGGCACGGTGGTGGCGGGGCGGCCCTATCATGTGGTGGTGGACTACCGGGATTCGGCGGCGGTGCCGGGGAGTGCGAACGTTGAGTTGAGGTGGTCGAGTGCGAGCCAGCCTGAGGAAGTGATTCCGGTGAGTGCGTTGACGGGCGAGGGATTCATTGGGAAGGCTCCGGTGATTGGGGGGCCGCGGGTGGCGGCGGCGGTGGCGGGGGCACCGTTTGTGTGGCAGTTGGGGGCGTCGAATCTGCCGACGGTGTATGGGGCGACGGGGTTGCCTGCGGGGTTGGCGATTGATGCGGCGAGCGGGATGATCAGCGGGACGGTGACGGGCGGGGAGGGGTATTATGAGGCGACGGTGACGGCGGCGAATGCTGGTGGAGCGGATGTGGCGGTGCTGACGATTTATGTGGCGACGACGGGCGGGCGGATGAGTTATGAGGTCTGGAACGGAGTGTCAGGGGCGGTGGAAGAGGGCGTGGGGCCGGTGCCGGTGGCGTCGGTGCCGACGAGGCGGTCAGAGGTGACGACGATGGAGGCTCCTGGGGGAGGTGGGGATTTCATGGGGGACCGGATGCACGGGTTTGTGACGGCACCGATGAGCGGGAACTACACGTTTTATGTGAGCAGTGATGAGAATGCGGAGTTGTGGATCTCGTCGAGTGCGGAGCCGGGGCGGCGGTTGAAGCGGGCGTGGGTGGTGAACGGGAACGTGGCTAGCGGGGCGTGGGATGCGGTGGCGAGCCAGGTGTCGCTGCCGATGGCGATGCGGGCTGGGGAGCGGTATTATGTGGAGGCGGTCCGGCGGGAGACGACTGGAGGCGGGCATTTCCGGGTGGGGTGGCGGAAGCCAGGGGATACGGTGACGGAGGTGATTCCGGCGTATGCGTTGTCGCCGTATGGCGGGGCGGTGGCTGGGGTGGCGACGGGGACGGTGTATGTGGCGCAATTGACGCCGCAGAATGGAGCGGCGACGCTGGGGAGCGGTTCGGCGGTGCTGAGGGTGAATGCGGCGAAGACGGAAGCGGAACTGACGTTTACGCACACGAATCTGACGGGCGCGGTGATTTCGCAGCACATTCATGATGCGAGGCCGGTGCCGGGGCCGACTGGGGGGATTGTGTTTGATATTGACGAGGCGGAGCCTGACAGCAAAGGCGTGCGGGTGTGGGAGATAGCGGGGACGGGGCAGCATACGGTGGCGGACGTGGTGGCGGCGATTGAGAGCGGGCAGGCGTATTTGAATCTGCACACGAGCCTGTATCCTGCGGGGGAGGTGAAAGGGTTTTTCCAGCCGGTGGCGGGGTCGCAGTTTTTTGTGCCGCCTGCGGAGGCGGGGCCTGCGGAGCTGAGTTTGCCGGTGGCGGCGGTGGCGAGGCGGGAAGCGGTGGTGAGGTTTCTGCAGCAGGCGACGTTCGGGGCGCGGCATGACAGTGACGGGGTGGCTCCGTGGGATGCGGACAGCATTGAGGCGGTGGAGGCGTTAGGGTATGCGGGGTGGATTGATGCGCAGGTGGCGATGGAACGGGGTCCTGATCCGGAGGTGATGGTGACGCAGGTGCTGCCGCCGCGGGTGGTTTATCGAGAGCCAACGGCGGCGCTGCGGACCTTGCGGGGCAATGCGAATGTGACGGGGTATAACGGGAGCGGGCCGCTGGCGGGGCACGTGGCGCGGCATTACGAGCGGTTTCCGCTGAGTGATGCGGGGACGGTGGGGACGCCGCTGGAGAGTTCTGCGGAGATCTGGCGGGCGTGGTGGCGTGCGGCGTGCACGGCGCGGGATCAGTTGAGGCACCGGGTGGCATTTGCGCTGAGTGAGATCCTGGTGGTGTCTGAAGATGGAGAGTTGGACGAGCAGGCGCGGGCGATGGTGCATTTCCATGATCTATTGTACTGGCACGGGCTGGGGAATTACCGGACCCTGCTGGAGCGGATGACGCTGAATCCGTCGATGGGGCGGTATCTTGACATGCTGAATAACAAGAAGCCGAACGCGGCGACGGGGTATATTCCGAATGAGAATTTCGCGCGGGAGATCCTGCAGTTGTTTTCGGTGGGACTGAGGCGGCTGCATCCTGACGGGACGATGGTGGTGGATGCGGGCGGGTTGCCGCTGAACACGTATGAGCAGCCTAACGTGGTGGGGTTTGCGCATGTGTTCACGGGATGGGTGCTGCCGGGGGCGGGCGGGGATTATGTGTCGCCGATGGTGGTGCGGGCGTCGGATCATGCGACTGGACAGAAGCTGCTGCTGGAGAATGCGGTGATTCCTGCGGTGGGGACGGCGACGACGGCGGGTAGTCAGGCGGAACTGGCGGCGGCGCTGGATGTGATTTTTCATCATCCGAACACGGGGCCGTTTGTGTGCCGGCAGTTGATTCAGCGGATGGTGACGGCGAATCCGAGTCCCGGGTATGTGTGGCGGGTGGCGAAGGTGTTTGCGAACAACGGGAGGGGAGCGCGCGGGGATCTTGGGGCGGTGGTGAAGGCGATTCTGCTGGATCCCGAGGCGCGGAATGGTGCGGCGAGGGCGCAGGTGGGGTATGGGCATCTGAAGGAGCCGGTGATACGGGCGACGCAGATGCTGCGGGCGTTTCGCGGGTTTTCGCACGGCGAGACGAATCTGGGTGGTGTGAGGGTGCTGGGTGCGGTGGTGGTGAGTCCAAGCGGGCCGGTGGATCTGAGGGTGCCGCTGGCGGCGACTGGGTATACGCTGGTGGGGACGACGGCGTTGTTTGCGGGGAACGTGGTGACATTGGCGAATCAGAATCCGGCGAGTGACAATGGGACGTGGATATTTGCGGGGAACGGGCAGCCGTTGAGTCGTTGGACGTCGGTGGATCCTCCGGCTGGGATGGGGACGGCGGTGACGTTGAGTACGGATGTGGCGGATGTCAGCCAACCGTTGGCGGTGACGAATGCGGTGGTGGTGGAGGGGATTCCGCTGAGTGCGGGGAATCGTGTGCTGCTGCGGGCGCAGACGAATCCTGCGGAGAACGGCGTGTATGTTTACAATAGGTTGGGGCAGGTGCTGACGCGTTGGAGCGGTGCGGATGAGGCGGTGGAGTTGAATGGGTCGGCGGTGACGGTGGCGGCGTGGCGGGATGCGGTGACGCAGGTGTACAGCAACCGGACGTTTGTGCAGAGTGCGGTGGTGGCGGAGATTGGGGTTAGTGCGGTGACGTATGTGGAGGGATCGGCGACGAATGCGGGGAGGCGGGCGTGGGAGATGGGGACGACGGGAGGGGGATCGTTTGAGCAGACCCCGCTGCGGTCGCCGACGGTGTTCAATTTTTTCGAGCCTGAGCATGCGTTTGCGGGGGAGAGTGGGGCGGCTGGGCTGGTGAGTCCGGAGTTTCAGATCACGAGTGAGACGACGGTGGTGAACACGGCGAACTGGTTTTACGAGCTGACGCGGCGGAACAACACGAGTGCGGCGACGCAGGGGGCACCGTTTACTTACGGGCAGGGGTTTGCGTATGGGGATCCGGTGAAGAAGGATGTGAAGCTGGATGTGACGGCGGAGCTGGCGGTGGCTGGGAATGCGGGGGCGCTGGTGGACCGGATCGGGTTGCTGCTGATGCCTGGGCAGATGACGCCGGCGTTGAGGAGCCTGCTGGTGAATTATCTGAACACGCTGCCTGGGGGGACTGCTGCGGAGCGGATGACGCGGGTGTGCGAGGCGCTTTATCTTGTGGCGGTCGCTCCGGAGTGCGCGCATCAGAACTAACTTAAAATCCACTGCTGTTATGACATCGCGAGAACTGATGAACCGGAGGAATTTTCTGCATCGTGCGACTGGGCTGGCGGGAGGTGTGGCGCTGAGCCGGACCCTGCTGGATCTGCGGCTGATGGGCAATGCGGTGGCGGCGGTGGATGTGGGTGATTACAAGGCCCTGGTGTGTTTTTTCATGGCTGGCGGGAATGATAACAACAATCTGCTGGTGCCTGCGCCGGGGGATGAGCGGTATGCGGGTTACAAGACGGTGCGGGGTTCGCGGCTGGCGTTGTGGGAAGACCAGGCGGCGGCGACGGGGCGTGCGGATGCGGGGACGAATCCGAACAATTACTGGGCGCTGCCGCTGAACGGGGCGGGATCGGGGGGCGAGCGGTATGCGGTGCATTCGTCGATGCCGGCGGTGCAGGGATTGTACAATCAGGGGAGATTGGCGTTTGTGGCGAATGCTGGGGTGCTGGTGGAGCCGGTGACGAAGGCGCAGTATCTGGCGAGATTGAGGAAGCTGCCGCCGCAGTTGTTTTCGCACAATGACCAGGTGACGCAGTGGCAGACGTCGGTGCCTGACAACATCAGCCGGACGGGCTGGGGCGGGCGGACGGCGGATCGTGTGAGGGAGGAGCTGGCGCGGCAGGGATTGCCGCCGGGATCGATTTCGATGTCGGTGTCGCTGGCGGGGAGCAACACGTGGGAGGTGGGTGATACGGTGAACCAGTTTCAGGTGAGCACGGCTGGGGCGGTGTCGTTTCAGCAGTACACTGGGGCGAGGAAAGTGCTGATGGATGCGGTGCTGCGAGCGCCTGGGTCTGGCGGGAGTGCGGCGCTGGCGGCGGAGCGGAAGAATGTGCATCTGAGGGATTTTCAGAAGGTGAACGAGCGGGCGATATTCAACGGGGCGGCGCTGAGCACGGCGCTGGGTCGGCTGGCGGCGGGTGGGGCGGACGTGGCGATGGGTGCGGTGATTGACGGGGCGTTTGGGGTAGGGGGAGGGGTGACATACGGGAGCCTGAGCGGGGTGGAGCAGCAGCTGCACATGGTGGCGCGGATCATTGCGGAGCGCGGGTATCTGGGGATGCGGCGGCAGATCTTTTTCTGTCAGGTGGGTGGTTATGACACGCATGGGGATCAGCCGGTGGCGCATGCGGGGCTGCTGGCGACGCTGAGCCGGGCGATCGGGCGGTTTTCGACGGCGATGACGGGGTTAGGGGTGGGGGACAAGGTGACTGGGTTTACGGCGAGTGATTTCGGGCGGACGTTCAAGACGAACGGGTTAGGGACGGACCATGCGTGGGGGTCGCACCAGATGGTGTTCGGGGGAGCGGTGAAGGGCGGGAAAGTGTATGGGAGTTATCCGACGCTGGCGCTGAACGGGCCGGATGATTATGATACGGGGAGCGGGGCGACGGGGCGGTGGATTCCGACAATGAGTGCGGACGAGTATGCGGCGACGCTGGCGCGGTGGTTCGGGTTGGGTGAAGGGGAGTTGGACGCGGTGTTTCCGAATCTGGGGCGGTTTGCGCGGCGGGATGTGGGGTTTCTGATCTGACGGAAAGGACACTGACGAGTTTGACAGATGCGACGGTGGCGGAACGGGGCAAAGCGTTGCACTGGGGCCTTTGTGCGCGGGGGCGGGTTGGCGGTGAATGGGGACCATGGAAACATCAATTTTTCCGCGCGTCGTGCTGGCGGCGGCACTGCTGGGAACGGTTGGGGTGGTGGTGGTGGCGTTGCGGCGGGTGCCGGAGACGGCGGGGGTGCGGCGGGAGGTGCCGGTGAATGTGACACGAGGAGTGGCTGGGGCGGCGGCGGCGCTGCCTGTTTACTGGTGGCCGGAGGTGGAGGGGGTGGGAGAGAGACCTGTTGCGCTGGCGGGACTGCCTTTGGCACCGAGGGGGATGACGGCGAAGGAACGGGTGAGTGATCCGGAGTCGCTGCGGGCGCTGGCGGCGGCCCCGGTATCCGAGGTGATCCGGCTGGAGGCGTGGAAGCGGCTCTGTGAGATTACGAGAGACGAGGATTATGGGAAATGGATTGCGGTGCCGCTGACGGATGCATCGCAGCCGGGGGCGGTGTGCGATGTGCTGATGAGGAATCTACTGGAGCGGCCGCTGGAGCTGACGGCGCGGGGGATGCTGGCGATTGCGGCGGTGCGGGGGCATCCGCGGGCTGCCGAGGCGCGCACCTGGCTGGAGAATGCGGTTGGGCAGGCGCTGCCGGATGAGGCGGAGGCGAGGCGCGAGGCTGCGGAGAAGGCGTTAGGATTTCCGCTGCCGGGGTTCTGAGATCGGGGGGTGTGCGGGGATCAGGTGATCAGGCGGAGCGCCAGAGGGAGGCGTCCGAGAGGATGGCAAGGACGCGGTCGAGGTCGTCATCGGTGAGAGCGCCCATGAGGCAGAACTGGAGCCAGTTGCGGGAGCGGAGCCAATGGCTGCGTGAGTAGACGAGACAGCCGAGGGATTCGAGCTGGTCGGCGACGGCGAGGGCCGGGCAGCCGGGAGGAAGCGTGAGTGTTATGATGCCTGGGGATGATTGGTCGGGGGGTGCGGCGCGCGGGAGGTTGAGGGCGGCGAAGCGTTCGCTGAGGAGGGAATGATAGCGGCGGAGACTGGCGAAGCGGACGTGCCAGTTGGTGTGGACGAGGGCGGCGTGGAGAGCGGAGATGAGCGGCGAGGGGAGGGTGGCGGCGATGCCATCGCCATCGGCCCATGTGCCGAGATCGAGGGAACAGGCGAGGCGGTCTGGGGCGGGGCGAGCGTGGTCTTGGTGGAAGACGATGGCGAGACCGGCGATGGCACCGAGGCCTTTGCCGCTGGAGGCTGAGGCGATCCAGACGGAGGAGAGGTCGAGGGGGACGACGCCGATGGAGCTGACGGCGTCGATGGCGAGGCGGATGCCGCGTTCCGAGCAGAGCGTGGCGAGGGCAGGGAGGTTGGTGAGGTGGCCGGTGCTGGTTTCGCAGTGGGTGGTCCAGAGCCAGCGGACTTCCGGGTGGCGGTCGAGGAGGGCGGCGAGTTTGGGGACTTCGAGGGGTTTGCCCCATGGGAGGCGGAGGTGCTCGTGGGGAAGCCAGAGGCGGCGTGCGTGATCGCCGAGGCGTTCGCCGAATTCGCCGTTGCTGAGGACCATGCCTGGTTCGTCGAGGAGGAGGAGTTGAGCGCCGACGAGGTCGTTGGCGAGGGTGGCTGGGCCGGAGGTGAGGGTGACGTGGGGTGAGCTGGTGAGGAGGCGGAGGCGGAGTCTGGTTTCGTTGAAGAGCGGTGAGAATGCGGTGCTGCGGTGGCAGATGGGAGGGAGGGCGAGGGCGGAGCGGACTTCGGGGAGGAGGGAGACGGGGCCTGGGAGGAGGGAGACGGGGGGAGAGGGGGAAGGTTGGATGGCGCGGAAGCGGCCGCGGCGGGACATGGCGAGGTTGAAGTCCTCGCGGCGGGCGAACATGGGTTGGAACCATGCGCCGTCGTGGCCGACGAGAGGGCCGAAGGGTTGGAAGCCGAGGGTTTGGTAGAATGGGAGGCGGTTGACGGCGGCGGAGATCATGGCGGCGTCGGTGCCGTGGGCTGAGGCGGTGCTGAGGAAGAGTTGGAGGAGGCCCTTGAGGATGCGGCCGCCGCGGTGTTCCGGGGCGATGGCGAGGAGACGAGGTTCGCACCAGCGGCGGTCTGGTGGGAGGTGGCGTTCGAGGTCTGGGAGTTTGAGGGCGAGGGAGAAAGGCGGGGCGAAGCGGACGGAGAGCATGCCGACGACAGCGTCGCCGCGTTTGGCGATGAGGTAGAGGTTGGAGTCGTGGAAGCGGTCGACGAGACGGCCGTCTGGCTGGGGTTGGTGCTGGGGGATTTCGGTGGTGAAGGTGTGGTGGTTGAGCTGGTGGATGGCTTCGAATTCGGCTGGGAGGTCGGCTGTTTTGAAGACGAGGGCTGGGGAGGGCATGGGATGAGTTGCCATGCGAGGGGGAGGAGGGAAATGGGGAAAGGGGAGGGTATTTCAGGTGTTGCGCGGCGGGAGGTTGCCTGTAGGGTCGCGGTCCTTTCGTCCGTCCGGCCTGGAAGGCGCCTTCTGTAAGGCCATGAGGATTGCCCGATTCCGGGTGACCCATCTCATTGGAGGCAACAAAGAAACCGGTCAACGTCACAACCCAACCCCAAACCAGACATAACATATGGCAATGGCACAGAGTGAGCTGCTCGCATTGATGGAGAAATCCTTCAAGGAGCTGCGCGAGAATACGATCGTGCGAGGCACGATTCTAGACATCAAACCGCAGGTGGTCCTTGTGGACATCGGGTACAAGTCCGAGGGGGCGATTCCCGTCAGCGAATTTGAGGATGATGAGATTGAAGTGGGCGACGAGGTGGAAGTCCTCCTTGAGCGCCTTGAGAACGACGAGGGCATGGTAGTGCTGTCGAAGGAGAAGGCGGCGCACAAGCAGAACTGGGATAAGATCGTGAAGGTTTTCCAGGATGGTGGCCTTGTGAAGGGGAAGGTGAAGAGCGTGGTGAAGGGTGGCCTGACGGTCAACGTGGGTGTGGAGGCGTTTCTGCCGGGCAGCCAGATCGACATTATTCCTCCGAAGGATCTGAACGAGTATGTCGGGAACGTGTACGAGTTCAAGATCGTGAAGATCAACGACGAGCGGAAGAACGTGGTATTGAGCCGCCGGGAAGTGATCGAAGCCGAGCGTGCGGAGCAGCGTCAGCGGTTCCTCGAGACGGTGAAGATTGGAGACAAGGTGGAAGGTGCGGTCAAGAACATCACGGATTTCGGTGTTTTTGTCGACCTCAGTGGGATGGACGGCCTCTTGCATATTACGGACATGTCATGGGGCCGGATCAATCATCCTTCGGAGATGGTGGCAGTGGGTCAGCGACTGCTGGTGCAGATTCTGGACGTGAACCGCGAGAAGGAGCGGGTGAGCCTTGGATTGAAGCAGATGGCGAACAATCCGTGGGAGAACATCGAAGCGCGTTATCCGATTGGCCAGCGGGTCAAGGGGAAGGTGACGAAGCTGGTGGCTTACGGTGCGTTTGTGGAGATCGAGGACGGCGTCGAAGGACTGGTGCACGTGTCCGAGCTGAGCTGGACGAAGCGGATTGCGCGTCCTTCCGACGTGCTGACGCTTGGGCAGGAGCTGGAAGCGATCGTGCTGGGCATCAACAAGGAAGAGCAGAAGATCAGCCTTGGTGTGCGGCAGCTTGATACGAATCCGTGGGACGACATTGATCAGCGCTATCCGATTGGGTTGCGCATCAAGGGGAAAGTCCGCAACCTTACCGCGTACGGTGCCTTTGTTGAGATGGAAGAAGGCATTGACGGGATGGTGCACGTTTCCGACCTCAGCTGGACCCGGAAGGTCAACCATCCGTCCGAGATGCTGAAGAAGGGCGACGAGGTCGAGGCGGAAGTCATCGAGATCGACAAGGGCAATCAGCGCATCAGCCTTGGGATGAAGCAGCTGGACAGCGATCCATGGTCTGACATCGACAGCAAGTTCCACGTGGGTGACCTTGTGACTGGAACGGTGGCGAAGATTGCGAGCTTCGGCGCGTTCATCCAGTTGAAGGACGACATCGACGGGCTGGTGCACATTTCGCAGCTGAGCGAAGATCACGTGACGCGGGTGAAGGACATCATCAAGGTTGGTCAGGAAGTTGAGGCGCGAGTGATCAAGGTTGACAAGACCGAGCGTCGCATTGGTCTATCGATCAAGGCCGCGAGCTACGATGAGGAGCAACTGAAGCGTGAGACGGCGGCGTTTGAAGCGCTGCGTCCGAGCACGGACATGGTGGGGCTGGAAGAGGCCTTCAAGTTCGCGCAGGAAGACTGGCGCCCTGGTCAGAAGTGACCGTGGCGGGCTGGCGGCATTGATTGCCGAGCGGCTGAACTGACGAGAGACCCTCTCTGGGAGCGATGCTTCCGGGGAGGGTTTTTTTGTGGGGAGGCTGGAGCGTGGAAGAGCGTGAGGCGGGTGGGAAATCACGTTTCCTTCACTGTTGCGCCTGGTGGGGGTCTGGTGCGAAGACAGGGGTCATGACAACAGTCCAGAGAGTACCGGTGATGGTGGTCGCGGCGATGGTGGCGGCGGCGAGTGTGACCGCGGTGGTGGCGCAGGGGTTGGGGGCGGCTGGGAGCGGGGAGGTGGCGACTGGGGAGGTGGCGGTGCAACTGAAGCTGGCTGGAGAGATGGTGGCGAAGGGGGATGCGGCTGGAGCGGAGAAGGCGTTGCGGGCGGCGGTGGTGGCGGACCGGACGATGGGGAGCAAGCGGGCGCTGGCGGATTTTCTGATGAACCGGCCGATGACCGGTGAACTGGCTGCTGAAGCGTTGCGGTTGCTGGGGGATTTGAGTGAGGATCAGACGAAGGCGGGAGCGGAGGCGCTGACGGTTGGGCTGATGAGGCGGTTGATTCCGGCGGCGGAGGTGGACGGGTGGATGGGGCGGTTGAGGAGTCATCCTGGGGTGACGCCGCTGATGCTGGTGGCGGTGGACCGGATTGAGATGGGGATGAAGCCGGGAGAGCGTGGTGAGATTGCGGCGCGGGCGGTGAAGCGGCTTGAGGGGGCGGCAGTAGGGGATCGTGAGGATGGTGTGCGGATGCTGACGGAGATGGGGGAATTCAAGCTGGCGCTGCCGTTGTTGAGTCGGGAGGAAGCGGTGGTGGACGAGGGGAAGCTGGGGGCGTGGTCGGCGGTGCGGATTGGGTTGGAGGAGTGGGGGGAGATTCTTGAGGTGATGGCGATGCCGGGGTTGCCGGTAGCGGAGTCGATGCAGAAGCTGTTGAAGGGGCGTGCGCTGATTGGGACGGGAAAAGTGGAGGAGGGGCGAGCGCTTTGCCGGGAGGCGTGTCGGGATGGGAAGGTGAAGCCTGAGGAGAGGGCGGGATTGTTTGCGTTGCTGGCGTCGTTGCGGGAGCCTGAGTTGTTTGAGGAGGAGTTGCGGCTGGTGCTGGGCGATGCAGGTGCGGCGGGGTTGGTGATGAAGGCGGTGGTGCCGGTGCTGCGGCGGAGTCGTGACGCGCGGGTGATGCATCATCTTTATGAGCTGGCGGCTGGGTCTGCGGTGCTGGGGAAGGATGCTGAGGTGCAGGCGAAGCGGTCGCATTACGGGTTGATGCTAGGGAAGCGTGAATCGCTGACGGAGCTGGAGGAGCGGTTGAATGCGGCGCCGCTGGCGGCGTGGCCGCGGGTGACGTATGTGCTGGGGTTGCTGCAGGAGGGGAAGGGGGAGCAGGCGCTGAGGGAGTTGCAGATCCGGAAGCCGCTGCTTGAGGAGAGCAAGATGGATCCGTCGCAGATTGCGGTGGTAGCCGGGGTGTTTGCGGCGACCGGGCATGGACCGGATGCTGCGGCGGTGGCTGGGCGGGTGCCAGTTCCTGCGCTGACGGTGCAGGAGGCGGAGTGGTTGGGCGGGCGGCTGGAGAAGGCCGGGCTGTTGCAGGTGCCGGGTGCGGAGGGGGCGGGTGTGGCGGAGGCGGAGCCCAGAGCGACTGGATGGCAGCGGAGTGTGGCGCGCTACGGGTTTGACCTGCTGCTGGTGGCGGGGGCTTATGGGTTGTGGGTGATCTGGCAGAAGTTCATCCGGAAGTCGGCCTGAGCGGTTGAATTGATATCATGCATATACTCGACATATTTGCCAAGCAGGCGACGACGTTTTCGTTTGAGTTTTTTCCGCCGAAGACGGCGGAGGGTGCGCAGGCGTTGTTTGAGACGATCCGGCAGCTGGAGGCATTCCGGCCGGATTTTGTGAGTGTGACGTATGGAGCTGGGGGGTCGACGCGGGAGGTGACGCATGAGCTGGTGGTGCGGCTGCGGAAGGAGACGTCGCTGGATCCGGTGCCGCATCTGACGTGTGTGTGTCATGGGGAGGAGGATATCACGGCGATACTGGAGCGGTATGCGGAGGAGGGGGTGGGGAATATACTGGCGTTGCGTGGGGATCCGCCGAAGGGCCGCGGGGATCATGACTGGTCGCGGGATGCGTTTCGTTATGCGGCGGAGCTGGTGGCGCACATCCGGCGGTTCAATGAGCGTGGGTATCATCCGGACCGGCGTGGGTTCGGGATTGGGGTGGCCGGATTTCCGGAGGGACATCCGCTGACGCCGAACCGGCTGGTGGAGATGGACTATCTGAAGGCGAAGGTGGATGCGGGGGCGGATTACATCTGCACGCAGCTGTTCTTTGATAATCATCAGTTTTATGATTTCCGGGAGCGGTGCGAGCTGGCGGGGATTCGGGTGCCGATCATTGCGGGGATCATGCCGGTGACGACGACGCAGGGGATGAGGCGGATGGCGGAGTTGTCAGGGGGATCGGTATTTCCGGCGCGGATGCTGAAGATGCTGGCGCGGGCGGGGGACGATGCTGAGGCGGTGAGGCGGGTGGGATTGCACTATGCGGCGGAGCAGTGTGCGGATCTGCTGCATCACGGGGTGTCAGGGTTGCATTTCTACACCTTGAATCAGTCGAGTGCGACGAGGGAGATATACGCGAGCCTTGGGTTGAGGGGCAACTGACGCGGTGGTTATGGGGGCGATTTACGGAGCGATCGAGGCTGGGGGGACGAAGTTTGTGCTGGCGTGCGGGCGCGGGCCTGGGGAGTTGATGGAGGAGCGGACCCTGCCGACGACGACGCCTGAGGAGACGTTAGGGGCGAGTGTGGCGTGGTTCCGGGAGGTGCAGGAGCGGCATGGGGAGCTGGCGGGGATCGGGGTGGGGACGTTCGGGCCGGCTGGGGTGGATGAGGATGCGGCGGACTGGGGATGGATCACGACGACGCCGAAGCCCGGGTGGCGGGACACGGATGTGGCTGGGTATGTGGGGCGTGGGTTGGGGTTGCCGCTGCATGGGGTGCTGCATCCTGAGATGGGGCATGTGAGGACGGCGCGGGCGGCGGGGGATGATTTTGGCGGGGTGTGTCCGTGGCATGGGGATTGCCTTGAGGGAATGGCGAGCGGGCCGGCGATTGCGGCGCGGTGGGGGAAGCCGGCGGGGGAGTTGCCGAGCGGGCATGAGGCGTGGGAGATGGAGGCGCACTATCTGGCGGAGGCGTGTGCGGGATTTCTGTGCACGGTGAGTCCGCAGCGGGTGATACTTGGGGGTGGGGTGATGGGAGTGCCTGGGTTGCTGGAGCGGGTGAGGGCGGGGGTGCGGGAGCGGTTGGGCGGGTATCTGCAGCATCCGTTGTACAGCGGGGGGCTGGAGGATTGTGTGGTGGCTCCGGGATTGGGAACGAGGTCGGGGATTCTGGGCGCGCTGGCGCTGGCGAGACAACTAGTGCGTTAGGCGGTGTGCCGAGGGAGATGTTATGGATTATGTGTGGTTCAGTCTTGTGATGCTGCTGGGGCAGTTTTCGCCCGGGCCGGACATGTTATTGCTGATGAAGAATGCGCTGAGTCTGCCGCTGCGGACGGCGTGGTGCACGGTGCTGGGGATTGCGGTGGGGCTGATGGTGCACACGAGTGTGGCGCTGGGGGGATTGTCGGTGCTGCTGGTGCGGTCGCCGGTGGCTGGCCGGGTGTTAGGGTTGTGCGGCGGGCTGTATCTGGGATGGCTGGCGTGGAAGCTGCTGCGGAGTGCGGTGTCGGGAGGGACGACGGGCGGGATTGAGGGACGGGTGGAAGTACTGACGCCGAAGGGTGCGTTTGTGCAGGGACTGGTGACGAACCTGCTGAATCCGAAGGCGGTGATTTTTCTGGCGAGTGTGCTGGCGGCGATGCTGGGGCCGGAGCCGAGTGTGGTGAGGAAGGTGGGGTTCTGGCTGATTGTGGTGGGGCAGGCGCTGGTGTTCTGGAGTTTGTTTGTGTGGCTGCTGCAGCGGCCTGCGGTGCAGCGGGCGTATCTGGGGGCGGAGCGCGTGTGGAACGGGGGATTCGGGCTGGCGCTGGGGTTGGTGGCGGTGCGGGCGCTGATGGGGGCGTTGTGGGATTGAGAGGGTGTGAGGGTGCTGCGTTGCGGTGGTGGAGAGAAGGCCGGGGTGGACTTGCTGCGGTGGCTGTCGCTGGGGAGGGAGGGACGCTGGCATTGGGGTCACAGGCGGGACGCCCGTGCCACTTTGGCTTGCTGTGTTCGCGCGGCCCGTTGGGCCGGAATGGGTGGGCGTGTGGGGAGACGAGGGGGGTCAGGCGCTGCCTAGCTTTGCGAGGACGGTGTCGGCGACGGTGTCGGCGGGGATTTCGAGCATGCAGCGGAAGTCGATCGGGCAGGTGCGGCGGAAGCAGGGGGAGCATTCGACGTGGCGGCGGACGACGGTGGAGGCTGGGCTGAGGGGGCCGGTGGCGGCGGGTTCGGTGGAGCCGAAGATGGCGATGACGGGGGTGCCGAGGAGTTGGGCGAAGTGCATGGTGCCGGTGTCGTTGGTGAGGAGGAGACGGCACTGGCGGAGTCGGGCGGCGAGTTCATCGAGGGTGGTTTGTCCGGCGAGGTTTTCTGCGGAGGTGCCGATGAGCGAGGCGAGTTGAGCGCCCATGTTTTTTTCGGCGGGAGCGCCGAAGATGAGCCAGTGGCAGGGGAGTTTGGAGGCGACGGCGCGGGCGGCTTCTGCGAAGCGGTCGAGGGGCCAGCGTTTGGCGGGGCCGTATTCTGCGCCGGCGCAGAGCCCGAGGGTGAGAGGTGAGGAGGGTTCGGGAGGAGGGAGGACGGGGTCGTGGAGGGAGGGGTCCTCGACATTGGCGCCGAGACGCCATGCGATGCGGAGGTAGAATCTGGAGTGGTGTTCGACGGGGCCGACTTTTTTCCTTGGAGGGATGATCTGGTGGAGGAGTTTGCGGCGCCAGTGGCCCTTGTAGCCGACGATGCGGAGGACGCCTGCGAGTTTCATTTCGAGGGCGGAGCGGAGACTGTTGGGGAGGAGGATGCCGGAGTCCCATGGGTGGCCGGCCTTTTTGAGGAGCTTGGAGACGGCGAGGATGGAGGCGTTTTTTGGGAAGGGGATGACCTCGTCGACGTCTGGGACCATGCGCCAGACGGCGGCGATTTTTTCCGGGGCGAGGATGGTGACGCGAGCGTCTGGGCGGCCGCGTTTGAGGGCGCGGACGGCGGGGACGGCCATGCAGGCGTCGCCGAGCCAGTTGGGGGAGCGGACGAGGATGTGGAAGGGCTGGAGGGAATCAGGGGGCATGGAAGGGGGGAGGGTGATGCCGCGGCGGTACTTTGCGAGGAGGAATTCCGGGTTGGGGGTTTTCCAGCGGTTGTGGACCCAGAACCAGTCGTGAGGGGAACTGCGGATATTTGACTCGAGGGCGACGTTGAGGGCGGCGGTGGCGAGTTCGATGTCTGGGGGTGCGTCGAGTTTGGGGCTGATGATCATGCGCCAGTGGCCTGGGGCGTCGGTGACGACGGAGACAGGGAGGATGGGGGCACCGGTTTTGCGGCTGAGGAGGGCGGCGAGGTTGGTGGTGGAGGCGAGCCTGCCGAAGAGCGGGGACCACTGGCCGGCGTCGCCGGCGTGCTGATCGACGAGGATGCCGACGCCGCCGTTGTTGCGGAGCCAGCGGACGGGGCCGTTGAAGCCGTCGTGGCGGTTGAAGAGACGGCAGCCGGTGCGCTGGCGGCAGCGGAGGACGTGGGCGTCGAGGAAGGGGTTGGTGAGGGGTTGGTACATGGCACCGCCGCTGGTGCCTTTGGAGACGACGACCTGGGAGAGGACCTCCCAGTTGCCCATGTGGAGGAGTGCGTAGATGAAGCCGCGGCCTGCTTTGAAGGCGAGTTCGACGTTTTCGACTCCCTCGATGGTGAGGTGGTTTTTGAGTTTTTCGACGGGGATCCACGGCATTTTGAGACTGCAGAGGAGGTTGCCGCCGAGGGTTTTGAAGTGCTTGCGGGTGAGCTGGTTGATCTGGGTGGTGGAGAGATCGCGTGCGAAGGCGATGGTGAGATTGCGGCGTGCGAGGTGGCGGTAGGAGGGGAGGAGCCACGAGGCGAGGGTGCCGGCGGCGGCTCCGAGGTACCAGCAGAGGGTCATGGGGAGGAGACGGGCCGCGGATTCGACGGAGCGGTAGAGGAGGTAGGTGAGGAAAGCGGTGAATCGCTTCATGAGGGAAGGGAGGGGTGCGGCGAGCTGGGGGCAGGAGTCAGTGAGGTTGCGTGGGGGGTGCGTCAAGGGAGCCTGAGGCTGGGGGTTTGAAATGGCGGTGCTCTTTCCGTTGCGCGGTCTGGAATTCCGCCGCACGGCATGGGTTCAAACCAACATGGCCAACCAGACACTTCCCCGCCGACCCCGGATTATCGGGCCACGCAAGACCTTTGCAATTGTCGCGAGCATGTACAACGAGACCTGCATGAACGGGCTCGTGGAGGCGACGAAGAGCGAGTTGCTTGCGATCATGCCGACAGCGAGCGTGCCGCTTTACCGTGTGCCTGGGGCGTGGGAGATACCGGTTTGTGCGGAATATGTGCTGCAGTATACGCATGCGGATGTGATCATCGCGCTTGGGGTGGTGATCCGCGGGGATACGGGGCATGCGGATGTGATCACGAGTTCGCTGAGTCATGAGCTGCAGGCGATGGCGACGCGGCATCTGACGCCTGTGATCAACATGGTGCTGCTGGTGAACAATGAGGCGGAGGCGGAGGAGCGGTGTCTGGGGACGAGGATCAACCGCGGGGTTGAGGCGGCGCGAGCGGCGCTCAACATGGCGGAATTGTTCCAGAAGCTGCACACAGCGTATCCAACGCCGAAAGGCAAAGAGGAGGATGAGTAAGCGACGCGAGGGCCGGGAGACGGCGGTGCAGCTGTTGTTCAGCCGGGATTTCTGCGGGGAGGGCAGCCAGCCGGACATCGAGGGATTTTTTGCGCTGCACACGGCGGGCAAGGAAGTGCGGGAGCATGCGGAGGCGTTGTTTCGGGGGGTGGTGGGGGTGATTGGGGAGATTGACGAGCGGATTGCGGGGGTGCTGGAGAATTTCAGCATGCAGCGGCTGGGGGTGGTGGACCGCAATATTCTGAGGGTGGCGGTGTACGAGATGTTTCACGAGTCGGACGTGCCGCCGGTGGTGGCGATCAACGAGGCGATTGAGATTGCGAAGCGGTTGGGCGGGCCGGACAGCGGGCGGTTTGTGAACGGCGTGCTGGACCGGTTGAAGGGGCAGGTGTCGCGGCCGTTGCGGGAGGCGGGAGGAGGGTCGCGCGAGCCCAGGTCGGCGGCGCCGGATACGCCTTGAATATTGGGGCGGAACGGGGTTAGATTGCCCGGTAGAGAGCTGCACCCAAAACTGCCATGCCACTGCCGGATGACCGCCAGCAAAGAACTGTTCCGATAACCGGGAAAGGCGTGCCGCGGACTGGGCCGTTGCCTGTGGAGCCGGCGGTGAGCAGTGAAGAGTTCACGATGCGAGACGGGGCGGGGGAGCGGCCGACGATTTCGGTGCCGGCGCGGGGGCGACGGGAGCCGGAGCCGGTGGTGGCGGAGAATGCGGCGGAGGTGGTTAGGAAGCGCCCTGCGGGGTTTGGGAAGGGAGGGAAGCCGGTGCAGTTCACGAAGATTGTGGGGCGGCCGCAGACATCGTTTGATGGGCATGCGGTGGCGCAGGACAACCGAGCGGATAGTGCGATTGATCCGGATGCGCCGGTGCAGGTGGGGTATGCGAAGCAGGACCGGAGTGTGCAGCCGGTGTATCAGCCTAACAAGTTGAGCATCGTGCTGGACGGGGTATTCAGCGTGCCTGGGTTGCGGTGGCTGGAGGTGCTGGACACGCGCTGGGTGAGGTATGGGGTGCTGTTGTTTTTTGCGGGGATCATTGGGTCGCTGGTGGTGTGGCGGATGGTGGATTCGATGAGCGAGCGGGCGTCGGTGGCGCGGGTGGATGATGGGGAGACTGGAGTGGTGGTGCCGATGGAGCGGCGGGTGGAGCGGGTGCGTGAGGCGGTGGAGGGGTTTCTTGGGGCTGGTGGGGCGGGGGAGCGGTTGCGGTATGTGTATGATGCGGAGCGAGCGCAGCCGCGGATGGCGCGGTTTTACGGCGAGTGGAAGGGAGTGGATCCGAAGGTGGAGAGGTGGGAGGTGGGGACGCCGCGGGACAATGGGGTGACGGCGTGGTTTCCGGTGACATTTGTGGAGGGCGGTGGCAGGCGGACGACGATTGCGGTGATGGAGAGTGAGGAGGGGTGCACGGTGGATTGGGAGAATTTTGTGAGTTACGGGGAGGTGTCCTGGTCGGATTTTTTGAGGGATCGGCGAGCGCAGCCGGAGGCGATGCGGGTATTTTTGCGGGTGGTGGGAGCGGAGGATGGGGTGGTGGCGGTGCCTGGGTTCCGGGGGTTCCGGGTGCGGCACCGTGGTGGGGATGAGGAGATGACGGCGTGGGTATCGGAAGGGAGCCGGGTATTGCCGGTGCTGGGCGAGGTGATTGCGGGGCGTCCGGGGTGGGTGTCGGCGAATGCGTATCTGAGTTTCAGTGAGGGTGGGCCCGGGCCTGCGGGGATGCGGATTGACGACGTGGTGCGGAACCGCTGGCAGGACAGCGAGGTTGAGTGTGAATTTCCGAAGCCATGAGAGGAGATCTGCTGACAGGGATGAGTGCTTTGGTGATGGCGGTGCTGGGACCGATGGGGACCGGGCTGGTTGCGGGTGAGGGAGGCGGAGCGGTGCCGGTGGAGGGTGAGCAGGTGGAGGCGGTGCGGCTGCCGGATCAGTCGGGGGATTTTCTTGCGGATCTGGCGGAAGGTGTTAGGCCGCAGTGGCGGCAGTATTTCCGGGAGCGGCCTGAGGGGGTGCCGCGGGACCGGGTGGCGGCGGCGCTGTCGATGGGGGCGCTGGTGGCGGATTTGTCGCTGGCGTGCGAAGCGCGTGATGCGCAGCAGTTCCGGAATCTGCTGGTGGATCTGACGGCGCTGGAGACGATGCTAGGGATTGGGGAGGTGATGGGGAGCACGAGGCAGATCCTGACGTCGTTGGCGGATGGGGGTGAGTGGAAGTCGCTGCGCGTGGAGGTGGGGAGTCTGGTGCGGCAGCACCGGCGGCATCTGACGGCGCACCGGGATCAGCAGATGGCGGATCTGGGATCGATCGGGCAGTGGGTGCGGACGTGGCAGGTGGCGGCGCAGTTCTGCGGCAATCATGAGGGAGTGAAGGAGGTGCCGCTGGGGAAGCCTGAGTGGATTGACGTGCTGAAGGGTCGGGCGGCGCCGCTGGCGGAGGCGGAGGTGCGGGTGTGCGTGGCGATCCGGCGGCAGCTGGTGGCATTGGACCGGCTGTGGGCTGCGGCGGCGGCGGACGGGGAGGCGCGCAAGGCGCGGATGGAGCGGACGCGGGAGGCGTTGAATGAACTGATGGCGCGGAGTATTGATCCGGCGGCCAAGCATTGAGCATCAGCAGAACATTTTCAGATTAACTTATGGATACCGAAACTTCCGCGCAGAGCTCTGCCGTACGTCAGTTCTCGATTTTTCTCATCAACCGGGCGGGAGCGCTGCTGAGTGTGGTGAGGCTGCTGGAGGATGCGCATGTGATGGTGTTAGGGCTGAGCCTGCAGGATTCGGTGGATGTGACGGTGGCGCGGCTGGTGGTGAGTGATCCAGAGACGGTGGAGACGCTGTTCATGGAGCGGGGGATCCCGTTCGGGTGCTGTGATGTGCTGGTGGTGCAGCTGAAGGATGGTGCGCCTGGGTTGAGTCAGTGTCTGACGGCTTTCTTGCAGGCGGAGACGAACATTCATTTTTCGTATCCGCTGCTGGTGCACCCGGGTGGATTGTCGGCGCTGGTGCTGCATCTGGAGGATCTTGAGTTTGGGGCTGCGGTGATGCAGAACCACGGGTTCCGGCTGCTGCGGCAGGGGGATTTGAGCCGGTGAGGTGTTAGGGGTTCGGGGTTCCGGGTGTGTGGGGGAGTCAGCGGAGCGTGACGAACTCGTCGTGATTGAAGAGCGTGCTGACGAGCGTGGTGAGGGCGGCGACGGCAGCGGGGTCGTGGTTGGCGGCTGGGGGTCGGGCGCCGGATTTGAGGAGTCTGGCGGCGTCTGCGGGGTGGGATCGGTAGTGAGCGAGCTGGTCGGAGAGGAGGGAGGAGAGGAGGGTTGATTCGCGGGCGTTGGGGAGACGGCCGAGGCAGCGTGAGAAGGCTGCGGCGGCGAGGGGTGCGTGGTTGTCTGGGCTGTGGGAGGTGAGGAGGGATTCTGCGAGGACGCGGGCGGCTTCGAGGAATTGTTCGTCGTTGAGGAGGACGAGGGCCTGGAGGGGAGTGGCGGTGATCTGGCGGCGGGCGACGCAGACCTCGCGTTTGGCGGCGTCGAAGGTTTCCATGGCGGGTGGTGGGGCGGTGCGTTTCCAGTAGGTGTAGAGACTGCGGCGGTAGAGCCCGTCGCCTTTGTCGCGGTGGTAGGACCAGCCGCCGCCTTTTTCCTCCCAGATGCCTGGAGGTTGATAGGGTTTGACGCTGGGGCCGCCGGTTTTGGTGACGAGGAGACCGGAGGCGGCGAGGGCGGAGTCGCGGATCATTTCTGCGGGGAGGCGGAAGCGCGGGCCGCGGGCGAGAGCGATATTGTCAGGGTCGGAGAGGAAGCTGTCGCGGTCGCCGGAGCTTTCCTGGGCGAAGGTGCGGCTGAGGGCGATGGAGCGGAGGAGGCTTTTGACGTTCCAGCCTGAGGAGATGAAGTGGCTGGCGAGGGCGTCGAGGAGTTCGGGGTGGCTAGGGAGCGAGCCCTGATTGCCGAAGTCATCGACGGTGTGGACGAGCCCGCGGCCGAACATCTGGGCCCAGAGCCGGTTGACGATGACGCGAGCGGTGAGTGGGTGGCTGGGGTCGGTGGTCCATTTGGCGAGGCCGAGGCGATTGGCTGGGTAAGCTGGGTTGAAGGGGAGGATGGCGGCGGGGACGCTTGCGGAGACGGGATCGCCGGGTGCGTCGTAGGCACCGCGCTGGAGGAGGCGAGCGGGTTTGGGGTGTGCCATTTCCTCCATGACCATGAGGGATGGGATGGAGTCCTGGAGAGCGTGGAGTGCGGCGCGGGCCTGCTGGAGGGCGGCGGCGGCGGCGCGGGATTCGGGGTCGAGGGCGCTGAGCCAGTAGGAGAAGAGTGTGTCCGGATCGGAGGGCGCGGGGAGGCCGGCGAGTTGCGCGGCTTCTGGTGGGGTGAGGGCGCGGGAGAAGACGCGGAAGTCGTCGATGTGGCCGCCTTTGAAGCCACGGTCGCGGAAGCGCTGGCCGATGGTGATTTGTGAGGCTTCACCGCCGTGGGCGTTGCGGGTGAGGTGGTCGCGGACGGTGTCGCAGGGGGCGGGGAGGCCGTTGATGAAGAGCTGGAGGCCGTTGGCTTTGCCGGAGCCGTCGCTGGTCATGGTGACGTGGGTCCACTGGGCGACGGGGAGCAGGTCTTTGGCGCGGATGGCGACGGCGTTGCCTGGCCAGAAGTGGATGAGGGCGGCGGAGAGACGGCCGTCTTCGATGAGGAGCTGGTAGCCGCGGCTAGCGGAGTCGGTCCATGCGCGGCTGCGGTGGAAGACGACGGCGCGGTCTTTGGTGTCCGGGGTGCGGAGCCAGAGGGAGACGGAGAATGGCTGTTCGCGGGTGAAGTTGCCACCGGCGTTGAGGTTGACGCCGTTTTCGCCGTCGAGGGCGAGGGCTTTGCCGTGTGGGCCGTCGGTGAGCTGAGGGTTTTCGAAGGGCTGGGCGGGATCGTCCGGCTTGATGTCGTTCGCGGTGAGGGATTCGAACTGGAAGCGTGCGAGTTCGTCGGGGGAGGGGAGAGGTGAGGGGAGCGAGCGGGCCCATGCTTCGAAGGCGGGGCGTCGGGAGGTGCGGAGGGAGAGGAGAGCGGCTTCGGCGGCGGCGGCTTTTTCAGTTAGTGTGGCGAGCTGCTGGTCCTGGTCGGGAGTTGTTAGGGGCAGGGCGGGGGTTGGGGTGTCGTCGGTGAAGTGGGAGTAGAGCCCGCTTTCGTCGATGTTCTGGAAGAAGGAGGCGAGACTGTAGAAGTCGCGCGTGGAGATCGGGTCGTATTTGTGGTCGTGGCAGCGGCTGCATTCGAGGGTGAGGCCGAGGAAGGCGGTGCCGTAGGTGGTGACGCGGTCGTTGACGTATTCGACGCGGAATTCTTCTTCGACGCTGCCGCCTTCGTTGGTCTGGCGGTGGAGACGGTTGAAGGCGGTGGCGATGCGCTGGTCGCGGGTGGGGTTATCGAGGAGATCGCCGGCGATCTGCCATGTGATGAACTGGTCGTAGGGGAGATTGTTATTGAAGGCGCGGATGACCCAGTCGCGCCATGGCCAGACATCGCGGTGGCGGTCGGACTGGTAGCCGAAGGTATCGGCGTAGCGTGCGATGTCGCACCAGTCGGCGGCCATGCGTTCGCCGTAGGCTGGGGAGGCGAGGAGATGGTCGATGGCGGTGGTGAAGGAGGCGGCGGAGGGATTGGCGGCGAGGGCGGCGCGGGATTCGTCGGAGGGAGGGAGGCCGGTGAGGGCGAGGGCGGCGCGGCGGAGGAGACGTTCTGGTGGGGCGGCGGGGCGGAGGGCGCGGCCGGATTTGAGGAGTTGGGCGGAGACGAAGGCGTCGATGAAGTTGCCGCCGTCGGGGGTGGGAGGTGCGGGAGAGGATTTGATGGGGAGGAAGGACCAGTGGTCCTGCCATGTGGCACCGGCGGCGATCCAGCGGCGGAGGATTTCGCGTTCGTCGGGGGAGAGGGAGAGGTGGGAGTCTGGGGGCGGCATGATTTCGTCCGGGTCGGAGGAATCGATGCGGGCGATGAGGGAGCTGAGGGCTGGGTTGCCGGGTTTAATGATTTGCCAGTCTGGACCGGCGTCGGGGGCTGGGCGGAAGGCGTCGGTGCGGGAGTCGAGGCGGAGTTTGGCTTTGCGGTTTCGGTCGTCGGGTCCGTGGCAGAGGAAGCAGCGGTCGCTGAGGATGGGTTTGACGTGGAAATTGAAGTCGATGACGTCCGGGACGGCGGCGTGTGCGGCGGCGTGGAGGGAGAGGAGGAGGCAGAGGGCCCGGGGCATGGAGCGATTACGGGGATGCGGCGGGTGCCTTTCAGAGGCATGGCTGTGGTGGACAGGAGGTGGAAATGCGGTGATGGGGAGGGGAGTATTGAACCACGAGACTGCACGCATGGAATCCCCTGATGACACACTGACGAGCCGGCGGCGGCTGATGAAGCGCACGGCGTGGCTGGCGGCGGGGGTATTGGTGCCGGGGAGAGCGGAGGCGCGGGGACGGGCGGTGTTTGATGAGGCGGGGCTGGCGGTGGCGGTGAAGGCTTTGGATGATGCGGTGGCGGCGAAGCTGGTGCCTGGGGCGGTGTGGTGGCTGGAGCGGAACGGGGTGTCGCGGAGCGGGGCGACGGGGAACCGGATGATTGATCCGGAGGTGGCGGTGATGAAGGTGGAGACGGTATTTGATGCGGCGTCGCTGACGAAGGTGGTGGCGACGGCGCCGTCGGTGTTTCTGCTGATTCAGGATGGGAAGCTGACGCTTGATACGAAGGTAGCGGCGGTGATTCCGGAGTTTACGGGCGGGGGGAAGGAACTGCTGACGGTGCGGCATCTGCTGACGCACACGAGTGGGACGCGGAGCGGGATTCAGCGGAGTGAGCCGCCGTGGGGAGGGTATGAGGAAGGGATCCGGCGAGCGGCGAGTGAGCCGCTGATCAATGTGCCGGGGACGAAGTTTCTGTACAGCGACATCAATTTCATACTGCTAGGAGAGGTTGTCAGGCGGGTGAGCGGGATGACATTGGATGTGTTTGCGGCGGCGCGGATTTTCCGGCCGCTGGGGATGAAGGAGACGGGTTTCCGTCCTGACAGGTCGAAGGTGGGGAGGATCGCGCCGACGACGCGGGAGGCGGGGGGGCTGGTGCATGGGGTGGTGCATGATCCGACGAGCCGGGTGATGGGCGGGGTGACTGGGCATGCGGGATTGTTCACGACGGCGGCGGATCTGGCGAGGTACTGCCGGATGCTGCTGGGTGGGGGGACGAGTGCGTCGGGGCGGCGGGTGATGACGGCGAAGATGGTGCGGTTGATGACGTCGCCGGTGAAGCTGGCGGACGGGACGATGCGGACGAACGGGTTCGACAATGCGAGCCGGTATGCGGATCCGAAGGGTGAGTGTTTCGGGGCGCGGTCGTACGGGCACACCGGGTGGACGGGGACGGCGTTCTGGATTGATCCGGATGCGGATGCGTTTGTGATTCTGCTAACAAATCGAAATCATCCGAGGGAAGGAACCGGGGTGAAGGAGTTGAGGTGGCAGTTCGGGACGCTGGCGGCGGAGGCGATGGGATTGAAGCGGAAGCGGACGGTGCGGGTGGAACGTGAGGCGGGGACGGTGCTGGTGAGCCGGCGCGGGCGGGTGGTGCCGGGGCTGGATGGGTTAGTGGCGTCGGGGTTCCGGGAGTTGTCAGGAGCGAAAGCGGGGCTGATTACGAATCATACGGGGAGGGATCTGGACGGGAAGCCGAGCATTGATCTGCTGGCGAGGGCCGAGGGGATGAAACTGCTGGCGCTGTTCAGTCCGGAGCATGGGATTCGGGGGACGGAGGACCGAGAGGGGATTGGCGACAGTGAGGACAAGGCGACGGGGTTGCCGGTGTACAGTCTGTATGGGAAGCGGCGGCGGCCGAGTGGGGAGCAGTTGAAGGGGATGGACACGCTGGTGTTTGACATTCAGGACATTGGTTGCCGGTTTTACACGTACATTGCGACGATGCTGGAGGGGATGCAGGCGGCGGCGGGTCGGGGGATGAGGTTTGTGGTGCTGGACCGGGTGAATCCGGTTGGTGGGGTGAGGATTGAGGGGCCGGTGGCGGGGAAGCTGAGTTTCACGGCGTGTCATCCGATTCCGGTGCGGCATGGGATGACGGCGGGGGAGCTGGCGCTGATGTTTCAGATGGAACTGGGGATGGATCTGAAGGTGGAGGTGGTGCCGGTGGCGGGATGGCAGCGCGGGGCGTTTTACGGCGAGACGGGGCTGCCGTGGGTGAATCCGTCACCTAACATGCGGAGTGCGGAGGCGGCGGTGCTGTATCCGGGGGTGGGGCTGCTGGAGTTCTGCAAGGTGTCGGTGGGTCGGGGGACGGAGACACAGTTTCAGTTGTTCGGGGCTCCGTGGATGAATGGGGGTGCGCTGGCGAAGGCGGTGGAGGCGGCGGGGATTCCGGGGTTGGGGGTGAAGGCGGCGGAGTTCCGGCCGACGGCGAGTGTGTTCAAGGGGGAGGTTTGTCAGGGCGTGCGGCTGACGGTGCGGGATGCGGCGGTGCTGCCGTCGGTGACGGTGGGGATGACGCTGGCGGCGGCGCTGGTGGCGCAGCATGGGAAGGCGTTTGATGCTGATCCGCTGAACCGGCTGCTGGCGCATGATGCGTCGCTGGCGGCGTTGAAGCGCGGGGTGCCTGCGGCGGAGGTGATGGCGGGGTGGGAGGATGGGTTGGGGGCGTACCGGAAGCGCCGGGCGGCGTTTCTGCGTTATTCCGAGGGACCGGTCTGAACCTGCATTCTGAAGAGGGCATGCAACGCGTCGGGATGGTATTTCTGATAGGATTGGCTGGGGTGCTGGTGGCGGGCGCGCAGACGGCGGATGCGCCGGTGGCTTACCGGAGGACGGCTCCGCTGGCGGGGCTGGCGGGTGCTGCGGAGGCGGCGCTGGGTGAGGATGGTGTGGAAGAAGTGGTCCGGGAATTGGTCAGGGTGGCGCGGACGATGCCTGAGGTGCCGGTGGAATTGCGGTCGCGGGCGGTGGCGCTGGCACTGACGTTTCGGCCGGATGACCGGGAGGCGCTGGTGGCGGACGGGCAACTGGCGCGCGGGGTGAAGGCGGGCGAGGTGAAGGAAGGGTTCAGTGCCGCGGCGGCGGCGCAGAGGTTAGGGGATGCGGCGGAGAGGATTCTGCTGAGTGATGGGGCGGGGGCGCTGCCGGCCGGGGCGGCGCTGGCGGACGTGGCGCGGCGGCTGGGCTTTGCCGGGAAGGGAATATCGGGGGTGGCGTACGGCGTGGTGCCGAAATGGGAATGGCTGGCGGAGCGGATTCCGGTGGAGGATCAGGAAGCGGGGACGCTGCCGGCGGTGACGGAGGCGCAGGTGCGATTGCTGGTGTGGGCTGGGTCCGGCGATCTGGAGGTGATGACGGCGACGGTGACGGCGCGGCAGATGGCGGCGGAGCGGGTGGAGTCGCCGGTGAAGTTTCAGTTGCCGCCCGAGTGGACGAAGCCGGCGCAGGCGGCGGCGGATTGGGGGTCGGTGCTGGAGGCGCGGGCGGCGGCGATCCGGGATCTGCTGGGGCCGAGGCATGAGCCGTGGCCGCGGGGGTGGATGGCGGAGCTGGGGTTGAGCAAGAGCCAGCCTGGGTTTGAGTCGGCGGTGTTTGCGGGGGCGGCGGTGGCGGCGGATTGTGTGATGGCTGGGGAGTTGCCGGATCCGAGGTGTGTGCTGGCTCTGGGGTTGGACAGGGGCGGGAAGTTGGAGGCGGTGGGGACGCCGCTGCAGGTGCTGGCGGCGTGTGCGCGTCACAAGGTGCGCCATGTGGTGGTTCCGGCGGCGATGATTTCCGGTTTTACGGACTGGCTGCTGCTCAATCCCGGGGAGTGGCCGCGGTTGATGGAGGTGGCGCTGCACACGGCGCGGACGCCTCAGGACATGCTGGCGTTGAGTCGGGAGGAACGGGCGAGTTTGCTCGCAAAGGCGGATCGGCTATTTGACACGACGGTGGCACCGCTGCGCGGCCGGCCGGATGCGCTGGCGGCGCTGCGGGCTCCGGGGGTGGTGGCGAATCTCGAGCAGGTGGCGGCATGGCACGGGCAGCATCTGTCGGCGAAGCTGCTGCTAGGGGTGGCGGCGAACAAGGTGGGTGGGAGTATCAGTGTGGCGGCGTCGCTGCAGGAGATTGACCGGCGGTCCGGGGCATTGAAGGTGCAGCCGAAGGGGGCGCTGAAGAAGGGGCAGCGGGGGTTGAAGAAGACACCGTTCGGGCAGGCGTGGGATGCGCTCAACTCGGTGCGGCCGCTGGTGCACGCGGAGGCGCGGACGTATTGCGATGAGATGCTGGAGCTGGCGCGGCTGCTGGATCGTTATGCTGGGAAGTGGCCGCCGGACTCGGTGCATCCGTTTCCTGATGAGCCGCCGGAGGTGACGAAGCAGCGGGCGCGGACGCGGGTGATCCGGGATGGGCTGATGGCGAGGGGAAAATAGTAAAAGGTGAATGGTGGAATGCTGGGAAGGGTGGATGAAGGGGGCGATGCTTGGGTTCCAGATTGCTATTTCTGGGCTCTGGTGTTGCGGACGATGGTTGTGAGGATGGCGACGAGTTGGGTGGATTCGCTGGTGAGATCTGTGAGGCGTGAGGCTGGGAGGACTTCGGTGGCGGCAAGTAGGCGCAGCCAATATTGGGTTTCACGGGCTTCCTTGCAGGCGATAGAAATCTTGCTGAGGAAGTCGGCCCGGCTTTGGCCGGCCTGGGCCTCTTCGGTATTGGTGCCGATGGAGGTTCCTGCTCTCAGTAACTGATCTGCGAGAGTCCGGCTCACACCTTGCGTCTGATCGAGGAGCTGGCACAGTTTTCGTTTCGGAGGCACTTTCGGTGGTCAGACCCGGTTTTAAAAGGTGAGTTCCTCCTCCCGCGCGGATGGCTGTCGGCCACGTTGCGCTTTGCAGACGTGGGATTCCTCGACTAGGAGGAATCTCCAAAGCCTCAAGCATGACTCACCGCTTCCTTCCATCGGTCGATCGACTTCCCACGACGAGTGCCCCATGATCACTGAAACCGAACTGCTCTCCCTGCTCGGCGACTTGGAGTCCGACCGAGTGGAGCGCACCATCTCGAGCTCCAATGGCGACGAGTTTGCGCAAGCGGTGTGCGCCTTTGCCAATGATTTTCCGGCGCACCGCCAGCCCGGTTATCTGCTGATCGGCGTGAAGGATGACGGGGAGCTATCTGGGCTAAAGGTCACCGACGATCTGCTCCAGACTCTTGGTGCCCTCCGCTCCGATGGCAATATCCAGCCCATGCCCGCGCTCACCGTCACGCGTTTCTCGCTGCCAGGGGGTGACGTGGCGGTGGTCGAAGTCCTGCCTGCTGATCTCCCACCCGTCCGCTACAAAGGCCGGGTTTATATCCGCGTCGGCCCACGCCGGGCCACCGCCACCGAGCAGGAAGAACGCATCCTCACCGAGCGCCGCATCTCCCACGCGCGCACCTTCGATGCCCTCCCGTGTCTGGACAGTTCGCTCGCTGACCTGTCCGAAGACCGCTTCCGCCTTACTTACCTTCGCCATGCCGTTTCCGAGGAAGTCATTGCCGAGAATGGGCGCCCGCTCAGGCAGCAGCTCGCCAGTCTCCGCTTCTATGATCTCCGGCAGGATTGCCCGACGAATGCCGGCATCATTGTGCTGGCCGACCGCCCAATGCACTATCTCCCGGGAGCGTACGTGCAGTTCGTCCGTTACGCCGGGCCCGATCTTGCCAGCGAAGTACTTGATGAGAAACGTGCGATCGGCGACCTCAGCACCCTGCTTCAGACCCTCGATTTGATCGTCGATGCCAACCTCCGTCAGCGACCCGTCGCCGTGGATGGGGGCTTTGTCGAAACGATGATCTACGACTATCCCCGCGTTGCTCTCCGCGAACTCCTGCTGAATGCCGTGGTCCACCGCAATTACCAGTCCACCGCCCCAATCCGCTTCTATTGCTTCCCGAATCACATTACGATCAGCAATCCGGGCGGTCTCTACGGCGATGCCACCGCTGAGTCGTTCCCTCGCACCACGGGCTACCGCAACCCCATCATTGCCGAGGCCACCCGCGTCCTTGGTTACACCA
Organism: Verrucomicrobiota bacterium; assembly: GCA_003402705.1. GTDB lineage: Bacteria > Verrucomicrobiota > Verrucomicrobiia > Verrucomicrobiales > V1-33 > V1-33. The sequence goes on along the minus strand of QQNF01000023.1, from coordinate 21,255 downwards.
ACCGTTTCGGTCAGGGCATCGCCCGCGCCACCAAAGCATTAGAACTCAACGGCAACCCGCCTGCGGAATATCAGTTCGACGCCCATCGCTTTACGGTAACGCTGACAGCTAAATCATGAGGGATGGAGGGGCGGCGCGGAGTAAATGCAGCGGTTGTCACCGATTTTCACTTCGCGAAAGATGGTGAAGTGTTAGAAGGTGAGGGGTGTGAGGGGCTGTGCGGCCTGCCCTGTTAACGCCGGGTGATGCGGAGGCCGCAGGCGGCGGTGATAAAACAGCAGGTCGATGTAAAAATCCTCTCCGTCTACAATCATGCGTTTCTGGCGGGCAACAAAGGCGAAGTCTCCGCCCAGCTCGACGAGAAAACGTTCCAAATCGCGCAGAATGGCGGCTTCGAGATCCTTTTCGGAATAGGCACCTTCTAGGCCCAGAAAGTCGAGGAAATAGGGATCGCGGAAGACCAGATCGGGCGAGAGCCGATCTTCAGCACGGAGGTTCTGGAGTTCCTGTTTGATCAGCTTGTCGGGTTTCCTGGAGAGCGCGGTGCGCTCGTAGAGCATTCCGCCTATCTTTTCGCGAAGGGTGCGCACGGTCCAGTTCTCGATGCGGCACATCTCGGCGTAGAAGTCACGCTGATGCGGTTTGATGAGCGGGAGGAGCTCGATGAAGTGCGACCAGTTCAATTGTGTCGACAGCGTCGACACAATCTGCTCGACATAGTCCGCCCGCTTTTCATTAAGAGCATCCACGCGGATTCGCTGGCCCACTGATCTCCGAAGCGCCGCTGATGAGTGGATCGGTTGGTTTCACCTTCTGGGCGATGCGTGATTTCGTAAGGTTATGCGTGCGAGGGAAGGGGAACCGAAAAGCCTGCGCCGACGTCATCTGCTATCGACGCGTGACGCGGAGGCGAACGAAGCGGCGTCCGGCGGTGCCGGCAGGGGTGGTCACGCGCACCCTTTGGAGTTCTGTGGTTTCTTCGAGAATGGTCTCGACCATCCCGCCGACCTGACTCCAACCTTCTGCGAGTGACTGGGAGAATTCACGGACGAATGCGATCTCTCCGAGGGCGGCCTTCGAGCGCCAGTAGGTGAATTCGAGGGTGCTGCCATTTCTGACGAGGGTGCCGGGTGCCGGCGTGCCGCTACTTTTGCGGCGAGGTCGTCGAGGATGGCGGTGGGTTGGAAGCTGAAGCCTTCAATGCTTTGCGGCGCTTTGCGGCCTTTTTGTCCGCTTCCTTTAGTGCCTCCTTTAGTTCTTGGTCCGAGTATTCCGGGATGTCGTTGCTGAAGTCCGCCGGGAATGCTGGTCCTTTCAATTTTGAGCGTTCCATGGTCAAGAGTAAGTTTGGCGTTGGTCTTGGGTGAGTCGGCCGCCTTCGGTGTAGCAGAGGGCGGAGAAGGTTTGGGGCTGAGCAGTCTGAGACGAGAGGCGATCGGGCGCTGATTCCGTGCAGCACCAGTGGATTTAGCGGGTTTCCGGCGATATGCCTGCGATCCTGTGGGTGTCCGTTAGGAATCACTAATGCGGCCTCATACTGCCAGGGACTTCAGGAGGGCGTCTTTGGAGTCGAGGTAGTAGTGAATGGTGATTTTGGCGGCGAGGTCGTCGGGGAGATCGTTGAGTTGGCGGCGGCTGCCGATGGGCATGAGGATGGCGGCGGCACCTTTTTCGATGGCGATTTCGACGACGGATACTGGGTTGTAGATGGTTTCGATGGAGCCGCCGAGGTTGAGACTGCCGGCCACGACGGTGCCGCCCTTGAGGCTTTTCTGGAGGAGGGAGGAGCAGAGGGCGAGGAGGACTCCGACGCCGACTCCGGAGCCACTTTTGGCACTGTCGAAGGCGCTGAGCTGGATGGAGAATTCGTGGGCGCGCGGGTCGCGGTCGCCGACCAGTTCTTTTGCCCTGACGTGGAGGTTCTGTTCGGCGCAGCGGACGGCTTCTTTGAAGGGAGGCGGGGCCGGCTGATTGAGGATTTTCACACCCCCGCCTGGGCCTTCGGTGACGTTGACGCGGAACAGACTGGGATTTTCTCCGCCGCCGCCCCGGGACAGCTCAATTCTTTCGACAATGTCGAAAGCACCTCACGCTCGGAGAATGCGTCCACCAGCGCGATCATCCGGGAGAGATTCGGAGCCGAAGATCCCCTGCCGAACTTCGCCTCCAAATGTCGTGACAGCGTCACGACAATCTTCGCGCCGTATTCCGCCCGTTTTTATTCCAGGACCTCACGGTGTATCCGGCTGCCGACCTGCCAATCGAGTAGCGTCAGTGAGGCATCAATCATGCGGGACCCGCATTGCCGCGCCGACGGGATCTGGTGCCGCAGATCGAGAAGCAAGGCTGATGCTGGTGCCTGGTCCAACTCGCGTGCCCGTGCCGATGACTGCGAGGACGGCGTGGTCCATGGCGGCGTGGAGTTTACGGAAGTGCAGGATCTTCTGGCAATTCCGGTGGTTTAGGCCTGGCTGAGGTCGTCGAGAAACTCGGAGGCTGGGGCGACGGAGGTGATGAAGAGACGGTCTCTGGCGCGGGTGCAGGCGACGTAGAGGAGCTGGCGTTCGGTGTCGTAGACTTCCTTGAGATCGGCATCATCGCCTACGGACTCGATGCGGTTCTGGAGCGGGATGATTTCGTCGTCGCAGGCTATGATGTCACCGGTCACTTCAAAGTGCACCACCTGCGGTCACTTCAAAGTGCACCACTTGGAGCTAGCTGTGTTTAGGGGATTCTGTGGTGGATGGCAAGCGGGGATGGGCCGGTTTTCGGGGTGGTGAGCGGTCCGGAAAAGGCAACCAGGTTGCATTTTGCTGGAAGCAAAATCAGTACTGACCGGCCGGGTCGCGCGCAGGGCGGGTCAAGGGGCTGTTTGTGGAATAGCGGTCGGGAGTCGAAAAGGTTCCACAAAGAGGCACTTTACCCGCCCGAGCACGGCGGGATTACGCGTCCTTCGCGGGGTGGCGTGCGGCCCGGGCGGTGGATTTCGGGGGCGCGGGGTCCGCGCCGCGGTGCGCGAGGCGGTGACTGCGGCCGGTCATCTGGATGATGTCGGCCCTTGAGAGCAGGCGGTCGAGGATGGCTCCGGCGGTGGGCACGTCTCCGAGGAGTTTTCCCCAGTCCTCGACAGGACGGTTGGATGTCATGAGCGTGGACCGGGTCTCGTGACGGCGCAGGATGATCTCAAGCAGGATCTCGCCGCTGCGGGCGGGCAGGTCCTTGAGCCCCATGTCGTCGATGATGAGCAGTTCTGGTTTGAGGTAGCGTGCGAGGAGGCGGTTCTCCTCGGCAGCTCCGTTTTCGGCCCGCAGGTCGCGCACAAGATCGAAGATGCTGCGGTAGTAGACGCTCAGGCCGGCACGCACAGCCTCCACGCCAAGGGCCTGGGCGAGATGGCTCTTGCCGACGCCGGGCGGGCCGATCAGGAGCACGTCGCGGGCGTCCCGGACCCACTGACTGGTGGCCAGCTGCATGATCCGGGCGCGCGGAATGTCAGGATTGAAGCTGAAGTCGAAGTCGGCAAGGCGGCGGGTGTCGCGGAAGTCGGCATGCCGGGTGCTGCGCTGGATTTTCCTTCCCGCACGCAGGTCGATCTCGTCCTGGAGGAGCAGTTCGAGGAACTGTTCGTGCGGGAGTCGGTTGGTGACGGCTTCCTGGAGGCGCAGATCAAGGCTGAGGATCAGGCCGCTGAGGCGCAGGGAACGGGCTTGTGTCCTGATGTTGGCTAGTGTGTTCATGGTTGTCTGTGGTGGAAGAGGGGTCGGCCGCACCGGCGTGAAGGCTCACGAACCGGGCGTAGTGGGCGAGGCCGCGGATGACCGGGTGCTCGTCCATGAAAGGCATCTGCGTCTGGCTGGGTGCACTGGAACCGGCGCGCAGGAGGTGCCTGATGTCCTTCAGGCGCAGGGCTGTGTCCGCTCCAGCGGACGCCAGCGCCTTTGCGCACGCGGCGTCGATGTGGGCCGCGCGGTGCGTGCGTGCCAGACCGCACAGGCCCATGATCGAGCGCAGCGCTTCGGCACCGCGCCTTTCCACCAGCAGGGCCGCCCACTGCGCGGCTGCTGGCCCCAGTGTGGCTGCCTTTCGTGACCAGCGCCGGATGTTGAAGTCGATCCCGCCATCAAGGCCGCGCACGTCGCGCGTGCGGGTGAACTGCCCGTCGAGGAAAAGCGCTGGATCGGGCGGGGCCGGGGCGCGCACGTCGCGCGTGCGGGTGAACTGCCCGGGCTCCAGCGCGACATGTGCGACGAGGCACTCCTGCCTGTCGTTGAGGACGGCGACTCTCCGGCCGTCCCACTGCACCCAGACCTTCCGGCCGATCCACTCCGGCGGCGCTTCGTAGTATGCCTTCGCGACCTCCACGAAGCCGTCCCGATGCACCACGCGCTGCGCCTCCTGATAGGCGGGAAAGAGGCTCGGGGGCAGCTCCTGCAGGTGCGGCCGCTCCTCCTCGAACATCGCCCCGACCTGTCGCCGCGTGGTCCCGTGGATGCGCGTGTCGGCCACCGTTTCTTCCCAGTGCAGCAGGTGTCTGTTGAGGTCTGCAAGGCTCTCGAAGGTCCTCCCCTGCAGCGCGCTGCTCCGGACATAGGCGACCGAACGCTCGACCTTTCCCTTGTGCTGCGGGTGGTACGGCCGGCACGGCATCGGCGTTATCCCGTAGTGACGGCAGAACGCTGCGAACTTCGGATTGAACTCCGGATCGGTCCAGTCCGCCTTGAGCACGCCCGCCTTGAGGTTGTCCAGATCGAGCAGGTGCGTGCTCCCTCCGAAGTTCCTCAACCCGTTCTCCAGCGCCCGCAGAAAGCTCTCTGAATCCTGACGGAAAACCGCCTCGCTGTATCCCTTGCGCGAGAAGCTCAGGACCATCCGCAGGATCCATGTCCGGCGCCGCTTCCCGTCGGCAGCGACCACCATCGGCCCCTGCATGAAGTCGACCTGCACTTCTTCCCCGGGCTGCGATTCCACCCGCCACACGCGCTGCGGCGTGCGTGCCTTAAGGCGGTTGACGAAGCGCTTGACCGCCTCGTACGAACCCTCAAATCCGTGAACTGCCCGCAGGTCCGCCCAGATCCGCTGCGCGGTGAGTCCGTCGGCTGCCATCGCTTCAATGACCCCGGTATGCAGGGCACACGAACTCCGGGACCCGGCGGTCACTTTGCCTTCCGGAGTGGTGCACTTTGACGTCTCGGCCGCGCCGGACCCGGCGGTCACTTTGCCCTCCGGAGTGGTGCACTTTGACGTCTCGGCCACGCCGGACCCGGCGGTCACTTTGCCGGGTTCAGTGGTGCACTTTGCAGCGGGTGCCGCGGCGTAGCGGGCTACCGTGCGGCGGTTGATGTTCAGTTCACGGGAGATCCACCGCAGGGAAAACCCCTTCGCGGCAAGAGCTTGAATGGCCTGTTGATCGGACATTTTCAGGATGCGGGACATGCCCCCATCCTCCCGTTTCAAACCGGGCCGGGCGGAGGCGTTTCACGCTCCGGAAGTGGTGCACTTTGACCCCTCGGAAAGTGACCATCGGTGGTGCACTTTGGGTGACCGCGGACACTATGATGGCGACGGCGCGGAATTCGAGGCCTTTGGCCATGTGCATGGTGGAGATGGAGATGTGTCCGGGTTCGGTTTCGACATGCGAGTCGAGGACGGTGAATGGCAGGGTGGCGGCGAGGCAGGCGTTCCTTGCCCTGTCGAGCTGGGCGTCAGAGCGGACAAAGATGCCGATCTCATGTGCGAGGACACCTGATTTGATTTGTGAGGCGAGCCATGAAGATGCTGCTTGGGATTCCTCGATTTCGGTTCTGAAGGTCTTCAATTGGGGTGCGGGGCCGTTGAAGACGGAGATGGTGTCGGCGCGGTTCTCGACATTGCCATCGACGTCGGCGACTTCGGGGCCGAGGAGGCGGTCCGCCGTCATGCGGATCTGGTGGGAGGTGCGGTAGTTGACGCGCAGGGTGCGGGAGCGTCCCCGGATGTCGACGCCGAGGGATTTCCACGAGAAGGGGTGCTGGAAGATGCGCTGGCCGAGGTCTCCGGCGAAGAAGAGTCCGTCAGGGGAGCCGCCGGCGAGTGCGGCGAAAAAGCGGAGGTGAGGCACGGAGACGTCCTGGGCTTCATCGACGACGACAAAATCAAACGGCCGACTCTTCAGACCGGGGAGGATGGATGCGAGCCGGGTGAAGACGGAGGCTATGGTCAGGAGATTCTGATCAGCGAGGGACTCCTTTACATTGGTGAAGATGGTCCACAGCAAGGCCCGCTGGGATTCGGGCAGGCGAGTCTTGCGTCCGAGACGGGCGACGTCGCGGTAGGATTCCCATGTTTGGAGCTGCCATGCATCGACGACTTGTTCCCATTCAGTGACAAGGAAATGAAGGGTGAACTTGTGACCGCCCGCTTGATTCGAAGCGGATTGAAGCAAGTCGCGAATGCGGGTGGGGCTGGCTAGATCCACCGGGCCGCTGTGCGCTTTGCAGAGGCGGAGGGCGATGGCGTTGAATGAGTGGATGTCGATGCGTTCTCCGAGCCTTGGTTGGTTCCAGACGAGATGACGGAATTTAGCGCGCAGGGCATTGGCGAGGGTGTCCGAGAAGGTGGTGAGTAGGACGCGGGAATCCGGGTTGATCCGCGCGAGGTGCACTGCACGATGGAGGGCGACTACGGTCTTGCCGGTTCCAGCGGATCCGGCGACGCGGGCTGGTCCGGAGTATTCGCGTTCCACCCACTGCTGCTGATCGGGGTGGAGAAAGACCAGCCATTTTTCCCATGGCGCTTCCATGGCCCGCCCGAGTTCTTCGGCGTTCGCCATGATGCGGAAGCGGCGCTGGGCGTCGGGGTGGGTGAATGGGTCGCCGGTGGGGGCGGGTGCCAGCTTTGGTTTGCCGCCTGTGGCCAGTTCGAGGAGGGCTTCGGCAGCCTCGGAGGGGAGGTGTTCCGCGAGGGTGAGAAGAGAATCCTCGGTGGCTGCCTGTACGTCCGCCAGCCATTCCGGCGGGACGCCGTAGCCGAGCAGATCGTCGGCCTTGGTGTTGCGAAACAGGGCGGGTTTCAGCGGGGAGCGAGGCGGTGCCGCCGGTGACGCGGCCTGCTTGATGAAGACCGGCACCAGCACTTCGTGAACCGTTTCGCGGATTTCCACCAACTGCGCGGCTCCGGTCTTCGGGTGCGTCTCGAGCTTGCGGCGCTCGGCCCATGTGTAGGCCTTGTCGTGGTGATCGACATAGCACAGCAGCAGGCTGCCTGCGGTCTTGTGAACGATGATGCGGAGGTCCGCACTGACCCGCACGGACCAGAAGCTTTTGTCCCTTGCCTTGTCGAGCTTATGAAAGCTCATGCCCGGACTGGCCGGGTTGGCCTGGAGGTCGAAAACCGTGATCTTCACGGCCTTCTGCTCGTCGCCGGTGAGGCGGGCTAGGCTGCTCTGGAAAGTGTCGGCGATTCGGAAGTCCATGACAGGTTAAGGTGACGGCCACAGCTCAACCGCCAACTGGGCGAACTCCGCCGAACGCTTTTCAACTTGTTCAAAGCGAAACTCAGGGAACTCGTTTGGAAGTGAATTCGTCAGCTTTATGGCCGAGTTGAAGTATGAAGCCTTCTTCCGTTCATACGGATTGTTTGAAGCTCCGATATTCAGTGCGCCCGCAAATAAAGTGAGGTTGCCGATGCGCGAAACGAAATGGGGATGCTTCGTTTCCGAACCCAGGCCAAGATAAGCGGGCCAATCTCCGAAATCATCCTTAGCCTTTTTGGTCTTAATCTTTTGCGGTATTATGTGTTCCACGTGAACAATGTCCGCCCCGCCAACGATCAATTCCAAGTGCTTGCCTTGCCGCCTTTGCTCAAACTGTTCCAAACAATAACGCGCCCGCTCGATTAGAGCTGAGGTGAATTCGAAATGGGCGAATTCATGCATGAACTTCTCGTCTGATGGACAGTACCGTCGAAACTCCTCAACCACCGCGTCCAACGGATTCAAAGGATCAACGCCACACAATCGCGCAAACAAGGTCTCATTGTCATTGGCCCGTTCCCGGCAGATGTGACGACGAAGGAGAAATGACTGAGTCAATTGGAGAACCTTCCTGAAGATGCTGTCATCGCATCCCCCGACACGCAGCGCCGTCAGGAAACCGTAAGTCTGTATGGCTTTGATCATGCGGAGATCCCGCAATTCGCGGTCAATCCCTGGGTCCCCCGTCTTGGCATGGACAATCTGCCCGTAGATTCCGGCGCTAACCACCACTTGCTCCAAAAACAAAGCCAAAGAGATGCGCGGCATCTTCTCAATCGCCGGAATGGGCTGGGCGTCACCAATCTCCGTCAATACATCGTCGCCATCTTCGGCCTCATCGACTGCTGATGGTTCATCGGAGTACCAATGAAGGCCTGGAAGCTGAGCGGCTTCAGTCACCTGTTGCATGAAAATCGTTTTGAAGTTTGGAATGACAAAAGAAATCGTGATTCTACGCTTCGACCGCACGCAGAGAAAGTGCCTGAAGAAAGATTCAATGTTCGTCCCGTCCAAGCGGTGAAGTAAATCAGCCCATTTCGTGCGCGCTAACTTCAAGTGCTCCGGCCCAAAGCGCGCCGCGTTGCCAAGGATGAAATTCTTGATAATGTCCGTGGGACTGAGTTTCAGGCCGCGATTGTTGATCGTCTCGAACAATTTAAAGGCATCCTTTGCGTCACTGACATCCAAACGTATAATGATACACTGGTTTTTTAAGTGGTAGAGAAAGGAACCGAGATCTTTCAGTTCTTTATTGTTGACCCAATTGCGGAAAGTGGAGAACGCAAGAGCTAGATTGCGATTATCGGCGTGGTCCAGATTCTGACCTGCCATAAGTTGTTCAAACTCCGGGGAATCCATTGAATCCAAAAGGATCTTGCGTACGGGAGGCTCCCCGATCGCCCTCGATTGAAGCAAGCGCTCCACGTCTTGTGCGGCGTTGATCTCGCCAGCCATTTTCAGACGGTCCGCGATACACTGCAGCAGAATGCAAATTGTGGTTAGCCGCTGTTGACCGTCCACGAGTTCAAGCTGGTTGATCCCGGCCGTGTGGTAACCAGTCAGGCAGACGATGCTACCGAGCAGGTGAGTGTCCGCGCCTTCCAGCAAACTGACGTCGTCCAGCAACTCGCAGAGTTGCTTTTCCCGCCAAGAATACCGACGTTGGTATGCGGGTACGATGTACTGCTCGCTTTCAGCGCTCAGGAGTTGCGTGAGAGTTAGGGATTTCGGTGTGATTACCATATTGGGATTCCTTGACTGGTGTTATACCCTGAAGACTTTCATGACCTCGTCGCCGAGGTGGTTGATGACTTTGACGGCGATGCGGCTGTTTTTGGGTTTATCGAAGGGGCGGGAGGTGTCGCTGTTGAGGGTGGCCCATGCGTCGGGGTCGATTTCGGATTTGAGGGTGGTTTTGAGAGCGGAGTAGGGGTCGTTCTGGCCGAGGAAGTAGGCGTGGCGGACGAAGAAGCTTTCTTCGTTGTAGTCGGTGTCGAGGAACCAGCAGGCGATGCCGTCGGCGTTGCAGGATTCGACTTCGCCGGTTTGGGGTTTGAAGATGTCGACGCCGTGGACTTTGACGCGGAGGCGGCCGTCGGGGTGGTGGAGGAGTTCGATGTCGGGTTCGCCGAAGATGACGAAGAGGTTGCCTTTACCGGTGTTCTTGAGGTCTTCGGCCATGTGCAGGTCGGCGTTCATGCGGGCCTTGAGGACGGGGATGCGGCCGAGTCTGGAGAATTCGGTGGTGTGGGCTTCGTAGTTGAAGGCGCAGGCGATGAGGACGTCGAAGCCTGCGTCGCCGGCTTCACGGGCGGCGGCGACGAGGTCGGCGCGCTGGACGGTGCCGAATTCCGGGCCGATGAAGATGCCGGCACGTTTCTCCACTTCGCCTTCCGGGTAGCGGCCTTCGCCGCAGACGAATTCGCCGGGCCATGGGGTGAGGGAGGTGAAGGTGATGCGGTCGGCCTTGTCGGCCTGCTGGACGCCGGCGGATTTGAGGTTGTCGAGGATGAGCTGGGGGAAGGTTTGTTTTGGGAGGAAGCCGGAGGTGGGGGTTTTGAGGATGAGTTCATCGTCCTCGTCGATGCCGAGGACGCGGTGCGGGCTGAGGCTTTCGACGGTGAAGGGACCGGCGACGCGGACGGACTTCTTGTTCTCGTAGGGCTTGTCGTAGAGGTATTCGAACTCGGCTTTGGCGGCGATGCTGGCGTCGATGGCTTTCTGGCGGGCGATGCGGGCGTCCCAGAAGGCAGTGAGGATAGGCTGAGTGGCTGGTGGCCAGTTTGCGGGCGCTTCGCGTGGGATTTCCCACTCTTCGAGAGTCTGCTTCGAGCCGCAGGCGAGGGACAACTGACTGCGGAGCGGTGCGAGCTTTTCCTCCCATTTCTGCCAGATGACATCGATCTCCGCGTTGTTGGCGATGGACTTGAGGGTGATGTGCGGCACGCGCTCGTAGACGAAGCCTTGGCGGATGTTGCCGTGTGTGGGCTGGCTGCTGGGAGCGGTGCGGGTGACTTCGGCTTCCTTGAGCTGGCCGTCGCGGGAATCGGCCAGCAGGTAGAAGGGATACCGTGCGCCCATGATGCGGGCGCGGGCTAGGGCGAGGGCAACGCGGGAGGTGTCGATGGTGATCCAGCGGCGGCCCCATTGCTCGGCGACGGTGGCGGTGGTGCCGGAACCGCAGGTCGGATCGAGTACGAGGTCGCCGGGGTCGGTGGCCATGAGGAGGCAGCGTTGAACGATCTTTGCGCCTGTTTGCACAACATAGACTTTGTCGTCCGTGAAGCTGCCGGTTCCCGTATCTGTCCAGATGTTCGAGATCGGAACGACGGAGAAGTCGTGAAAAAATCGGACGAATCCAATCGATGATGCGCGATCTTCAACCCGATTCGCCTTAACAACTCTATCAAGACCGTGAATTGGAGTGGCCCACTGACGTTTTCCGGATTTGTATGTCTTGCCACGAAAGACGTAGTCGTAGAGCGTGGTGCTTGCGTTTGTCTGCGACGTCAATGGTTTGACTGCGTAGACCCGGTTTTCATCTGCTGGGGTTTGATAGCGGAGATCATTCCGGCGATAGCCTGCTTCGTCTTGGACAAACTTGTATTCGTAGGCGTAGGCTTCGAACCTCTTCAGCTCATAAGCGGACCGGGATTTCGTCCGCACCGTATCCTTCCCGTACCAGAGGATGAAATCTGCAACTCGGTCAACGAAGCGCATCGAAGAGCCGGAGGTCTTTTCAACCACAATTTCAGCGATGCAGTTCTCATCCCCGAACACCTCATCCATGAGTGCCCGGACGCGATGGACATTTTCGTCGCCGATCTGGACGAAGATGGAGCCTGAGTCGGTGAGGAGGTCGCGTGCGACGGTGAGGCGGTCGCGGAGGTAGGTGAGGTAGGAGTGGATGCCGTCGCGCCATGTATCGCGGAAGGCTTTGACCTGTTCAGGTTCGCGGGTGATGTGGTCCGTTTTGCCGTCCTTGACGTCGCGGCTGGTCGTTGACCATTGGAAGTTGGAGTTGAATTTGATGCCGTAGGGAGGGTCGAAGTAGATGCATTGGACCTTCCCGCGGAGGCCTTCGCGTTCTGCGAGGGAGGCCATGACCTGGAGGGAGTCGCCGAGGATCATGCGGTTGGACCAGTTCTGGTCGTGCTGGTAGAACTCGGTTTTGTCGGCGTCTTTGGGGATGCCGTTGAAGTCAGCGAAGAGGTCCGGGGTGAGATTGCCGTGGTCGTGCTGGCGTTCTTTGGTCTGGCGGAGGAGGTCGTCGATGAGGGCTTTGGGGTGGACCTTTTCCTGGATGTAGAGGGGCGGGGCGTTGACGACGAGATCGGACCAGTCCTGTTCGTCTTTCCCGCGCCAGACGATCTGGGGGTCGAGGTCGATATTGCGTGGGTATTTGATTGGTCTGAGGAGTTCGTGCTCCTTCTGCATGATGGACTGCTGTTCTGCGGAGGGGATGAGCCTGCGTTTTTCGTCGAGGTGTTTGAGGGCCTCGACGGACTTTGGGGGCGGGGGTGGATTTTTTGGCGGGCATGTGCGGGGAGATGTGATGAAATCGGGAGGAGGGAAGGGACAGAACCTAGGGGGCAGAGTCAAAGGCCTCGTCGAGGGATCGTTTGGAGGTGACGATGAGACGGTCGGCTTTAGCGATGGAGTCGAGACGCTGTTCGACGGTGATGCGGGACACTCGCCCGGTCGTGGCGAGATGGCGAACGAGGGCGATGTCCTTGGGACGTCCGACGAGCAGCTTTGTGGCGGCCAGGTCGTGCGGATCCAGAGCGGTTACACCGTCGCAGTCGGGAACCGGGACGAGGCGTTCCCTCCAGCCGGCAGGCAGGGTCTCGAAGATGGAATCGCGGAGGACATCGACATGATAGCCATGGCGCAGATGAAAGGCCCCAGATTCACCGAGAGACTGATGGATCAGGAGCGCCGTGGTTTCATCAAAGGGTTGCGGGCAGAGGTCGGCGTCATAGGTGGCGGTGAGGGGCTCTGAGCCGTCCCCTAATTCCGGGAAGGATGCGAGCAGGGAGGCGGAGCCGAGGACGACGACCTGACAATCCTCGGCAAGGGTGCGCACGGAACGAACCAAATGCTGAAGGGAACCGAGGTTCATGCGGAGAGAGCCGGTTTGGGGAAAGGCCCGCCGACAAAAGGCGAGCAGGAGCGCAACTGATCCTGATGCGCGTCTGCCGGCGGACGACGCAGAACGTCCAGCAGCGCTGCACGCGTTACGGGATCCCGGGTGCCCTCGAGGAGCCACTGCCGCCATTCCAGCAGGGGGGCGGGATGCAGCCGGCCCTGGGAAAGCCATCGTTCAATATTTGCCAGAGCCCAGTCCCATGCGTCAGGATTGGATTCCAGAGCTGCGGCGATGTCCTGCCAACGGATCAGTGGATCGGAGCGGAAGCAGTGGAAATCATCGGTGCGGTGCATGGGAGAAAGGATACCACGGTTTCGATCAGGCGGAAGCGGGCAGGGCGGCAGCGATCATCGAGTTGAACTGAGCCTCGACCTTTGAGGCGAAGTCGGACTGGATTTCGTAGACGTCGCAGAATTCGGCGAAGGCCCAGCGGCCGTGGGAGTTGAGGTGATTGACGCCGGGCATCCAGTATGTTTTGATGGCGTCGGCTTTGGCGATGGCGTCGTTGCCGCGGAAGCCTTTGATTTCGACGACGAGGTGGAGGAGATCGTCGGGGCCGTGGCCGTCGTCGACGAGGACGATGAAGTCTGGAAGGTAGCGGTGGGATTCGCCGCCGAAGTGGTAGGGAACCTCGAGGCCGAGGTTCTGGTTTTTGGCGTAGGCGACGACCTTGGGGTGCTGTTCAGCGACGCGGCAGAATTCGCTTTCCCAGTCGCTGTCGAGGATGACCCAATTGATGTGGGATTTTTCGGAGTTTGTTTCCCAGCGGAGGGTTTTCGAGGTGGTGAAGCGGACGTGTTTGGTGGAACCGGTGGGGTTGTAAGGATCGAGGAGGGCGGTGATGGGGCGTTCGTTTTTGAAGTGTCGGGTGATGACGGCGGCGATTTTTTCGGCGGCGGTGCTGGCGAGGACCTTGTATTTGAGTTGTGCTGGGTAGGTGCTGCCTTTGCAGTGGAGGTAGTGATCGAGCCAGTGTTTGGCGATGCGTTTGATCTGGCCGAAGAGCTGAAGCTGTGGGGATTCGTCTGGTGCCCGCCACGTGTGCATGATGATGTGGGAGGTGAGTTCGTAGAGGACCTGGGACGGGCGGACGTCGCCGGTGTGGAGGAGGTTCATGTTGACCGGATCGCCGATGATGCCGGAGTTGACGACTTCTGAGGAGCCGACTTGTTCCGGGGTGATTTCCATGTGGGAGTCGTCGGTGAAGCTGGCTTCGAGGCGGTCGTCGGGGAGTTCGACGCGATAGCCGGAGACGCGGGGGAAGCGGATTTCGAGGTGATCGCGCTCTGGGCGGATGGCTTTGACCTGGATGGTTTCGCGAGGTTTCTGGATGGGGGCTTCGACGGATTGGGCGGTGAAGTCGAAGGGGATGCCGAAAACGTCGGCGTATTCGACACTGAATCTGCCGGTATCGGGGCCGTCTTCGTTGATTTCGTAGGATTGACGGCGGAGGGCGCGGCCGAGGACCTGTTCGCAGAGGAGCTGGGTGCCGAAGGCGCGGACGCCGAGGACGTGGGTGACGTTGTTGGCGTCCCAGCCTTCTGTGAGCATGGCGACGGAGACGACGCAGCGGATGTGACCGCCGAGTTGACCGGCCTTGCCGACGGTGTTCATGACTTCGCGGAGGATGTCCTGGTCGGAGAGGTTTGCGGCGTCTTTGGTGTTGCCGGTGCGTTCGACGATGGCGCGGCGGAAGCGATCGAGTTCATCGGCGGCGGCTTCCTTGAACTGGTCGTCGAGGGCTTCGCCGGCTTCGAGTTGCTGGCTGTCGATGAGGAGGGTGTTGGGTTTTGGGAGAGGATTGCCGTGCTGGTCGAAGTGTCGGAAGAGGGGGAGGCGACCGTCATTGAACTCGCTGCTGCCGTCTGGCTTGGGCGAGCGCCAGCCGGAGATGTAGTCGTAGACGAGTTTGGAGGAAGCGGTGTTGTTGCAGACGACGATGAAGCAGGGCGGGACAGCGGTGTTCTGTTCCTGCCATGCGTTGAAGGTTTTCTGGTAGTGGCCGTAGAGCGCCTCGAGGGCGGTCATGAGCTGCGGGGGGAGGGAGTTTGGATCGAGATGTCCGCCTTTGGTGCGGCCGGACTTCGGCATTTTCTTGCCGATGTGCTGCCAGAGGTTGCGGAACATGGGTTGGTCCACGTTAGGCAGGTTGTCGGCGATGGGGACGCGGGGGAGCTTGACGATGCCGCACTCAATGGCGTCCATGAGGGAGAAGTCGCTCATGGTCCAGTGGAACATGGTACCTTCGCGGTAGCCTGAGCCGGCGAGGAAGAAGGGAGTGGCGGAGAGGTCGATGACGCGGGTGAGGCCGAGTTTGCGTCTGACGATTTCGAGGCCGCTGATCCAGAGGCGTGCGGCCTCGTTTTCCTTTTTGGCGTGGGCTTTGGCGGCCTTGAGGTCTTCACCTTCCAAGGAGTTGCCGTTGTCGTCGATGAAGTCCTCGTCGCGGGCCGGGCGTTCGCGATAGCAGTGATGGGCTTCGTCATTGATGACGAGGATGTTTTTCATGCCCATGAGGCTGGGCATGACGCGCTGGATCATCTGGCCTTCTGTTTCCTGGGTTTGGAGGTCGTCGCCGGTGCGGCCTTTGAGGAGCTGTTTGGTGCCTTTGGAGGCTTCGAGACGCTCGCGAAGTTTGAAGGCGTGATAGTTGGTGATGACGATGGCTGCCTTTTTGATTTCGTCAGTGAATTCGAGGGGGACGAGTTCGCGAGTGGTGTAGTAATTTTCGCTATCATTGGGCATCAGGACGCGGAGGCGGTCGCGGATGGTGATTCCAGGAGAGACGAGAAGGAATCCGCGAGTGAACAACTTGCTGCCGGGACGGCGGACTGCGTTGATGGTTTGCCATGCGATGAGCATGGCCATGACGGTGGTTTTGCCTGCGCCGGTGGCGAGTTTCAGGGCGAGGCGGCTGAGATCGGGATTTGCCTCGGCGTTGGCGCTGTCGAGGTAGGCGAGGATCTTTTTCCCGGGGGTGGTGTGTGGGGCGACTTCGGTGAGCCAGATGGCGGTTTCGGCGGCTTCGAGCTGACAGAAGAAGGGTCGCTGATTGCTGAACGGGTGATGCCGCCAGTGTTGGAGGAGACGCTGGGTTTCCGGTGTGACCTGCCACTGGTGGGGCTTGAGAGCCCTCCATGTGTCGACCTGGGCACGCACTTGATTGATGATGGAGGTGGTCTCGTAGTTCTGGTCCTTGATGGATTCGCCGGAGTCATCGGTGAGGCCCAGATCAGCCTGCTGGGGGATGGATTTCTGTTTTTTTGATTTCGGGATCGGGGTGACGAACTTTGCGGTGCGGCGCTCGGCGATGATATTCTGAGTTGGCTGGCCTCTGGAATCCAATTCCCAGTGCCGCTCAGGATAATCGTAGGGCGAGTTGAGGATGGGATGGTCGAAGAACAGGTTGGACATGCGCAGTGGGCGGCGGACGGAGGATTCCTGACATCGAAGCAGGGAGGCGGAGGGAAGGCAACCGCATCGCGGGGGGGTGGCTCAAGTAAATTGTCGGTTCGGCCAGGCGAGGAGTGCGGGCTGGGTGGTGTCCGCCGCTGACGGTTCTGTGCCCGCGGTTTTGCCGGGTGCATGCGGGCGATGTGATTGGCGGCGATGGCTGGGGTGGAGGAAGTTGCGGCGGAAGGTGGGGCGGTGGGAGAGGCGATGCTGCTACACGCTTGGATTCGCTGATCGCGGATGAAGTGGTGGATTTCTGCGGAATTTCTGCGAGGATGGGGTAGAAAGCGATCAAACTGCCATGCTTATTGCGTTCAGCGTAGAGAATTTCAAGTCGATCCGGGAGCTTCAGACCTTGAGTATGGAGGCGCGGGTGGACGATCATCTTGGGTGGAGCAACGTGATTGAGGAGGGTAAGTTGCGGTTGGTGAAGACGGCGGCGATTTACGGCGCGAATGCGTCTGGGAAGTCGAATCTGATTCAGGCGATGGTGTGGTTTCGGACGTTTGTGCTGCAATCTTCGAAGGAGGGGCAGGCCGGGGAGGACATTGACATTGAGCCCTTTCTGCTATCGAGCGAGACCGAGAAGGGGGCGTCGCATTTCGAGGTGAGGTTTCGGATGAACGGGTTGGACTACCGGTATGGGTTTGAGGTGACGTCGAGGGAGGTGGTGGCGGAGTGGCTTTTCCGGAAGTCGCCGACGGCAAAGGAAGCGAAGCTGTTCACGCGGGAGGGGCAGGGGTTTCAGCTATCGTCGGCGAACTTCAAGGAGGGCAAGGGGTTGGAGGCGCGGACGCGCAGCAATGCGTTGTTTTTGTCGGTCTGTGCGCAGTTCAATGGTGAGGAAGCCACGAAGATCCTTGAGTGGATGAGGCGATTCAGGAACGTGTCGGGATTGACGGAGACCGGGTTTTACGCCTTTACGGCCGAGCAATTGCAGGATGCGGGGCATCGTGCGCAGCTGCTGGAGCTGGTGCAGAAGGCGGGCTTCAACATTCAGTCATTGAGGAGTGAGGTGGAGCGTCTGACGGAGGACAAGTTGCCGGCGGGGATGCCTGCGGAGCTGAAGAAGCGGGTGCTTGGCGAGATGGTGATGAGTGCGGGCATCAAGACGAGCCACCGGAAGTATGGGCCGGAGAGACGAGAGGAAGGGGAAGTGGAGTTTGATCTTGAGGAGAACGAGAGCAGTGGGACGAAGAAGTTCATTGCGCTGAGCGGACCGATCATGCGCACCCTTGAGGAGGGCTCGATTCTGATGGTGGATGAGCTAGAGGCGCGCCTGCATCCACTGCTGACGCAGGCGATTCTGGATTTGTTCCACAGCCCGGTGAACCGGCGGAATGCGCAACTGATTTGTGCGACTCACGAGGTCTCGCTTTTGGACCCTGACCGCTTCCGCCGGGATCAGGTGTGGTTCTGCGGGAAGGACGAGACTGGAGCGACCGATCTTTACACCTTGGCGGATATTGAGCCGAACGTGGTCCGGCCGAGCTCGAAGTTTTCCCGTCAGTACATGCTGGGTCTTTACGGGGCGGTGCCGCAATTAGCGAAATTCCGGGAAGCCGCCGGCCATGTCGTGAAGTGAAAGGGGGGTCCTTTTGCGCGAACGAGTCCGGTTTGATCCGGGCTGGCTGTGGATGCGGCGTGTTTGAGAGCCTTATCTTGCGAGGACGCGGAAGAAGTAGGGTGGGGTGTTTGAGGTGGTGAGGACGGTGCCTGCTTGTGGGCGCCGCGCAGGCGAGTCACAGCCGCCCGCCCGGGTGGTCTGGTGGCTTCTGTGCGGCTTGTGCCTGTTGCCGGCGCTTCTTCTCAAGATTCCAGTCGCCGCGCGCGAGTCCGAGGGTTTCGCCGGATGCGGACGCTCCGCAGTTTGCGCACTCGATGAGAACCATACCATCTTCCCGGGAGATCCACGCGGTGCCGCCGCAGTCGCAAATGAGATGACGATCCATGCGAGAGACCTGATATTCGGGCGGCGGGCAACTTGTCAAGCATCTGCGAGCGGTCTGCTGGCGGGCTGCAGGTTGCCTGCGAAATTCGTCGTGGGTCACCTGGACGCGGTTTGTTCTGACGGATTTGGGGGCGGGGGTGGATTTTTGGCGGGCATGGGTTGTCAGGCGTCGAGGGTATCGGGCTTCTGGAGGGCCTTTTTGTCTTCGGAGGTGAGGCGGCGTTCGACTTTCTTCACATCTTCTGCGGGAGGCAGACTCTCCGGGCGGATGCCGCGTTCGAGGAGAGTGCGGCGCACGGCGTCGTTGTTGGTGGTGTGCTCACGGGAGATGGCGGATTCCGAGGCCATCTTATGCTCGCGGGCGTTGAAGATGGTGATCTCGGCAGCAAAGTCCTTGGCCTTCAGGATGATGGTGGGGGCGAAGTCAGCGAGGGGCCGTCCGTCCGGCACCTTCCAATG
Organism: Verrucomicrobiota bacterium; assembly: GCA_003402705.1. Classification (GTDB taxonomy): domain Bacteria; phylum Verrucomicrobiota; class Verrucomicrobiia; order Verrucomicrobiales; family V1-33; genus V1-33. Next base: position 2,733 of record QQNF01000023.1, on the reverse strand, counting down.
GGCCTTCATGGCCTGGGTGCTTTTGCCGAAAAGAGCGTGATCCCCTTTGCTCCGAATCAGGGCGAAGTCTTCATTTCCGCCGGTCTGCTCGTAGATCACCTGGGAGAGTTCCTTCTCGGTGGCACTGAGCTTGCGGCGGGCGGAGACCCGCTCGGCTTCCATGAGGCGCTGCTCGATGAGTTCTGCCTTGCGCGTCTGGACGGCGAAATAGGTCTGGGCGAAGGCGATCTCGGGCTTTCGGGGGTCACCGTTTTGGGCGATGAGGTAACAGGCGTAGCGGGTGAGCATGAGGTCCGGCACTTCCTTCTCCGCAGTTTTGGGCATTTGGATCGTTTTCCCGACGTCGGCAAAATGATCGGAAACCCGGTGGCCCGAGACCTCGCAGGCAGTCTTGGCCTTGGAGAGGACATTCGTGAAATTGTCCCACTTGGCGTAGCCGAGGAGGTGCTGAATGTCGCGGGCGAGCCAGTATTCGACCCCTCCATCCGTCTGCTGGGCATGTCCCTCGAAGGTGCCGGTAAGTGTGTGGATGAGTTCAGAGTTCATGCTGAGTGAAGGAAAAAGCCTGGATGTGTCCGAGAAATTGCAGTTGCGGCGCGAAGTTGCAATTCGGGGCCGTCCGGATTGCTATTTGGGCGATTACCCTGCCCGGATGCGACGGAAAACAGGCGTTTATTTTGGCGGGCATGTGCGGGGAGAAGTGATGAAATCGGGAGGAGGGACGGGCGGCGAGATTGAATTCAGCGTGCAGAGGTAAAAGGGCGGACAGGGCGTTGGACTGTGCTGCGGTGGGCCGCGTCTGTGGCGCTGTGATTAATCCCACACATATCGTTCGTCGTACTGGATTTTGTGTTTGGCGAGGAATTCCCGGTATTCCTCCTGGAAGGTTTTCGCCCGATGGTGCTCTTCCTGATTGCGGATGTAGTTTGCCACCTTCGCCACATTGGATTCACATTGGGGCATGGCGACAGGGGTTAGGGCGCCCTTTCAGGGCTGTGGGGTTTTTGCGCGCCATTCCCAGGGCGTTGCCCTGGGCTGCGATAGGATGCGCCGTTGGCGCTTGGATCGAAGATGATGCGCACCGTTTTGTGCGATGAGGTAGCAGGCGTAGCGGGTGAGCATGAGATCGGCCACCTCCCGCTGGCTGCCTGAACCGGGATCGACCATTTTCCCGACGTCGGCAAAATGGTCTGAGACCCGGTGGCCCGAGACCTCGCAGGCAGTCTTTCATCAAGTTGAACTGAGCCTGGACCTTGGTGGCGAGGTCGGGCCAGTTCTGTTCGTCTTTGCCGCGCCAGACGATCTGGGGGTCGAGGTGGGTGTTGCGGGGGTATTTGATTTGTCTGAGGAGTTCGTGCTTCTTCTGCGTGATGGACTGCTGTTCTGCGGAGTACCCTGCTGGGTGAGTGCTAGGGGTGGGTGGATGTGATGCGGTGGTATTTCTGGAGGCGGCTGTTGGGATTGTCCGGGTGGGTGCGGGCGATGAGGTTGGCGGCGAGGGCTGGGTCGAGATAATTGCGGCGGAAGGTGGGGCGGTGGGAGAGGCCGAGGCGCTGCATGATTTCGGTGGCGCTGAGGGTGGCGTTGCCGAGGCAGTCGAGAAGGGTTTTGACTTGGTCGGTGACTTGGTCGGTGACTTGGTCGGTTGGTTGGGTTTCGCGCAGGGCGGCGAGGAGGGCGGAGAGGAGGAATTCGATGAACGGAGTGGAGTTGCCGATGCGGTCGCAGGAGGCGAGAATGGAGTAGTAGTCTGCCTGGCGGTCGCGGACGACCGATTCGACCGGAAGCCATGCGAGCAGGGGATTCCAGCGGCTGAGGATGAGAGTCTGCCAAAGGCGACCGATGCGTCCATTGCCGTCGCTGAACGGGTGGATGAATTCGAGTTCGTAATGGAAGACGCAGCTGGAGATGAGCGGGTGGGCGTCGGTATGCCTGAGCCATGCGAGCAGATGGCGCATGAGTTCGGGGACGCGAGCTGCGGGAGGGGCGATGTGGACGATGTGCTTACCCTTGGCGATGCCGACACCGCTGCTGCGGAACTGTCCAGCGCCGTTGATAAGGCCCTGCATGAGCAGACGGTGGGCGGAGAGGAGGTCTTTCTGCCGCCACGGCTGCCATGAATCCATGGCTTCGTAGGCGGCGAAGGCATTCTTCACCTCGTGGATTTCCTCGGGAGGGCCGAGGACGCGCCGGCCTGAGACCACGGCGGTGACTTGCTCGAGCGACAGGGAGTTGTTTTCGATGGCGAGGGAAGCGTGGATGGTGCGGAGCCGATTGCTCCTGCGGAGGGCGGGTGTCAGCCCTGGACCGCTATGCGCTTCCCGGCGGCCGATTTCCGCGCTGATCTCTGAGACGAGGTGGAGGATCGGCGAAGTAATTGCGTAGGGAGGGTTGTCCGGGTGCTTCATTTGTTCCTCTCGGAGTAAATCATGACGATGGGGCCGCGGCTATCGTGATTGGGTGATTGGTGAATCCGCGAACTGGTCGCCAAGGCGCTGATCCGCTAGTGCAGCCCGACTTGAGGTGGAAGCCCGTGCCACTTTGGCTTGCAGATGGAGGCGGAGGCGGGAATCGAACCCGCGAATGGAAGTTTTGCAGACTTCTGCCTTACCACTTGGCTACTCCGCCGATCGTGAGGGTGGGAGGATAAGCTGGAGGAGGGAGCTGTCAACGGGGTGGGTGGGGGAAAATGGGGAGGGGAGGAGGCGGTTGCGGGTGGGGGTGGGCTGGGGG
>QQNF01000022.1 GCA_003402705.1 Verrucomicrobiota bacterium | reverse complement strand
CCAGGGCTTATTGGGAGATGGCGTGTTGGGAGGACGCCGAGCTGGGGCTCAGCGCTCCCAGGGCTTATTGGGAGATGGCGTGTTGGGAGGCCGCCGAGCTGGGGCTCAGCGCTCCCAGGGCTTGTGGGGAGAGAGGTGGTTTCCGGGTGGGATTACTTCATGAGATCGGCGACCTTGTCTTTGATGGCGGAGGCCCAGAGTTCGTAGCCTTTGGGGCTGAGGTGGAGGAGGTCGGGCATGATGTCTTTGGAGAGAGTGCCGTCGGGTTGGAGGAAGGTGGTGCCGATGTCCATGAAGGTGATGGATTTGCCGTCGGCGAGGGGCTTGAGGAGATCGTTGATGGCGGCGTTATGGACGCGGAGTTTGTCGGTGGATTTTTCGCCGCGTGGGAAGATGCCGAGGAGGAGGACCTTGGTATCGGGGAGTTTGGTGTGGAGCTTGTCGAGGATGGCTTTGACGCCGGCGGCGGTGTCGGCGGCTGGTTCAGCGGCTTTGCGGTGACCGGTGTTGTTGGTGCCGATCATGAGGACGACGAGTTTGGGTTTGAGGCCGTCGAAGTTGCCGTGGTCGAGACGCCAGAGGATGTGTTCGGTGCGGTCGCCGCCGATGCCGAAGTTGGCGGGTTTGTAATCGGCCCATGTATTCCATGCGGCTTTGCCTGCGCCATCCCAGCCTTGGGTGATGGAGTCGCCGAGGAAGACGAGTTGGGCTTCGCCTTTTTTGGAGATTTCGTTGAAGGAATTGATGCGGCCTTCGGTGCCGCCGTGGACTTCGGCTTTGATGGCGAGGTTGGCGGCGGGTTTGGCGGCGTCCTGGGCGTGGAGCGAGAGCATGACGGCGAGAGTGGCTAGGGAGAAAGGGAGGAGTTTCATAGGAAGGGAGTGGATGGCTGAGGGGGGCGTATCGGGCAACGCGGATTGAGCATCCGCAAGTCCGTGGGGTTCAGGGGATGGGAGAGAAGACGGCGGCGAGGGCGTCGCGCATGACGGAGCGGTCCGGGGAGATGCCGAGCCAGTAGGTGATGTTGAGAGCGCCCTGATTGACGAGCATGCCGAGCCCGTCGAGCGTCTGGCAGCCTGCGGAGGCGGCGAGGTTGAGGAAGGCGGTTTGTGGGGGATTGGGGATGACGTCGGCGACGATCATGTGAGGGAGGAAGCCGGTGACGGGGAGGGAGGTGGAGACGTCGGGGAAGAGACCGACGCTGGTGGCGTTGATGACTATGGAGGCGTCGGGCGGGAGCGTGGTGGGATGGGTGAGGGGGAGGCTGACGACTTCCGGGAGGAGCGGGGCGAGGAGGGCGGCGAGGGGCGCGGCGCGGTCGGGGTTGCGGTTGATGAGGGTGATGCGGGAGGTGCCTGCGAGGGCTAGTTCGACGGCGATGGCGCGGGCGGCTCCGCCGGCTCCGAAGAGGACGACGTGCTGGCCTGCGGGGTTGATGAGCGGGCGGAGACTCTCGAGGAAGCCCTTGCCGTCGGTGTTTTCGCCGAGCCAGCGGCCGTCGGGTTGGCGGACGGCGCAGTTGACGGCACCGATGATGGCGGCGGAGGGGGCGAGACCGTCGAGGTGGCTGATGACGGCGATTTTGTGAGGGAGACTGCAATTGAAGCCGAGGTAGCCCTGAGCTTTGGCGCCGCGGACGGCGTCGGCGAGGTTCTCGGGGGAGACCTCCATGTTGATGTAGCGGCAGTGGAGGTTGTGGTGACGGAAGGCGGCGTCCATCATGACGACGGTGGGGTTTTCGGCGACGGGCTGGGCGAAGCAGCCGGTGAGGGCGGGGAGGAAGTCGGGCATGGAGAGGAGGGAGACGGCGTGGTGGCGGTGGAAAGCGCGATGGGGACCGCGAGGGCGGTTTCAGGGGATGGTGACGCGGAGGCGGAGGAAGCTGGAGGTGCGGGAGGAGACGGGGGTGGTGGAGCGCCAGAGTTCGGATTGGAAGCCGTCGGGGTTAGGGACGACGAGGACGCGGGTCATGGTGGAGAGGGACCATGAGACTAGATCGGTGGAGGCTTCCGGGAGCGTGATGAGATTGTCCGAGCGCGGGTCGCGGGCGAAGGAAATGGTGAGGAATTGTTCCGTGAGGTCGGGGAGGCCGGGGCCTTGCGGGGATGGGAATGACTGGAGATCGGCGGAGAGGAGCGGGCGGCTGGCGGCGGAGCGAGGGTTGGTGCCGAGGGCGAATTCGGAGGCGTTGGCGAAACCGTCGACGTCGTCGTCAGCGGAGTCGCTAGTGATGGAGTGTGAGGATTCCATGCGGAGTAGGAGAGGAGATCGTCGGAGCCTGGGGAGCCGTGGGGGGCGGCGCTGGGCCGCCAGTTCTGGGGGAGTGCGGGGTCCGGGCGGGAATGGGGGCGGATGAGGACGAGGGAGAAGCCAGCGCCGTCGGCGGCTTCGGGCCATGGGTTGCGGTCGTTGTAGGTGAACGAGGCGATGGATTGGCCGGAGGCGGAGAGGAGTTCGATGGTTTCGCCTTCGTCGGCCAGGCCGGAGCCGAGGAGGAATTCGCCGGCGATGGGGAGGGCGGGGTTTTGATAGCGGAGGGCGAGGGCGGCTTTGCTGGCGGCGACGACGACGCGAGCGCCGGGGGCGAGATCGCGGATGGGGCTGGTGGCGTCGAAGGTGAAGTCGAGCCCCTTGCCGAAGCGGACCCCGTCGAGGGAGACGGGGGAAGGGCTGACGTTGAGGAGTTCGATGAATTCGAAGCGACTGCGCTGGGAGAAGCCGGCGAGGACTTCTTCCGCGGAGGGGGCGGCGGGGCGGTAGTGGAGTTCGCTGATGACGAGATTGGCGGCGGAAGCTGGGGTGGTGGCGACGCTGAAGAAGGCCTCGTTGAGGGCGGACCATGAGGCGCCGTTGAGGACGCGGGATTTGATAGTCGTGGAGGAAGAGAGGGCGATCGGTGAGGAGAACGTGGTGGCGGAGGGGGCGGGGGTGCTGGACCATGGAGTGCGGGGGTCCGAGCCGTCGGTGGTGAAGTAGATGGTGCCGGAGGGGGCGGCGGGGTTGGCGATGGCTAGGGAGAAGCCGGCGGGGACGAGACCGCCGTGCTGGGGGGAGCTGGTGGTGGCGTTGCGGAATTGGGGGGCGGCGACGGATGGGTAGAGCGGGAGGGCGGTGCCGGAGACCGAGAAGGCGCGGAGGTTGGATAGGGCGCTGTTAGTGGTGGCGGTGAGATGGCCGCGGGATGGGAGGACCGTGGTGAGGATGCGGGATTTTTCGGACGTCCAGACGGCGGTGGGGAGCGAGCCGTTCGTGGTGTAGGCGTGGGGTTGGCCGGAGGTGGAGCGGTTGTCGCCCCAGCGTGCGGATTCGCCGCGGATGCCCCATGGTTCGATTTCAGCGAAGCGGCGGTTGAAGGCGGCCTGGAGGGCGGCGGTGCTGAGGGAACCGTTGTTGAAGAGGTGGCGGTGGGCGCGGTCGGCAAACTGGAGACGGAATTCCGGGTTGCGGGCGAGACGGCGGGTGATGGCACCGGGGCCGCGGCTGGTGGTTTCGCCGTCGGTGGTCCATGTGGCCTGAGTGAACGTGTTTTCCGATTCGATGCGGAAGACGTGTTCTGCGTCCCATGAGTGCCAGCGCCAGCGGGCGTTAGGGTCGGTGCGGCGGAAGCTGGCGTAGTAGTTTTTGTGAGGCCAGTCCGAGTTGGCGGCGGTGGTATTGAGGAGGATGTAGTCGATGAAGGCGGGGATATCGATTTTGCGGGCGGCGGCTTCGTAGGCGGCCTGAGTGGCGAGGTCGGGGACGGGGTTAGGGGCGACGCGGCCGATGCCGAGGAGGTCCATGAGATCCTCGTAGTTGCGGAGGGTTGAGGAGTTGAAGAACGAGGGGTCGGAGGAAGAGCCGAAGGGGAGGGCTGGGTTGATGATGGTGGAGCCGATGACCTGACCGGCGACGGTGTTGCCGTCGACGCTGGTGGCGGCGGAGTGTTTGAAGACATCCCAGTCGTTGTCCGAGCCGCCGAGGTAGTCGGACATGAATTTCTCGTCAGGTTTTTCGTGGAGCGTGTAGAGCCCCCAGTAGAGCCCGTTGAGGAAGCAGTGGACGGGGCGGGAGTGGAACGAGTGGCCGCCCATGTTATTTTGGAGGTCGGCCATGACGTGGTCGCGGACGTAGTCGCCGCGCTGACGCTGGGTGGCGTCGGTGTGGAGCCATGTCTGATTGATGCGGGCGTCGAGGATGAAGGAATCCTGGGAGGGAGCGGCGTCGTCGCCGTAGACATTGAAGGCGACGGAATCCACGCATTTGAAGTTCATGGAGAGCTTGTAGCTTTTCCAGCGCAGCTGGCTGGTGCCGCCGAAGACGTGGACGGCGCCGTCGGTCTGGAATCCGCGGGTGGCGTTAGGGTCGGTGGGGTTGTTGTCCGGGTTGATGAGTTCGAAGGAGGCGGTGCGAGCGGAGCCCTCGTTGGGGACACCGATTTCAGCGCCGACGTACATGCCGCGGCGGGCGATGGGAGTGGCGGCGTAGTCCGGGGCGGTGGTGTTAGGGCCGAAGCATTCGCGCCATGGCATGACGACGGAGACGACGGCGAGACGTTTGAGGTCGTCTGCGGTGAAGCGGTTGGCTGGGTTGGGGAACTGGGTGGCGCTGGTTTCGACGGCCCAGTCCGGGCCGGCGGGGGCGCGAACTGTGCCGCCGGAGGTTCCCCATGGGAACGTGTCGGCGGAGGTGAGCCCCATGCTGGGGAGGGGGCCGGACTGGGTGATGATCTGGGAGGCGAAGAGATAGGATTGGGTGTCGGTGTTGGACGGGCCGAGGCCGGATTTCCATGCGGCGGCGCGGACCATGGTGGAGCCGGAGATGGTGAGGGAGGCGGAGGGAGGAGAGGCGGCGTCGGGGGCGGGGACCTGGGTGCCGGAGGTCGGGGAGGGGACGTTGCCGTTGAGAGTGTAGGCGATGGTGGCTCCGGGGGTGGCGCAGGTGATGGTGAGGGTGAAGGGGGCGTCGTAGAAGCCGCGTTTGACGGAGAACTGCGTGTCTTTGCAGAACGAGTCGACGGCAGGGGTGGAGTTGGCGGTGCCGGGGGTGTCTGCGGGGAAGAAGGCTGGGGGGAGTGCGGGGTTGTTGGCTGGGTAGCCGAAGCTGATGCCGGGGCGCTGGGGCGGGTAGGTGGCGGTGGGGGAGCCGATGCGGCTGACGACCGTCCATCCGCCTGAGCCGTCGGGTTGGCTGAGGAGGAGGTGGCCGGAGTTGTCGATGCGGAAGGACGTGTGGGGCTCGATGTTGGCGACGTTGCGTTCGTAGCCGCCGGCGAAGACGATGCGGTAGGCGTTGGCTGGGATGGAGGTGGGGGTGGTGGCTGGGGCGATGGGGGCGGCGAAGACCCACTTGCCTGGATTGGCGGGGTCGTCGCTGAGGGCCCAGCCGGAGAGGTTTACGGCGGCGGGGCCGTCGTTGAAGAGTTCGATCCAGCCGGGGCTGCGGGCGTCCATGTCGAGACGGGCGTCCGGGTCGACGGGGCGGCCGGGGTTATCGGCCATGAATTCGTTGATACGGACGGCGGCGAGCCCTGAGGGTGCTGCGAAGGAGCAGACCGACAGGGCCAGCGCAGCGGCGCGGGCGAGGCGGAGGGGCATAGGGGAAGGGGGAATCCGCGACGTGGGGAAGCGGACACGATCATGCCTAGCGGCGATGGGCGCCTTCCGTCAATGCTGATTGGTGTGGAGATCAGGGTTGGCGCTGGGCCTTGAGGCGGAAGAAGCGGGAGGGGAGGGAGCCGTCGCTGCCGGGAGGGGAGAGGAATGCGCCTTGTTCCGGGGTGACGAACGTGCCGTCTGGGAACTGGAGGAGACCGTCACCGACGGGCCATTCGCGCTGCCATGAGTTGAGGGAGGAAGAGCCGAGCAGTTCGCAGAGGTCGCGGGTGGAGGGGAGGCAGAAGAGCGAAGGGAAGTAGCTGCCTGTGGGGAACCAGCCGAAGGATAGGTCTGGTTCCGGGGTGATTTCGGGGCCTAGGAGACGCTGCGGGGAGTGGAAGATGGCGGTGCCGATGACGTCGGGTTCTGCGATGATTTTGCTGCGGCAGAGACGGATGAGGGACCATTCGTTCCATGGTGGGCCGACTGGGATGATGCCGGTGGCGGCGCGGGCGTGGATGGAGAGTGGGATGGAGGAATTGGGAGGGATGGTGACCTCGAGCGGGAGCGTGGCGAAGTCGGGCACGGGGCTGGAGGTTCCGTCGGAGTAGGCGGGTGCGAAGTTGCCGTCGAAGGAGAGATCGGCGGCGCCTGACTGGGTGAGGAGGAGACTGAGGGAGACTTCCTCGGAGGAAGGGTTGGAGATGGTGATGGGGACGATGCCTGAGGCGGAGAGGAAGGCGCGGCCGGTTGGGTTCCAGTCGATGACGACGTCTTTATCGCGCGGGCGGCGGACCTTGCTGAGACAGCAGTGGATTGGGGCGTTGCGGAAGGAGAGGTCGCGGAAGCAGAACTGGAAGCCTGCGCAGGTGCCCTGGGTGATGGAGGCGGGGGAGATGGTGAACGGGACGAGGATACTGCTGTTAGGGCCGATGGGGCCGACGGTGCCGCTGGATGGGACGAATGCGCCGGGCGGGAGGGCGCTGGTGCAGCCGGGGACGGAGGCTGGGGCGAGCGACCATGTGAAGGATCTGGGGAAATTGGAGCCATTGACGATCCATGCGGAGCCGGAGACGAGACCGTTAGGGCCCGGGGTGAATTCCGAGGCGATTTCGCAGAAGTGGGGGTCGGTGGGTTGGGCGCAGGAGACCCAGAATGGGCAGAGCCGGAGCGGGCAGCAGAATTTGCGTGCGGCGTCGGTGAGGAAGATGTTGAGGCAGGCGGGCGGGCGGTTGCCTGTGAAGAGCGTGGTGAACGTGCCGGTGCCGCCTGGCGGGATGGGGTTTGGGGTAGGCGTGAGGACTGAAGGGGAGAAGCCAGCGCCTGGGAGGATGGTGGCGGCGGCGAAGCTGAAGGGGGTCCCGAAGGCGTTGGTGAGGTTCTGGACGGTGAAGGTGAGTTGGGGGACGATGATGCCGCCGGGACCGGGGACGCAGGTGACGTTGTGGGAGAGGACGATGCCGCAAGCGCAGGCTGGGAAGTTGAGGCAGACGAGATCGCGGCAGACGAGTTGGTCCTGAGGGCTGAAGTACTGGAGGTAGAAGCAGAATGTGCCGCCGGCTGGAGGGAGGTTAGGCGGGAGGGAGATGGTGATCGTGCTGGTGGTGGCGGGGGCGACGATGGGGGTGAAGGGGGTTAGGAAGGCAGGGTTGGGCTGACCTGTGATTGCGCCGGGAGGGAGGAGATTGCCGGGGACTGGGGAAGTGGAGTAGAAGCCGAAGGGAGTGGCGGACTGGTTGAGGACATTGAGGGTGGCCGTGGTGCCGTTCGGTGAGCAGACGACATTGACGGTGGAGACGGTGGAGCAGAGAGGCGGGCACTCGGGGAGTTTGACGCAGACTGGGCGTTCGCAGAGCTTGTTGCCTGAGGCGTCGAGGAGTTGGATGCAGAAGCAGGCGAGCTGGCCGGAGGAGACCCCGGAGAGATTGACGGAGACGGGGAGACTGGCGTTCTGGAGGAGCGGGCCGAGAGCGATGCTGCCGGGGATGGGGGTGGCGGGGACTTCGCCGGGTTGGAGGCCGGGGGTGCAGGGGATGAGGAGGGCGGTCCATGCGGGGACCGGCTGGAGATTGGTGATGACGATGGGGACGGAGAACGGACCGTTCTGGACGGTGGGGCAGCGCGGTTCGCCGACGACGGAGACGGCCATGCAGGGTTTGCAGGGCGGGCAGGGCGGGACAGTGATGCAGATTTTTTGTTCGCAGACGGCGACGCCTTCGGATTCGCCATAGAACGAAATGGTGAAGCAGGCGATGCCGCCGGATTTGGGGATGCCCGCTAGCGAGAGCTGGAGAGCGGTGGTGTTGCCGGGGTTGAGGGGTGGGAACGGCTGGAGCCCGGGCGGGCCCGGGGAGACACCGGGGAGGGCGTTAGGAGGGAGCTGCTGGGGTGGGCAGGGGGAGACGGTCCACCAGTAGAGCGGCTGGAAGCCCGTGTTGGTGACGGTGACCGAGAGCGAGTGCGGCTGGTTCTCGAATTCCGGGCATTTTACTTCGCTGGGGAGGACAGCGGCGCAGGGGCAGGCCGGGAGAGGGATGCAGACGACTTTGGTGCAGAGCGGGCGTTGCTGGGCGTCGACGAGTGTGACGCAGAAGCAGCCGGTGACCCCGGTGAGCGGGATCCCGCCGAGCTGGACCGGGTAGGTGCCGGAGTTGCCCTGGTTGAGGGGTGGGAGCGTGATGAAGGACGGGGAGGGGATGGCGGGGATGCCGGGGCCGCCGGGTGGCGGGCAGGGGGCGAGAATGGCGGCGGCGGCAGGGATGGCGCCCTGATTGGTGATGGTGAGATTGAAGGAGTAGTTGCCGGGGGGAGCGGTGGGGCATGTTACGGGGCCCCATGAGACGGTGACGCAGGGGAGGAGAGGCGGGCAGGGAGGGAACGTGATGCAGACCTTGGCTTCGCAGAACGGGCCGAGGTTTTCGGCTTGAGGGAGGAGCTGGACGATGAAGCAGACCGTGATGGGGGAGTTCTGGACGGGGAGATTAGGGAACGAGACCGGGAGCGGCTGGGAGGTTGAGTTAGGGCCGAGAGGAGGGACGAGTGGCTGGAGCCCGGTTGGGGAAGGCTGGAGCGTGACCGCGTTAGGGGGGAGGTCGTTCTGCGGGCAGGGGAGGAACTGGTACCATGAGGCCGTGGTGTTCCAGAGATTGGTGAGGGTGAGGGTGGCGCTGTGTTCCTCGCCCTCGTAGACGGGGCATTTGGGGTTGCTGATGACGACCTCCATGCAGGGGCATTGCGGGAGCCGGACGCAGACCTTGGGGGAGCAGGCGAACGGTTGGCCGATTTCGGTGAAGTCGGCGGGATTGGCCTGGATGGCGAAGCATTTGACCCCGCCGATGGGGAGTGAGGCGAGGGAGATGGAGATGTTGGCGCTGGCTCCGGGGGCGATGGAAGTGCTGAGGAGTGAGGGGGATGGCGTGACGCTTTGGCCGCCTGGGGGGATGAAGGCTGGGGGGCAGGGACCGAAGGCGATCTGGGAGATCGGGACGGCCATGAGATTGGTGACATTGAGAGTGACCGTGTAGTTGCCGCCGGGGGCGACTGGGCAGACGGCGTTGACCATGACGGCGCGGAGCCGGTCGGGTGGGACAACGGTGTCGATGTCTCCGATGAGGGATTTACCGTATTCTGCGCCGAGACAGTCGAAGTCGATGACGTGGGAGAAGGTGATGGGGGTTGGGTCGGTGGCGTTGCCGGTGCCGTTGATGCGCTGGGAGCCGTAGGCTGGGGCGGAGCTGAAGGGGCCGATGGAGTCGGCGGAGCACCAGACTGAGCCGTCGCAGGCTGGGCCGACCCCGCCGGCGCTATTGGTGACCCATGGGCCATTGCCGCCGCCGACGCGGAATTTGGAGACTGGGGAGGGGGACCATGAGCCGGAGGAGCCGGTGTATTCGAGGACGCGGGTGGAGTGAGCGCCGACGAGGAAGCCCCAGCCGGCGAAGCCTGGGGCGGTGCAGCCGATGTGGTAGCGTTCGGCGAGGAGCATGGCTCCGGCGGCGGTGAATTCGATGTCGGAGACCGGCATGGAAGGCCGGTTGAGATTTCCGAACATGGTGAAGGGCTGAGCGAGCTGGGGGATTTTGAATTCGCGGAGGGCGGTGGCTGGGAGGAAGTTGCCGGAGGCGTCGAGGGCGACCGACCAGACTTCTGACTGGGGGCCGGCTGCGCCTGGCCAGATGGGAGGCGGCGCGGGGTCCATGCTGTCGAAGACGCTGTAGTAGAGACGGTTGGCGCGGACCCCGATGCCCCATGGGCGGCGGGTGGGTTGGGTGAAGACGAGGGCTGGGTTGTCGGGGACGGCGGGGTAGGAGGCGACGGGGAGGGCTTGAGTGCCGTGGTCGAAGGTGGCGGTGGGGGCACCGGTGGACGGGTTCAGGCGGTAGATGAGGCCGTTACCGAGATTGGTGACGTAGAGCCATGCCTGGCCTGAGGTGGAGCGATGGAAGCAGAGATTGCCGAGGGCGGCGTCTGGGGAGATGCCGCTGCCGGGGCCGGGGGTGCCGCCGGAGGCTCCGGGGAGCTGGGGGAAGGCGGTGATGACTCCGGTGGTGCCGTTGAGACGGTAGACGGTGCCGGGGCCGTTGCCGGAGGGCCAGTTGGCGTAGCCGTAGGCGCGGGAGGCGGCGACGTAGATGTTCTGGCTGGCGGCGTCGTCGAGGGCGATGCCGAAGACCTCGCCGAGCTGGGCGGCGCGCCATTCGTGCTGCGGGCCGGCAAGAGGGTTCTGGAGGGGGACCTCGTTGTGGCTGTACTGCCATGCGTAGTTGGGGCTGGCGGGGCAGTCGACTGGGGCGGTGCCGAGGATGGCTGGGGAGGTATTCCAGATGACGACGACATTGCCGGCTGGGTTGGGGGGCGGGAGGATGATCTGGTTGAGGCCGATGCCGGTGCTGGAGTAGCAGGTGGCGACGGTGAAGCCTGTCTGGAGCGGGAGGAGGTCGGTGGGCAGGTAGATTCCGATGGCCGCGGATCGCGAGAGGAGCGCGGCAGTGGCGAGGAGGGCGACTCGGAAGGCATGCATAAGGGATTAGGGGGAAGGGCCTCCGAACCTCGGTCCTGAGGCGATCAGCAGGAAGGTGCCATGGAAGACGATGCGGTGTCAAGGATGGAATGCGGGTATTTTAATTGACTCTGAATGAGGGGGGTGGACTCGCACTTGCGGGGATGGGGAAGCGGGGGCAGGACGGGGGAACGAATTGAAACTGACGATGGGATTGCGAGAAGAGATTGAAGAGATGGGGCAGCGGGCGCGGCGGGCCGGGCGCGAGCTGGCGGTGCTGACGGCGGGGCAGAAGCGGGCGATTCTCCTAGCGATGGCGGATGGGCTGGACGGTGCGGAGGAGACGATCCTAGCGGCGAATGCGCTGGATGTGGCGGGGGCGCGGGAGCGGGGGTTAGGGACGGCGATGGTGGACCGGCTGACATTGAATCATGAGCGGGTGGCGGCGATGGCGCGCGGGGTGCGGGAGGTGGCGGAGTTGCCGGATCCGGTGGGTGAGGTGCTGGCGTCGTGGGAACGGCCGAACGGGTTGCGGATGGAGAAAGTGCGGGTGCCGATCGGGGTGATCGGGATTATCTTCGAGAGCCGTCCTAACGTCACGAGCGATGCAGCGGCGCTGTGTTTCAAGAGCGGCAATGCGACGATTCTGAGGGGCGGGAGCGAGGCGATTCACAGCAATCGGGCGATTGCGGCAGTGCTTCAGGAGTCCGGGGAGCGTGCGGGATTGCCGGCCTGGAGCATTCAGCTGGTGGGGAATACGGATCGGGAGAGTGTGAGGCATCTGGCGGAGATGGACCGGTATCTGGATCTGATTATTCCGCGTGGCGGGAAGGGATTGATAGAGACCGTGGTGAGTCTGGCGAGGATGCCGGTGATCAAGCATTACGACGGGATCTGTCACGTGTATGTGGACAGGGCGGCGGATGTGGGGATGGCGGTGGAGATTATTGTGAATGCGAAGGCGCAGAAGCCGGGGGTGTGCAATGCGGCGGAGACATTGTTAGTGGATGAGGCGATTGCGGAGCGGTTTTTTGCGGTGGCGGTGCCGGCGCTGAGGGCGAAGGGTGTGGAGTTGCGGGGGGATGAGTGGCTGTGCGGGCATTATCCTGACGAAGTGCGGCGAGCGGAGGAGAAGGATTGGGATACGGAGCATCTGGATCTGATATTGAACGTGCGGACGGTGCGGGGGATGGATGAGGCGATGGATCACATTGCGGCGCATGGGTCGCGGCACAGCGAGTGCATTGTGACGGAGGATGCGGAGGCGGCGGAGCGGTTTCTGGCGATGGTGGACAGTGCGGCGGTGTTCTGGAATGCGAGCACGCGGTTCAATGATGGCGGGGAGTTCGGGTTCGGGTGCGAGATCGGGATCAGCACGGACAAGCTGCATGCGCGGGGGCCGATGGGGTTGCCGGAGCTGACGATTTACAAGTATCTGGTCCGGGGGAGCGGGCAGGTGCGTGGTTGAGAGGATGAGGTTATGACACTGCCGGAAGCAGGGGGATTGTTTGCGGCGGCGGCGCTGGCCGGGGTGATCAATGCGATTGCGGGAGGCGGGACGCTAGTGACGTTTCCGGTGCTGCTGGCGTTCGGGATTTCGCCGGTGGTGGCGAATGCGACGAGCACAGTGGGGTTGTTTGTGGGGACGGGCGGGAGCATCTGGGGGTATCGGCGGCATCTGGAGGTGGTGCGGCCGTGGTTGCTGCGGTTTCTGCCGGTGAGCCTAGCGGGGAGTGTGGTGGGAAGTGCGCTGCTGGTGTACGGGAGCGAGCGCGTGTTCAGCCGGATGGTGCCGTTTCTGATCTTGTTCGCGACCCTGTTGTTCATGCTGCAGGGGACTCTGAAGCGGATGAGCGGGGGTGGGAATGGGAGTGGGCCGGGAGAATTGTCAGGAGGGGCGGTGGAGGGACGGGGCCGGATGGCGATGGCGATCGGGTTTCAGTTTCTGGTGGCGATTTATGGCGGGTATTTCGGGGCGGGGATCGGGATTCTGATGCTGGCGACGTTCGGGTTTCTGGGGTTGGGGAGCATTCATGAGATGAACACGCTGAAGACGGTGTTAGGGTCGCTGATCAATGTGGTGGCGGCGGTGGCGTTTGTGGTGGCTGGGCTGGTGGACTGGCCGCGGGCGCTGGTGATGACGGTGGGGGCGCTGGCGGGGTACTGGCTGGGGGCGCACAGTGCGCAGCGGATTCCGGCGGCGGTGGTGAGGCAGGTGGTGACGGGGATTGGGCTGGTGCTGGCGGCGCTGACGTTCTGGAAGGAGTTTGCGGGGAAGTGAGGGGGGGTAGGATTGGTGCGGGGTCCTGATTTCAGACGATGTTTTCGATGAGTGGGGAAAGACCGTTCCATGGTAGGACGGTGGCTTTTTCCCGTTGCTGGCAGGAGGTTCCGCCGTGGACCAGCCAGGGCGTGATGGTCTGGCGGGGCAGTTTGGCGCGCCAGTAGTCGAGGCCAGAGAAGAAGTCGGATGCGATGGTCTCGCCGGACTTGATTTCGACGGCATGGAAGGTGTCAGGGGCGGTTTCGATGAGGGCGGCCTTCGAGCGCCAGATCAGCGCCGGCGGTTGGCTCCAGCGCCTTGTCGCCCTTGGTGGTTTGATGGATGAGGTCATCGCTGGAATGATGTGTGATCCCGGAGCGGGATGGTGGTCTGTACAGGCAGAAGCCAGAAAGGAGCGAGACGCATGTCGTGGATGGTCAACTCATAGAGTGATCGCCTCGAGAGCGTTTCCACGTCGTCCATGTCGGCGGGATCGTCCAGAATCCCGATATACCAGCCTGAGTCGTTGGCGTCCGTACTCTGCTGCCGCTGGAGGAACGCATCAGGGTGACCGGGCGTATAGCTAACGGAAATCAAAGCGGTCTGCTGCAATGTGCAGGGACACTCCGACACACCAAAAGAGCGAAGAACCTCTGTCTGTGAGGCCGCAATCTTCTCGGCCATCTGGAAATCATCGGTGAACGATGCCATCTGGCGAAAGTCGAGGGACTCGATGCGCGGCGGACTGCCCGCCTCAGCGATGCGAAATACAAACCAGCCGAGCTGCACCGTCTCTCCTTCTCTGTGCTGGCGACCTGCGAGATATGCTTCGATGTCTGACTTCATTGCGGACGGCGCTCAGTTGTTGGGTGGACGTGTCGGTTCAGGAGACGGCGAGCGGGAGGAGTCGATGACACGACAGATATCCTTCGAGCCGCATGCTGCATCCGTGTTGTCAGGTCGCGTTGTCATTTGGCAAACTCCTCCGCATCTGGGATCATGCACTCTTCTACCCACGCGCTAATCGAATCGAAGAGCGTCGTTTCGGGCCACATCGGCTGTGTCTCTCGCTGAAAGGTCAAATGCACCACCGCGAAACTTGGTGCTGGCTCTCCGAGGTAGAACAAAACGTCGTCACAATCCTGGCGGAAGCCGATGGCCGTGACCGACCGACCAAACAGAACGTGTCCGGCGCACAACTCGCGTGGCAACTCCTCCTCTGCCTGTGACGCCTGCTCAGGTGAAGCCGGCAACCAAGGCTCTCGCCAATGAATCTGTAATGTTTCGAACTTACTCACGGCGTGTGAAGAACACTAACGGTGTAGAACTTCTACCATATCTGGTGGAATATCCATTTGCAACCGGGGCGTGCCGGCGGGTCTTGGAACTTTGCAAGTGTCTGAATTTCAATGGATATGATGGAGTGGAGTCTGTAATATCCGGACCAAACGGGTTGGTGCGGATTTCCCATGGTTTTCGGGCGTTGATGAGGAGGGTGGAGTGGCGGGGACGGGCCGCCCGGAGCGATGCTCTGGTATGCGGTGTCTCGTTGGGACACGGGGGAGGAGAGGGGTGGTTCAGGGGACGGGATAGCGTGAGGGGTTTCGGAACACGGATGGACAGGATGGACGGGATGGACCTTATTGACCTTATTGACCTTATTGACCTTATTGACGCGAGTGGATTCTTGTGAGGGAGTTGCCCGGAATGTTGCTGTGGTATGTGGCGTTCATTCAGAACGCGGAGGTGGGGGGTGTTGGGGCAAGGGATGAGGCCGGGGGCTTGCGGGGGGAGGGGGGTGGACGCAGAAAGCCCCGGCGGTGCGGGGCGGATGCTGGGGTTTCTGTCGGGTGCCCGGGGCCTTCTAGCGATCGGTCGGTGATGGAGGGAGGATCAGTCGGAAAGCCAGAGGCAGGCGAGCGGGGCGGGGATGGCGAGGATTTTTGCGTTGAGCGGCTCGCGTTCGTGTCCCTGGCGTGCGGAGTGGGTTTCGATGATGCCGAAGTCTTCCCAGCGTTGGGTGATGACGTAGCCTTGGGCGATTTTCTTTTCTTCGAGGAAGAGGCGGAGGCCCTTGAGTTTGCGAGGGGTGGGTTCGGCATCGTGATATTTCACCTCGAAGGGGACGATGCGGTCTCCGGTCTGGGCGATGAGGTCGACTTCAAGGTCACGGTTTTTTTTATCCTGCCAGTATGAGAAGGTTGGCTGATCGGGGTAGTAGCGGGTGAAGAGGTGTTTGAAAAAGGCGGTTTCGACGGCAGCGCCGAGGCGGTCGGGCTTTTCCAGGAGGCGGCGGCCGAGCAGCAGGACGGCACCCGGCAGCGCGGCGTCTGCGAGGTAGATTTTGGAACGCCCGCGCAACACTTCCTTGCCGTAGCCATGCGGTCGCAGTTGGCAGATCAGGTGGGTGGCCTCGAACAGATCAAGGAAGTTGTTCACCGACTGACGGTTGATGCCGTCGAGTTCCCTCGACAGCGTAGGCACATCGAGGATGCCGCCGTCGTGGTAGCAGAGGTAGAGGAAGATTTTCTCGACTTCGAGGACTCTGCGCACGCCGTAGAGGGCGGTCATGTCGCGCTTGAGCACCTTGTCCACGATGTCCTCGCGGAGCAGGCGCTGGCAGCGTGTCAGGTCGTTGACCAGCGCTGGTTCGGGGAAGCCGCCGCGCAGGAGGTATTCGTGAAAATGGGCGGTGAGCGGCCTGCCCAGTGTGGCTGCCCGGGAAAAGTCCCCCGGTGACCAATCGAAGAGATGGCGCAGAGAGCGGACCTCCGGCAGGGCGGGGATCTCCACCTTCCGGAGGCGCAGGTATTCCGCGAATGACAGGGTAGGGAGCGGGATGGTTTCCCAGCGTCCCACGCCGGATTCTGTGGAGGCGTCGCGCAGCGGGCTGGCCGAGCCGGTGGCGGCGATCCGCCGGCCGCGCTGGAAGTCCGATTGGTGTTTGAGCCAAGTCTGCCAGTCGGGCACGAACTGGATCTCGTCGAGGAAAAGCATCCGCGGGTGGCTAGACACGGGCGGAAACAACTCATCCCACGCCTGCAAAGTCCGCTCCAGCCCGGCCAGTTTGAGGATCGGGTGGTCGAAGGTGGCGTAGAGCAGGTTGGCCGGGGGGAAGCCTTCGGCAACGAGGCGGCGGATGGCCTGGCGGAACAGTGTGGTTTTGCCCACTTGGCGAGCCCCGGTCAGCAACAGCGCGCGCTTGGTTTCGTGGTCGTCGATCCACGCCCGGATTTGCCGGGAGGCCGCCCGCTCCCAGTCTGGAAGGTCGGCGACGGGCTGCCCGGTCCACCAAGGGTTGAATTCCTGAAGGACGGAAAACAGCTCTGCTTTCGGGATTTCCATGCTTGTTTGAGTGTATTAGGTAAAACGTAATTTACTTATTTGGGGATTTTTGTCAAATGCGCCTCCACTCATGCCTCGTCCTACGATCATTCAAAGTGCGCCCGGGCGGTGTCCTGCTCTTGTTGCTGGATCACCGGAAACTGCACGCGGCAGATGAGCTGCAGTTCCCCCAGCGTGAGGGCGAGTTTGCGCAGGAGGCGTCCGCTACCGGCGGGTGATGCGGAGGCGGATGAAGCGCCGTCCGGCGGTGCCGGCGGGGGTGGTCACGCGGACCTTCTGGAGGTCGGTGGTTTCTTCGAGAATGGTTTCCACCATGCCGCCGACCTCGCTCCAGCCGTCGGCGAGTGACTGGGAGAATTCGCGGACGAATGCGATTTCTCCGAGGGCGGCCTTCGAGCGCCAGTAGGTGAATTCGAGGGTGCTGCCATTCCTGACAAGGGTGCCGGGTGCTGGCGTGGGTTCCTTGGGATGGCTGCCCAAGGCGAATTCGACGAGGTTGGGGATGCCGTCGGCGTCGGGATCGCTCTGGTCGGACGCGGGTCCGGTTTCGTTCATGCTGCCGAAGTGGGTCTGTCTCCAGAGATCGGTAGCGGTCGCCTGACGGCCAGTGAGGGACAGCGTGAACGGGCTCTCATCCGGATCGTTGCTCTGGATTTCGACAGTGGCCGACTTATTGCCGGGAGATGAGGGGGTCAGGACCAGCTTGGTTCTGCATCGGAGGGAAAGGTAAGTCCATCTAAAAAACCGGTTGGAAGTGCGCGAGGTGACTGCCACGGATGAAAAAATCCCACACCGGAACAGGCTCAGTCTCGAACTCAAATCTCACAAAAATATCCGCCTCTTCAGATTTGTAGCACCCCTTTTCCACTGCGGCAACGGTCGCTAAAAACTCGCATCCGGAAAGGTTTAACTTAACACCGTAGTCCGCAATCCCATTTTCCAAGCGATCCCGCATTTTGGGCCACAACACTGTCCAGTTATCTGCCAAATCCTGAAGCAATTTGCGCGACTCTTCTGAGTTATCCTCTGCTCCCAGCTGCGCAAGGCCATAGGGCTCCACTGGAAATGTAGCCTCAGTTCGTGTTCTCCACTGCCCGTATGCTGCGGGGAACACAAGGCCACCGAGCAGAGTGATCCCGAAAGTGATTAACAGTCCGAATACCACACGCTCCAGAACCAACTTCAGTGGCTTTGGATTCATTGGTCTCATATTCAGGCAACAGTTTATTATTTCACCATATCTGGGGGAATATCCATTTGCAACCGGGGCGTGCCGGCGGGTCTTGGAACTTTGCAAGTGTCTGAATTTCAATGGATATAATGGAGTGGAGTCTGTAATGTCCGGACCAAACGGGTTGGTGCGGATTTCCCATGGTTTTCGGGCGTTGATGAAGAGGGTGGAGTGGCGGGGACGGGCCGCCCAGAGCGATGCTCTGGTATGCGGTGTCTCGTTGGGACACGGGGGAGGAGAGGGGTGGATCAGGGGACGGGATAGCGTGAGGGGTTTAGGTCCACGGGTGGACGACCATGGACAGGGATGGACCTTATTGACCTTATTGACCTTATTGACCGCATTGACGTTATGGACGCGAGTGGCGTGGTCCGACGCGCAGGGCTGCCTGGTATGGTCGGACCGGAGGGAGACGGACGGTCGGTAGGGTGCCCGACGGGCGAGCGAAGGGCCGTCAAACTGGCATGCCGGGTTATGTGGGAGGGGTGGCGGGCGCAATCCTGCCGCCTTGAGGTGATTCGGCCTTGGTTTCTTTGGGTGCGTCATCGCTTGGCTATGGTGGACTTTCGTGATGATCGTTCGCTTCCAAGCAAGCGTTCGAGTCTAGTTAGGACTGCATCTCGTGCGGATGCTGCGAGAAAATGGGTGGGAACATGCATCAACATACGACTCCAGGGAGAAGTATCAGCGTCTCGGTGACTGGCCGCGATGTAGTTCTGAAGAGCGATGGCAGACTCGCGGTGGAAAGCCCAGAGGGTTTCGCCGCGATAGTCAATCTGGAAGAAGGCATCTGTGGGCCAAGACAAGTCGTGACGCCGCACATCGTGGCAGGAATGACACGCGTACGCTCCGATTACGGTGTGGCCCCAGCGAAGATATTCAGAATGATCCCAGTCGCTAGGCTGATAACCCTCTGGAAGCCCTCTGATGGCGTTGGTGGAACCTCCGTGGAGCGCTGCATAATAAATGGCCGCATGCCAACGATGTCCGCATGAATCTGTGACCTGCCTGTACTCGAACAAGTGAGAGTCGCGGAAGAAAGGGACATCAGCCCGACGTTTAATCTTCACGACCTCGCCAAACTCGAAACGAGCGTCACCTCCACACTTCGGACATCGAATGTCCAGAATGTGAGGTATTGGGCTAAGGTTGTAGAGGCTGGACATGGGATTTCAGTTCTTGGGGGAAGATTGAGTGATGGCACCAGCTATGGATCTGTGCATTTTGAGGATCGGGACTGGAAACCCAACTGCTGCGGATTAGCAGAGAATTGGGGTGATTTTCCAGGGCTTTTCTATGAAGTTGAATAAAGAGTTGGAAGCGCATGGCTGGGGGTGCTTTGGTGAGCTTAGGCATTGGGGGGGCACAGGCAGGATGGCTGTGCCGCTTTGGTTTGGTGAGGGATGAGGGTGTTATGTCAGGGAATGATGGGGACGCAACCCCTTTGGGGTTGGGGAATTGTTTGGGTTGGGTCCCAAGGTAGGCCTTCGTGCCTCAGGCCAACCTTGGGCTGGGGGACGCAATCCCGTTGGGATTGGGGGAGCGGATGATTTGTGCGGCTTCAAGGGGTTGAAAGCCCATGGCCGGGGCGGTACCCAGAGCGTTGCTCTGGGCTGGTATACGGTGTCCCGTTGGGACACAGGTCGGAGGTGAATGACGCAAAGGTGAGAGAGGTTTTCGGGTGAGATTGCCGGTCAGCCCTTGTTCACATCCAGCGATCACCCGACTTATGTTAGCGTCATTCGGGTCACAGGCAGGATGCCCGTGCCACTTTGGTGAGCTTCGGCATTGGGTGTCACAGGCAGGATGGCTGTGACACTTTGGTTGTTATGGGGCGGCCTTGTATTGGTTAGTCGCGGGGGCGGCGGAGCCTGGATTTGATGGCGTGCCAGCGGCGGTTGAGGAGAGAGCGGCGGCTGGTGCGCCAGAAGGTGCGGAGTTGGTGGCCGATGCGGTGTTTCCATGCGATGGCGGCGAGGAAGGGGGGGCTATGGTAGAGGAAGTTGCGGAGGCGGAGGAAGGCGTCGTGGAGGTTGCGGAACCATGTGAGGGAGAGGAGTGCGGGGCGGCAGACGGAGAAGATGCGGGCGAGGACGGCGGTGCCGGCGAGTTTGGCGGCGATGAGGAGGGAGGTGCCGGTGGCGGCGTGGCCGTGGGCGGTGAGCCAGACGGCGAAGAGATTGACGGGGAGGAGGATGAGACTGGGGAGGAGGAAGGCGGCGAGGGCTCCCCATGGTGGGAGGGAAGCGAGGATTTGTTCGATGCGGCGGAAGACGGGGAGCCGGGCGAGCCGGGCCATGGCTGCGGCGAGGTGCAGCCAGAGCCATTCTTCCCACAGGAGGATGAGCCCTGCGATGGCGAGCATCGGGGGCGTTAGGGCCGAGCGGATGAAGCGTCGGAGCATGGGGGGCCGCGAGGGCGGCTTTATTTGAATTCGCGGCCGGTCTGAGCGGAGGAGATGAGGACTTGCTCGCGGTGGTAGACGGGATCCGAGCGGAAGGAGAGACGCCCGCGGTGGCGGCGTTCGAGTTCGACGAGGAGTTGTTCGTCTTTGGTGCGGAAGCGGTGGAGGACTTCCGGGCTGACGGTGATGAGGATGTCGTGATCGCTGTCCGGGTATTTCTGGAGGATGGTGTTGAGACGGCGCTGGATTTCGACCGACATGGTTTCGGTGGATTTGAGGCGGCCGTGGCCTGCGCAGGTGGGGCAGGAGTCGTAGACGGCGGTGCTGAGGCTTTCGTGGAGCCGCTGTCTGGTCATTTCCATGAGGCCGAGGGAGGAGATGGGGAGGACTTGGGTTTTGGCTTTGTCGCGGCGGAGCCTGTCCTTCATGATTTTGTAGACGGCCTGCTGATCGCGGCGGTGTTTCATGTCGATGAAGTCGACGACGATGAGACCGCCCATGTTGCGGAGGCGGAGCTGGCGGGCGACTTCTTCGGCGGCTTCGAGGTTCGTCTGGAGGATGGTTTTTTCGAGATCATCGGAGCCCTTATTGCGGCCTGTGTTGACGTCGATGGAGAGGAGGGCCTCGGTTTCGTCGATGACGATGTAGCCGCCGCATTTGAGCCAGACCTGGCGGAAGAAGGCGTTGTCGATCTGTTTCTGGATGCCGAGGTGGTCGAAGACTGGTTCGGCGGTGCGGAGACAGTGGATGCGTTTTTTGGAGCGGCGGCTGATCTGGCCGACGAGCTGGCGCATGCGTTCGGCGGTTTCCTCGTCGTCGCAGATGACCTCATCGACCTCCTCGGTGAGGAAGTCGCGGACAGTGCGTTCGACGAGGTCGGGTTCGTTGAAGGCGCAGGCTGGGGCGTGGCGGTTGGAGGCGCGTTCGGAGATCTCGTTCCATTGTTTGACGAGCATGGAGAGGTCGCGGACGAAGTAGCGGGCGCGTTTACCCTGGCAGACGGTGCGCATGATGACGCCCATGCCTTCGGGGACATTGAGTTTGCGGAGGATTTTGCGGAGGCGCTCGCGTTCCTTGGGGTCGTCGATTTTCCTGCTGATGCCGAACATGTCGTTGAGCGGCATGAGGACGAGGAAGCGGCCGGGGAGACTGATGTTGGTGGTGATGCGAGGGCCCTTGTTGCCGATGGGGCCTTTGGTGACCTGGACGAGGAGTTCCGCGCCGACTGGGTAGAGCGTGGGGATGTCCTTGGCGGTGATTTTCTTGGGTTTGAGCTTCTGGCGGCCGGCGCGTTCGATGTGTTCGATGTCATCGCGGCCGCCTTCTTCGTTGTCGGCGGCTGGGATGGCGTCCCAGAAGTGGAGGAAGGCATTTTTTTCGAGACCGACGTCGACGAACATGGCTTTGAGGCCTTGTTCGATGTTTTTGACGCGGCCCTTGTAGATGGAGCCGACGATGTGCTGGGAGCCGGTGCGTTCGATGGTGTATTCCTCGAGCATGCCGTTTTCGACGAGGGCGACGCGCTGTTCGAGGCGTTCGGTATTGACGACGATGCGGATGCCTTTGTTGAAGTCCGAGCTGCCGCCGAAGAGACGGCGGATGCGATTGACGATCCCTGCGACAGCGGTGGGCTGTGGGTTGTCAGAGTGGAGTCCTGGGGATTGAGCCGAGCTGCGATTGATGAAGATCATGGGGTAGAGATGACGCCTTGAGAGGGGGTCTGGGGATTAGGTTTACGAAGGAATTGAGCGCGGCGGAGCCGAGCTGCGGGAGTGGGAGTGCTGCCGTCGTCGGTGACGACTTCGGCGCGCGGGATGACGAGTTGTTCCGGTGGTTTGGCTTCGGTGACTGGGTCTGCGGCGGAATCTTCGCCGGCGTCGTCGCCGGTGGGTTCTTCCGGTTCGGTGGCGTCGGAGGGTTTGTCTTCCGGGAATTTCACGGAGTCGAGGTGGTCGAAGTGACCGGCTTCTGGTGGGACGGGGTTGATATCGACCTTGAGGTTGCCTGCGAGCATGGCGAGGGTTTGTTCGATGATGCGTCGGGCGATGGGGGCGGAGACCTTGCCACCGGCTTCGCCGTTGGCGACGACGACGGCGACGGCGATCTGGGGGTTATTGCTGGGGGCGAAGGACATGAACCATGAGAGATTGTCTTTGATGGTGGGGCCGAAGGCGACGAGCTTGCCTGATTGGGGGTCGAACTTCATTTCGCGGCGTTTTTTCTGAGCGGTGCCGGTTTTGCCGGAGATGCCGACGGTGGATTTGGCGGCGGTGCCGGTGCCGCCGCGTTTGGCGTTGACGACCTTGAACATGCCGTCGCTCATGGCGGTGAGGTCGGCTTTACGGACCCCGTGTTCGGTGAGGTCGAATTTGAGTTTGGGTTCGAAGCGGGAGATGCGTTCCTGTTTGATGCCATCGGCGTCGTATTCGAACGTGCGGGTGTGGTTGATGATGGTGGGTTGGAAGCATTTGCCGCCATTGGCGACGGTGGCGGCGAGCATGCAGATCTGGAGGGGTGTGGCGGTGACCTCGCCCTGGCCGATGGAGGCGTGGGCGGTTTTGCCTTTGGTCCATGGCTGGCCGGTGCGGTCTTTCCACCATGCTTCGGTGGGGACGAAGCCGTTGCGTTCGCCGTCGAGTTCGATGCCGGTGTGGCCGCCGAAGCTGAAGAGGGAGGCGATTCTGGCGATGGATTCGATGCCGGTGGCGTTGCCCTGGAGGTAGAAGTAGCAATTGCAGGATGAGCGGATGGCGTCGGAGAGTGGGAGTGTGCCGTGGGAGGAGGTTTTTTTCTGGACGGTCCAGCAGTTGAAGGGAGCGCCGTAGTTGACGGAACCGGTGCAGGTGTAGGAGCGGGAGGCATGGCCGGAGGTGGAGGCGGCCATGGCGGTGATGAGTTTGAAGGTGGAGCCGGGGGTGACGGCGGAGAGGGCGCGGTTGATGCTGGGTTCTGTGGGGGTGCGGTAGATGCCGTTGATGGCGTCGACGTCCTGCGGGGGGATGAAGATATTGGGGTCGTAGGAGGGGAGGGAGACCATGGCGAGGATTTCGCCGGAGTGTACGTTCATGACGACGGCGGCTCCGCGGCCGACCTTGGCATCGCGCATGGTGTTTTCTGCGATGCTCTGGGCGCGGGCGTCGATGGTGAGGTAGACATCGCCGCCGGGGAGTGGGTCACGGCGGAGGGATTCGATTTCCTCGGTGAGGCGGCCGTGTTCGTTTTTGAGCCAGACTCGTTCGCCGGGTTTGCCGCGGAGGACATCGTTTTCGGTTTTTTCGATGCCTGCCTGGCCGACGTCATCGGATTCGAAGAAGTCCCATGAGCCTTCAGATTCCGGTGGTTTTTCGGTACGGGTTTCGCGGAGGTAGCCGACGAAGTGGCCGCCGAGGGCGCGGAGGGGGTAGCGGCGTTTGGGGCGTTCCTGGATGGTGATGCCTGGGATGGCGGTGGCGTTTTCTGCGTAGGCGGCGATGAGTTCGAACTTGGCTTGGTCGGCTTGGAGGAGATTGCGGACGTAGGGGTAGGGGACGACGCCTTTGTAGGTGAGGTACCACTCGTAGATTTTGCGGACCTGTTCGGGCGAAGGTTTTTCGTAGAGTCCGATGCGGTTGAGTTCGGGGAAGACGATTTCGTTGAGGATGGCGATGATGTCGGTGGCTGATTCCTTTTTGGAGTCGTAGGAGTATTTGGGGATGGAGCGGCGCTGGGCTTTTGGTTTGGCTTTTTCGCGTTCGTTCCATGCGGCTTCTGCGGCGGCGAGGTTGAGGCCGATTTCGAGGCAGGTTTCGTTGCGGGCGAGTTCGGTGCCGCCGGAGTCGAGGATACGGCCGCGGGTGCCGGGGACGCGCTGGCGGGCTTTGTCGGTTTCTGGGAGTTTGAGGATGAAGGAATCCTGGCTTTCGATCTGGAGAGTCCAGAGACGGTGGAGGAGGAGGAGGAAGCCGGCGATGATGACGATGCCGACGAGGACGAGGCGGAAGCGGGTCGCGGGGATCATGATGGGAGGCGACGGCGGTGGTAGATGTTATCGAAGCGGATGCGGTATCCGGTGAGACGGGCGAGCCTGTAGATGAAGAGGAAGACGAGGGGGACGAGGACTGAGGAGAGCATGGCGGTGGCGATGATGTGGTGCCAGACCTCCGGAGGGAAGGAGAAGCCGCCGCGGCGGAAGTTGATTTGGGCGAATTCGAGGACGAGGAGGAGGACGAGGGCGGCGGTGGTCATGATGAGGGGGAGTTCCCATCGGCCGCTGCGGAAGAGAGGGCGGATGCCGTGGAGGAGGGATCCGAGGAGGGCGTAGAAGAAGATGGTGATGCCGAAGGTGCCGCCGGAGACGGGGGGCGGGGCTCCGACCTGGACGGCGGCGGCGACGACGTCGGGGAAGGCTGCGGGGATGGAGTTGAGAGCGTCCCACACGAAGCCGGTGACGAAGGCGAGGAGGAGCATCAGCGGGTAGGGGACGCTGAGGGCACCGGCGAAGAAGATGACTGGGACGACGAGGATGCGGGCGTGGTAGACCGCATCGACGGCCGGGATGAAGTCCTGGAGGATGAGCCCGAAGCCAGTGAGGACGAAGAGGAGGAGGACGAAGATCATTTCGGTGCAGCGGCTGGAGGGGCGTGGGTTTCCTCCGGCACCAACTGCATCACTAGCACGTACGGTAAATCATCCAGATTTACGGCAGGTTCCACGATGGCCTCGCTGGAGGCGTCGCCGTCGCGGAAATCGATCACGGTGCCGAGCAGGATGTCCGGCGGGAAGCGGTTGGTGCTGTCATGGCTGAGGACCTTCTGGCCTTGCTTGATGGCAGCGTTACGGGGAAGATAGCGGAGGCGGAGTTCCGGCCGTCTGGCGGCGGAGACGCGCATGCCTTCGAGGAGCCCGCGTTCGCCGGAGCCCTCGATGCGGGCGGCGACTTTGCAGAGTTCGTCGGAGATGAAGAGGATTTCGGCTTCGTTGGCGTCGGCGCGGGCGACGCGGCCGACGAGGGCTGGGCGGCCGTCGGTGCCGGTGGGGATGACGATGGGGCTACCGTCGAGAACGCCTTGGTTGCGGCCCTTGTCGATGGTGGCCTGGCGGTACCATGCGGCGGTTTTGCGGGCGAGGATTTTGGCCGGGATGAGGGCGGTGTCCTGGCGTTTGACGAAGCCGAGGAGGTAATCGAGGCGGGAGACTTCGGACTGGAGCTGATCGACGCGGGATTTGTAGACGCGGAGTTCTGCGTTTTCGATGGTGAGCCGTTCGTTTTCGGAGAGGAGCTGGGCGGGAGACTTCTGGATGTCGGCGTTGCCGGAGAGGGCACCCTGGACTTCTGCGCCGCTGCGTTTGAAGGAGGCGAAGGCGGCGTTGACGCGCGTCTGGATGAGGCGCGTTTTGGGGGAATTGAATGTGAAGACCCAGACCAGCAGTCCTGTGAAGACGGCGAGGGCGATGAGGTTGAGGCGGTTCATGGCGGCCTGTCAGTCGCGGGCGGTGACGAGGGGCGGGACCGCGGCATCCGCTGGGAGCGGGTGGGTGGCGGCGCTGCCGTGGCGGCTCATGGGATCAGGAGTCGGAGGACGTGACCTGTTTGAGGAAGGCGAGTTCGTTGAGGACCTTGCCTGTGCCTTCGGCGACGGCGCTGAGAGGGTCTTCTGCGACGTGGACTGGGAGCCCGGTTTCTTCTGAGAGGAGTTTATCGAGCCCGCGGAGGAGAGCGCCGCCGCCGGCGAGGACGAGGCCTCTGTCGACGAGATCGGCGGAGAGTTCTGGAGGGCAGCGTTCGAGGGAGACCCGGACGGAGTCGACGATGGTGTTGAGGGGTTCGAGGAGGGCTTCGCGGACCTCCTGGGAGGTGATGGTGATGGTTTTGGGGAGGCCTGCGACCATGTCGCGGCCTTTGACTTCCATGGTGGTTTCCTTACTGAGCGGGTAGGCGGAGCCGATGCGGATTTTGATGTCTTCGGCGGTGCGTTCACCGATCATGAGGTTGTAGGCCCGTTTCATGTATTGGGCGATGGATTCGTCGAGTTCGTCGCCGGCGACGCGGACGGAGCGGGAGTAGACGATGCCGGAGAGGGAGATGAGGGCGACCTCGGTGGTGCCGCCGCCGATGTCGACGATCATGTTGCCGCTGGCTTCCTGGACTGGGAGGCCGACGCCGATGGCAGCGGCCATGGGTTCCTCGATGAGGTAGACCTCGCGGGCGCCGGCCATGGAGGCGCTTTCTTTGACGGCGCGTTTTTCGACTTCGGTGATGCCTGAGGGGACGGCGATGACGACGCGAGGGCGTGCCATGCGTCTGCTGTTGTGGACCTTTTGGATGAAGTGGCGGAGCATGGCCTCGGTGACTTCGAAGTCGGCGATGACGCCGTCTTTGAGTGGGCGGATGGCGACGATGTTGCCGGGGGTACGGCCGAGCATGCGTTTGGCGTCATCGCCGACGGCGAGGACCTCATTGGTGCCGCTTTTGACGGCGACGACTGAGGGTTCGCGGAGGACGATGCCGGTGTCTTTGACGTAGACGAGGGTGTTGGCGGTGCCGAGGTCGATGCCGATGTCGTTTGAGAACCAGCCGAAGAGTTTTCCGAGGAGGGAAATCACGGGGAAGAGGAGATGGGGAAGGGGTGGAAAGGGATTGGGGAAAGGGAAGGGGGAAAAGTAGAGTCAGGCGGAGCCGTCGGGGAGGTAAGCCCGGAGGATCCGAGGGGCCGGCGCTGTCGACTCCGCACAGGAGGCGGGCCCCCGTGAGCCTCCGTGGTGAGCGGAGGCGGTGTTTGTGCATCCCCGAAGCGCAGGGACTGTAAAATCAGGTTCGACAGGTCGTTCGGAACCCTGAAGGGTCAAGAGGAAGATCGCGGGATTGCGATGGGGGAGGTGGTCAGCGATTGAGCCAGAGGATGTGTGCGCCGGGGTTGTGGCGGTCTTGGGAGAGACGGCCGGAGGTGGCGGAGGCGAGGGAGCGGAGGAGGAGGATGGCTTCGTGGCGGATGCGTGCGCGGCCGGAGGAAGCGCCGTAGCCGTGGATGATTTTGACGCCTTTGTGGCCATGGAGGATGCCTTGGTTGATGGCGGCGGTGATTTTGGATCGGGCGGTTTCCCATGATTCGCCGGAGTGGGCGACATCGACTTCGAGGAGACCGCGGAAGACGTGGCCGAGGACTGGGGAGCTGCATTTGGGGCAGGTTGGGTCGTTGGTTGGGGAGACGGGCATACTGCAGCCTGGGCAGGGGATGAGGCGGTCCATGGGGAAGGGAGTGGGGCGAGGGTGGTGGAGGTGAGGAGAAGGGGAGCGGAGGCGGCTTGTAGCGGAAACGGCACGATAAAGGGTTTCGGAATATGAAGGGAACTTGTATAAATGGGGAATGCCTGAGATGGCATGAATTGAACCATGCGAGTTGCGATTGTCACGGAGACACACCTGCCTGATGTTGGGGGACGGTCATGGGTGCTGGAGAAGCTGGGTGGGGGATTGGCTGGGCTTGGGCATGATGTGAGGGTGTGGAGTGGTGGGGCGGGTTGTGGTGCTGAAGAGCGAGTGGGAGGTTGTCTGGTGAGGCGGATGGGGATGAATCCGTGGGGTCGGTTGGTGGGGGCGTGGCGGGAGGAGCGGCCGGAGGTGGTCTATGTGGCGATGGGGGGATGGCGGGGGATGGGAGCGGTGGCGGCGGCGCGCTGTCTGCGGATTCCGTTTGGGATGGAGTATCGAGAGGGTTTTGGGGAGCGTGTGGCGAGAGGCGGGCTGGGATGGCTGGGGCGTCCGGCGGGGAGAGTGCAGCATTGGGTGCATGGCCTTGGGGCATTTTCGGTGGTGGCGAGTCGCGGGGAGGTGGAGACGCTGGAGAAGGGCGGGTATGGTCGGGTGGTGCGGGTGGGGAGCGGGGTGGATTGCGATTGGTTTCATCCTGATCACCGGGACGAGGCGATGAGGAGGACGTGGGGGGTGAGTCCGTGGCTTACGGTGGGGTTGATGGGTGGGGGGGTGGTACGGGAGGGGAATGTGCCGCTGGTGCTGGAGGCTGTGAAGGGGTTGCAGAGCCGAGGGGTGAGGGTGCAGGCGGTGGTGGCTGGGGAGGGGCCGTTTCTGGAGGAGTGCCGGGAGCGGTGGCCGTGGGCGGTTTACACTGGCCGGATGGATCGGCGGAGACTTGCGGTGACGGCGGCGTCGTGTGATCTGCTGGCGTTGCCGAGCATGACGGAGACGGGAGGGAGAGAGATACTGGAAGGGATGGCGAGCGGGTTGCCTGTGGTGGCGTTTGATTCCGGGGTGGTGCGGGAGCATGTGGTGCACGGGGTGAACGGGTGGGTGGAGACGCCGGGGAGCGATGCTGGGTATGCGCGGTTGCTGGGGCGGGTGGTGCAGATGTCTGAGGAGCAGCGGCTGCCGGTTTGCCGCGGGGCGCGGCGGACGGCGCTGGGGTTGACGTGGGAGGTGGTTGTGGGAAGGTTTGAAGCGGTGCTCCGGCGGGGAGCGGCTGGGGAGTGGCCGGAGGGAGCGATCCCGCCGACGGTGCCTTCGCCGTCGGCGACCTGAAATTTCCATGACCAACAACGACCAGACCACCCCCCGAACCCTGCGTTACCGAACCATATTTCTTTCCGATGTCCATTTAGGGACACCGGACTGCAAGATATCGGAGGTGAATGATTTTCTGAGGCGGACGCGATGTGAGAAGCTTGTGCTGAATGGGGATATTATTGACTCGTGGCATTTGAGGCGGAAGCCCTATCACTGGAGCACGGCGCACACGCGGTTTGTGAGATTGGTGCTGCGGAAGATGGAGAAGGAGCAGACGGAGATTGTGTATCTGCGAGGCAATCATGATGACGAGCTGAGGCGGTTCATGCCGTTGCGGTTTGCGCGGCTGCAGATTGCGAACGAGCATGTGCATGAGACGCCGCGGGGCCGGTATCTGGTGCTGCACGGGGATGTGTTTGATCAGGTGACGACGCACTGCCGGTGGCTGAGTGTGGTTGGGGCGGTGGGGTATGATCAGTTGCTGCGATTGAACCGGGTGTGGAACTGGTGGCGACGGCTGAGGGGGAAAGAGTATTTTTCGCTGAGCAAGGCGATCAAGGCGCGGGTGAAGCAGGCGGTGAGTTTTGCGGGGAGATATGAGGATCAGTTGAAGGAATTGGCGCGGCACAAAGGGGCGTACGGGATCATCTGCGGGCACATTCACACACCGGCGGACAAGATGCTTGACGGGATTCACTATCTGAACAGCGGCGACTGGGTGGAGAGCCGGACGGCGATAGTGGAGCACCTTGACCGGCGGATGGAAGTGATCCGGTACGAGGATTTTCTGGCGGCGGCTGGGGCACCGCCGACGCGGCGGCTGGCTGGCAAGCCGGAGGTGGCGGTGCCGCGGGTGCGGGGGTGATGGGTGGGCGGGGGTTGAAGGAGACGAACTGATCGGAGCGTGTGTCGACCTTGATGTCGCCGGTGGCGTCATGGAGGGAGGGGTTGTCTGCCTTGATGTGGAGGGCTGGAGAGCCTTGCGAGGGAAGGGCGTGCCTGCTGGGCGCGAGGGTGCGCAGTTGGGAGGTGCGGTGGCTGGAGGCCCGGTAGAAGCGAGTGGGAGCCGGTCTGGATTGCGGTTGCTCCACTGGGAGAGTGGAGCGGGTGAGGCGATTCGAACGCCCGACATCAACCTTGGCAAGGTTGCGCTCTACCCCTGAGCTACACCCGCAATCAACGCCCGCGTCTTGCGAGGCGTCGGGATAATTCCCTAAATCCTGAATTGCGCAAGTCTCATTTTCAGTTTCTTGCAGTTCCTACGAAACGATCATGAACAAGCTTGCCGAGATTATAGCCCAGAAGCGCCTTGAAGTGGAGAAGATCCGGCCATTGGCGGACAAGCTGAGGCATGCGGCCTTGGAGCGGAATGAGTTCCGGAGTTTTGAGAGTGCGCTGCGCGGGGAGGAGGGTGGAGTGGGGTTGATTGCTGAGGTGAAGAAGGCGTCGCCGTCGGCTGGGGTGATTGCGGCGGATTTTGATGCGGTGGCGGTGGCGACTGGGTATGACCGGGCGGGGGCGTCGGCGATTTCGGTGCTGACGGATGAAAAGTATTTTCAGGGGCATCTGAGTTTTCTGCCGAAGATTCGGGCGGTGACGTCGGTGCCGCTGCTGAGGAAGGATTTCATTATTGATGACTTGCAGATCTGGGAGGCGTCGGTGGCTGGGGCGGATGCGATTCTTTTGATTGTGGCGGCGCTGGGGCAGGATGACTTGAAGCGATTGCTGGAGACGGCGGCGGCGTGCATGCTGGATGTGCTGGTGGAGGTGCATGACCGTGAGGAATTGGAGCGGGCGCTGGAGACGGACGCGAGGATCATTGGGGTGAATAACCGGAATCTGAAGACGTTTGAGGTTCATCTGGAGACGACTGGGGAGTTGGGGGAGGAGGTGCCGGATGATGTGGTGCTAGTGAGCGAGAGCGGGATTCGGACGGTGGAGGATGTGAGGCGGGTGAGGGAGTGGGGAGCGGATGCGATCCTGGTGGGCGAGGCGTTGATGCGGAGTGGGAATCCGGGGCAGACGATTCAGGAATTCATGGCGATTGTGTGAGGGAGGGGTAAGGGAAAGCGGGTGAGGGAATGGTGAGCCTGTGCGCTGGACGGGGCGGGTGTGCTGTGGTGAAGTCTGGGGCATGAAACCGACCCTGCTGCGCGGCGTGATGGTATTGCTGATAGCCTTGAGCCTTGCGAGGTTGGAGGTGTGGGCGGCGGGGCGGAAAGAGGAGTGGATGGAGGTGGAGCTGGCTTTGAGGGAGGAGCGGCCGGTGAGTGCGCTGGAGGAGTTGCGGCGGATTGAGGCGGGTGCGAGGGCTGAGGGCGTGTGGCATGAGGCGGTGGAAGCGGTGATGAGGCGGGTGGTGACGGAGGCGAGGATGGCGGGGGATGATGATGAGACGGCGCTGCTGCGGTTGTCGGATCGGGCGGTGGCGGAGGGGACGGCGGAGATGCGGCCGTTGCTGCGGGCTTTTGCGGCGGTGAACTGGAGTCGGTGGAGTCGGGAGAAGCGATGGGAGTTGATGGATCGGACGGAAGTGGCGGGCGGGGGTGGGGATGATGTGATGCTGTGGGGATGGGGGCGGGTGATGGCGGAGTGTGGGCGAAGGTTTGAGGCGGCGCTGGTGGAGCGGGAGGTGTTGCGGGGGACGCCGATCGGGCGGTGGGATCGGGTGTTGCCGGGCGGGGGATTGCCGGATCGTTATGAGCCGACCTTGTATGATTTTGTGTTGCGGGCGGCGCGGGGGCATTGGGAGCTGCTGGCGGCGGCGGAGGCCGGGGCGGCAGGGTTGGTGAGGGGAGTGGGGACGCCGGCGTTGGGGGATGAGCGGGAGTTTCTGGCGTGGAAGCCGGGAGGGGATGATGGGTGGGTGCGGATGGTGCGGTTGTTTCAGGAGGCGTTGAGGTTTCATGGCGGGGATGCGGATCCGGGGGCGAGGGTGTTATTGGATGTGGATCGGCTGGCGTGGGCGGGTGGTGAGGCGGGACGGGAGGGAATGGGGGAATGGAAGCGGCAGTTGCGTGGGTTGCTGGAGCGGTGGGGTGGGCATGAGGTATCGGTGCGGGTGGCGGAGGCTCTGGGGGAGATGCTAGTGAATGACGAGGAGCCGGGGGAGGCGCATGCGGTGGTGAGCGGGGCGCTGGCGAAGCATCCTGGGTCGGTGTTTGCGGCGGGGTGCCGGAATATGTTGAAGAATATCGAGACGAAGGGATTGAGTGCTTCGACGGAGAACGTGTGGCCGTCGGGTGGGGCGGAGGTGGTGGTGCGGGCGACGAATTTGAGCCGTGTGCATTTCCGGCTGATTCTGGTGGGGCGGCGGTTGGATCCGATGGAGATGAGTGGGGTGTTGGAGGAGCAGGCGATGGGGCGGTTGATGAGGAAGACGGCGGCGAAGGCGTGGGCGTGGGATTTGCCGAAGGCGGGGGATTACCGGGAGCACGAGTACCGGGTGGCAGCGCCGGGGGGATTGAAGCCGGGGTTTTATGTGCTGGTGGTTAGTGGTGATGCGAACTTCCGTGGGCGGAAGAATGGCGTGGTGTATTTGCCGGTGGTGGTGTCGCGGCTGGCGCTGATGCATCGGGCGGTGGCGCGGGATGGGGGGACGGCGGTGGATGCGTGGGTGGTGGATGGGGAGAGTGGGGAACCGGTGGCGGGCGCGGAGGTGGCGTTGTGGGGGGAGGGGAAAGGTGAGGAGAAGCCGCGGGTGGAAGTGAAGGGTGTGACGGATGGGGATGGGCATGTGCGATTGGCGGTGGCGGAGCGGCCGTCGTTTGGGTTGATCGCGTGGCATGAGGGGGAGATGGCGGTGAGTGAGGAGGACGAAGTGACGGCGGAGGTGGAGGCGGAGACGGTGAAGACGTATTTTTTCACGGATCGGGCGATTTACCGGCCGGGGCAGACGATTCAATTCAAGGGGATTCATGCGCGGCGAGATGCGGAGCGCGGGGAGTATGGTGTGCTGGCTGGGGTGAAGCGGGAGGTGGTGCTGCGGGATGCGAATGAGCGTGAGGTGGCGAAGGTGGCGGTGGAGAGCAATGCGTTCGGGTCGTTCAGCGGGAGTGTGACGGCGCCGAGGCAGGGGGTGACCGGGGAGATGACGTTAGGAGACGGAGCGGGGTCGGTGACGGTGCAGGTGGAGGAGTACAAGCGGCCGAAGTTCCGGGTGGAGGTGGGGATGCCGGAGGCGGGGGCGAGATTGGGTGGGGAAGTGGAGGTGAAGGTTAGGGCGACTGGGTACAGTGGGGCGGCGGTGGATGGGGCGAAAGTGGTGTGGAGGGTGAGGCGCGAGGTGGAGTGGGCTCCGTGGGTGTCGCGGGTGGTGAGGAGTGGTGGCGGGAGCGGGGCGGGGGAAGTGGGGCGCGGGGAGACGGTGACGGGTGTGGATGGGAGTGTGGCGGTGCGTTTTGTGGCGGTGCCTTGGGAGATGGAGCGCGAGGGGGGCGATGCGTGGTTTCGTTATGAAGTGACGGCGGATGTGACGGATGGGGCTGGGGAGACGCGGAGTGCGGAGGTGAGTGTGCGGGTGGGGGAGCGGGCGATGCAGGCTGGGTTGGAGATGGGGGCGTGGCAGACCCGGGACGAGCCTGTGGCGGTGCGGGTGACGACGCGGAGCCTTGATGGGGAGCCGCTGGCGGCGAAGGGGGAAGTGGAGGTTTTCCGGCTAGTGATGCCGGAGCGGGTGGTGCGGCCGCGGTTGGCCGGGGAGAGTGGTGAGGAGGGTTTGGAGATGGAGGGTTGGGCGCGGGGCGAGCGGGTGGTGCGGCGGGATGCGGTGACGGATGCGCGGGGAGAGACGACGCTGAAGGTGAAGTTAGGGGCGGGGGCGTACCGGGTGGTGTATGGCGGGAACGACCGGTTCGGGAAGGAAGTGAGGGCGGAGGCGGATGTGGTGGTGGTGGATCCCGGAGCGGAGCGGTTCGGGGTGCGGGTGC
Source organism: Verrucomicrobiota bacterium (assembly GCA_003402705.1). Taxonomy (GTDB): domain Bacteria; phylum Verrucomicrobiota; class Verrucomicrobiia; order Verrucomicrobiales; family V1-33; genus V1-33. Next base: position 21,344 of record QQNF01000022.1, on the reverse strand, counting down.
CGTACTGGCGGGGGGCTCCGAGCTGGGAATTGCAGCCTGGGGAGGAATTGCGGGCGTTGTGGGGATCTGGTTATGACCGGGTGCGGGCGCTGGTGGAGATTGAGCATCGCGGGGAAGTGGTGGAGCGGTTTTGGACCGATCCGGCGCGGAGCCAGCAGGGGATTCGGTATCGGATTACGGAGGCGCATCGGGGCGGATTGAATGTGAGGATCAGCCAGGTGAGGGAGCGGCGGATGGTGTCGGAGGTGATTCCGGTGCGGGTGCCGTGGCGGAACAAGGAGCTGGTGGTGAAGTGGGAACATATGACATCGAAGCTGAAGCCGGGGGCGACGGACACGTGGAGCCTGACAATTGGCGGGGCTGGGGCGGAGCGTGCGGCGGTGGAGATGGCGGCGGTGCTTTATGATGGGTCCTTGGAGAGCATGAAGGAGCATCGGTGGGTGGAGGCGTTTGATGGGTTTCGGAGGGAGCCGGAGGCTGGGCCGATGGGGATGCGGCATGCGTTTGAGGAGCTGGAGACGTTAGTGGATGACTGGGATCCCGATTTGGAACCTGATAGGACCTGGAGACGGGAGTGGGTGGTGAGGGCGGAGTTTGAGGGCAGTGGCGAGTTGTATGGGATGTCTGGGGTGAATTCGAAGGTGACGAGAGGGTTGCGGTTCGGGAGGGATGCGATTTCGAGGGATGCGGTGGACGGGTTGCTGGCGGCACCGGCGCCGGTGATGGCGGTGGGAGGTGCGTCTGCGTATGTGAGTCCGGCGGCTGAGGCGGAGGGTGGGGAGAAAGCGGTTAGTGATGGAGGCGGGCCGGTGGCGGGTATTACGGCGCGGAAGAACTTTCAGGAGACGGCGTTTTTCCAGCCGGTGGTGATGAGTGGGGCGGATGGGACGGTGAAGCTGACGTTTACGATGCCTGAGAGTGTGACGGCGTGGCGGTTTCTGGGGTTTGCGCATGACCGGAAGCTTAGGTCGGGCCTTGTGAGTGGAGAGACGGTGACGGCGCGGGATCTGATGGTGCAGGCGAATCCGCCGCGGTTTCTGCGGGAGGGAGATGAGGTGGAGATGGCGGTGAAGGTGACGAATCAGAGTGAGCGGGAGCAGAGTGGGACGGCGCGGTTGAGTTTCGCGGACGGGGAGAGCGGTGCGGCGGCGGATGCGGCGTTAGGATTGACGGTCTCCGAGCAGACGTTCACGGTTCCTGCGAAGGAATCGCGCAGCCTGACGTGGCGGGTGAGGGTGCCGGACGGGCAGGGATTTCTGACGTGGAAGGCGGTGGCGGGGACGACGGAGGTGAGTGATGGGGAGGAAGGATGGCTGCCGGTGTTGTCGAGGCGGGTGCTGGTGACGGAGAGCCTGCCGCTGGGGATGGGGGGGGTGGGTGAGAAGGCGTATGTGTTTGAGAAACTGGCGGCGGGTGGTGGGTCGGAGACCTTGCGGCATCAGGGGTTGAGTGTGGAGCTGACGAGTCGGCCGGGGTGGGCGGCGGTGATGGCGTTGCCGTACCTGATGGAGTTTCCGCATGAGTGTGCGGAGCAGATATTTAATCGGTATTATGCGAATGCGCTGGCGCGGCATCTGGCGTTGAGTGATCCGGAGATCCGGCGGGTGTTTGATGTGTGGCGGGATGTGCAGGTGGATGCGCTGGAGAGCCCGTTGCTGAAGAACGGGGATTTGAAGGCGGTGCTGATGGAGGAGACCCCGTGGATGCGGGAGGCGGCGAAAGAGAGCGAGCAGCGGCGGAATGCGGGGGAGTTGTTTGATGCGTCGAGACTGGATGCGGAGACGGCGGGGGTGCTGGCGAAGCTGGAAGGGCTGCAATTGAAGGGTGGGTCGTGGCCCTGGTTTGCGGGCGGGGGGACGAATGAGCGGATTACGCTGTATGTGCTGGCGGGTTTCGGGAAGCTGGAGCGATTGGGGATCAAGGTGGAGAGCGAGATGATTGACGAGGCGGTGGAGTGGGCGGACGAGTGGCTGGAGCGGGAGCACCGGGAGGCAGTTAGGGCGGACCGGAAGGAGAAGGGGGATCGGTTGACGGATCTGGTGGCGCTGTGGTTGTACGGTCGGAGCGGGCTGAAGGAGGGACGGCCGGTGGCGGATGAGAGCAGGAAAGCGCTAGAGTATTTCCTTGGGCAGGCGCGGACGAAGTGGATGAAGAAGCCGCGGATGGTGCAGGCGCAGGCGGCGATTGGGATGAAGCGGTTTGGGGATGCGGAGGGAGCGCGGTTGGTGCTGGCGAGCTTGCGGGAGCGGTCGGTTTACCGGGAGGAGACGGGACGTTATTGGGCGGAGAAGCGGGAGTTGTGGCGGTGGGAGGAAGCGCCGGTGGAGACCCAGGCGATGATGGTGGAGGCGTTTCGGGAAATTGGCGGGGATGAGGAGAGGGCTGGGGAGTGCGAGCAGTGGCTGTTAGGGCAGAAGCGGACGCATTCGTGGCCGACGACGAAGGCGACGGCGGATGCGGTGCATGCGGTGATGGGAGGCGGGAAGGCTGGGTGGAGTGGGGGAGGGACGGCGAAGGTGCGGGTGGGGTCGAGGGAGGTGGTGCCTGAGCGGCGGGAGGCTGGGAGCGGGTATTTCCGGGAGAGGATACCGGCGGCGGAGATTACGGGGGAGAGTGCGAGGGTTGTTTTGAAGCAGACTGCGGCGGGGAGTGCGTGGGGGGCGGTGCACTGGGTGTATCTGGAGGATGCGGAGAAGGTGACGGCGGCGGCGGCGGGCGGGCCGCTGACAGTTAGGAAGCAGTTGCTGGTGCGGGTGGCGGGGGAGAAAGGGCCGGAGTTGCGGGCGGTGGCGGGGAAGGTGCGGGTGGGGGATGAAGTGGTGGTGCGGGTGGAGGTGCGGAGTGACCGGGAGCTTGAGTTTGTGCACCTGAAGGACGAGCGGCCTGCGAGCTGCGAGCCGACGGGAGTGTTGTCAGGGTGGCGTGAGCAGGGAGGCGTGGGGTATTACGAGAGCACGCGGGACACGGCGGTGCATTACTTCATCGAGACCCTGCCGAAGGGAGTGCACGTGTTTGAATACAGCGTGCGGGTGCAGCAGCGGGGTGCGTGCCGGAGCGGACTGGCGACGGTGGAGAGCCTGTATGCGCCTGAGTTCAGGAGCCACGGCGTGGCGGGCGTGCTGAAGGCCGAGTGACGGTTGTTGTCAGGCGGCGTCGGCTGGCGTGGGCGGGGCGGGGATGGCGGCTTCGAGGGCGTCGCGGGAGATGCCGCGGAGGGCGAAGACGCGGACGATGGTTTCCTCGATGAGGTTATTGGGGCAGGAAGCGCCGGCGGTGATGCCGACGGTGACTGGGCCGTGGCCCTTGAGTTTGTCGGTGTAGGACGAGTGTTCGGCCTTCTGGTGGAGGTCGAAGTGGATGATTTGTTCGAGGGATTCGAGACAGGAGGCGTTGCGGATGAAGAACGTGGGGAGCTGTTGTTCAGCGATTTCGACGAGGTGGGTGGTATTGGAACTGTTGTAGCCGCCGACGACGAGCATGAGGTCCATGGGGTCGTTGAGCATGTCGAAGAGCGCGTCCTGGCGTTCCTGAGTGGCTCCGCAGATGGTGTCGAAGACGAGGAAGTTGTCAGGGGAGCCGTCGCGGGTTTCGATGGCGGTGCGGAGACGGCGCTGGATTTCCTCGGTTTCGCTTTTGAGCATGGTGGTCTGGTTAGCGACGCCGATGCGGAGGAGGTGGGTGTCGGGGTCGAAGCCATCGCTGACGCTTCCGGCGAAGCGGGCGAGGAAAGCGTCGCGGTTGCCGAGGCCGGCGAGGTACTGGGTGACGGCGTCGCAGTCGTCGAGAGTGAGGATGACGAGGTAGTGGCCGCCGCCGGAGTCGCCGAGGGCGCGGGAGGCGGTGGCGCGGGTTTCCTCGTGGGTGGATTTGCCGTGGATGATGGAAGTGAAGTCGCGTTTGGCGTAGTCGCGGACCCTGCGCCAGACGGACATGACATCGCCGCAGGTGGTGTCGATGGTGGCGCAGCCGCGTGCGGCGATCTGCTGCATGACGGCGGTTTCTGCGCCGAAGGCTGGGACGATGACGACATCGTCCGGGTGGAGGGCCTGGAGTTCGTCGTCCGAGGGTCTGCTGGCGAGGAAGCGGATGTCCATTTCGCGGAGCTGGCGATTGACCTCCGGGTTGTGGATGATTTCGCCGAGGAGGAAGAGATTGCGGCCGGCGAAGACCTTGCGAGCGGCGTAGGCGAGGTCGATGGCGCGTTCGACGCCGTAGCAGAAGCCGAATTGTTTGGCGAGTCGGATGGTGGTGTTCGCGATGGTCAGGGTGCCGCCGGCGGCGCGGAGGGCGTCGACGATGCGGCTGCGGTAGTGGACTTCGACTTCAGCCTGGACGAGCTGCATGACTTCCGGCGTGCGGACATTGACACGGCGGAGCTGAGGGATGGCTGGCATGGGCGGGGAGGCTGGTCAGACGTCGAGGTTCCGGACGTTGAGGGCATTGTCTTCGATGAAGACGCGGCGTGGTTCGACGACATCGCCCATGAGGATGGTGAACATGCGGTCGGCTTCGACCATGTTTTCCTCGTTGAATTTGACCTGAAGGAGCTTGCGGCGTTTCGGGTCCATGGTGGTGTCGTAGAGTTGTTTGGCGTTCATTTCGCCGAGGCCCTTGAAGCGGTAGATTTCGAGCCCGCGGCGGCCGATTTCGAGGACGCGCTGGAGGATTTCGGGGACGGCGAAGAGCGGGTGCTGACGGCCGTCGTTTTCGAGGAGTTCGAAGAGCGGTTGATCCTGAGCGGAGAACTGGTTGAGGGGGAGGCCTTTTTCGCCTAGCTGGATGAGGATTTTGCTGATGGCGCGGGACTCGTGGATTTCGTAGAGCCTGGCGCGGCGCTGGGGGAGGCCTGCGTCGGAGCGGGAGGAGTCTGCGGAGTGGGAGATGTCTGCGAAGAGCCGGAGGTCCGGGTTGGCTTCTGCGAACGAGCGGAGGGCGATTTCGTCGAGACAGTAGGCCATGGTTTCCTCGTTGCCGCTGCGGACCTTGACCATGTAGGCTGGGAGACGCTGGGTTTCGGTTTCGCGGGCGGCGAGGTATTGTTCGAAGTTGCCGCCGTTGCGCTGGATGACATCGACGAAGCGGTCGAGTCTGGCGAGGAGTTCGAGGATTTCGCGGAGGTGCTGGGCGCTGATGACGGCTCCGGAGGCGAGGTTTTTGAGGGCGACCTCTTCTGCGCCGAGGTCGATGAGGATGCGGTTCAGTTCGCTGTCATCCTGGATGTATTCCTCACGTTTTTTGCGGGTGATGCGGTAGAGGGGGGGCTGGGCGATGTAGACGTAGCCGCGTCTGACGAGTTCTGACATTTGGCGGCAGAAGAACGTGAGGAGGAGCGTGCGGATGTGGGAGCCGTCGACATCGGCGTCCGTCATGATGACGATTTTGTGGTAGCGGACCTTGCCGATATTGAACGTGCCCTCGCCTTCGCCGGTGCCGATGCCTGCGCCGATGGCGGTGATCATGGTTTGGATTTCCTTGTTTTCGAGGGCCTTGTCGAGACGTGCTTTTTCGACATTGATGAGTTTACCGCGGAGCGGGAGGATGGCCTGAGTGCGGCGATCGCGGCCTTGCTTGGCGGAACCGCCGGCGGAGTCACCTTCGACGATGAAGAGTTCGCTGAGGGCGGGGTCTTTTTCCGAGCAGTCGGCTAGTTTGCCGGGGAGGCCACCGCCGGTGAGGGCGCTTTTGCGGACGGTTTCGCGGGCCTTGCGAGCGGCTTCGCGGGCGCGTGCGGCCGTGATGATTTTGTCGATGATGCGCTTTGCGAGGGAGGGATTTTCCTCGAAGTATTTGGATAGGCCCTCGTAGGCGACGCTGTTGACGACGGATTCGACCTCGTTGTTGACGAGTTTGTCCTTGGTTTGTGAGGAGAAGCGCGGGTTGGGGAGCTTGACGGAGATGACGCCGATGAGGCCTTCGCGGCAATCGTCTCCGGTGATGGGAGGATCTTTTTCGCGCTGCATGTTATTGGCCTTGGCGTAGACATTGACGGCGCGGGTGAGGGCGGCGCGGAAGCCTGAGAGGTGAGTGCCGCCGTCGCCGTTGAAGATGCTGTTGGCGTAGCAGTAGAGCTGTTCCGAGTAGCTGTCGGTGTACTGGATGACGAGGTCGACGTAGAAGTCTTCGGGTGGTTTCCCGGCTTCGAGTTCGAGTCCGCGTTTGCCGCGGATGACGATGGGGTCGGGAGGGCAGACGTCCTTGTTGAGGCCCATCTGGAGGACGAATTCGATGATGCCGCGGTCGTAGCGGAAGGAGGAATGGCGTTCCTTGTCCGGGCGTTCGTCGGTGAGATTGATGGTGAGGCCCGGGTTGAGGAAGGCGAGTTCGCGGAGTCGGGTGGCGAGCCGGTCGAACTGGAATTCCGTGGTCATCTGGAAGATTTCCGGGTCCGGGAGGAAGGAGATGAGGGTGCCGGTGCGGTCGTTGTCGGTGGTGCCGATGACGGAGAGCGGCTTGACGGTTTTGCCGCGTTCGAAGGCGATCATGTGGACCTTGCCTTCGCGGGTGACTTCGGCTTTGAACCACTCGCTGAGGGCGTTGACGCATTTGGCGCCGACGCCGTGGAGACCGCCGGAGTATTTGTAGGCTCCCTGGCCGAATTTACCGCCGGCGTGGAGGTTGGTGAGGACGAGTTCGACGGCGGGGATGCCGAATTTGGGGTGGGTATCGACGGGGATGCCGCGGCCGTCGTCGCGGATGGAGCAGGAGCCGTCGGGTTGGAGAATGACGTCGATGGTTTTGCAGAAGCCGGCGAGGTGTTCGTCGATGGAGTTGTCGAGGACCTCGAATACGCAGTGGTGGAGACCGCGTTCATCGGGGTCGCCGATGTACATGCCTGGGCGTTTCCGGACGGCCTCGAGGCCTTCGAGTTTATCGATCTGGTCGGCTCCGTAGGCACCGGTTGGTGCGGCTGGCTGCATTTCGAGGTCTTCCTGGGATTGGGGCGCGGACATGGTGTGCGGAGGGTGGGAAATGAGGAAAGGGATGGAAGTACCGACGTTGGGACAGAAAGCGTGGGAGGTTCATACGGCGGAGGGGAGGGAATGCAACCCTGGTTCGGGGAGGTGTGGGGGGATCAGGGTTTGGCGAGGGAGCGGATGAAGAGGATGATGCTGTCGATTTGGGAGGGGTTGAGGATGCCGGCGTAGGGGGGCATGCCGGAGTCTGGGGTGAGGAAGCCTTTGCGGGTGGCGGCGGCGGGGTTGAGGATGGATTCGCGGAGGTAGGCGTCGTCGATGGTGATGGTGGAACCGTCGGTGAGGGTCTGGCGGGAGCCGTGGAGGTCGTGCCATGAGGGGCCTTTCATGCCTTCCATGGAGCCGTTGGTGCTGTGGCAGGAGAGGCACCCGATCTGGAGGGCGAGTTCTTTGCCGCGGGCGGCGCTGGGTTTTGCTTCGGTCGTGGGAGGAGCGGGAGAAGTGTGGGCGGGGGGCTGCCAGTTAGGGTCGAAGAGGGAGATGAGGGACGGTTGGGGGGCGAGGGAATGGACGGTGAGACAGGCGAAGCTTTGGAGGGTGGTGCCGTCGGTGGCGGCGAGGTTCCAGTCGATGCGGCTCTGTTGGGAGGGGGCGAGGGAAGGTGCGTGGATGAAGACGTGGCGGCGGTCGTGGCTGAGTTGGAGGCCGGAGGCGGGGAGGACGTCTTCGCCGGGGGAATTATCGGCTTTGAGGTGAGGGGAGCCGTAGTTTTTGGAGCGGAGGTAGTGCCACGAGCGGACGAGGGCGGCGTTCTGGGCGGGAGGGACGAGGTCGCGGGCGAAGGTGAGGATGAGACCGCCGGGGGCGGCGGTGATGGCGGTGGGCCATGTGGGTGGCTGGTTGCCTGGGCGGATGCGGATGAAGCCGGAGATTTCTGGGGCGTCGGTGCCCCAGATTTGGAAGCCGCAGACGAGGAGCGAGCCGTCGATGGGGTTGGTGGCGGCTTTGAGGGGTGGGAAGTCGAGGCGGATAGGGAGCGGCTGGATGGCGGCCTGGGAGTCGTCGGGGGCGGTGGAGACGGTGAAGAGGGCGGGTTTGAAGTAGGCTAGGTGGATGAGCTGGTTGGAGAGAGCGCCCATGCGGGTGGGGTCGGTCCAGACCTGGCCGGCGGCGCTTTGATTGACCTCGTGGGGGATCCAGAGGAGGGGTTCGGTGATGGGAGGGGCGGGGTTTGGGGCGGCATCGCGGAAGCCGTAGAACGCGCCGGGGCGGATTTTGTGGATGGGGGTGGCGGGGATCCAGTTGCCTTGCTGGTCCGAGGCGGTGAGGAGGCCGGAGGCTGGGTGGATGCCGAGGTAGGGCTGGCGGAGACCGCAGCAGAGTTCGGTGACGGATTTGCCGTCGGGGGAGATGGAGTAGATGCGGCCGGCGCCGGGGGTTTTGGTGGTGAGTTGCTGACCGCCTTTAGCGGCGTAGAAGCCTCCGTCGGGACGTGCGGCGAGGTCCATGGGGAACTCGCGGGTTTCGCCGGACTGGGGGATGTCCTGACAGAAATTCAAGTAGGTATCGCAGAGGCCTGAGGGACCGGGATCGAGTGCGATGATGCCGTCGCGGGTGAAGGCGTGGAGGCGTCCGTTGGCGATGGCGAGACTCTGGGGTTCATGGAGTGCGGAGGCGAAGCGGTGCCATGAGACGGAGGTGGCGTTCGGGGTGAGCGGGTTGGTGATCCAGACATCGCCGTCGATGGTGCAGAGGGCGGCCCGGCCGTCGGGGAAGCAGGCGAGCCCGCTGAGCCGGACCTTGCGCTGCCATGGGTTGGGGAATGGGAGCGGGATGCGGTCGGCGATGAGGGCGGCGCTGGGATTGCCGGGTTGGATGGGGAGCGTGACTGGCGAGAGCCATGCGCGGGTGATTTCCGGGCCTGACCATGTGGCGTCGTCCGGGACCGGGCCGGACGTTAGGATGGAAGTGGAGCCGTCGGAGATTCTCTGGCGGACGGCGGGGCCGAGAGTTGTGAGGGTTGATTCCCATGTGATGGAGGAATGGCGGCCGCCTGATGGGACGTGGAGGCGGAGAGAGTTTTCCGCGAGCGAGAGGGATGACCAGCGTGAGGGAGGTGGTGGTGGGGTGTTGGGGCTGAGCGGAAGGAGGAGTCCGTTAGGGACTGGCAGGTGACGGGTGCCGCCTTCGGATTTGCGGTTGGGGTGGTCCCATGAGATGGCGGCGATGGAGGTTCTGGTGACCGGATCGTTGCCCTCGTGCTGCCAGATGCCGGTGATGGTGCCGCGGTCGAGGTCGTAGCAGAGACAGACCTTGTGGGGGAGACGGATGATGAGACCGCGGACGGTGACGGGGCCGCCGGGGATGAGGGTGGAGAAATCGACGGCGGAGGTCAGGAACGGGAAGCCGGGTTCGGCCCATGGGGCGGGGTCGGGTCCGGGTGCGGCGGCGCGGATTGGCTGGATGAAAAGGAGCAACAGGAGACAGGCGGTCCTCGGGGTCATGCGGTGGAGGGGAATGTAGGGGTGAAGATTGCCATGCGAAGTGGGGGAGGGGCGAGCCCTAATCGCGGGATGGCAGGGGAATGCGTGTTGGGAGAGGGAAGGGCAGGGGAATGGGTGGCAGGGGAATGCGTGATGGGAGAGGGAGAGGCAGGGGAATGGATTGACATGAGGGTGAGGAATGATAGGTTCTGGTGGCGCTGGAGTTAGGTATGATCGCGACGCTCAATAACGATGGCAGATTCCACATTCGGAAGTGGCGCAGTGTTTGGCGTCTGGACGCGGGGGGCGGGTGGATGGGTGCCGGGGAAGATCAGAGGCGTGGCATGGATGCAGACCGGGGCGGTGCCGAGATATTCAAACAAATCCCATGAGACTTTTTTCAATTCTGCTGGCCGTTGTGAATGTTATCGTTTTCGGCGCGGCGCTGATTTATTTTTTCACCCCGCGAAGCAACTCGACTCTTGATGAGCTGCTTTTGATGCTGAATTCCGAGCAACCCCGATCTGACGGTGTCGCGCCCCAGGAATTTCTGCGAAGCATTCCGGGGGTGGGTTGGTCTGTATCGATGTTATCGGTAAGCCCAGATCCTGAGTCTATCCAATATATAGAGCAAGAAGTACTTCCTTCGACTTTTTACAGATTTGACTCTTACGAAGCGGCATTGACTAAATCCGGGAGACTTCTTTATGTAGCAGTGGTCGATCCGGTTGATTCGGACAGTGGTCTCGAGAGATGGCGTGCAGTGCCTGTCTTTGCGGTAATGTCACTCTGCAATTTCGCGTGTATTATTTGTTACTTAAAGAACAAGCAAAGAATGGCAGTGGTGATTGCCGATGCGGCATAGGGATTCATGGATGCGGCGATGAACTGAGGCATGATGTTCGGGCGACATCAGCGGGCAGTGAGTGAGGATAGGGAGGGAGGAGGGGAGCCGATGGGATGGGAGAGTGTGAGGTAGATCTGGAGGAATCGGCCGATGGTTCCTTTGAGGGGTTGGCCGGGGGAGATGCGGTGGAGCGGGGTTGGCGGGGCGAGCGGGTTGTTGCTGGCGCGGGCGAGGGCGGAGATGCTGCCGGGAGCGAGGTTCTGGCCCTTCCATGTGACCGATTGCCATTGGTAATCCGGGTGGCGTGCATCGGTGGTGATGACGAGGACGGCGGAATTGCGCTGGGAAGAAGGGTTGAGGCCTGTGAGGTCGCCTGTGGTCCATGGTCCGGCGAGGAGGTGGAAAGGATTGTCGGATCCGGTGCTGGCGGCTTTGGTGGCGGCGTCGGCGAGATCGTTTTTCGAGTACAGCGGGAGGGCGTCTGTTAGATTCCCGGAGTCATCGATGCGGAGGGCGCGGTGGCCGAGGAAGTCAGCGAGCCAGAGGTCGCGATTGCGGCCCTGGGCGAGACCGATGAGGCCGTGGTTGAAGGGGCCGGGGATATCGGGGTTGCCGGGGATGGGGATGAAGCGGACCGAGTTTCTATCCGGGTTGGCGAGCCAGAGCGAGCCATTGGCGGGTGGGACGGTGGCGGGGTCCGGACTTTCAGGGAGGCAGGATTCGGTGAGGGCTACCAGAGAGTTCTGGGGTCCTGGAATCGGGGTGAGTTGCGTGAGGGCGGTGATGCCGGAAGAGAGCACATTAGGGCCCTTGAGGACGAGGCGGGAGAGCGATCGCGGAGAGGTGGTGGCGAGCGAGAGTTCGTTGGGGAGATTGGGGTGACGCGAAGCGATCCAGATTCCCTTGGTGGCGGGATCGGGATTGAGCCATGGAGCGATGGCAGATCCGTGGGAGGCGGCGGGGCCGAGGGCGGGGTCGAGGGATTCTTTGAAGACGGGGAGATTTGGCCGATCCGGGGGGAAGACGTGGATGGAGGTTCGCCCGTTGCCGAGAGTCCAGAAGAGGTCATGGAGGGGGCTGGCGATGCCTGCTTCGGCGCCGGTGGTGCGCACGGGAGGCGTGAGTGGGCGAGCCGACATGGGGTTGATGAGGCACCATGCATTGAGTGGCGGGCTGCCGGCCCAGAGCAAGCCATTGCGGAAGGTGAGAGAGGCGACACTTGTTATGGGGATGCGGACGTAGCCTGTGATGAGTTCGTCGATGGCATCCTTGACTGATCCGTCGAGACTGATGACGTCGGAGTTGCCTGGCCATGGAAGCGGGCTGGGGCCGGAGGAAGTGCGGAGGAGACCGTCGCCATCGCGGTCAGTGACGCTAGGGCTGAGGTAATCGAATGGCGGTTTCAGGAAGCCTCCGGTGGGGTCGGGTGATCCGTCGCTGCGGCAGCGGGTGCCGCCGAGGGCGAGACCGATGCGGGTGACGCTGCCCATTCGTGATCCATTGATGGCGACATTGTCGCCTGTGTTAGCGATCCAGCATTCGCCCCATGGGTCGACGGCGACCGCGGTGGGGAAAGGGGAGAAGCCATCGCGCCATGGGTAGGGGGCGTCGGGGGAAGTGTGGACGGCCTGCGGAGCGGTTAGGTATTCTGCGGCGAGAGAGGCCCGCCTGTCGCCTGGGGCGTGGATGCGGACGACGGATCCCTTCTGGGATTTGGTGATCCAAACTTCCGGGAACGTGGGGGTCTGCCATGGTTCTGCGGATTGGACTGTGAGGCTGCCGCTGACCTGGTCGCGGCTGAGGCCGGAGCCCATGAGGTTGTCGGGGAGCTGGGCGGCTCCACCCTCGTTGAAGGCGAAGGCAACGGGCGGCGGGGGGACTGCGGGTGGGATGGCGTTGATGGTGGTGTTCCAGAGCGCGAGGGTATCTGGATCTGTGTCAGGGGTCGGGCGCAGCGAGAGAGCGAAGGCGGAGAGGTCGCTTTCGGCATCGTAGCCATGATAGGGGTAGAGACCGATCCTTTCAGTGCCTGAGGAATCGGTGAGATAGCCGAAGTTGTCGATGCGGTCAGGCGTTAGGTCCGGGAAGGCGGCGAGGAGGAGAGGTTTGAGTGGGACGGGATCGAAGTTGTCAGCGAGTTGGTCGCCGGGGCCATCGAACCATGTATTGCTAGCGACGTGGTCGTTGGTGACGGCGATGAGGACGAGGCGGCGTGCGGAGGCGAGGGTGCGGGAGTCGGCGGCGAAGGCGAAGCCCGTGCGGGTGTGGAGGAAATTTCCCGGGGCGTTCGGGAGTTCCTTGAATTCGTCCGGGGAGGGGGCGGTGAAGGGAGCGTCCCATGGACCGGGGTCGAGGAGCCATGTGAAAGTGGCGGGGCGCGTTTGAGAGGATGGCTGGAAGACGAGGAGGAAGCGAAGACCGCTTTCGTCGAAGGTGCGTTCCACGAAGATTTCGCCGGGTCGGAGGACGCCTTGAGGTGGAGGGGCCTGGGTGAGGTTGTGGAGATCGAAGGTGACGGTGCGCGAGCCGCGGCTGAGTAGGTAGCGGAGCGGGTTCTGGGGGTCGCGGCGGAGAGTGAGGATGGTTGGCCCGAGGGTGCCGCCGCCGACGATCTGGACCCGGTGGGGCTGGCCGCCGGATGAGATGTCAGCCAGTTCGCTGTAATAGAAGGGCAGACGGCTGATGTCGCGGGTGCGGACGGAGAGGTTAAGATTGCCGCGGAACGTGCGCTGGCCGATGCGGATGGACCAGTAGAAGTAGTTTTCTGTGGGGTAGACCTGGACGCTGCTGGGGAGACTGCTGAAGAGTGCATCGAAGACGCGGACTGGGTCATTGAGATCGAAACTGTCTGGCAGGGCGATGGGTTGTGCGGTGGGGCCGTTGGCCGGATTGAGCACGTAGTTGTTGTTGAGGGTGATGGTGGCGTCGCTGAGGTTTCGCGGGGTGAAGAAGCGGCCGCGGAGCTGGCGGGCTGGTTGGAAGGGGGAATTTTCCGTGGCGTGTTCGTCTGGCGGGGGGACGAGGAAGAATCTGGCGGCGGCGGCTCCTGGTCCGCTGCCGGCGACTGCGGCTGATTCGTCCATGCCGTCGGGCGCGGTCATGCGGAGGAAGTAGCGGCTGAGGCCTGATGTTTCCGGAGGGAGGTCAGCGGTGAGCGAGTAGATGAGGTAGCGGTCTTCCCCGATGTCGGTGTCCTCGTCGACGGGTGCGGGGGTGAGGAATGGGGTCTGGACCGTCTGCCAGCTGCCTGGCGAGAGGTCGGGCGACCATTCGAGGGCATAGACCCTGCCGCTGAGGCCTGCGAATTCGACGGTGACGGCTGGAGGATCTGAGGGAGTGAGGAGCCAGTTAGGGGAGAGGGAGAAGCCGCTGCGGTGGTCGAACGGGTGCATGCGGAGGAAGGCTTCGCGGGCATTGGTGATGCCCTCGCCGTCGGGATCGGCGTCTGGGAGCAGGTTTGACGGTGCGAGGCCGAGGAGAGCGGCTGATGAACTGAGCCACGACTGGTAGAAAGGGAAGCCGCACGAATCGTAGAGTTGCCAGCATCCGTCTGCGAGTGTGGGCGGCGGGACCGGGCTTGTGCCTGAAGGACCACCGGCTTCCTCTGCTTCGGCGACGGGCTGAAGCGCGACGGAGAGAGACAGGCCGGGGTAGAGCCATGTCAGGATATCGCATCCACTGGCCGTGCAGATGATCAGGGGGGAATCACTGACTGGGCGGCCGGAGATAACGGGGAGGTGGGTGTAGCTGGAGCGCGGGTCGTGGATGCCGCTGGTGGCGGCCATGTGGCGGGAGTAGGTTAGAGCGGCTGGCGGAGGCGTGCCGGTGTCGCCATCGGCGATGACGAGCGAGGCAGTGGCGAGGAGACCGGAGAAGACGGCGGAGGAGAAGCGATTCATGGCGGTGGATTCCGGGAGGGTGGCGGGAACCAGGCGAGCTGGTTCTGGAGGTCGAGGGAGAGCCAGCGGCTGAGGTCCTGAGAGCAGAGCAGTTCGGCGCAGGCTGGCTGGCGGCGGGATTCGAGGGTGACTGCGGCTGTTGCGAGGGAAGCGAAGACGAGGGTGTGGTCGTAGCTGGAGAGCATGAGGTGCTGCGGTCCGGCGAAGGTGAGGCGCGCGATGATTTCGCAGGGCTGGCGGAACGAGGAGAGTTCTTTGCCTGTCGCTGCGTCGAGCAGACCGGCGTAGAATCCTCCGGCCCATGCGATGGTGGTGTTGTCTGGAGCGACTGCGATGGAGACTGACTGGCGGAGCGATTGCTGCCAACGGAGGGTTAGGGATGGGAGCGCGAGGCAGGCGAGTTTTCCGGCGGGGGCGTCGAGCAGGTAGCAATGAAGGCCGTTGGGGGCCATGGTGAGCGTGCTCCAGGGGGCGATGGCGAGGCGGACGGTGCCGACTGGTTCCGGGGTGCCGAAGCGGTGGGAGCGGATGGTGATGGCATTGGACGAGCCGGCTTCCGTGGAGAGAAAGCCATCGGCAGTCAGGGCGACTGCCTGGGTGCCTGCGGGGAGTTCTGCGGAGGCATCTGTGTTGTGCGTTGTTGCGTCGGCGGGAATCCGGCAGCGGTGGACGGACTGGCCCTGCTGGCAGAGGACGGTGGAGAAGGGACTGCCGCAGGTGATGGCGGCGGGGATGCCGGGCAGTGGGTATTTCAGGCTTGATCCATCTGCGGTGGTCAGTCTGACGATTTCCGGCTGCGGGATGCCATCGCGCAGACTAGTGGCAAAGAGGAACGAGAGGTCTGGAGGCGCGGCGAGCGGAGGGCCGACTGCTTCGGTCCTATCAGATGGCAGAGGGGAGACGGCGATGCGGCCGCCCTGATCGCCGCTGAAGAGGAGTGATCCATCCTTGCTGAAGGCGACGATGCGGATGGGTCGGGCGTGACCCGGCTGGGCGTGGCAGCGGGAAGGTGCATTGAGGTTCCAGAGCCGGACAACGCGGTCGTCGCCGCCTGCGGCGAGCCACTGATCACCGCTGATGGCGAGGCTGCGGATGGTGCCGCTGCATTCGGTGAGGGTGAACTGGGATGGGCTGGCGGTGCTGATGACCTGGATCTGGGAGAGACCGGTGGGAGCGGAATGAGCGGCGGCGGCGAGCGAGCCTGACTGGCTGAGTGCGAGGGCGGAGAGACTGTAGAGCGGGCGGGGGTCCTTCCATGAGACTACCGGCGGAGCGGCTAGATTGATCAGCTGGAGACCGTCGTTGAAATCGCCAGTGAGCACGAGATTGGTTCCGTTGGAGGCCAGGAACGGGGCGCGGCCTGGCAGCGGGGTGGGTAGGTCCTGAGAAGCGAACCAGAGGGCTGGAGGGGCGGCGGCGGTGCCGGGAGGCGATTGGAAAGAGACGACGGGGGTGGCGGATGGATTGATGACCGACTGCATCCATGCGGTGGGGGACTGCGGGAGTGTGACAGGTTCTGCGGGGCTGCCGTTGAGGGGGAGCCATTCTGCGGAGAGTGGCTGACCGTTGCGGGCCACGAAGATTCTGGAGGCGTCCGGGGAGAACGAGAGATGGATAGGGGCGGTGAGGTGTGCGGTCCGGATGGTCTGGATGGGGTGTGCATCCGGTTTGGTGAGGTCGCGGCAGTTCCAGAGGTGAACGAGGGAGTCCTGGCCTGCGGTGGCGATTTTGAGCCCGTCCGGGGAGAAGGCTGCTGCGGTGATTTCACCCTGGTGGGCCTGTGTCAGGGAGAGGCCCTGGGGGGTGCAGCGGGACCAGAGCCATTTCCATTCCGGGGAAGCATCGGCGGTGACGGGGTCGAGCGTGCGGACATCGCTGAGGATGCGGCGGGCCTGGTCGAGGAAGCCTGCTTCGGTTTCGCGGAGGGCGGATTCGAGGCTGGCGCGCTGGAGATTGGCCAGGGCGCTTGCTCTGGCGCGGGTGGTTTCGGCGGCGGCTGCGGCCTTGATGGAATTGGTGCGGTGGCGGTGGGTAGCAAAGCCTGTGGCGGCGAGGCAGGCCACGGCGGCGGCGGCGGCGTGGAGCGGACGGCGACGGATCCAGCGTGCGATGCGCAGGTGAGGCGGCGAGGGACGGGCGAGGATTGGCCGGAAGTTCAGCCAGTTTTCGAGATCGTCGGCGAGAGCGGCGGCCGAGGCGTAGCGCCTGGCAGGAATTTTTTCGAGGCACTTCAGGGTGATGACTTCGAGGTCGCGCGGGAGACCCCTGCGGAGCTGTCGGGGAGGGGTGGGATCATCTTCTGCGCAGCGGCGGGCTAGTGCGGCGGGATCGTCGGCGGAAAACGGGAGCTGGCCGGTGAGCAATTGGTAGAGGATGACGCCGAGAGCGTAGACATCGCGTGCGGTGCTGGCTTCACCGAGGAATGATTCCGGCGACATGTACGCCGGGGAGCCGACCGATCGGCCGGTGAGCGTGAGGTGTTCGTCCTGTTCCATGAGGCGGGCGAGGCCGAAGTCTGCGACGAGCGGCTGACCGTCAGCGGAAAGGAGGATATTGCCAGGTTTGAGGTCGCGGTGGAGGACACCGTGCTGGTGGGCGTAATGGACGGCGCGGCTGACATCGGCGACGAGGCGGGCGGACCATTGGAGCGGGGCGGCTGACTTGCCGACGTGCTGACTGAGCGTGCCGCCGGGAACGTACTGCATGGCCAGCCATGGCTGACCGTCCGATTCGCCGGCTTCGTAGACTGCCACGATGCCTGGGTGGGTGAGCCGGGCGGCGGCTTCTGCCTCGAGTTTGAGTCTCTGGACTTCCTCAGTGCCTGCGAACCGACCACTGGAAACGAGCTTGAGGGCAACGTCGCGCTGGAGGCTTTGCTGCCATGCGCGGTAGACTACGCCCATGCCGCCGCGGCCGAGTTGATTGCGCAGGATGAAACCGGCGAATTCCTCCGGTTCGGTTTCGGGCGGGTCGGTTGCTTCTGCTGCGGATTCGTCTGGAGCTTCGGAGTCGAGCATGGCTAGCCAGTTTGCGGCGAGGCAGGACCGGCAGATGCCGGCGGGGGCATCGGGCGGCAGCGGGGAAGCGCAATGCGGGCAGGCGGCTATGGCGGATGGGTTGTTAGAGTTGTGGTCCTGCATGGCTGCCGTGAGGGGGTGGCGGTCCGGGCGGTGCCAGTGACTAGCCTGCCTCCGCGAGGACGGTGAGGAGGTAGCGGAGTTCGCTGTCGATTTCCGAGGGATCGCTGACGGTGGCTGCGAGTTCGTCGCGCAGAAGGTCTGCGAAGAGTTTGCGGAGACGGTAAATGGAAGCCTTGAGCGAGGCGGTGGAGACGCCGAGTTGTGCGGCCATATCTGCCACTGGGACTGTGCCGCGGGCGTCCGTGAGATAAGTGCGCAGGAGGTCGAGCGGTTTGTCTTTTTCATGCCAGTGGGAGGCGAGCCTGGCGAGGGCGCGGTCCATCACGGAAGCCGCCCAGTTGCGGTCGTAGACGACTTCCGGCGAATTGCCGTCGTGATGACCGGCATCGAAGCGGGCGAGCGCATCGGCTTCGTCGATCACGATGGCCGGGGTGCCGCCGCCGCGTTTCTGCGAGTACGACCGGCGCCATGAACTTGCGATGAGCCGGCGGATGGCGACGAGAAGGAACGAGCGGAAGCGACCGTTTTCGGGGGCCAGCGAGCCGAGGGTGCGGTCATTGGAGAGGAGGCGGGAGAAAAAATCCTGGGTCAGGTCGCAGGCGTCCTCGTGGCGGATTCCGGTGCTGCGGACGTAGGAATAGAGAGGATACCAGTAGGCGCGGCAGAGCGTCTCGAGCGCATGGAGGGATTCCGGGCTGCCATGGTCGGCGGCTTTGCGGATGATGCTCCAGTGCGTGGTGTGAAAGAGATGGGGATCGGACGCCACGGCAAGAGCATGTAGCAGAGCGAGGCGCGGTGCGGGAAACATTTTTTAGGGAAATCTGAGCCATCCGGCGGGCGACTGCGATTTACCCTGTGAAGATGCGGAGTTACTGCCGCCTTCCTCAAACCGAACCAAACGAAACATAATTACCGAATAAAGCAACGCCATGAAAACTAAATCCATCACCATTGCCCTGACCCTCGCTGCTGCCGCTACTGCCGGCGCGCAGATTACCACGAATGCGAAGACGGTCAAGCTCTACGATGCGGCAACCAACGTCAACGTCGTCGATGTCAAGCTGCCGAGTCCTGCGTTTTACACGTCTTTCGTCACGGCGGTGGCCAATGCGTGGAATGTTAACAAGGGCGGCGTTGTCAACTTCGATTCTCCGCAGACCGCGCCCTGGCCGTCTCCGGCCGTCGGCACGAATATGATTCTTGGTTTCTTCGGGATCTCGGGGAGTCAGACGATCAAGATCGGGGTGCCGCTGATTGGTGACATCAACTCGCATGCGACGGTTGTGCCGATTTCCGAGAAGGGAGACCTGATGAGCAAGACGGTTGGCTCGATGTCGCTGACGCTGTCGGCGAGCACCGGGCTGATCCGGCAGGCTGGTCTGACGGTTCTCCAGCAGGCGAATGTTCCGCAGAAGGTGACGGTGACCTTCATTCAGTCGGCTCCCGGTCTCCCGGTGACCTACACGTTCGGGATTCCGGCTGGGGTGGGCGTGCGTGACACCTTTGCGGGGGCGACGGCGCTGGCTGGCTGCGGGATCACGGCGGTGCGCATTTCCAGCGTCAATGCGCTAACGGGAGCACCGGCGAATGTTCATATTGATGACTTCGCCTTTGCGAACTAATCCGGGTTCAGGTGGGCCTGCACTGGGGGAGGCGAGGGCCGAGCCTGGTGCAGGCCGCTGGATTTTCCAGTGCGTGCCAGCAGAGACCATTGCCATTGAGAACACATGAAGACGTCGTTTACGCATCTGTTGGCTGCCATGGTGGGAGTGGCTGCGGGGAGTCAGTGGGGGCAGGGGCCGGAGGAGAATAGGTTGCGGGGGCAGGCCGTGGTGACTGCTCACTGGGCCGGGGCGGCTGATAGGCCGGGTGGGAAAGTTAGGAAGATTTCCGGAGAGGAGGGGCGGGGTGCCCTTGATTTAATGGACCGTGGGGAGCGAAGAGAAGCGTGGCTGGCGTCGTTTGACGACGCGGGAGGCTGGGAATTGCGGGCCGACATGATGGTCGGCTGGGAGGAGGCACAGGAACTGCTAGGAGCGGTGCGGCCGGAACAGCGGGGACTTGCGGCGATGGAACTGGCGATGGGACTGCTCCATGAATCTCCCGAGACGGCGATGGCGATGGCGGAGCTAGCGGGTGACGAGGAAGCGGTCGGTGACGCGCAGCGGGCCGTCAGTGTGGCGTGGGCGCAGCTGGATCCGCGGGCGGCGGCGGAATGGGTCGTTTCCGGGAAGGTCGGAGGGGGTTGTCTGGCGGCAGTGGTCGGGACATGGGCCGGCAGTGATCTGGAGTCGGCTTCCGCGTGGATGGCCGGGCATGGTGCCGCGATTCCCGATGAGGCGAGGCTCGCCCTGATTGAGCCTCTCATCGAGGTCGAGCCGGACTCCGCACGCGGCTGGGCCGACAGCCTTGCCGACGCCGAGATCCGGAGACTTACAATCGGGCGGATCGATGCCGGGAACTGATGTCTTTGTCGGATCGTTCTGCGGGAATCGAGAGATTGCCTGACGGTTTTGGGAACGAGGGTGAAGGAGGGAAATGGGGGGCGTTGGGATTAGGGCGTTGGTTCCTGACGGAGATGGGCGGGGGGTGGAGCGGAGGGTGAGAGGAGGATTGACATGAGAGGGAGGAATGATAGGTTCCGGGTGTTATGAACGAGAATCTCAAATGTCCTGTTCGATGGAATGAAGTCTGTCCGGAAGGGGTAAGGAGGAAGGTGATGGGTATCAGGATTCGATTTGCGCTGGCGCTGATGCTTGCGGGGGCGTGCGTGTCATTTGGTTGCCGCCGTGGATCCGGGGGGGCGTCGGGGGCTGCGGAGGCGTCTCAAGGCACCAGGGGGCAAGAGGCGGAATCGTTGCAGACGATTCTGAACCCGGAGGCGGTTGCGGGTGGGAGGCTGGCACAGGTGCGCCTTGAGTACATTTCAGTGCCGGCGGACGCTGCTGCCAAGGCGGGCATTGAGCCGGGCGACGAGGTGGGGGTGATGACCCGGTGCAGCGATTGGCGCGAGTTGAGTGAAGCGCAGTGCAAGGCGTTGGGGTCTCCGCCAAGGAAGCTGGAGCGGGCGACTGGCGCATGGCCCGGAAGCGCCTACATCCTGAGCATGCGTGATGGGCGCTTCTGGTATATCTATTGCGACGGTACCAACCGAGTGAGCTTTAATTCTCTTGTTCCGATCATGGGTGACAGCTACGATACAGCAGACGTACGGACCGATTGGAATGGGTTCACATGGACCGGGCTCGAAGATGTGCTGGCGGGAGCAATGGGCGAGCGGGATGACGGGAAGTAGACGTGCTGAATGGTGAAGATAGGGTGGGGATGGATGAGAGGGGCGGGAGAGGAAGGTGTGAAGGTTCAGGGGATGGTGTAGCGGAGGAGCCAGAAGTAGTCGGTGAGGGTGATTTCCGGTGCGGGGGTGATGGTGGACAGGGTGTGGCGCAGGTCGGATTCGGAGGGGAAGTTTTTGAGGATTTCGTGGGTGGTTCCGTCGTCGAGGCGGCGGAGTTGGTAGGAATCGCCGTCTGTGGAGGTGCGGGAGATGGGGGTGCTGCTGCCTGGGACGAAGCGGTTGTCGATGAAGATGACGGTGGCGCCGGGTTGGAGCTTGGAGTGGAGGCCGGAGAGGAAAGCGGGGAGGCGGTGGCGGGGGACGTGGGACCACCAGAAGCCGGCGAAGGCGGCGGAGAATTTGCGGTCGAAGTCGGGGAGGTTGTAGGAGTCGGCCTGGGAGAACTCGACGCTGGCTGAGGGCCAGTCTTTGGCGCGGGCGATGGCGAGGACCTCGGGGCTGAGGTCGCATGCGGTGACGGAGAGGGCGGCGGGGGCGAAGGCGGCGGTCCAGTATCCGGTGCCGCAGGAGACTTCGAGAACGCGGTGATTGCGGAGGTTGTGTCGGAGGAGGGAGTGGAGGGTGGCGAGGTCGGATTGACGTTCGGGTTTGGTGTAGATGCGTTCGTATTCGGCGGCGCGTTGTTGATAGTAGGCGAGGAGGTCGGAGGGCATCTGGGGAAGTGAGAAGTGAGAAGTGAGAATGGCTTGTGGGGAGATTGCTTGTT
>QQNF01000021.1 GCA_003402705.1 Verrucomicrobiota bacterium | reverse complement strand
CTTCCTCCGCGACGTCGGCAAGCACTTCACCGTCAATCAGATGGTCGCCAAAGAATCCGTCCGCGCCCGCATGGAAGACCGCGAAGTCGGCATCAGCTACACCGAGTTCAGCTACATGCTCCTCCAGGCCTACGACTTCTACCATCTCGCCCGCGTCCACGGCTGCGAACTCCAGATCGGCGGCAGCGACCAGTGGGGCAACATCACCGCAGGCATGGACCTCGTCCGCAAAAAACTCGACCGCCGCGCATGGGGCCTGACACTTCCTCTCATCACTAAAGCCGATGGCACCAAATTCGGAAAAACCGAGGGCGGCACCGTCTGGCTCGACCCCCGCCGCACCAGCGTCTACAAATTCTACCAGTTCTGGATCCAGACCGACGACCGCGATGTCGTCCGCTACCTAAAGTTCTTCACGTTCCTCTCCGCTGACGAAATCTCCTCCCTCGAACAGGACCACCTCGCCAACCCCGGCGGCCGCGCCGCCCACCGCGCCCTCGCACGCGAGGTCACCGCGCTCATCCACGGCGAAGCCGCCTGCTCAGACGCCATCCGCGCCACCGAAATCCTCTTCGGCGCTCCCCTCGACGGCCTAACCGTTGGCACCCTCGGCATCCTCGAATCCGAAATCCAGGGAGCCGTCGCCTCCGCCGCCGACTTCTCCACCGGCATCCCCCTAACCGACGCCCTCGTCACCGCCGGGCTCTGCTCCAGCAAAGGCCAGGCCCGCAAGGACATCGAAGCCGGCGGCATCTACATCAACGGCACCCGCACCCAGGACACCTCCCGTCTCCTAACCCCCGCCGACCTCCTCCACAACCGCGCCACTCTCCTCCGCAAAGGCAAACGCGCGTGGGCCCTCCTCAGCCGCTCCTCCGACTGATTCACCCCACCTTCGCAAGAATCGACGGCACCAGCTCAGGATCCCCATCCAGCGCGTCAAACCACGACGCATACCGCGGTTCCCAACCCGTCCCACGCAAGCGCGCCGAACTCACGCGCTTGTGCGTCCACCCTCGCTTCCGCCCAGTCTCCGGCACCGCCTCCGGCGGCAACTCCCGCCCGAACCTGGCCGCCAACCTCTCGTAAATCTCCCGCTGCAGCAGCGGGGTCCGGTCACTCACGTTGTACAACCCGCCCCGAAACACCGCGTCATCCGGATGCTCCAGCAGATGCAGCACCGCCCCCGCCGCATCGTCCCGGTGAATCTGATTCACCCATCGCCCGTCAGGCGTCGCCGGCGGCTCCGTCCTCACATCAATCGCCGCCAGCCCATTCAGAAAATTCAGCAGCAGCACCGACCTCCCCGGCCCGTAAATCCCCGCCAGCCGCACCACCGCACCGCCAGCCCCTAACGTCTCATCCTCGGTCTGCCGCAGCACCCGCCCCGTCTCCCGCTCCGGCTCCGCCGCGCTCTCCTCCGTCACCTCCCCGCCATCAATCCCCGCATACACGCTCGTGCTCGACGTGTACAGCATCCTCCGCGCCCCCGGAAACGCCTCCCGCAACCGCCGCATTCCCTCCAGGTACACCGTCCGGTACGCCTCCAACCCTCCGCCCTTCCCCCCAGCCGCACAATGCACCACACTCGCATCCGCAGGCACCTCACCCGCCACCCGCGCCAGCGATTCTCTATCCGTAAAATCCGCCGCCACCGCCTCAATTCCTATCAACCCCAGTCTCACCACCGTCTCCTCACTCTGACAAATCCCCAGCACCCGCCAGCCACGCCCCAGTGCCTGCCGCGCCAGCGCCGTCCCAAGATAACCGCACCCGGCGATCACCAGCACGCGCCCACCTCCATCACGCACCGCACTCATTCGCGCACCGCCGCCCACTTCGCCCAGCTCCGTGCCACATCCGCAGACTTCGCATCCCCCTCGTGAAACAACCAGCGGTACCGCAATGTCAGGCTCTCCCCGCGCTTCACCACATGCTTCCCGGCCCCCTTCGCCGCCTTCTCGAAATCATGCAGCCCGAACGGATTCGCCGCAATCAACCCGTAATCCCGCGCATGCCACGTCGTCGGGTGCCTCAGGTTCCCCGGATGATCAAAACAAGCAATCCCTACCACCTTCCCGTCCACCTGCCCCCAGTAATCCACCCACTTCGCATGCCGCCCCCAGATCGCTCCGCCCGTCTCACCCTCGCTGTTCACACACTGACCCTTCGCCACCGCACCCTTCAGATTCAGCGCCGGATGACTCCGCAACCCCATCGTCCCTTCCTTCGTGTCCCCTAACGTCACCTCTCCCTCGCTCGCCTTGATCGTCACCGCATAGTCAATAAAACGCGACGTCCCCTCCGTCCCGCACGTGATCACCGTCGCCGATGCGCACACCCGCGCACTATCAGGCTTCAGCCATTCCTCCTCCGTCCGGATCGTCACCCGCGATTCCTCCGCTGCACCTGACATCTCCACCGCCGGAACCTTCGTCACCACAATCCGCCCCGCATCCGCCCCCTCCTTCCAGAAATCCACCCCGTTCACATCCCCGTGATTGAACCAGATCGACTTGTGATGCGGATGGTCCTGCTCCTCCCCCGCCGCCGCCGCCTCCAGCGGCCACCGCCGCGTCATCGCCACTTCCCCAGGCCCGATCACCGGATACACCACCGGCTTCGCATGCCCGCGGAAAATCAATCCCATGAACGGCTTGCCATCCAGCGTCACCTCCACCTTCCCCTTCTCCGCATCAGTCACCGCCTTCAACTCGCCAGCCATCCCCGTTAAAGGCATTGCCGCCAGCATCATCATCACTCGGTCCTTCATCGTATAAAAAAAGTCAGGCCTGCACCCGCAGATCCTCTCCGCAGGTGCAGGCCGTCAATCCTTCACTTCACCTCAGCCGCAGGCACCGCCGGAGCCGCAGGTGCCGCCTCCGCCTCAGGCTGCGTCATCGCTTCCCGACGCAACTCCAGCCGCGCCAGCGCCGTCCGCTCCGACTTCAATTCGTTGTACCGCGCAAACAATGACTGAAAATCACGCCGCGCATTCGCCGCAATCTCGTTAATCAAATCCTCCAGCCGCTGTGCTTCCTTCCGCCCGATCGGTGTCGCCGTCTCCGCACGACTCGATCCCACTTCCTCCATCTGCTCGTACCGCTGCTGCTTCAGCACCTTCACCCGGTCAATCTCCACCTGCACCGCCTGCTTCGCCGCACCTCCCTTCGCCGCCGCCAGTTTGTTCTTCAGATCCCGCTCGTGCACATCCAGCCGCGCTAGCGACTTGGAAAGCCCATCCATGATCTCCTTCGTCGCCGCATCCGTCTGCCGCGTCGCCTTCTTGTTCTGATCATACTCAGGATTCCGCCGGATGTTCACACCGTTCACCCCGCCACGCCACCCGTACCCGTCCCACCCGTTGCTGTCCTGCAGATACTGCTCGTACTCCTTGTGGCTGTCCATGCTCAGCGCCAGATCCACAATCCCCTCAATCCGCTTGTTGATCCGATCATCAAACGCCGACCGGTCCTTGAACAGATCCTCGCGCTCGAACTTGTTCTTCGACGTCCTCAAGGTCTCGGACACCGTCGCCCGCTTCTGATCATAATACAGCGCCGCCTTCTCCAGCTTCTTCATCACCTCGCGCTTCAACCGCGCCACCGCAGTGTTCGACTCCTTACTGTCCGTCACACGCTTCAGCATTTCCTGCGCATCGTTGATCGCCGTCTCAATCGCCCCATCCAGCTCGACAATCTGATTCACCAGCGCCGTCACACGCACCTGACGCGCCGCAATCTGCCGATCCAATGCCGCCACCGCAGCCGAGTTGTCACCGGCCACCGCAGGCGCAGCCGTTTTGTCAGCCACGGGAGCCGCCGCCGCAGAACCTTCAGCCGCAGCCGCAGCAGGAGTTTGCGCAGGCGAAGGTGCGGCCGCCGCAGCAGACGCTTCCTGGGCACCGGCAGCCGTGGCCGCCAGCAATGATGCAAGCAGTATCGTTTTCATGATTTTTGTCAGGGGGTAATTCTCAGTTTCTGTCAGGCAGGACGCGCTCAGCGCCCCATGATCTTGTTCCACCACATGTCGTAACGCTCGTCCCGCGCCTCGTCGCGGATCTTGCGCCGCTCAATGCGCTCGGCATACGTGTCGTTCCGACGCTTCATCCGATCCTCGAAGTCCGCTCGCGTCTCCGTTGGCTCCGTGAACGCACACGCCCCAGGCAGCATCGCTCCAGCCGCCAGAAGCACCTTCAATCCAGTCGCCCGCAGATCCATCCCCTCAGCGGGCCTTCAACCCGGGAAAGTTGTTCGTCGAATTCGCACTGAACATGTCGCCGTATTTCGCCGACTCCGCCCGGTCAATCATCCCGTCCTTGTTCGTGTCGATCGTCGCAAACAGCTCGTTGAACACTCCCTTCCGGTTCACCGCCGCCAACCCTTCCTCCGGCGACACAAACCCATCGCCATTCGTGTCAATCCTCTTGAATGTCGCCATGTCCGCAGTCGGATCCGCCGCCTTCCATTCCTCAAATGACACCTTCCCGTCCCGGTTCGTGTCGTACCGGTTGAACGTCCACTTCGCCATGTAGGCGTCAAACTCTTCCTTCGATACCTTGCCGTTGCCGTTCGCATCGGCAATGTCAAACGGCGCAGCCGTCGGCTTGGTCGTGGCGCACGAAGCAAACAGTCCAGCAGCGGCAAAAACAGGGAGGTGGCGGAGCGTCATATGAAAATGGTATTCTGATGTCCCTCCTGTTACAGCCTCACTGGCCCGCGGGCCAGGGAAAAGATGCACACTCTCCCCACCCCATCAGCCCTCGCGAACCGTTTGCTTTTCACGCCGCCCGGGTCTATCCCCGTCGCCCTTCAATTTTCACAACTCACCGCCAACCTCCCCCCACCACCACCATGCCCAAACAAACCATTCGCGACCTCGACCTCTCCGGAAAACGCGTGCTGGTGCGCGTCGACTTCAACGTCCCCCTCGATGACAAAGACGGCACCATGGTCATCACGGACGATACCCGCATCCGCGAAACCCTCCCCACCATCAACGCCCTCACCGCCGCAGGAGCCAAAGTCATCCTCGCCAGCCACCTCGGCCGCCCCAAAGGCACCCGCGACCCCAAACAATCTCTCGCCCCGGTCGCCCCGGCCCTCGCCGCCATGATCGGCATTCCCGTCGCCTTCGCCCCTGACTGCGTCGGCCCGGAAACCGAAGCCCTCGCCGCCGCCCTCGCCCCAGGCCACGTCCTCCTCCTCGAGAACACCCGCTTCCACGCCGGCGAAGAACTCAACGACGCCTCCCTCGCCAAGGGCCTCGCCGCCCTCGCCGACGTCTTCGTCAATGACGCCTTCGGTTCCGCCCACCGCGCCCACTCCTCCACCGCAGGCGTCGCCGACTACCTCCCAGCCGTCTCCGGCCTCCTCATGGAAAAGGAACTCGCCTACCTCCACGACGAACTCGAAAACCCAGACCGGCCCTTCGTCGTCATCCTCGGCGGAGCCAAGGTCAGTGACAAAATCGCCGTCATCAACCGCCTCCTCGAAAAGGCCGACACCATCATCATCGGCGGCGGCATGGCCTACACGTTCCGTAAACTCGTCCAGGGCATCACCCTCGGCCGCAGTCTCTACAAACCAGAATGGGAACCCATCGCCCAGGCAGCCCTCGATAAAGCTAAAGCCCGCGGCGTCAAAATCCTCATCCCCGTCGACGCCGTCATCACCGACGCCTTCGACTTCGATGCCAAAAAACTCGGTGCCATCCGCACCACCGGCGTCAACGAAAACATCCCCGACGGCTGGGAAGGCGTCGACATCGGCCCCGAATCCGTCAAACTCTTCAGCGCAGAAATCGCCTCCGCCAAAACCGTCATCTGGAACGGCCCCATGGGCGTCTTCGAAATCAAGGAAGCCTCCAAAGGCACCTTCGACATCGCCCACGCCATCGCCGCCAATTCCTCCGCCAAAACCATCATCGGCGGCGGCGACAGCGTCAAAGCCATCAAGAAAGCCGGCGTCGGCGGCAAGGTCACCTTCATCTCCACCGGCGGCGGAGCCAGCCTCGAACTCCTCGAAGGCAAGGTCCTCCCAGGCGTCGCCTGTCTCCTCGACAGATAACACCCGCGTCCTAACCCACGCACTCTCGCTTTCTAACACCTTTAAACCCGATCACTCCCATGCGTAATCCCATCGTCGCCGCCAACTGGAAAATGCACAAGACGCCCTCCGAAACAGAGGACTTCCTCCGCGGCTTCGTCGTCCTCGCCAAAGCCGGCGATCCAGTCGACATCGTCATCGCCCCGCCCTACATCAGCCTCGCCGCCGCCTCCGCCGCCCTCACCCAGCACGACAGCATCAAGCTCGCCGCCCAGAACATGCACTATGAGCAGTCCGGCGCCTTCACCGGCGAAATCAGCCCGCTCATGCTGCGCGAAATGCTCATCCACTACGTCATCCTCGGCCACAGCGAACGCCGTGCCATCTTCGGCGAAACCGACGAAATCATCAACCGCAAGGTCCTCGCCGCTCACCAGTTCAACATCAAACCCATCCTCTGCGTCGGCGAAACCCTCGATGAACGCGACGCCGGTCGTCTCGAAGAGGTCCTCACCTCTCAACTCAAAGGCGGTCTCGCCGGGGTCTCCGCTGACCAGATGATCAATACCGTCCTCGCCTACGAACCAGTCTGGGCCATCGGCACCGGCCGCACCGCTTCCTCCGCCCAGGCCCAGGAAGCTCACGCCTTCATCCGCTCAGTCCTCACTAACCTCTACGACCCGGAAACCGCCCGCCGCGTCCGCATCCAGTACGGCGGTTCCGTCAAACCAGGCAACATGGAAGAACTCGCCATGCAGCCAGACGTCGACGGCGCCCTCGTCGGCGGAGCCAGCCTCGAAAGCGGCTCGTTCTGGGAAATCTGCCGCGCCGCCGCCGCAGGTGCCACCCGCAAGGCCTCCGCCTGACCTCCCTCACCTCCTGCCCGCCAGTCGACGATTCATCTCAGATGCGATGATTTCTGTTTGCACGCAGCATGGCACAGGTTCAGGAAACAACAGAACCCCCGAACCATATGAGCGCGACCAGAGTCAAAACCATCACCGCCGCCATGCGCGGCAATCCCGACTGGCAGGCAGTCCTCGACCTTATCCTCAAGGAATTCAACTGCCAGACAGGCACGCTCCACAAATGGCATGAACTCCACGCCATGCTCGAACTCATCTGCCATCGCGGCATCCCCCGCGAACTCATGGACAAAATCGAACGCATCCCCATGGGCAAAGGCATCGCAGGCGCAGCCGCAGAACGCATGGAACCAGTCTCCATGTGCAACCTCCAGTCCGATACCTCAGGCGTCGCTCGCCCCAAAGCCAAAAAAACCAGCGTCGGCGGCAACATCGCCGTCCCCATCGACATGGGCGGCCTCCTCATGGGCACTCTCGGCATCGGTAAACTCGAACCCTACGAGTTCACCCCGGAAGAAACCAAGGACCTCCTCCAGATCGCTGCCCAGATCGCTGACCACTGGGTCGGCTGACCTGCCATCCACCCGATGAATCGGCGCGCGTTCCTCGCCTCGGCCACCGGCCTCGCCGCCACAGCAGCCAACCTCGAGGCCGCGCCCGATCATCAGTCCATCTCCTTCCGCGAAGCCGACGGAGCCATCCATTTCCTCCTCGGCAACCGCCCGCTCTGCTCCTATCAAGCCCAGCCGGGCCCGCTCCCCACGGGCATCGACCCAGCCTTCTCCCGCGGCGGCTATCTCACTAACATCCACTCCCCGGCCGGGCTCCTCGTCTCCGACGACTTCCCTCCCGACCATCTCCACCACCACGGCATCTGGTCCGCATGGACCAAATGCCGCTGGCAGAACCGCGACACCGACTTCTGGAACATGGGCCAGAAAAAAGGCCGCGTCGACTACGTCAGCCACACACCGCCAGTCCTCCAGAACGGCCGCGCCTCCCTCTCCGCTCGCCACCGCTACATCGACCTCACCAGCGGTCAGCCCAAGCCCGTCCTCGACGAATCATGGTCGCTCGAAATCGGCAGTCTCGGCCCCCACCCCGCCGCCATCGACCTCTCCATCTCCCAGTCCCTCATCGGCAACGACCCGCTCTTTCTCCCGAAGTACCACTACGGCGGTCTCGGCTTCCGCGGCCACCGCTCATGGAACGGCCCCGCTAACACCCGATTCCTCACCTCCGAGGGCATCACCGACCGCATCAAAGGCAACGAATCCCGCGCCCGCTGGACATGGATCGGCGGGCTCGTCAACTCCCGCACCGCCGGCGTCCTCATCGCCTCCCACCCATCAAACCCGGTTCACCCGGAACCCGTCCGGCTCCACCCCTCGGAACCGTTCTTCTGCTTCGCCCCACCCCAAGCCGCCGACCGCTCCATCATCCCCGGCACCCCCGTCGCCTCCCACTACCTCATCCTCCCGCTCGACGGCGAACCCGACGCCGCTCTCTGCAAGGCCGCCTTCCTCCTCTGGTCCGCTCCCCGCTGACCTCCAAACCCGGACTTTCTCTCGCCATCGGGGTTGCCACGCCCCCGAATCCCGGGACTGTCAACTCCTCGCATGAACTGGTGGCAATCTATCATTATCGGCATCGTCGAAGGTCTCACGGAATACCTCCCCGTCAGCTCAACCGGACACATCCTCCTCGCCCAGCGGCTCCTCGGTCTCGAAGACTCGGAAGCCTCCAAAGCCTTCGCCATCGTCGTCCAGGCAGGTGCCATCCTCGCCGTCCTCGGGCTCTACTTCTCTAAAGCCCGCAGCATGCTCGACGGCGTCATGGGCCGGAACCCCAACGGGCTCCTCCTCCTCCGCAATGTCCTCATCGCCTTCCTCCCCGCCGCCTTCGCAGGCCTGTTCCTCGAAAAGAAAATCGACGCCCTCCTCACCGGCCTCTGGCCCACCGTCGCCTCATGGTTCGTCGGCGGCATCGCCATCCTCGCCGTCTCATGGTTCAAACGCAACGCCTCCCGCGGCCCGCGCGGCGCAGGCCTCTCCATGGATGACATCACCCCGCGCATCGCCTTCGCCATCGGCCTCCTCCAGTGCGTCGCCATGTGGCCAGGCACCAGCCGCAGTCTCATGACCATCGTCGGCGGTCTCCTCTGCGGCCTCCACATGATCGCCGCCGTCGAATTCAGCTTCCTCCTCGGCATGGTCACCCTAACCGCCGCCGCCGGCTACAAATTCCTCAAAAACTACAAGGTCCTCTTCGAAGAGTACTCCGTCACCGCCATGCTCCTCGGCTGCTTCGCCGCATGGCTCTCCGCCTTCCTCGCCGTCAGATGGATGGTCGGCTTCCTCCAGCGCCGCGGCCTCGAACCCTTCGGCTACTACCGCATCGCCCTCGCCGTCGTCGTCGCCGCACTCATCCTCTCAGGTCTCCTCCTCCCCCAATCCTGACGCCGCCTCACCCCATGTTCATTCACAACGACTTCCTCCTCCACTCCCCCATGGCCCGCCGCCTCTACCACGAGGTCGCCGCCCGCCAGCCCATCATCGACTATCATAACCACCTCCCGCCCGCAGACATCGCCTCCAACCGATCCTTCGCCAATCTCTTCGAAATCTGGCTCGAAGGCGATCACTACAAATGGCGCGCCATGCGCTCCAATGGCATCCCCGAAAAATTCTGCACCGGCAACGCCTCACCCTACGATAAATTCTCCGCCTTCGCCGCCACCGTCCCCCACACGCTCCGCAACCCGCTCTTCCACTGGTCCGCTCTCGAACTGAAACGCTACTTCGACATCGACGACCTCCTCTCCCCGGCCTCCGCAGACTCCATCTGGAATACCGCCAACGCCCGTCTCCAGCAGCCCGACCGCTCGGTCAACGGCATCCTCAAATCCTTCAATGTCGAGGTCGTCTGCACCACCGACGACCCCGCCGATTCTCTCGCCCACCACCGCGCCGTCAAAGACTCCGACTGCCCCACCCGCGTCCTCCCCACGTTCCGCCCGGACGCCCTCCTCCGCATCGGCCAACCCGAAACATGGAACCTCTACGTCGACCGACTCGGCGCAGCCGCTGACACTGACACTTCCTCCCTCGACAGCACGCTCGACGCCCTCGCCAGCCGTCACGAATTCTTCCACCAGCAAGGCTGCCGTCTCAGCGACCACGGGCTCACCCGCGCCCCCGCCGCCTTCTGCTCCCGCGAAACCGCCAGCGCTATCTTCGACAAAGCCCGCTCCGGCGCAACCGTCTCCCCGCTCGAACAGGACCAGTTCGCCACCTTCATCATGATCCGCTCCGGCGAACTCGACGCCGCACGCGGATGGGTCAAACAACTCCACCTCGGCCCGCTCCGCAATAACAGCTCCCGCGCCCTCCGCACGCTCGGCCCGGACTCTGGCTTCGACTCCATCGGCGATTCCTCCCAGGCGGAACCGCTCTCCCGCTTCCTCGACGCCCTCGACTCCGGCGGCTCGCTCCCCAAAACCATCCTCTACAACGTCAACCCATCCGACAACTACACCTTCGCCTCCATGTGCGGCAACTTCATGGACGGCCACACCCCTGGCAAAATCCAGTTCGGCTCCGGTTGGTGGTTCCTCGATCAGAAGGAAGGCATGGAATGGCAGATCAATGCCCTCAGCAATCTCGGCCTCCTCTCCCACTGGGTCGGCATGCTCACCGACAGCCGCAGCTTCATGAGCTTCTCACGCCACGAATACTTCCGCCGCATCTTCTGCAATCTCCTCGGCACAGACGCCGCCCGCGGCGAAATCCCCGACGACTTCGAACTCCTCGCCGCCCTCGTCCAGAGAGTCTGCCACGGCAACGCCAGCCGCTTCTTCGGCTTCTTCAACGGCCCGCTCCTCGCCTGATGCTACACCATTCCCTAACGCCGTGATCTCCTACGCCGAGGACGGCAACCCCAGCCCTCATCCCCAGTATTTCGTCTGCGGCCCGTCATGGCACTCCCTCACCCAGCACTGGGTCCAGGGTGCCACCCTCGGCCCGCCCGACACCGCCCCTCTAGCCTCCCTCGATCTCCCCGACGCCGAAGGTCCTCTCGTCTTCCGCGCCCGGATGATCCCGTCCGCCATCGACCAGATCCGCACGCGCCAGCGCGAGTTCGTCTCCGGTCTCTGGAAACGCAATGTCGTCGAATGGTTCCTCGGCAACCCGCGCAACGGGCGCTACATCGAGGTCCATCTCGCCCCTTCCCACCAGTGGTGGGCCTGCACGTTCCTAGCCGTCCGCCAGCCCGTCCACCCGGACGGCCACCCGCTCCCGCTCTCCCGCGTCATCCACCGCACCGCCGCCGGTGCCACCTCATGGGAAGGCGAGGTCCGGGTCCCCGCCCAGGTCGTCTGCCAACTCCTCGACGCACCCTCCCTCGACGGGCTCCGCACGAACTTCTCCGCCGTCTGGTTCCCTCCCGGCGGCCACGCCTGCTACTACTCCCTCGCCCCGCTCCACGGCCCCAAACCTAACTTCCATCAGCCGGACTTCTGGCTCCCCCTCCACATCCCTTAATCGCCCTGGCGCACCCAGCCATTCCATGGGTGATTCCAAGGGTGTCATCACCCTCAGCTCCCACCGCCGACGCCGTCGACGGACTCCCTGCCGCACCCCAGTGGAAAACCGCCGCATGGCGCGCCGGGCTCTGCTTCCTCTTCTTCATCGCCGGCTGGATCGCCTCCGCCGCCGCCCACCCGTCCATCGCCACCGCCTGCTTCCTCGCCTCCTGCATCGTCGGCGGCATCGACCTCGTCGAAGACACCATCGCAGGCTTCAAACGCCGCACACTCGACATCCACTTCCTCATGCTCGCGGCCGCCGCCGCCTCCGCTCTCCTCGGCCACTGGCAGGAAGCCGCCCTCCTCCTCGTCCTCTTCTCCGGCTCCTCCGCGCTCGAAGACTACGCCAACTTCCGTACCGAAACCGCCCTCGCCTCGCTCTTCCGCGATGTCCCCAAAACCGCCCGCGAGGTCCTCCCCGACGGCTCCCTCCGCGAAATCCCCGTCGCCGACATCACCGCAGGCATGCTCATCAGTGTCCCCCCAGGCCAGCAGGTCCCCGTCGACCTCCGCATCACCTCCGGCCACTCGGAATGCGATGAATCCAGTCTCACGGGCGAAGCCCAGCCCGTCAGCAAACACCCCGGCAGCGAAGCCATGGGCGGCACCATGAACCTCTCCGGCGCATTCACCGGCGAAGCCCTCAGACCCGCCTCCCAAAGTGCCCTCCAGCAGATCATGGACCTCATCCGCAATGCCCAGCAGCGGAAGGCCCGCGCTCAGAACTTCACCGACCGCTTCGGCACGCGCTACACGCTCCTCGTCCTCGCCCTCTGCCTCGTCCTCTTCCTCGCATGGTGGCTCTGGGCCGGCCTCCCCGCCTTCACCTCCCTCCCCGACGGCCGCGCCAGCGCCTTCCACCGCGCCATCACCGTCCTCATCGTCGCCTCCCCCTGCGCCCTCGTCCTCAGCGTCCCCTCCGCCATCCTCGCCGCCATCGCCAGAGGCGCTCGCTCCGGCGTCATCTTCCGCGGCGGCTCCACCATCGAAGACCTCGCCGCCATCGATACCATCGCCCTCGACAAAACCGGCACCCTAACTACCGGCGAAATGTCCGTCGAGGAAATCCACACGCTCACAGGAGCCGAACCCGCCCTCCGCCACGCCGCCTACAACCTCGCCCGCCAGTCCACTCACCCGCTCAGCCGCGCCATCGCTTCCCACCTCACACCCTCCGAATCCCGCGAAGACCCGGAACACCTCACCAATGTCCCCGGCAATGGCGTCACCGGCATCCTCGCCAACCACGAATGGGCTCTCGGCAAACGCTCATGGATCGAGGAACGCTCCGGCGCCATCCCCATCACCGATAACGCCGAACGCCCACCCGTCTCCTCCGAGGTCTGGATCACCGGCCCCGACGCCACCGGCTACTTCTCCCTCCGCGACCAACCCCGCGCCGAAGCCGCCGCCCTCCTCGCCTCCCTCCACTCCTCAGGCCTCCACTCCCTCATGCTCACCGGCGACCGCAAGGAAGCCGCCCAGGCCGTCGCCTCCATCACCGGCGTTCAGGAATTCCACGCCGCTCTCCTCCCCGGCGACAAAACCTCCATCATCGAAAAGCTCCAGCACGACGGCCACAAGGTCGCCATGGTCGGTGACGGGGTCAATGACGCCCCGGCCCTCACTCTAGCTAATGTCGGCATCGCCATGGGTCTCCGCGGCTCCGACGCCGCCCTCCAGCAGGCCGATCTCGTCCTCGCCCGCGACCGGCTCGAAGCCTTCATCGACGCATGGCGCCTCAGCAGAAACGCGGTCCGCATCATGCGCCAGAATCTCGTCATCTCCCTCGGCACCGCCGCCACCATGGTCCTCATCAGCATCCTCCGCGAAATCCCGCTCTGGCTCGGTGTCCTCACCCACGAAGGCAGCACCGCCATCGTCGTCCTCAACAGTCTCCGTCTCCTCCTCCCTAACGCCATCGGCCGCCCGCGCTCATGACCGACGAAGCCTCCGCACTCGCCGCCATCCTCGCGGCCCTCCCGGCTCCCGTCCCGGAATCCGTCCCCGTCGCCTCCTGC
The DNA here is from genome assembly GCA_003402705.1 of Verrucomicrobiota bacterium. Taxonomy (GTDB): domain Bacteria; phylum Verrucomicrobiota; class Verrucomicrobiia; order Verrucomicrobiales; family V1-33; genus V1-33. The sequence continues at coordinate 41,373 of QQNF01000021.1, read as the reverse complement.
GCCTCACGCTTCTCCCTCGTCGATCTCCACGCCTCCCTCCCTCTCCCCGGCTTCGACAACTCAGTCATGGACGGCTACGCCCTCCACACCGACGACTGCCTCCGCCCCGGCATCACCCTAACTATCTCCGGCGAGCAACCCGCCGGCCCGGACCTCGGCCTCTCAGTCTCCCCCGGCCACGCCATCCGCATCTTCACCGGCGCTCCCCTACCCCGTAACACAGCCGCCGTCATCATGCAGGAAGATGTCTCCGCTTCCCACGACGGCCGCTCCATCACTATCAACGATCCCGCCTCTCCCGGCGAATTCATCCGCCGCACCGGCGCCGATCTCTGCAAGGGCCAGCTCATCGCCTCAAAAGGCCAACTCCTCTCCAGCGCCCACGCCGGCGTCCTCGCCTCCCAGGGCCTCGCCTCCATCACCTGCGGCCGCCAACCCAGCGTCGCCATCATCTGCAACGGCAGCGAACTAGCCGAACCCGGCACCCCCCTCCCCGCACCCGGCACGCTCTACAACAGCAACGGCCCCATGCTCGCCGCTCTCGTCGCCGCCTCCCGCACCGCCAGCTCCATCGTCTCCTCTCTCGCCGGCGACGACGCCGTCTCCCTGACAAACACCATCCGCTCCCACCTCGATTCCTCCGACGCCCTCATCATCGCCGGCGGCATGTCCGTCGGCGATCACGATCTCGTCAAACCCACCCTCGCCGCCCTCGGCATCCCCGCCTCATTCTGGCGGGTCCGCATCAAACCCGGCAAACCGTTCCTCTTCGGCATCACCCCCTCCGGCATCCCCATCTTCGGTCTCCCCGGCAACCCAGTCTCCGCCTACGTCACCGCCTCCCTCTTCGTCCTCCCCGCCCTCCGCCGTCTCGCCGGCGCCGCCCAGCCGGAAGCCCCCAAATTCCACGCCACCGCCGCCCACCACCTCCACAACCAAGGCGACCGCCCCCACTGGCTCCGCGGCTCCTTCAACCCCACCTCCGGCAAATTCTCCGCCGCAGGCCTCCAGGAATCCCACGCCCTCGCCTCCCTCGCCCGCGCCAACGCCCTCGTCCGCCTCGAACCCAACTCCTCCCTCGCCCCAGGCGATCCCCTCGCCGTCCTGCCCATGCTCTGATCACCCACTCACCCATTCCCTAACCGCCCCGCCTCTCCCCCGCCCAATCCCCGCACGCTCACCTCCATCCACAAACGCTGGCACGGCACACAAATCCACATCGCCCCAATCCCGCTAGCCCCGCCCGCCCCGGATGCCCCCGTCTCCACCAGCGCCATCACCCGCTCACACTCCGGACACGCTGTCGCTCGCCTCCGCCCCCTCCCGCCCCGGCGCGCCATCTCCCAGATCCGGTTCGCTTCCCACGACGACACCCGCCGCCGGAACTGACTGAAATTCACCGACACACCCCCACATCCCCCGCACAACCACGTCAGCCCGCTCTCCTCCTCCCGCGCCATCAGCGCGACGCCGCATCGGGGACAATTCAAGGCCATCACCCCTAAAGTCTGCCCCATCCCCGCTCCCCTCGCAAGCCAGCACCTCCACCCCTCACTCAGGGAAAAGACAACAGAGCGCCATTCAGGACAGGCCCCTTACTGGAAAGGCGTACCAGCACTGAACCACCACCGATGAAAAACCCTCTCCTCACTCTCACCCTCGCTGCCATCCTCGCAATGCCCAGTCCAACTCGGGCCGCCCCCAAAGGATCCACGTCCGCGATGCCCGACTTCACCAAAGGCGCGACGCTCGAAAAGGACGCGCCACACGACTGGGCACTCGGGCCGACAGGCGCGCGCGGCTGGATTTTCACCGCAAATGGCCACTCACGGGATGCGCGGCAGATTCTCGTGACGGCGGTGGCCAAGGACTCGCCAGCAGCTGCAGTGTTGAACACCGGCGATGTCATTCTCGGCGTCGAGGGAAAGAGCTTTTCCGGCGATGCGCGCATCCAGTTTGCCAACGCCATTGCGTCGGCGGAATCGGAAAAGGGCGGCGGCAAACTGCCGCTGCTCCGCTGGCGCGCGGGCATCACGGAAACGGTGGAAGTAACCCTGCCAGTGCTCGGCAGTTACAGCGCCACCGCGCCGTATGCGTGCGCCAAGTCGAAGCGCATTTACGAACTGGGCACCGCATCGCTCGCGCAGCGCATGAGCGACGCGAATTACGGCAAGGGAATGCACGGCATCGTGCGCGGCTGCAACGCGCTGGCGCTCCTCGCCGCCGGGAACAAGCTGTGGATGCCGCTCCTCCAGAATGAGGCGAAGTGGGCGGCAGACTTCACCGACAAGGGTTACCTCTCGTGGTCCTACGGCTACGTGATGATGTTCCTATCCGAATACGTGATGGCCACCGGCGACAAGTCGGTGCTGCCGGGGCTGGAGCGGCTCGCACTGGCGACGGCGCGGGGGCAGAGCGCAGTGGGGAATTGGGGACATCGCTTCTCTCCAAACGGCGTCAATCTCGAAGGCTACGGCGCCATGAATGCCCCGGGCCTATCACTCAGCATCGGGTTGGCACTCGCCCGCGAGGCGGGCGTCAAACACGCAGAACTCGACGAGGCGCTTGTGAAATCGGCCAGGATGCTGCGCTGGTTCGTCAACAAAGGCGCGATTCCCTACGGCGATCACCAACCTTTCTTCGCCCACGAAGACAATGGCAAGTGCGCCGCAGCCGCAGTGTTTTTCGACCTGCTCGCTGACCGCGAGGCGGCCGAGTTCTTCGCCAGAATGTCCGCTGCCGCCTACAGCGAGCGGGAACGCGGACATACCGGGAACTTCTTCAACATGCTCTGGGCGCTCTCCGGCGTCGCACGCTGCGGCCCGCTGACCACCGGCGCGTACTTGCAGGAACACGCATGGTATTACGACCTCGCGCGCGGCTGGGACACGAAGTTCCTCTATCAAGGCTCGCCCTCCGGCGAAGAGGAAAGCGGCGCTTATAACAACTGGGATTGCTCTGGCAGCTACCTGCTCGGCTTTGCCATGCCGCTGAAATCGCTGCGCCTCACCGGCAGAAAGCCCTTCGTCGTCCCACCGCTCAACGCCGCGCAGACCGCCGAAGTCATCGCCGCCGGACGCGACTTCGCCTATCGCGGCGATGCCAATCTCTTCGAAAAACGCACCACTGAGCAGCTCCTCGCCGGGCTGCAAAGCTGGTCGCCCTTCGTGCGGGGTCGCTCCGCCGCAGCGCTCGGCAAACGTGACGGCGACCACCTTCCTGTGTTGTTGACCATGCTCGCCGGGGAAAATCGCGATGCCCGCTACGGAGCCATCGAAGCCCTCGGCGCACTCGGCCCGCGCGCCGACGCCGCCGCACCACAACTCCGCGCACTGCTCACTAACTCCGACGTCTGGGTCCAGTGCCTCGCCGCCGCAGCCTTGCCCGAACTCGGCCCCGACGCCCGCAAAGCCAGCGTCAGCGACCTGCTCGCGCTCACCGCCCGCACGAATCCCGCCGACCCGCGCCGCCAGGCCGTGCGCTACGCCAGCTTCTCTCTCTTCTCGCCGTTCCCAGGCGCACGCGGCCCGCGCAGCATCCTCGCGCAATCGCTCGACGGCGTCGACCGAGCCAAACTCATCCCCGCCGTGCAATCACTGCTCGTCCACGAAGACAGCGTGCCCCGCAGCGCCGCCGGCAAGGCCTTCAATAACCTCACCGACAAGGACCTCGTCGCCCTCCTGCCCGACATCGCACGCGCCATCGAAAGAATCGCGCCAAGCAACGAGATGTTCGGCGACGGCGTGCGCCTCGCCGGCCTAGACCTGCTCTCGCGCCTCCAAATCCGCGAAGGCATCGCCCTCTGCGTCTCCGTCATCGAGCCTGACCGCTGGGGCATGAAGGACCGCATGAAAGGCTGCCTTAAATCACTGCAAAACTACGGAACCCACGCAAAGGACGTGCTGCCGCAATTGCGCAAAACACGCTCCTACCTCGCTACGATCAAGAAGGTCAACGCGGATACCCTATCTGAATTCGACAAAGCCATCGCCGCCATCGAATCCAGCACCGCCACGCCCACCCTCGTCAGCCTCACAGAGTTCAAAGCACGTCCGTCGAGGTAACCTCCACAGGTCATGGAATGAAACTTCATCTCCCTTGTAGATTGATATCGAAACACCACACCCATGAAAAACGTGCTTCGACTCAGCCTCGCACTCTGCTTGATCCTCGCTGGCACGGCTCACCCCGCGCCACCGCCCAACGTCCTCTTCATCGCAGTCGACGACCTCAACGACTGGATCGGCTGTCTCGGCGGGCATCCGCAGACGAAAACTCCGAACTTTGACCGCCTCGCCGCAAGCGGGGTGCTCTTCAAGAACGCCTACTGCCCCGCGCCGTCGTGCAATCCGTCCCGCACCGCAGTTCTATCCGGCGTGCCACCGCATCGTTCCGGGCTGTATCAGAACACACAGAAGCTCCGCGAGGTCATGCCCCAGGCAGAGCTCATGCCGCGCTGGTTCTCGCGCCACGGCTATCGGTCGGCAGGCTCGGGCAAGCTGCTGCACTACGTCATCGACCCGCAGAGCTGGGACGATTACTTCCCGGCGAAGGCGAACGACAATCCGTTCCCGCGCACTTTCGACCCGCCGAAACGCCCGCTGAATCTCCCGCGTGACGGCCCATGGCAATACTCGGAAACCGATTGGGCCGCCCTCGATGTCACCGATGAGCAATTCGGCGGCGACTGGCTCGTGACAAAGTGGGTCGGCGAACAACTCGCCCGCGAGCACGACCAGCCGTTCTTCCTGGCCTGCGGCATCTACCGTCCGCACGAGCCGTGGTTCGTGCCGAAGCAATACTTCGAACCGTTCCCGATCGACACCATTCAGCTCCCGCCCGGTGTGAAGGAAGGCGACCTCGATGATGTGCCGCCCATGGGCCAGAAAATTGCCCGCAACCGCTACTTCCCGCACATCCAGCAGCTCCGGCAGTGGAAGCAGGGCATTCAGGCCTATCTCGCCTCTATCCATTTCGCCGACGCCATGCTCGGTCGTGTCCTCGCAGCCTTGGAGAAATCCCCGCACCGCGACAATACCATCGTCGTCTTGTGGAGCGACCACGGCTGGCACCTCGGCGAAAAGGAACACTGGCAGAAATTCACCGGCTGGCGCGTCTGCGCCCGTGTCCCGCTCATCGTGCGTGTGCCCAAAGGCGCGCCCGCCCTCCCGGAAGGCACAAGGGCCGGCGGCATCTGCACGCGACCTGTTAGTCTCGTGAATCTGTTCAGCACGCTCACCGAACTCTGCGCCGTGCCCGCCAAGCCGGACATCGAAGGCCTCAGCCTCGTCCCGTTGCTGCGCGACCCCTCCGCCCCGTGGCCGCACGCCGCCCTCACACACCTGGACATGCCGGAAAATTACGCGCTCAGCACCGAACGCTGGCGCTACATCCACTACCGCGACGGGGGTGAGGAACTCTACGACATCGATGCCGACCCGCACGAGTGGACAAACCTCGCCACCAAACCCGAGCACACCGCGAAGCTCGCAGAGATGCGCACCCTCGCACCGAACAACCCCATTGGCCATATCGTCGCCCCGGACAAACCAGCACGCGTCAGAATCGAGTGATTCACCGCGATCCATTTGGAACCGGCCACCGCCCCGACAAGGCACCCGCTGCCGCCATCACCGCGGCACGCTGTCGAACTCACGGACCGCCGTACCCTTCTCCGCGTCATGCACCCGGATGCGTCCGTCGCTGCCGGCAATGGCTAGCTGCTTCCCGTCGGCAGAAAATGATAGAGCGAAGACCGGGCCCTGCCCGCCTTTGATCTGCGCAAGTCGCTGGCCGTTCTCAGTCCGGAAAATACGGACTTCCCCGGACTGCCCACCGCAGGCGATCACCGTGCCATCCGGGCTGAACGCGATGGCATGAATGGGTGAGGCCATGTGCTCGAATTCACGCACAAAGCTCTGCTCCTTGTCATCGCCCTCGCTGAGTCGCCCGCCGCGCGGCTCCATTCGGAAAAGGCGAATCTTCCCTTCCGTGCCGCCAGTAGCGATGAGGTCGTCCTTGGGATGCCTCGTTAGACAAATCAGAGCATCGCGGGAACGGTTGATGTCATCAATGAGTTGACCGGTTCTGATCTCGATCAGCTTGGCGGCCTTGTCACGGCTCACGGTGACAAGGCGCTGTCCGTCGCTGGTGAATGCGGTGCCGAAAACCCAGTCGAGATGATTGTCGCAGCGCATCACTTCATTGCCGTCAGCCACTGCGAACACGCGCACCAGTTTGTCCGCTCCGCCCACCGCCACACGCTGGCTGTCCGCGGAGAGCGCCACACCGAAGAAGCTGTCACTGGACGCTTTGATGCTGCGCTTAAGTTCACGCCTATCCACATTCCAGATCTGCACTTCGCCAAACTCCGACACCAGCCCTCCAGACGCCACCAGCAGCTCGCCGTCTTTGGAAAAGGCAAGGCTCTCCAGCCGCGGCGACTCGCCCGCCAACCGCGCCACGATGCCAGTCCCGTCGGCCTTGTGCAGCAGAATCTCATGACGTCCCGCCACGGCCAGCACCGTCCCATCCGGCGAAAATGCCATCGCATGAACCGAAGGCAGCGCCGCATACACCGGCGGCTGCCCGGGCCGGTGCGACCCTGCCGCCAGCGCATCCTCCTTCGCTCCCTCCATGATCCACCGCGACAGCACATCCACCTCTGCCACCGAAAGCGCCTCGCCTTCCTTCGGCATGTCCGGCTCCTCACCACAGACCGATTCAATGAGCCTGCTGGCCATCGTATCACCGGTTTTGATAACCGCGCCGTCCTCCGAGCCCTTCATCACGCCGGCATGGGTCGTGAGATCGAGTCCACCCTTGGTTTTACCCGGCTTATGGCAGGAAACACAGTTGGCCCGCAAAATGGGCGCGACTTCCCGCAGCCACGAAACCTCAGCCGCCACGGGCGCCATGCTGCCTAGCAGAGAAACGAGCACGCGATTCATTTCGCCTCCTCCACGGTAAAAAGATAGCTGTGCCACTCGCCGCCCTTGTCGTGGGCATCGCTGATGCAGAGGAGCAGCGGGCCGTCGGCGGGCGCAGTCAACGACAGCACGGGATCGCGCGTCTCGGCATCGTCACAGGAGGCAAGGAACTGCCCCCGGGCATCGTAGCAGGTGAGCGCCGCATCCATCGTCACCGCGCTGCCTCCGGTGACGGTGGCTCTGATCTTCTGCCCCGCTTTTACGGTGATCTCATAAACATCCACATCACGCTCGCCGTTGATCGAGCCAACGATGGATTGGCCCAGCGCCAGCTTCTGCGTCTCGCGGAATCCGTTGTTAGGCTCCTTTTCCTCAACAGCCTCGGACGCGGCAACGACCGGGATCTTCGCCGCCGCATCGCCTGCCGGTGTGGCAATCGTGAATTCCAGCGGCCCGGCAGGCAGATCGGCGGGCAGCGTGAATTCCGCGACGATCTGCGTGTCGCCAGTGGCTTTGTTATCAAGGCCGTTCACCTGGCCGGCGTCCTTCTTCTCCTTGACCACCGCCTTCACACCCGGCGCTTTGGGAAACCGGATCTCCGTCGCGTCCTTGAGTTTGAAACCGCGGATCTTCATCGTCGCAGTGCCCCCGGTGACCAGCGCGGCCGGCTCCAGTGCTGCAATCGCGGCGACTTCCTTCTTCGGCTCCTGCGCGGCGGCGCACGCTGCCAGCACTAGCATGATGACAGCGCACTTCATGCGTAAAGTTCCTGAATAGTCGCGCCCTCCGCGAGAATGCTCACGGGACGGCCCTCGGGCGTGAGGAGTTCCTTCGCAGGATCAATGCCCAGCGCGTCATAGATGGTCCAGGCCACATCCGCCGGGCGCACCGGACGCTCAGTGACAAACGCTCCATTCTTGTCCGTCGCGCCGATGATCTTCCCCTGCGCCACGCCCGCACCCGCCCAGAGCATCGAACCGGCGCGGCCCCAGTGATCCCGCCCGCCTTTGTCATTCACCTTCGGCGTGCGCCCAAACTCCCCCATCGCCAGCACCAGCGTATCCTTCAGCAGACCGCGCTGATCGAGATCCCGGATCAGCGCGGAATATCCCTGATCAAACTCCGGAAGCTTCGCGTCCAGGCCCGTGAAAATGTCATTGTGATGATCCCATCCGGCATAGTTCACAGTCACAAAACGCACGCCATTCTCCACCAGCCGCCGCGCCAGCAGCGCGCTCTGACCAAATTCCGTCCTGCCATACTCGTCGCGCAGCGCGGCGTCTTCTTTCTCCATCGCAAACGCCGTCTGCGCCTGCGGCGAAAGCACCATCTCCGCGGCCTTGCGGCTGAACTCGTCATAGGTGGCCATCGCATCGCTGCCCTTCACTCTCGCACCAAGCTGATCCACCGCCGCCAGCAGCGACTTCCGCCGCTCCAGCACTTCCGGCGTCATGCCCGCGGGCTGCGCCAGATCGCGCACTCGATAGTTTGCGTCGTTAGGATTACCGGCCTTGAACGACTCGCACCGTCCGCCGAGCCACACGCTCTTTCCCAGTTCCCATGTGAACGACGGGTTCTTCGGCACCGCCACATAAGGAGGCACCAGTCCGGAAAATCCAGTCTCCCGCGCCACAATCGCCCCGATGGCCGGATGATCGCCGAACGCACTGCCAAAACGCCCGGACAGCACCCAGTTGGACGCCGTCTCATGGTGATCGTTCTCGTGCGTGCCGCTGCGCACCAGCGTGACCTTATTCATGATCTGCGCCGTCTTTGGCAGCAACTCGCAAATCTTCAGCCCCGGCACCGACGTCGCAATGCCCTTATACTTCCCGCGGATCTGCTCCACCGCGTCGGGCTTCATATCGAAGGAGTCATGATGCGAGATCCCGCCACCAAGATAGACAAGGATCACCGACTTCGCCCGCGCCGACCGACCCGGCGCATCCGCCGCCATCAAGCGTGACAGCGAAAGCCCCAGCGGCCCAAGCGCACCAATTCGCAGAAAACTCCGCCTCGACGTGCCGTCGCAAAGCCGGTGGCGAGTCGTGGATAAGGAGAGGTCGAGCATAGCTTAATTGATGTCCGGTTTAGTGATTGAAAGCAAACTCCTTCGCATTGAGCAGAGCCCAGATGAGGTCGGCAAAGACAAGATCGCGGGAACCCGTCGCCAGCGATGCCGTGACGGCGAGGCATTCGGATTCGGCAGGAGGACGGGCCACCGTGGCGAGAAAGATGGAGTTCATGACTGCGGAATCGTCAGGATTAGTCAGGAGACCGGCGAGGCGGCCGCTGGCGCTGCGGATGCTGGCAGTCAGGTCCTCGCTGTTCTTGAGATGGAGGAGCTGCGGGAGGGTCACCTCACCGCTGCGCTCGCAGGCGCACGCAGTGACGCGCTCACTGCGGCCGAAGAGCGTCAGGAAATAACTCTCGGCGCGCGGATCGGGAATCTGCACGGCGCGCAGGCCGTAAGGCTCGCCGGGAAATCGGTTGGGCACCCCCGTGGCGGCGGCAACAGCGTCGAGCATGACCTCGGCGGGGAGGCGGCGCGGAATATAGTGCGAGTAAAACCGCAGGTCCGCTTCGTTTTCCGCCGTGGTGGCGGAGTCAAGCTGATAGGCGCGGGAGTTGAGTAGGAGGCGGATAAGGTACCTGAGGTCGAAGTTATGGCCGCGGAACTCGTCGTTCAGCAGCTTCCACAGGGCGGCGTTCGACGGTGGATTGCTGGCGCGGAGGTCGTCCACGGGTTCCACCAATCCAGTCGCGAAGAAATGTTTCCAAAGTCGGTTTACCATCGCGCCGGAAAATTGCTCACTGCCGGTCATCCACTGCACGAAGGGCTCGCGCGGATCCTTGCCGGGCGCCACTTTCAACACCGTGCGGTCCAGCGTCTGCGCAGGCACATACTGGCCGGTGCGCGGCTGATTCACGCCCGGCGGACGCTCGCGGAGATCTTTGAGCCGCTTCGTCTGCTCTTCGAGTTCGCGTTGCCGCTCAGCGATGTTCTTCCCCTTCTCCGCCTCCGGCTGCTCTGCGCGGCTGGCCTCGGCGAGTCGCGTGGCAGCCTCAGCAATGCGTTTCTCCTGCTCGCGTTCCTCGCGACTCGTCACCGCAAGCGCGGTAGCCCCGGTCTCGGGCGGCTTGCGGTCGAGATTCACCTTCGAAAAGCACGCGGCAAAGTGATAGAAGTCGTCCTGCGTGTACCGCTCCAGCGGATGATTGTGGCAGCGGGCGCAGCCAATGCGCGTGCCAAGGAATGACTGCGCCACGCTGTCAGGCAATTCGCTTTTCTCAACACTGTCAAACTCGCCCACCACAGTGACGAAGTAACCGGCCTGCGGCTGCTTGATGATGTCGCCTTCCACCAGCAGCACTTCCCGCGCGATCTCATGCCACGGGCGGTTGGCGGCAACCTGAGCGCGCAGCCACGCGTGAAAGGACTTTACGCCCTTCTGCCCGCGGACGTCGTGGTCGCGCTCTTTACGGTTCTGGAGGAGGTCAGCGAGCTGCAGCGTCCAGTAGTCGGTGAACTCCGGACGCTGAAGCAGCGACTCGATGATCTGTGCGCGTTTGTCAGGGCGCGCGTCCTTCTCAAACGCCAGCACTTCGTCCGGCGATGGCAGAATACCCGCCGCATCAAGGAAGGCGCGTCGCAGGAAAGTCGCGTCGCTGCACAGCGGCGCGGGCGGCAGCCGGAGTTGCTGAAGCTTTTGAAAGAGCGGCTCATCCACTGCATTCTGCCGCGCGGCATGGGCTTCCGCGGGCACACGATGCGGGAATGGCATGATGAAGCGCGCCACCGTCACGAGTCCCTGGAAGTGCACGCGCACGCCGCCTTCGCCGCAGCGCAGGGGTTTCACCAGGCCGGAAGGTTTCACAGACAGCGTGGTCTCATCGTTGGAAAAGAATCGCGCCAGCCACGTCACGTCACGCACACGGCCATCGGCATATCGGGCACGCACGAGAAGCTGCTGCGTCTCGCCGGGAGCCATCACACGTTCGCCCGGCAGGACCTCAAGGCTCTCCGCGTCCAGTTCGTCCGGCTGCGGTGCAGGCGCACGGGCGGCAACCCAGTCGCGCAGCTTCGTGTAAGCGCGCGAGCCTGCTTTGAAACGCACGCCGCCCTCATGCGGAATCGCGCCAGAGGGCTTCGCGAGCAGCAGACTCTCGTCCGGAAAGGCAAAGTCCACCCGGCGCGCATTCACTTCCAGCGTCAGCCATTCGTGATCCCACTCCGGTGCATACCCGCGGAGCGAAAGCCGGAATCCATTCTGCCCGGCAAGCTTGCCGTGGCAGCCGCCCGTGTTGCAGCCGGAACGCGTGAGTATGGGAAGCACGTCCTGCTTGAATGACGGCTCCGGCTTCACGCCAATCGCCTTCACTTCCACGGGCACCTGCGCGCTGAGCGCCTCAAGCCGCACCGTCAGCAGGGCCCGCCCATCCGCCGCAGCCGTGACCTGACCACGGGCATCGACCGTGGCAGTCTCCGGAGCGCTGGTCTGATAAACCGCACGCCTCGTCACATCGGTCACTTTGCCATCGTCCCCCTCTAGCATCACCACAACCCCGTGCACCGGGTCACGCCCTGACAGGTCGAGCCGGTCCGGCAGCACCAGCAACTGCGCGCCGGACGCCGTGATGACCGAAGCAGCGAAAAGGCATAGAGCGCGGAACATTCGAGGCACTAAACGCAGAAAATCACGGAGACTTTCCCTCAAACACCACCACGCCATCAGCCCACCCGACCTGCAGCGCCTGAAATTCGACAATCCTTTTTTCTACCCCCAATCCCCCCGCCTGCTCTATCTTCACGGCGATGAATGCTCTCCCCACCTTGTTTGCGCTCATGGCGCGCCTCTGCGGCCAGTCAAAAGGCGGTCTGCCGCCCGCTGAGGTCACTCTCGCAGAATCACTCAAAACCGGAGGCTATGCGACGGCTCACATCGGCAAGTGGCATCTCGGCATCCACGAGGGCTCGCTCCCGCAGGACCAGGGCTTCGATGAAACCTTCGACCTCGATCCATCCGAAAAACGCAGCGTCACCACCGATCATCCCGAAGTGCTGGCACGCATCCAGAAAGCAGTGGATACCCACATCGCCACCGTCAACGCCGTGCCGCAGCAATTGGACGAATCCGCCCGCTCATTCCTGAACGTTTCGCCAGACGAAACACCTCACCATGAACACAGACTTTACCCTCCTGACGCGCCGCGACTTTCTAAACCGCAGCCGATCGCTTGTGGCTGCTTCCAGCATCTCTCCGCTGGTCGCGGCAGATGCCGTTGATGCTGGACCGCATCAGGCGACCGGGGTCCGCATTGGCGAAGTCACCGAAAACTCGGCGGTGGTGTGGACGCGGCTGACGCGCCATCCAGAGCGCAACACGCGCGGAGTGGTGATTCCAGGACGCATGGATGATTACCGTGGACGCGCGTTGCCGGTGCCAACGGTGCCGGTGGACCAACTGGAGGGCGCGTGTCCCGCCGCCGCGGGCTTCATCCGCCTGCGCTACGGGCGCGATGCGTCGCTCGCGGATGCGAAGGCAACCGAGTGGATGAAGGTGACTGAGGCACAGGATGGCATCCGGCAATTTCCACTGCGCGGGCTGGAACAAGGGACCGTCTATCACTTTGCCAGTGAATCTTCAGCGCACTTCGGCAGCGAACCCGGCACGGTCGTGCGCGGACGCTTCCGCACCGCACCGCCCGCCGACGCACCGGCACCAGTGCGCTTCTGCGTGATGGCCTGTCAGGGCTACCCGGACCGCGGCCACCCGGACGGTCACGGCATCTATCCCGCCATGCAGGCACTTGAACCGGACTTCGCGTGCCTCACCGGCGACCTCGTCTATTATGACAACGACATGCCGCGCGCAAATTCGCCTCAGCTGGCGCGCTACCACTGGGAACGCATGTTCAGTCTCCCGCGGCTGCGCGAGTTCTGCCGCCAGAACCCCACCTACTGGCTGAAGGACGACCACGACACACTCGACAACGATTCGTGGCCGGGGCGCAAAATGGGCGAGCTGACTTTCGAGCAGGGCCAGCGCATCTTCCGCGACCAGGCACCCATGAACGACAGCCCCGCGTTCCGCACGGTCCGGCACGGACGCGATCTGCAAATCTGGATGACCGAAGGCCGTGACTGGCGCTCGCCCAACAAACAGCCTGATGGCGCGGACAAGACCATCCTCGGCCCTGAGCAGAAAGCATGGCTCATGAAGACGCTCAGGGAGAGCGATGCGACGTGGAAAATCCTCGTGACACCCACGCCCTATGTCGGCCCCGACCGCCCGACTGGAAAGAGTGACAACCACGCCAACACGGGCTTTCAGCATGAAGGCGATGAACTGCGGAACTGGTTCGCTGAACACCTCGGCGATTCCTTCTTCATCATCTGCGGCGACCGCCATTGGCAGTACCACTCCGTGCACCCAAAGGCGGGGCTGCATGAGTTCAGCGTCGGCGCCGCCAGCGATCAACACGCGGGCGGCTCGCCCGGCCACAATGCGGAATATCACCGCTTCCACCGCGTCGGCGGCGGCTTTCTCTCCGTACAGGTGAAGCAAAAGGACGGAGCGAGCCACATCACCTTCCGCCACCACGACACGACCGGCGCGGTGCGCTACGAGTTTCAGAAACAGCGCACCATCTGAAGCGTCGAAAACTCTACTGACCACTTCATGAGAACCACCATCGCACACCTCTCAATCCTCCTAACAGCACTCCTCTCTCTGCTGTCTCCTGCGGATGCTCTCGAACTCGCCCTTCCCTTCCGCGACAACGCGGTGCTGCAACGCGGGAAGGATGTGCCCGTGTGGGGCTGGAGCGCACCGGGATCCATGGTGACTGTCGAATTTGCAGGACAGCAGTCGAGCACAGCAGCGGGACCAGATGGCCATTGGATGCTCAAACTCAAGCCGCTCACCGCCAGTGCTGCACCCGCTGAGATGCTCATCACCGCCGACACCGGCAACAAACTCAGCGTGAAGAACATCCTCGTCGGCGAAGTCTGGCATGCCTGCGGTCAGTCGAACATGGAGTGGTTCGCCGGCAAGTCGCTCTGCGCAAACATGGCGCAGGAACTGACCAAGGCGAAGGACGAGGTCCCCATCAGAGAACTGCGCACCGACACCGTCTCAGCGCTCTATCCGCAGAGCAAGGGTGCCTCGGAGGCAGGATGGAAAACCAGTCGCACCGCCAACGACTTCTCAGCTCTGGCACTCGCCTTTGCTCACGAACTCCACAAAGAACTCAAGGTCCCGGTCGGCATCCTCCTGACTTCCCACAGCAACACGCGCATCGAGGCGTTCACAGAGCGCAAAGCCATCGAGGCACATCCCCTGCTCAAGCAGGACGCGGATCAGATCCTCGACGGCGATGCCGCCACCGAACAGGGCCGCGCCGCCTTTGAGAAATACTACCGCGACCTGAAAACGTGGCAGCAGGACTCCGCGGCTCTCGGCTTCCCCGTCGAGAAACCACTCAAGCGTCCCGACCTTCCCGGCATCGCAGGCCAGTGGCGCGGGCCATCGCAGTTCTTCAACGGCAAGATCGCACCGGTCGTGCCCTACGCCATCCGTGGATCACTGTGGTGTCAGGGAGAATCGAACTCCAGCGACGGTCGGCTCTACGCGGCCCGCATGGAGGCGCTCGTCAACGGCTGGCGCGTCGCTTGGGGCATGCCGGAGATGCCCTTCTATTTCACCCAGATGCAGAACTACGGCGACCCAGATTCCGCCGAGGTCGGATTCGCCGACATCCGGCAGGCGCAGCACCTCTTCTTCATGAACAACCGCAGCCACACCGGAATGGTCATACAGACCGACCTCAATCCCGCGGCTCCCGGCAACATCCACTATCAAAACAAGCTCCATCCCGGCATAAGGCTCGCCCGCTGGGCCCTCGCCAATGATTACGGACACCACATCGCCTACACCGGCCCGATCTTCGAAAACTACACCATCTCCGGAAACAAGGCCGTCGTCTCATTCGAAAAAGCCAGTCTGTTCGGCGGTCTCATGGTAGGCAGCAAAGGACTGGAGAAGGATCTGAAGGAACCTGACAAATTCGTCGAACCCGCGCGACCGACGCCCGCCGATGCCCTCAATCACTTCCGGCTCTGCGGCAAAGACCGGAAGTGGCACGCCGCGGAAGCCGTGATCACCGGCGATACCGTCGTCGTGACATCGCAGGAAGTGCCCGAACCCACCGGCGTGCAATACGCCTACAGCGCCGCGCCGATGAATGCAACCCTTTATAACAAATCAGGCCTTCCGGCCACACCCTTCGCCGCGATCGATGGCAAGCTCATCTTCGAAGAGGATGATCCAGCCAAGGCTGCCGCGGAGAAAGCGAAGTATGCCCAATACACCGACCCTGACCACCCAATCTTCACCGTCGCAGCGCATTTCCGCAATGGCGCCATCATCCAGCGCGACCGGCCCATCCCCGTGTGGGGCTTCGCCAACAAAGGCGTGGCCGTAACCGTGACACTCGGCGGCGTCACTCAGTCAGCCGTGGCCAACGACCGGCAGGAATGGTCCGTTTCCTTCCCCGAACTGAAAGCCTCCACAGAGTCGATCACCCTCGAGGCCAGAGCGAGCCACGGTCACAGCACGACAGTAAAGAACATCCTCATCGGCGATGTCTGGTTCATCACCGGCAGCACGCAACTCACCTCCGAACCAGCATGGGACCGCCGCGACAAACAAGCCGCCGCACCCGAACCAATGCCACTCGTCCGCGAATTCCGGCGGAGAACTTCCGCAAGCTCATTTCCCACCCCTCGCAAACGTGGATTCGAAATCGGCGGCGACCGCAAGTATCAGGCCTTCTGGCAGACCGCCGATTTCGCCGACGAAGGCGACAGCGTCTCCATGTTCGCCTATCACTTCGCCAGAGCCCTCAACCGCCCCGGCATCCCCCAAGGCATCATCACCATGTCATCCGGTCACACCAAGGAAATCGCCTCGCCGTTGTCATGGACCTCATTCGCCGGCGTGAAAAGCACAGCCCATCCCCCATTCCAGCCGCGCCTCGAAGCCTTGCTGCTTCAAGACCCCAACTCCGACGTCTCCAGAAAGGCCACCGCCGAATACGTGCAGTCCGTGAAAGCCGAAGTCGAAAAAATCGCCGCGCTAGCCAAAAGCGGCACCGCCATGTCCTCCGCACCCCTGCAGTTCCCTCCATTCCCGGAACCCGGACGCGACGGCACCGTCAAGCCCGACACCATCCCGACTCTCGCCCACAACTGGTGCCTCAGCCCACTCACGCCGATGGCCGTCGCCGGCGTCATCTGGATGCCCGGTCAGTCCAACATCGGCTACTCCCCCGCCGACTGCGCCGCCGAACTCGAAACCTACGCCCGCAGTCTGCCCGGCACCTTCGGTCAGGAACAAGTTCGCTTCCTCCACGCCCAGCCGTCCACCACCCTCGTGCAAGGCATCACCACACCAAAACTCGACAACGCCTCAAGCGTCGAGTTCGACCAATGGCCGATGTCCCTCCGCGAAATCGCCACACGACTCGGCACGGCGGCCAAACCGTAGGCACTGCACAACCCACCGGAAAACACGACTCAAACCGCCCCGCCCGTCATGCCGAAGCTCCTCAAATCCCACAACTCCTTCAGAGTTGCCCGCCTCGCTTCTTCGGTTTATCAGCAATCTCCATGAGACAAGTCGTTCGATCTCAATTCAGAACCATCGTTCCTGCGTTGCGACACCTGATCGGCGCAGTGTTCTTCGTGATGGGAATTGGGCTGCTCCGCGCCCAGAACCTCGTGACCAACGGTGGATTCGAGAACGGATTCACCGGATGGACCAACTCAAGGAGCGGTTCCGGAAGCGCTTCCTTCTCCCTGGAGTCCAACCTGCAATACGCAGGCACCAATGCTCTGGGGACCGTGGTCAGCAATCCAGGAGCCGATAACTGGAATGTGGAAACTCGCGCGCCGATCTTCACCGGCGTCGGCACCGGCAGATCCCTTAGCGTCACTTTCCGCGCCCGAGCCGCGACGGCCGGCACCATCATCAACGCCGCGTTTCAGAATGGAACAGGCACCTACCGAGCCCAGTCTTTCACCCTCTCGACGTCATGGGCCTATTACACATGGAACCACACAACCATTCAGGATAGCCCCGGACTCAAGTTTCAGTATCGATCCGCAGGAACCGTCTGGCTGGATCAGATCTCGGTCGTCGTCAATCCCACGCCGCCCGCCGGACTCGCCATCACCCCCAATCTCGCCATGCGCCATCAGATCATGGACGGCATCGGCGGATCAATAGCGTTCAATCTGCCAGACTATGAAGCCTTGAGCGCCACCCAGAAAAACCAGATCGAAAACCTTCTCTACGTCGACTGCGGCATCGATATCGTCCGCCTCAGGACAGGCAACTCTGATGCATTGAACAACGAACTCGCCATGAGGGCTCAGAGAAACGGAGCCCGAAGCCTGTTAACCTGCTGGTCTCCCCCGGCTTCCCTGAAAAGCAATAACAGCATCATCAGTGGCACGCTCAGAATTGTCTCAGGTAAGTACGATTACGCCGGATTCGCGGACTGGTGGCACGCAAGGCTCAACGCATCCAACTGGATCCACGACTTCATCTCCATCCAGAACGAGCCAAGTTACGACCCCGGCAACAAAGAAACCTGCCGCTTCCTAACTAGCGAGAGCATTCCCGCGACAGCGAACGGCTCCGCCGGCTACAGGTTAGCCCTCGACGCCGTCCACAACAGAATCAGGAATGAACCCAAAAAACCACAACTCGTCGCGGTCGACGCCGAAACCCACTCAGCTTTCAACTCGATCGCACCGACGGTCTCGGGGCTCCCTCAGGTAAGCCACCTCGGTTTCCACAACTACGGCTCGAACGACTTTGCCGGGGTTGAATCAAGGTACAACGGCAGGCGAGGATGGATGACCGAATGGGGCAAAGACGCCTCAGCCACGGACCCAGTTGGCATCAGGGAGAATTGGTTGCTTCTCCCCATGAACATTCACGAAACGCTGGTTGAAGCAAATGCCTCAGCCTACCTTGTCTGGAGAATGGTCCATGGCAACAACACAGGTCAGGTCTGGGCGATGATCGGTGTGGAAAATCGGCAATTCCAGGTCCAGAATTCATTCCATTCCGTTAAGCACTTCGCAAAAGAGATCTCGCCCGGCGATCAGCGCTTCGAGATCACCAGAAGCGACACCAATACCGATGTCCGCATCTCCGGCTACCTCAGTCGAAACGGGCGAAAGATCACACTCGTCGCACTCAATACCAGCACGGCCTCCGCCGGAATCTCCTTGCGCTTCCCCGGACTTCCAGTGCTTTCCATGAATGCATTCCAGACCAAGCAAGCCGACATGACCAACAATGTCCTCACGAATCCCTATCAGGCGCTCGGCTCACTGAATCATGCTCTCACCCAGTCACTCCCGGCACAGTCAATCACCACCTACGTGATCACTCTCTCGGAAACCCTCAATCCCTACGACCCAGCCCTCCTCCGCGTGATCAGTTTCGAGCATCGCGGAAATCAATTCTCCGTAACCATCCCCGCCCAACCAGGCCACGACTTCACTCTCTGGAAATCCAGCAACCTCGCCGGAAACTCATGGCAGGAGGTGACCAATGCAGTCTCCACCGAGTCCGACGGACAATTGATCCTCACCGACCCAAACCCCGGCCCCGGCAAGGCCTTCTACCGCGTCGAGCACGCCAAAGACCTCTAAAGTGAGGAACGAGCACAGCACCCGGAGCCACGAGGCGCAGGCGGGGCAGAGCGCGACGAGCCGGAACAACGTGGAGACAGCAAGCCGATAGGATTCCCCGAATGGGGTGAGCGCAGCGCAGCAATCAGCCTGACTTTGCGAGGCGAGCGAACGACTCCCGACGGCAGAGCAGACGCGACCGAGCCAACCGAGCGGAGCGAGATAGCCAAGCCGCAGGTTGCCCGAAGCCGTGAGGCAACGCGACGGGCGTTGGCTGCAGCGCCTAGGTCTGGTACCTGAGGTGAATCGTGCGCCGCCCGTCCGGCCCCTGTGCCATCACCTGTTCCCACCCAACCGGCCGCAGCAAGTCCACCCGCGTCACCGTTCCGTCGGCCCGCGTCATCCGCAGCGAATAGGCCCTCCATGACGCCGGATCCATCACCGCGGTCATGCTCTCCTGCGCCCCGCCCGCCTCCGCCGTCAGCACCCGGTCGCCCAGCCCCACCTCTTCAATCGGCCGCGCTCCGTCCTGACCAGCATCGCAATCACTCCGCGCCACTGCAAATCCACCCGGAAACCACAAGACCAATGGCCCAGAATCCACCAAACCCGTAACCTCACCCGCCCCGAGAAACGCCCGCTCTGACTCAACCCGCATCGACTCCACCGCCTTCTCCTCCTTCCCAACCCTCTCGCTCACCACCACCCGCCCCATCACCACAACCGCCCCCACCTCACCACCCATCACGGCAGCAAGCACCACAAACAGCATCAGCACCCAGCGCATGGGCAGAGTATGCTGACGGGACGTTCGCTTGTCACGCGGAAGGTGGGACTCTCCAACTCACCCCGAACTCATGGCAGCAACAGATACGCCTTGTCAGGATCGACGCCGAACTCACCCAGCACAACGCGGTGCCTCAGAAGCAGATCGGCTACCGCCTGCACCCCGCAATTCCCCAGACGTATCTGCAGAATCTTTGGCGGATGGCCCAGCAGGACACTCCGCTCAAGGAAGTCGCGGTCCCTCGTCGCGATCACAAAGTCGTTCGCGGCCGCATACTCCCAGATCGCAATATCCGAGGCCTGCTCCATGCCCAACTGAACAACATGCCGACTCCCAGGAAACGCCTCTTCCAGCACCGGCAGCAGCCGTCGGGACAGATTCTGGTCCAGCAGGAGCTTCACGAAGCCATAGATTGCAGATGCCGCTCGCGATGCGCGGCAAAAGCAAGGCAAGCGTTGATGTCCTCAGGCTCCAGCTCCGGAAAATCCTCCATCAGCTGCTCACGGCTCGCTCCATGAGAAAGATACTCCAGCACGTCCGCCACCGCGATCCGCATGCCGCGCACACAGGGTTGGCCACCCCGCTTTCCTGGTTCAATCGTGATGCGACCTTCCATGCCTTCACCATGTACTCGGTCATCGCCAGAACGAAAGCCGAAATTCCCAACCACCCCCACCCTCCAGCGCTTCACCCTGCCGGCGTGATAGCACAGATACCTCACCAATCCAGCCGACCGGAGCGAGATCTGCCATCCGCCGGCTCCCTGTACCCATGATTCGCAGCCTGAGTCAAATCCAGCATCCCCCAACGACCCACCGCCAAGGCCATACCTGCTAGCTCTGCAACGCGGGGAGCGAAGCTTGACGCTACGAATCGGGAGTAGGGCGCTTCCGAGCGTCAAGAAGCCCCGGAACGGAAAGAAACTCCGATCGGAGATAATCCACGTCTCTAAGGACGGTCGCCGCATCTAGCCCGATCTGGTTCAAAACAATGACAACGGACTGTAGCACCTGATTCACTAGTTTCCGGAAGGCACCTTTCCAGTTTCATCTACGATTTTCTTGATTCGTGCATTCTCCGCAGCCTTTGCGGCTGCTGTCTTGGTTTCACCAAGGTACCACCCAACCGGCCGCAGCAAGTCCACCCGCGTCACCGTTCCGTCAGCCCGGGTCAACCGCAGCGCATAGGCCCTCCATGACGTCGGATCCATCACCACGGTCCCGCTCTCCTGCGCCCCGCCCGCCTCCGCCGTCAGCACCCGGTCGCCCAGCCCCACCTCTTCAATCGGCCGCGCCCGCGCCCTGACCAGCACCACAATCACTCCGCGCCACCGCCAATCCACCCGGAAACCAGCACACCAACGGCCCACCGTCCACCAAACCCGTGGCCTCCTCCGCCTCCAGGAACGCCCCCAGAGAAGCACCACGCAACGCCTCCGCCCTTTTCTCCACCGTCTCCGCCCTCCCAACCCACTCGCTCACCTCCACCCGCCCCATCACCACAACCGCCCGCGCCTCGCCACCCATCACGGCAGCAAGAACCACAAACAGCATCAGCACCCAGCGCATCCCCGCACCATGCCCAACCGCCCCCACCTTGTCACCCGCAACCTCGTCAGCAAAACCATCGCCAGCCACATCAGCCCCCCATGCGGCCATCCCTCAAAACACACCTTCTCCGCATTTTACTTGCCGCCGCATACCCTCCCCCTATCATCCTCGCACCCCCATGCCCGACGAGGACCCCTTCCACGCCCACGACCGTCTCTTCCGCGCCGGCCTCTCCAACCCAGCCGCCGCAGCAGCCTTCCTCATCGACCGCCTCCCCCCTGAAGTCGCCGCACGCATCGACTGGAGCACCCTTAAACTCGAACCCGGCTCCTTCGTCGACCCCGACCTCCGCCTCTCCGAATCCGACCTCCTCTTCTCCGCCAAAGCAGACGGCCGCGACATCGGAATCTACGTCCTCTTCGTTATACATCCAACTCGCCGCCCTCCCTTTCGATGCCATCCGCGGCACGCCCGACGGCATCCTCATCCTCCGTATTCTCAAGGCCGAACGCTCCGGCGAGCTCCTCAGCGCCCCTATCTGGGACGACGAACTCCTCCGCATGGTCCTTCTCGACACCTTTCACCTCGCTGTCACTTACATGTGCAGCCGCGACTCCGTTGACAATGATGCCCTCTTCCATAAAATCAAATCAATCGGTTCCGAACCCCACCGCACCGCAGCCATGACCCTCGCCCAGAAACTTCACCAGGAAGGCCGAATGGAAGGCCGCCAAGATGGAATCGAGGAAGGCTTCGCCAACGGCGAACGCAAAGGCACCCTTGCCGCCAGCCGCCAATCCGTCCTCGAAGCCCTCGATCTCCGCTTCGGCCCCGTCCCCGACGGCCTCCGCGATTCCCTCAACGCCATCGCCGATCCCGAAAAACTCCGCGCCCTCCTCCGCGCCGCCATCGTCTCCGATTCCCTCGAAGCCTTCACCGCATCGCTCTGAGATAGCACATTCCTCCGCCCCCCACACCCCGTAACCGGCCCGCTCCTCACGAACATCTCGCCGCCAGAGACTCCCGACGGCACGACAGACGTGACCAAGCCGACCGAGCAGAGCGGGACAGCCAGCCGCCAGGCTGCCCGAAGGGCGATGGCCCCATAAGGCGGGACCTGAGCCAACTCGGGAGGCATGGCGACATGATATGGCCGAAAGTGGCCCCACGCTCACGCACCACGAGCAATCACCGCCATGAAGCCAGACTCCCGAACCACCCACCGCCAAGTCCATAGCTGCCAGCTCAGCCACGCGGGGTGCACCGTGAATCTACGAACCGGGGTCGTGTGGCTGCTCAATTTCGACCGTCCAGCCGTCTGGCCTTCCCTCCTCTTGGCAAACGTCAGCAAGCGCTCGCTGAAACTCAAGGACGGCCTCATCATTCGGAAGCATTGTGCGGCAAATATAGACCGTCCACGAGGGCCAGAATTGCTCATTCTCGCTCGTCATCTCTTCGCCGTCTTCTAGTTCTCCTTCGTCGAAAACCACCTCAACGAAATCGCCCAGTTTGGCGGCTTTCAACGATCCTAAAACGCGCTCGGCTCGTTGTTCATCCTCGACGTGAACTGAGAACTCAAACTTTACGGCTCGCTCCATGTCCAAGCCCCTCTCAGCCAGTTGTCTTAAAGCGGATCCATCGCTGTCGTTCGGGAAGTCAGTACTCATTGTTTATTTTTTACCGGGTGAATTAATTCAGTTCAGGAGACCGCGAGCACCAATACCACCCAAGTCGTCGATTAGTTCCGCCTCCTTCTTGAATGCAGCTGCATCATCAGCCTCCGGATAGTGTGCAATATCGTCAACCGGAGACTGTTGCGCCCGTGAATGGATCCGCCTCTTCGGCAACTCCAAACCGCTCCCAGTCATCTTCCCCGTCGTCCTCGCCGAGGACCGCAAAGTCTGGAATCTCAGCACCCAGTTCTCCGCTCTCTTCGGCAACGCCGCCTCCCTCAACTTTCTCCGGCCCTTCATCCCAGACTTCGCCTTCCGCCTCATCCAACTCGCCGCCATCCCCTTCCACGCCATCCTCGGCACCCCTGACAGCATCTTCGTCCTCCGCGCCCTCAAAGCAGAACCCATCGGCCGCCTCCTCGGCAACACCGTCTGGGACAACAACCGCCTCGCCCATGTCTCCCGCCGCCTCTTCGACCGCTTCATCCCCTACGTCTTCGATCGCACCGACCCAATTGACAGGCCCCGCGTCTTCCGCAAAATTCAAGCTGTCCGCAACCAAGCCCATCGCACCAGCGCCATGACTCTCGCCCAGCATCTCCGCCAAGAAGGAATTCAGGAAGGTTTCAAGACCGGCGAACTCAAAGGCCGCATGGAAGAGCGCACGCATTCCCGCCGCCAATCCGTCCTCGAAGCCCTCGATCTCCGCTTCGGCCCCATCCCCGATGGCCTCCGCGATTCCCTAAACGCCATCGCCGATCCCGAAAGACTCCGCGCCCTCCACCGCGCCGCCATCATTTCCGATTCCCTCGAATCCTTCACCGCATCGCTCTAATCCGCCGCCAAGCCGCCCGAAGGCCGAGGGTCCCATAACCCGCGACCTGAGGCAACACGGGGGCGCAGCGCCCTCGTTGTGGCAGCGGTCCACAGGACTCCGCCTTCACCCTGTGCAATCCGGCCTCGGCAACTCTAACCATCGCCCCTCTCAGGGAACCGACTCCCGCGCAACTTGACCTCACACCATGAAGCGCCTAATCGCGCCGGTCTGCTCAAACCGATTGCGCTGCATGGTCAGATCAAGGTCGCCATAATGCTTCATAGGGTTTCCATACGCATTAAGCAGGGTCGTGTACCAGTTGCTCAGGGTCTTGTGTCCCTCCGTCCCGTGAAACGGCAGCCGGATGTATCGTCCCGCAAGGTCAACCCTCGAATTCCTGCCTGACATCACCACCATCGGTGCCTCCGTGTCCGGACTGTGATGACCAGCCCCAGTCTCGGGCAGATAAATGATCGTGGTATTGTCAAACATCGTTCCATCACCCTCGCGAATCGCCTCAAGTCTCGTCACCATCGTCTCAATCTGCCTCATGTGGTGAGCCTGCATCGCCGCACGCATCGCAAGCGCCCCATCATCCGCCGCGTGGCCGATCGCATGAATGCTCGTCTTCGCCTCGTTCTCCGGCAAAGTCGCAATGTCTGTTCCAAGATCGTCAATGGTATACTTGACCACATTGGTCAGACCCGACGCAAGCGCAGCAACAATGACATCCGTAAACGCTTCCTGCTTCTCCAGCAGGGTGGCGTCAACCCCGCCATTCTCGTGAATGGGCGCAAGTCTTGGCAGGTGCCTCTTGATGGTGTCCCCAAGCGCAGCAACCTTCCCGTTGCGCTCACGAATCGCCTCAAGGCCGCGAACCTGATTGTCGATCTTCAGGCGCTCATCGCCATCAAGCTGCTTCAGCCGGGCTGATTCTTCATCGCGCAGGTAATCAAGAAGCGAATTGTCAGTCTCGACGGCATTCTGATCCGTCACCGATTTGAAGAGTTCGTTGTACGCCGTCATCGGATCAGCATAACAGTAATTCCGCTGCTGTGCCCCGGGCGCAGAATAGCCGGAAACAATGCCGCTCCGGAACTCCCGCCCATGAGGGACCGCCAGCGACATCTCAACATGACCAAACGGCGAAGGAAAAAGCTTCGCCAGCTCAAAGTCCACCGTCGCCCACTTGATGTTGCTCAGAATGTCGCGACCGGCCTTGTACGCTCCAAGGCAGCCGGAATACGAGTAGTGACCACCCCCGGAAACACACATCGAAATGCCGTGTAGAATCGTCATCCGTTCCTTGTGGCGCTCAAGGCAGCTCAGCCACTCAGGGAGTTCGTGCTTCTCCAGATCGACATCGAAGGCCTGCTTCTCGACATGCTTCTTCCGCTCTTCCGACGAAAACGAGGGCAGCCCGAATTGTTCAGACAGATTGCCGTTCGATTTGCGGATGAAGATGAATCGGTGAGGAAAACCTCCCGCTCCGCTCGTCCCGGCAGCACCCGCAGGCGCCGCCAGAAGATGGCTGAAGGACGGTGACAAAGCGAGTCCCGCCGTGCCAAGGGCAGTTGTCCTCAGGAACTCTCGTCGGTTGAACTTCATAACTTATTCTCTCCGGTTGGATTTGCGGTAAATAAAGGCATCAGAGGTCAGCAGCGAAACGATGACTTCATCAAAGCTCCCTTGCGACCCGACATAGGCGCGATCAGCATCCATCAGGGGCTTCGAGTCAGAAAAACCCTCGTTGCGCCCCATGAAAAAGCGAAACGCGTGCCGGATGATCGACTGGCGGGCCTTCTCCGATCTCGCGAGGCGCTCAATCAGATCGAAGCTGTCTCTGACTTCCCCATCAAGCCGGGCGTCCCCGCTGCTGTCAAGAACCCCACGGGGATCGACCGGCAGGGTCTTGTAAACCGGCAGCATCGCCCCGAAGGTCAGCTCGGAAATCGGCCCGTACGGTGCCGGTGCCTTCCTGATCAGATTGTCAGGATGTTCCAGTGACTCCTCAATCCGGTAACGCCCGAAGTCATCATACCCCTCAAACGGGAATCCCAGCGGATCCATCTTCTGGTGGCACCGCCAGCAGCTCTCGGCACCCGTCCGCTCCTCCATCCGCTGACGCATGGTCCTGCCATGATCAGGGGGAATCACGGCATCCACCGTGATCGGCACATCCGGTATCGTGCCGGCAAGCAGCTTCTCCCGAATCCATTTGCCGCGGTGAATCGGATCAGTCTCCAGATTCTGCGCATGCGCGATCAACCATGCCGGATGCGTGAGGAGGCCTTTGCGGTTGGGGATCCTCGCAGGCTGATGCGTGGGATAGTCCCACGTGCGCCAGTCAATGTTCCAATACGAGGTCACCGCCTCGCCCCGCATCTGCTGACCCGTCCGGCCCAGCACAGGTCCGCCAGCCCAGTACCCGTAGCCCACAAACATGAATGGCACCGGATTCTTCTGGCCCGCGCCGAACTGATGCTCCGCCGTCTTCATGAAACGGACAAGGATATCCAGTGTCTTCTTCTCGTTGCCCGGCTGGTACTCTCTCAGCTCTTTGAGGCCTCTGCTGAGCATGAATGACACGCGAGGCGCTAGATCTCCAGGCTTGAATGCTCTCCATTCGAACTTGCTGAAATACTCAAAGTTCTCCCTGTAGTTCGCCGCGGCAGCCTCCATCGCCGCGTTGTCGCCGTTGTGATAGACGTAAAACTCCTCGGTGGTCAGCAATGCCTCAAAGACGTTCCGGTCCCGTTCCAGGATGTGCTCCACAAGCAGGTCCGCCTCGTCAACCAGCCGGCTCACCGCTGCCTCATGCGTACCCGCTCCAAACCGCACGTCGTCCTTGAAAACCTCCATCGCCTTCGGATAACCAAAAAACTCCCGGAAAAACCGCACCTTGCGAATCGGTTGGTTGGTCACACTGGCATTCAGGTTCGCCGCCTGAACGCTCTCGTCAATAATCGTCCAGACGTCCCGCCGCGCCAGCATCCGTCGGACTTCACGCTCGTAGTCCGCCCGGCAATTCAACCGGCCCTCCGCCGCCGCCATCGCAAGCTCCGCATCCGGGCTGGAATCAGTCAGCGCATAGGCAAGCGCATAGCTGGCATCCCGCGGCAGCATCATCCGGCGGCCAAGCTCGTCGGCTTCGCCATGCCCGAACTCATCCCGATACACAAACTCAGTGCTCAGAATCAGCGTCTCAATCAGCTTCGCAATCGCCGCCTGCCGCTCAAGCTTCTCCATGAAGGTAAGAAGGACAGCCGTGTTCTTCCGAACCTCCTCCTCCGTCGGCTGGCGCTCGAAAATCCTCCCATAAAGCTGCCCCACCAGCTCAGCCAGCAAGCTCTTGTCAGGCGCAGGCATCGCCTCGCGCTCGGCCTTCAACGTCGCCTCCCACTCACCCATGCACTTGTCGATAACCGCCTGATAACTGTCCCCACCCTTGCGGTGCTTCCCGATCGTCGCCTCAATCACCCGCATCTCCGCCTCATCCAGCGGCACATAATCAGGCCGCGCATATCGCTTATCCGACGCCTTCCCGATAATGCCTTGAAGGTCCCAGTTGACCTTGAACGCCTTCAGCATCCCCACCCGGTTGAGGATCCTCGATTCCACCACGCCCTCCCTTCCCCACTCCTCTGTCACTGCTCGATGATTCGATCGTACTCGACACCCTCTTTGTGGTACGCATGCAGACCCAGGAAGACTGCCGTGAGACCAATGTTATCCAACCGGTCCAGAAGGCCAAGATTGGTTTCGATCCTGACTTGCCTGTTCCTCATCGCAGGCTGCGGATAAGGCAGATCGACACGCTTGATCACGGGCAGCAGTGCCTCATTCCCCTCGCCAAAAATGTCCCTGAGCAGCCGCTCCATGTAGAATGGGGTCGTCAGGAAGCCCTCGCGTGATGCCAGTATCTCGCGGTGACGGAACTCAGCTTCCATCAACGTGTGCATCGCCGGGTAATGCTTCTTGATCGTCGCATCCGACGCCATATACCCGGCAATCCGCCTGGCATTTCCGATCATCGTCAGCAGTTGCCCCGACGTCAGTGCTTCGTTCGCAGAGTAACGGACGCCCACTTTCTTCGGCAGCAGAAACGGATTCGTGATGCTCCGGCGGAACTTGTTTCCCTGCTCGGTCTTCGGGCTCCAATGAACCCCACTGTCACCGCGAACCGCCACCTGCTTCCCGTAAACACTCCGGGTCGGATGGTAATCAACCAGCCGGTTCACCCTCTCATTGAAAATGAACTCGCTCACAAGCCAGCGGCGGTTCGCCGTGTACCCAGGTAGCTCTCCGTGCTTCCCGGAAAACAACTCGCCGTGATCGACAACGTTGCCGTACTCAAACCGCTCCAATTTCTCCGCAAGTGCCGCGGCCGCCTCCCCGCTCACAAGGCCTTCCAGCCATTGCATCAGCAACTCGCGTTCCTCTCTATCCGGCTGGCTCTCCGCCTCCTCGGGCGGCATTTCGCCAAGCCGCAGCGCTTCCCTCGACGCCTCGAACAGCTTCTGCAAATCAACTGGATCAATCGACTCCAGCGCGTCAAAGCGAACATCGCCTTTCTGTTTCCCGGGACCATGGCAGGAAAAGCAATGGGTCTCCATCACCCGCATCGCCCTATCATGCAACTCCGTCGGATTCAGCGCAGGTGCCGCCACAGTAACACTCGAAACAATCCCCACGCCGGCAATCACTGCGACGAAGGCACGACCCCGCCACACTCTCGCTGCGCGCAATGTTCCGGCATCATCCATAAGTAGGCGTCTCATTTTCCCCCAATGATATACTCCTCACGACTCAGTGTCCCGTTCTTGTCTTTGTCAAAACGCACAAATCTCGTAGGAGCCGCGTCCGGATCGGGCTGCTTCGCCAGAAATTCCTCCTTGGTCAATTCCCCGTCCTTGTTCGTGTCCCGCATCTCAAACATCGCTCCCCGGTCCTGCCCAGACTTCCTCACAGGCCCCGCCGTCGCCGCATTCCCCGTCTGTATCTGCGGCTTCGCCTCCGGATGACCAGCCAGCAACTTCTTCAACCCCTCCAGCACCTCCGGCTCCGACGCCGCTAGGTTCCGGGTCTCCTGCGGATCCTTCTCGTAGTCGTAAAGCTCATACTCCGCACTCGATGCCGCCGCTCCCGGAACCTTCCATTCAACCATCCGGTGCCGCCCCGTCCGAATCGCCCGTCCCAGCAGTCTGTTCCGCGGATAAACATGAATCACCGACTCCCGCGCCTTCTGTTCCGGATGCCGCAGCACATTTGCAAAACTCACACCGTCCAATCCGCTCGGCTTAGGCAATCCCGCCAGCTCGCTCAGCGTCGGATAGATGTCCACCGTCTCCACCAGCCCTCTCGTCCGCGCCGGCGCAATCCCCGGAGCCGCAATCAGCAGCGGAATCCGCGTCGCTTGCTCGTAATTGGTATGCTTGCACCACATCCCATGGTCACCAAGGTGCCACCCATGGTCTCCCCACAGCACCACAATCGTGTTCTCCGTCAGCTTCAACTCGTCCAGCTTTCCTAACACCCTCCCAAGCTGCGCGTCCATATAACTGACCGCCGCACAATACCCGTGCACCAGCTGCCGCTGCAGTTCCCCCGGCAGCGGCCCTTTACCCGGAATGCCCACATACTGGCGCAACTCACCTCCGAACTGCGGCGCATATTCCGGTGCCCCCACCGGTGGCTCACTCACCGCCGCCAGCGGCAGCTTCGCCGGATCATGCATGTCCCAGTACTTCTTCGGCGCACAAAACGGCAGGTGCGGCTTCGAAAATCCCACCGCCATGAAAAACGGGGTCTCCGCTCGGCCCACAGCCTCAGCCAGTCGCCGCATCGCTTCCACCGCAATGACTCCATCCGGATACGCCTCATCAGAAACGGCCGCCATCTCAAACGCCGATCCCTTCACCCCCTTGCCCCGCGCCGCCCCACGGTTCTCCACCGCCTGATACATCCCGGCCTTCGATGGCGAAAAATGGGGCACATCCCACGAGGCCGCGTCCTCACCATTCCCATGCCCCACATGGAAAATCTTCCCCATCGCCTCCGCCCGATACCCCTGCCCATGAAAATACTGCGCCATCGTCACCGCCTCCGGACGCGACTTCCGGAAATTCGTCGCAAGGTCGTAAATCCCTAACGTCTGCGGCCTCAATCCCGCCATCAAAGCATTCCGCGACGGCGAACAGACCGCTTGGTTGCAGTACGCCGCCTCCATCACCACCGACCTCCCCGCAAGGCGGTCCAGATTCGGGGTCTTCGCATGCGGATCACCATAACACCCCAGCAAGGGCTTCAAATCATCCACACAAATCAGCAGCACGTTCGGCTTCCGCACGTCCGCCGCCACTCCAGTGAAAATCAGGGCACACCACGCACTCAGCGTCGCAGGAAAAAAAGCAAATCTCATCATCACCCCCACCCTTGCCCCCTCTCCCTCACCGTCACCCTCGCAATCGCGGAATCGCAACCCATTCCCCTGCCGCCCCCCTCTCCCCACCCGCATTCCCCTGCCTCCCCCTGAATATCCCCAAACCTCAGAACATTTCTGTCGGATCGCTCCAGCCAGCGGGTGTATCCTCCCAAAGTCACCCACACATGGACTCGGCAACCCCCGACATCCCCAGCGACTCCGACCTCCTCACGGCCTACGCCAAGGACGGGAACGAATCTGCCTTCGCCACCCTCGCCGCACGCCACGTCGACATGATCTTCTCCGTAAGCCTCCGCCGCTCGAACCACCGGCAACTCGCCGAAGAAGCCACCCAGAACGTCCTGCTCGCACTCTCCATCAACGCCCGCAAACTCGCACACCTCCATACCAACCTCCCCGGTTGGCTCCACACCGCCACCAAATTCGAAGTCGCCAAGCTCCAACGCCGGGAATCCCGTCTCAAAAAGCGCGAACAGGCCTACGCCGCCTCCCAAATGAATCCCTCCCAGCACGAAGTCGACACCGTCCCGCGTCTCCTTCCCCTGCTCGACAAAGCCATCGACCAATTGTGCGCCTCGGACCGCGACATCATCGTCCGCAGATACCTCGAAGGCCACGACTTCCGCCGCATCGGCGAGGCCCTCGGAATCAGCGAAGACACCGCCCAGAAACGCACCAGTCGCGCCTTCGATTCCCTCAACCGCTTCTTCAAACGACACGCCGGCATCACCGTCTCGGCCACCGCCCTAGCCGCCGGCATCCGCCACCATTGCGCCGAAGCTGCGCCCGCCGCCTGTCTCCAGTTCGCCGCAAAGGCCGCCCCCGCCGGCCTCGCTTCCATCCTCTCCACCACCACCCTGACCACCATGAGCATCGGCAAACTCTCCGCCCTCACCGCAGGCATCCTCGGCCTAGTCGGCACCGTCGTCTTCCTCACCAGTCCGGACAAACCGCGCCCAGATTCCGTCTCCACTTTTTCTCCCGCAAGCCCCGCACCACCCACTCCCTCCGCAACCCAACCGCCCGACAACTCCATCGCCTCAAGCACCGCCTCCGCCGCCACCACCCCGGAAAACGCTAACCCCTTCCCCCCGGAAGACGATCCCGCAAATCTGGAAGCCCTCAGCCCTCACCCAGGCCCCGAAGAATTGGTACGTCGGCTCTCCGTCAAACACCAGCAACTGACCAAAGACCTCACCGCCGATCTCAATCTCTCCGACTCACAGGTCACCACCCTCACAAACGTCCTCGATACCCGCCTCAAATCCTTCCGCGCCTCACTCGACATGGATGCTGCCCAAGGCACCTCTCCTGAAGAGCAGGAGAAGACCATGCTCACCAATGCAGGCAGCCTCATTCGCGGCACCGACCTCCGCAAGGACCTCACAGGCTTCCTCTCCGAACCACAACTCGCCGCCTTCGACGCCCGCGAAGCCAAAGTCCATCAAAGCAACGTCGAGTCTCTCGCCTACCGCGAACTCGCCACCATCTCGCCTGTCCTCAATCTCAACGAAGCACAGAAAAACCGCGCCTTCGAACTCCTGCAGTCCTCGTCCGCCGAAAAACTCAAGCAGGACGGCGATTTCCGCGCCTTCATGGCTCTCCAGAAAAATCAGTCTCCCGCCCAAATGGAACTCACCGATCTCGCCGAGGCCGACTTCCTCTCCGCCGCCCTTGACGGCCCCAATCCCCTCCCTCCCGAATCACCGGAATTCAAAAAACAGATCCTCGACGTCGTCGGCACTCAGATCCGGAAACAACTCGCCCTGCTCGCCCCCATCCTCGACCAAAAACAACAGCAGCGCTACCTCGACCACCTCGTCAGCAAAAGCCTCCTCCCTCAGTTCGACATCGAACTTCCCGCCACACCCCAAAAATGAACTCAATCACCCTCTTCACCCGCGCGCTCGGCTGCCTCCTTCTCCTCAGCACCGCCGCCTGCGAAGACAAACCCTCGCCCGCCCGCGGCCCCACACCCAAACTCGCGACCGACACCGACCTCGGCCACGGCTATGTCCGCCGTGACGGCACCATCCACTTCCTCGGCGGCGGCATCACCGGCGCAGAACCCAACGAAACCCGCATCGACACGCCTTCGCCCGCACTCCTCAAAAAGCTCGTCAGATCCCAGTTCGGCCCCTTCAAAACCGCCGAAGGTCTCGACGCTACCACCTTCAAACCCCTCTCGGATACCTACTCCAAAGACAAAAACCGCGTCTACTACAAGGTCGTCAGCAACGGCGAGTTCATCGTCATCGTCCTCCCGAGTGCCGACCCCGGCTCATTCGAATTGCTCGACGGCAGTCTCACCCGCGACAAATCCCACGTCTGGTACAGCTCCACCATTCAGCAAGGCGTCGATCCCGCCACCGTCCAACCCATCAAGGGCGGTCCAGTCTTCAAAGACAAGGACTCCGTTCACTACCAATACACAACCATCCCCAACGCCGACCCCGCCTCCTTCAAACACATCGGCTCCGGCTACTATGCCGATAACAACAGGGTCTACTGGTGCACAGACCCCATCCCGAACGCCGACCCCGCCTCCTTCAAGGTCCTCGGCGATTCCTTCGTCGCCAAAGACAAGTCCCGCGCCTACCGCAGTGGCGAACTCCTCGACGGCCTCGATGCCACCACCCTCGAACTCATCCTCCACGATGAAGCAGGTTTCCAGATCTACTCCGATAAGAACGGGATCCACGTCAACACCATGACCTTCCCCCGCTCCAAACCCGGGAAGACCGAAATCATCGACAACCGCACCGTCAAAGCCGACAACCTCATCCTCCTCGTCGAAAACTCCCGCAACACTCCCATGTCCCTCTTAAAGGAAAATGGACGCCTCATCGCCGAATCCCCAGCCTACGAACCCTCCAGTCGCAAGGTCAACGGTCTCATCTCCGCAGATGTCACCCCGGATGGCCTCAAAAACATCCGCATCAGCCCCCTGCAAGGCAGCAGCGATGTCCCTAGAGTTCCCAACTGGCAGATGGAAGTCTTCTCCCATGCCCACTCCGCCAATCGCCTGATCGACCTCGGCAAACAGCTCAAATGACCCCGCACCGGCATGATCTCCCGGAAACCATTCCTCATCGCCCTCACTCTCGTCGCCATCGCGGCGTTCTCCGCCCTTTTCCACCATTTGAATCAATCCCCATCCCCACCCGTCAACCAGGGCAAAAACCCTATCCAACCACGGAATCCCCCAGGCAAACCCGAGGGCACTTCCTCATTGCCCGCCTCCGAATCCTTGGCGCAGGAAGCAAAACAGCAACAGCTCGCCCTCTGGTCGAAAAACGCCTCCGCCGGATTGGCCCTGTCCCTGAAGAATCTCATCGCCGATCTCCCTCTCTCCACAGAGGAAACCGCCGCAGTGAAGCAGATCTTCGCCCGCCGGGACGCCGAGCTCACCAGCCTTCTCACCACCATGCTCTCCGGAAACGCCACAAATGATAGCCAGCTCTTCACAAAGATCTGCGCCCTCCTCCGCAACAAGGGCCTCCGCGAGGACCTCGCAGGCGTCCTCTCGCCTCAGAACCTCGCCACCTTCGACTCCAACGAGGCAAGTCGCCAGCACCAGTCCATCGAGGCCCGCGCCTACCGCGACATGGCAGACATCAACTCCGTCGTCCTCCTCTCCGACTCCCAGAAACAGCAGGCCCTCGCCGCCCTCATCAAACACGCGCCCTCAAAAATCGAACAGGAAGCCGACACCCGCGCCTTCCTCACCCTCCACTACGGCCAGTCGCTCACCGACGTCGATCCCGCCAGCATCCGCGGCCTCACCAATCTTGCCAATCAACTGACCTCCAATCCCCACGCCACCCTCGACATCGACAGTCCCCAATTCCGACAATCCTCCGCGGCTACCAAAGCAGACCGCATCGCCCGCGATCTCTCCACCCTCCAGATCATCCTCGACGAAAATCAACTCGCCCGCTACCGCGAGCACCTCGAATCAGAACCAGCATGGTAGCTCCCTCCTCCACCCCGTCCCTTTCACCACTCGCCCCTCCACCATGAACACGAAAACAGCCACCTCATTCTCCCTCCTCCTCCTCGCCTCCTGCCTACTCCTGCCCTCCTGCAGTACCCGGTACGACCGAGTGTCCTTCAATCCCGTCGGCAAGTTGCCCGCCACCAGAAAACCAGTTCCCGACTTCGTCATCGATACCAACCAATCCACGGCCACCTGGGGCGGACTCATCAAAAGCAATAAACCCTACGACATCATCGCACTATATTACATGGATAAAGCTCCCGTCGTCGCCTCCATCGAATTCACAAAGGTCACCGTGACCTATGCCGATGGCACCGTCGATCACGGCACCGCCGCACTCAAGCTACCCATGCGCTTCAACCACTTCATCTATGAATACACCGACCGCAAACCTGACGGCTCCGTCGTCAAGGCAAAGCCCCGCCGAATCGAGGCTGAAATCCCCCGCACCATCAACCGCGACGAACCTTTCACCCTCCTCATCGAGGGCCGCTTCATCAAAGACGACGGCACCACCATCCCCTTCAAAATCCGCCGGAAATACAACCTCGAAAGGGACCAACACTCCGAGACATGGATCGACTATCTGAGTAATTGCTGAGCCGCAATTGCCTCGATCCTGCATGGCCCCGCAGGAACCCGTGCGTTCACTGCCCCCGCCAAAGCCCCGGGGATTCCACTCACTCCGCACTCCGAACCTCCGTTTCTACTGAAGCCGGAGATCAATCCCCCGCCCCACCCTTGCGCGGCCCCCCCGTCGACGTTATCCGCCCCCATGACAGTTCCCTCCTCTCCTTCCGTCGGCATCGCCGGCATGGGCATCATCGGCAGCCGCGTCGCCTCCAGCCTCCGCTCCCGCGGCTTCTCCGTCCACGTCTGGAACCGCACGGCACGCCCCGATCTCCAAGGCTGGTGCCCAACCCCCGCCGCCCTCGCCGCCGCCTCCGACATCATCCAGATCTTCGTCCGCGACGCCAAAGCCCTCAAGGAAGTCATCGACGCCATGCTCCCTTCTCTCGCCAAGGGCAAAACCGTCGTCAACTCCGCCACCGTCTCCCTCGCCGCCACCCGCGAAGCCGCCAAACTCATCAAAAAATCCGGAGCCGACTTCCTCGACGCCCCCTTCACCGGCTCCCGCGACGCCGCCGCCGACGGCCAGCTCACCTACTACGCCGGCGGCTCCCCCAAGGTCCTCGAACGCATCCGCCCCATCCTCGAAGCCTCCGGAAAACAAATCCTCACCACCGGCGACATCGGCTCCGCCACCATCCTCAAAATCGCCACTAACATGGTCTCCGCCGTCACCGTCCAGGCCCTCTCCGAAGCCCTCGGCGTCGTCGCCTCCCAAGGCGTCCCCCTCGAAAAATTCCGCGAAGCCATGGAGGTCAACGCCAACTGCTCCGGCCTCGTCCGCATGAAACTCCCAGCCATGATCGCCGGCGACTACACGCCCCACTTCTCCCTCAAAAACATGCTCAAAGACGCCCGCTACGCCCTCGCCCTCGCCGGCCACGGCGGCATGGAAGTCCCCGTCCTCACCGCCGCCGCCGCCTGCATGGCAGGCCTCGAAGCCGGCGGCCACGGCGACGAAGACTACTCCGCTCTCGCCCGCCACTACCTCGAACCCCGGGACTGATCCACCACCGCCTCCTCCCCTCAACGCACCCTCGCACGGTCCGCCTCGACCATCCGCATCACCCATCCCGCATCCGGACAAACCGCCAACCCATTGTACCCCGCAAACGGCTCTTCCAGCGGCCCCGCAATCCCCAGCAGCGCCCGCCACATCCCACCGAACTCAAACCCTAGCTGGCTGTTGATCCCCACCAGCCCGCCGTCCAGCGTCAGCAACGGCCCCCCGCTGTCTCCCTGATTGAGCGGCGCGTCATGCTCCACGTCGCACCAGATCGCCACCCCGGACTTCTCCCGACGCCACCCAGACACCTGCCTCACCCGCCCCGCCGCCAGTGGCGGCGCCGTATTCTTGATCGCTCCTGACCAGCCCGCAATCACCACCCGGGTACCCGCAGTCAACGCACTCCCATCCGCAAGCCCGAACGGCTCCAGCGGCCGCATCTCCGCATGCACCAGCGCCAAATCCGCCTCCTCCCCCTTCCACACCACCCGCGCTGGCAGATTCACCAGTCTCCGCTTCGCATCAAACGCCACCAGCGTCAGCGATTCCATATTCACACAGTGCGCCGCCGTCAGAAAATACCCGTCCCTCGTGATCGGCACCGCCGCACTCAGCGCACCCCTCGCTTCATTCTTCCAGCTCACTTCAAACTTCATCTCATGCTCCGTCAGCAACCCCGCAACACTCGCCTCCTTCGCATGCTCCAGCAGCAAACCGGTCCGGCTCACCGCCTTCCGAATCGCCCGACCACGCTCAGGCTCCGATCGCTCCAGTTCCGCTAGACTCGGCCCCCTCCGCTCTCTCAGCACCCGCTGACTCCGCGTCATCGCCGCTCCATACACCCCGCAACCTGTCACCAACGCCACCGTCAGCACCGCCACCACGCCCGACGCCACTCGCCGCGCCCCGATCCAGACGCCAGTCTTCTTCGCAATCGCTGCATCCATCCCACCATCTCTCCGGAAATCCCGCCCCGGAACAAGCCCAATCTTCCCCCTCCCCGCCACACCCACCGTAGAAATTGCGCAGCACTCCCCAGGGGATGCGTAGCCCCTCGCCCCGGCCCGGCCCACCGTAGCATGCCATCACCGGACCGCCGGTCATGGCACCGTCCGCCCAAACCGCCATGGCCACCACTCCCAAACGCCCGAACCTCGACTCCGTCACCACCATCAACCCGGATGGTTCCCGCTTCTTCCTGCACCCGTCCGACGTCCATGGCCGCTTCACCCTCGCACGCAGGCTCACCGGCATCCTCCTCATCGCCATCTACATCCTCCTCCCCTGGATCCCTATCAACGGCCACCCCGCCGTCTTCCTCGACATCGAAAACCGCCGCTTCCACCTCCTCGGTCTCACCCTCCTCGTCCAGGACGTCTGGCTCCTCTTCTTCGTCATCAGCGGCCTTGGCTTCGCACTCTTCTTCATCACCGCTCTCCTCGGCCGTCTCTGGTGCGGCTGGGCCTGCCCCTACACCGTCTTCCTCGACCACGTCTTCCGCCGCATCGAACGCTGGATCGAAGGCGACGCCACCGCCCGCAAACAACTCGACGCCGCCCCATGGGGCCCCGCCAAACTCTTCAAACGCGCCCTCAAACACGCCCTCTTCCTCCTCTGCGCCGCCGCCATCGCCCACATCTTCCTCAGCTACTTCATCTCCCTCCAGAATCTCTACGGCTGGATGCACCAAAGCCCGGAAAAACACCTCTCCGTCTTCCTCGGCGTCATGGCCCTCACCGGCGTCCTCTACTTCTGCTTCAGCTGGTTCCGTGAACAGTTCTGCGTCATCATGTGCCCCTACGGCCGACTCCAGTCCGCCCTAACTGACGACGACACGCTCAACATCGGCTACGATATCTCCCGCGGCGAACCCCGCGGCAAAGCCGCCGACCCCTCCAACGGCCACTGCATCGACTGCCGCCGCTGCGTCCAGGTCTGCCCCACAGGCATCGATATCCGCAACGGGCTCCAGATGGAATGCATCGGCTGCGCCGCCTGCGTCGACGCCTGCGACGACATCATGGCCAAACTCCAGCGCCCCAAAGGCCTCGTCCGCTACGACTCCCTCAACGGTCTCGCCGGCAAGAAACGCCGCATCGTCCGCCCGCGCATCATCCTCTACTCCGCCCTCATGCTCCTCGGCGCTTCCGTCGCCACATGGGCCATGACCCGCGTCCACTCGTTCGAAATGAGCCTCGTCCGCATGCGAGGCATGCCCTATATGACCGACCACGGCACCGTCCGCAATCAGTTCATCCTCCGCCTCATGAGCAAGGACCAGAAACCCCACGTCTACACCCTCACCACCGAAGAAGCCCCCCACGGTCTCTCCGTCTCAGGCATGGAAGAATCCGTCAGGCTCGAACCACAGAAGGAAATCCAGAAGACCCTCATGTTCTCGATCAACCAGGCCGACTACCACGGCCCGTTCGAATTCCACATCGAAGCACGCCCCGAAAACGGCGGCGATGTCATCCGCAAGGACATCGAATTCCTCGGCCCCGACCCCGCCGCCATCTCCGGCATGAACCACTGAAAACCCTCACCCTATCACCCCTCACTCCCCCAACCCATGAAAGCCCTCATCCGTCAGCGCCCGTGGCTCATCATCGTCGCCGTCAAGGTCCTCTTCGTCGCATGGTGGATCAGCTTCGTCGTCTGGGCCTCCCACCACACCCCAGAAAACATCGACGTCCCCACCGCCCGCTCCCATGCCGCTCATTGAATCCGTCAACACCGCCGCCGGTGCCTTCGTCGCCGGCCTCGCCACCAGTCTCCACTGCGCCGGCATGTGCGGCCCCGTCGCCTGCAGTCTCATGTCCCTCAAAGACGGCGAAGACGAACAACTCAAAGCCGCCGCCCTCTATCACTCCGGCCGCATGCTCTCCTACACGCTCCTCGGCGCCACCGCAGGAGCCCTCGGACGCTGGCCCCTCGAAAAAATCTCTAACTCCCCAGTCATGGTCCTCCCATGGCTCCTCGCCGCCGTCCTCTTCGCCATCGCCCTCGGCCTCCACGTCAAACTCCCGCGCCCGGCCTTCCTCCGCAAATGGTCCGCCCGCACCCGCCTCCGCATGGCCCGAATCCCCGCCCGTAAAGGCTCTCTAGCCCTCGGCCTCGCCACGCCCCTCATGCCCTGCAGCCCGCTCTACCTCATGGCAGGCATCGCCCTCGTTAGCGGCTCCGCCATCCGCGGCGCCGAATTCATGCTCGCCTTCGCCCTCGGCACCGTCCCCCTCCTCTGGTACGCACAACACAAATTCCACATCTGGCAGCACCGTCTCAGCCCCACCGCCATGGCCCGCGTCCGCCGCACCGTCGCCCTCACCGGTGCCGTCATGATCGCCCTCCGGCTCTGGCCAACCCTCCCTGCCAACGCCGCCCAGCCACCGCTCGCCGAAGGCACCGTCCCCGAAGCCTCCTGCCCGTTCTGCGACGCCGAAAAAAACCAGCCCGCCCTCACCACACCCACACCATGAAAACCGCCGCCGACCACCTCTGCAAACACTGCGGCACCCACTTCGATCCCCTCGAACCAGCAGACGAATTCTGCTGCGGCGGCTGCTCCTTCGTCCACCAGCTCATCCACGACAGCGGCTTCGACCAGTACTACAATCTCAAAGGCGCCAAAGTCACCGCCCCTGTCAAATCCGTCGCCTTCCAGAAACGCGACTACACATGGCTAACCGAATCCGCCCACTCCGCTGAACTCGCCGCCTCCAACGGCGCTGCCTCCCTCGACCTCGCCGTTCAGGGCATTTCCTGCGTCGGCTGCGTCTGGCTCCTCGAACGGGTCTTCCTCCGCACCCCCGGAGCCCTCCGCGCCAGCGTCCGCGCCCACCCAGGACGCATCCGCCTCGAATGGAACCCCGGCCACTGCGACCTCGCCGCCTTCGCCGACTCGGTCCGCCAGTTCGGCTATCTCCTCGGCCCCGTCGGCGCTGAAAACGCCGTCACTAACGAATTCAGCGGCCGCACCGGGCTCTGCGGAGCATTCGCCATGAACGCCATGGCCTTCTCCCTCCCTCGCTACCTCGGCATGGAACACGACTTCGCCCTCGCCGGCATCTTCACCATGGCCGCCGGGGTCTGCGCCACCCTGGCCGTCCTCACCGGCGGCTCCTACTTCATCGGCCGTGCCATCCGCGGTCTCCGCTGCCACGTCCTCCACATCGACCTCCCCATCGCCGCTGGCATCGTCGCCGCCTACCTCGGCTCCATCGCCGGCTGGCTCCTTAACTCCGACTCTCTCCTCTACTTCGACTTCGTCGCCGTCTTCACCTTCCTCATGCTCGCAGGCCGCCGTCTCCAGTCCGCCGCCGTCGATCGCAACCGCGGGCGTCTCCTCGGCGAAGCCCTCGACCCTAACTCCATCCGCGACCCCGAAGGCAAACCGCTCCCGCTCGCCTCCATCACCCCAGGCACTCGCTTCCTCTCACCTCCCGGTCAGGTCATCCCCGTCGCCTCACGTCTCATCGAAGACGACGGCACCGTCAGTCTCGAATCCATCAACGGCGAAGCCGAACCACGCCACATCACCCCTGGCGGCCGCATCGCCGCAGGCAGTCTCAACATCGGCCGCACTCCCCTCATCCTCGAAGCCCTCGAAACATGGGACGCTTCCCTCTTCCGCCGTCTCCGCGAATCCCGCGAGGAAGAAGCACGCCACCCGCTCCTCAATCGCATCCTCTCCGCCTACATCGCCATCGTCATCGTCCTCGCCATCACCGGCTTCGCCTCATGGTGGATCCTCTCCGGCGACCCTGCCCGCGCCCTCCAGGTCATGATCTCCGTCCTCGTCGTCTCCTGCCCCTGCGCCCTCGGCGTCGCCATCCCCCTCGCCGACGACCTCGCCGCCGCCCGCATGGAACGCCGCGGGGTCTTCGTCCGCCGCTCAGTCTTCTGGCCCCGTCTCCTCCGCGTCAGAAAAATCCTCTTCGACAAAACCGGCACCCTAACCCTCGAAAACCCGGTCCTCGAAAACCCGGACACCCTCGCCTCCCTCAAACCAGACGCCCGCAGAGCCCTCCTCACCCTAACTTTCGACAGTCTCCACCCAGTCAGCCGCAGCATCACCGAATCCCTCGGCAACTCCGGCCGTCTCGACCCCATCCCCAACGCCGAAGTCAACGAAATCCCCGGCATGGGGGTCTGGTTCACCGACGCCCACGGCGCTCGCTGGTCCCTCGGCCGCCCAGACTGGCTCGCCCCTGCTCCCCCTAACTCCCGCACCGACGCCGTCTTCGCCTGCGACGGCATCCCCCTAGCCGCCCTCCGCTTCCGCGACGCCGTCCGCCCAGACGCCGTCAGCCAGGCCGCCTTCCTCCAGAAATCAGGGTTCTCCCTCTTCCTCCTCAGCGGCGACCGTCCCGAAAAAGTCCGCTCCCTCGCCGCTGAACTCGACATTCCCCAGCAGAACTCCCACGCCTCACTCACCCCCACCGAAAAAGAACAGATCGTCCGCTCCATCGACCGCGGCGACACACTCTACATCGGCGACGGCATGAACGATTCCCTAGCCTTCTCCGCAGCCTCCTGCACCGGCACCCCAGTCGTCGATAAAGGCCTCCTCGAAGCCAA
This sequence comes from Verrucomicrobiota bacterium, assembly GCA_003402705.1. Taxonomy (GTDB): domain Bacteria; phylum Verrucomicrobiota; class Verrucomicrobiia; order Verrucomicrobiales; family V1-33; genus V1-33. The sequence continues at coordinate 243 of QQNF01000021.1, read as the reverse complement.
AGCCGACTTCTACTTCCTCGGCCGCAGTCTCAAATTCCTCACCACCCTCCTCGATACCGCCAGACTCCGCGCCAAAGCCGTCCACCGCGTCGCCGCCTTCGCCGTCACCTACAACATCGCCGCCGCAGGCCTCTGCCTCGCAGGCCTCATGAACCCGCTCCTCGCCGCCATCCTCATGCCCCTCTCCGGCGTCTTCACCCTCGCCGTCGTCGCCGCCCACTTCGCCACCCCCATCCGCCGCTG